>JAZNHT010000020.1:0-13226 GCA_045577175.1 Eubacteriales bacterium | reverse complement strand
CACGCGATAGCGTGACGGAAGGAGCCCGCGTGATTTTAGGCTTGTGCTAACTTTATTCTAACGCATTCTCCCTCAGTCGCCTACGGCACCGGCTCCCTCCCGGAGGGAGCCACGTTCATCTATGCCTTGTCATTTTTCCTGACAAGCCAAAATACGGCATACCTCTTTCGAGATATACCGTATTCCTCAAAACTGTCCTTTAGAGAACTGCTCTAAAGCAATAGCCTTTTTTGTCGCTCAGTCTTCGGCGGGCGGTTCGATAAGCGGTGCCGTTTCAAAAACCTCATCGGGAGTATCGCTGTCCGGGGCGGCGATTTCTATCGAAATATTGCCCGTGCCGGTGTTGATTTCGCATCTGCCGCCCGAGGTCGTTTTCGGTACGCGGATTTTTCCCGTGCTCGTCTGCGCGAAGAACACCTTGTTTGTGATAAGCGTGCCCGTTACATCGCCTGTGGAGGTCTCTGCATAGATCTCTCTTCCGTCCGATTTATCAAACCGCACGTCGCCTGTGGAGGTCTTTACGCGGATCGTTTCGGCGGCAATTGTGTGCGCGAGCGTAACGTCGCCGGTGGTCGATTCGATTTGCAGATCCGTACAGCTTACGTCGGTGAGATCGGTATCACCCGTGCTGACATGGATGGAAACCGTGTCACACAGGATTATTTGCAGGGTGGCCTTGCCTGTTGTTAGACGTATGCCTAAATCTGTGCAAGCCGTGCCCGATACCTGAACGGAGCCGGTTGTTCTTTCGATGGAAATATGATCTTTTGCGCTTGCCGAAAATCGAACATCTCCCGTGGTGCCTGTCAAGGAAACGGAGGTGAACAGAAACTCCGGCGCTACCTCCACGTCACCGGTTGTCACCTGCGCGGTGAGCGTGCCGTATTCATGCTGAGGCAGATAAACAGTTACGCTCGGCATGAAGAATGTAAACAGCCTCTCGTACCATTTTTGCGTATCCTGAACGGTAACGGTGAGCGTGCCGTTCTCTACTGCGGCTGAAAAACGGAGTTTCGGGGATTCTTTGCACACGGCGGTGCACGCTTCTCCCTCTGCGGGCAGGAGGCGGACATCGGCGGTTGCAGCGATTACGGATATGTTTTGAAAATCCGCTTCGATCGGGTAGGTGTTCGTTTCGGTCTTAGCTGTCGGCAGTCGGAAGCCGTTCAGTCCGCAACCGATCAGTGCAAGGATGATGCCGATTCCGACGGCAACAGCGGCAAAAATAAGCATTTTTTTCATAATCCTTTCTCCTTTTTCAGTGGGGCATTCTTTCTTCTCAATAGACGCGCGGTGAGTGCGCAGATTTCTTTGGCACTCCACAGGGACAAGGCAAAGAGGGACAGTCCGATGCCGACAAAGGCAAACGCCGCGCCGATATACAGAAGTCCTCCGCTTACGTCCGCGCCGATCAGACAGGAAATACCGTACACGAGCGATACGGGCCCCGTTACGGTGACAGCGATCGCACTCGCCCACAAAGAGATCACAACCGCCCAAACGGAAAGGTATACCGACAGAAGGACCGCGAAGGCGGCAATCAGAAGCGACAGCCAGACAGGCGAGCCTAAAATGAGAAGCACAATCTCCCATGTCTTTCGTTTTCGTTGGGGTTTGTGCGGCTCGGGAGGCAACGCCTCGCCCAAAATCTGTGCGGCGGCCTCTGCCGGAGTACCCACAGCGCGGACAGCGTCCTCCTCGCTCATGCCGTCCTCCATGCGGTCGTCGATCATCTCGCTCCAGTACGTGAGTGCCGCTGCACGGTCATTTTCGGACAGTGCTTGCAATCGCGCGGATAACCGGTGTAAAAATTCACTTTTAGTCATGGTTTTCCCCCTTTGTCACGAAACGGTAAATGGACAGAATTTCGTTCCACTCCATCTTGAAATCTTCGATGCGCCGGACTCCCGCGGGCGTGATGCGGTAGTATTTCCGAAGCCGCCCGTTGTGCTCCGCCGCCTGAACGGTGAGAAGCTGTGCGCTCTCCAACCGCCTGAGAATCGGATACAGCGTTGATTCCGACATCTCTACGTAGGGCTTCATATCTTTGATGATTTGGTATCCGTAGGAGGGCACGTCCTTGATTGCGGCAAGAACGCACACGTCGAGCAGTCCGCGCTTCAGTTGAATATCCATATTGATACCTCCTTATGCATAATACTATACCACACATAGTATTGTTTGTCAAGAGAAAAATAAAAAATCCTGCGCCGAGTGGAGCAGGATTTCTTTTCGTTTCACATTCCCGCGTAGTAAGCGAGCGTTGCAAGTGTGGCGGCAAGGGCGGCGAGACCCATGGCGAGCGCCGGCAAAAGCGTGATGATGCCGCGTCCGCCGGCCGCGCGGATTTCGAGAAGCTGAAGTGCTGAGATCGCCCACAAACACAGCGTGAGAATCGGCAGAACGAACACGAGCGAAGCACTCCCACGGGCGAGATAGACAGCACCTGTGCCGACCATGGCGGCGGCAAAAAGAAGGGAGAAAATACGGTATTTCATAAAGAAATCCTCCGTCAGGGATCGATGCCTTTGCGCCGTGCGCTTTCCTTGCGTGAGAGAAGCGCAAATACAGACAGCGTAGCAACCAAAAGAAGCAGGAGTACGGCGACTTGTGCAACCGTAACGGTACCGGCGGAGTCAGGCGCGAGGGAGGCAGTAAAATAGTTTTGCAGTGCGTCCTGCGTGTGTGTATTGCTGTGACAGCGGATTTCCGAAATATCCATCGTTACGGGAGAATCCGCTTTCACGAGAATGGCGGCGGAATTGATCGCGGCGATTTTTCCGTATTCCGAGAGATCGCACAACACGTGGACAGTCTGTCCTGTGGGTACGGTGATCGCGTATTCCGCCCGTGCGTCATCGCTGCCGAAAACGAAAACAAGCTCCGCCGTATCAGTGGATTCCAAGGAGGAGTTGACGCGAAGCGAACAGCTGATGTACGGCGCGGCGGTAAAATCCACGGCGGCAGGCATCATGCATAGGATGTTGCCGCTGACTTTGCCGAACATATCGCCGTCTTCGGAAAGGAAAACGGCGTGCATCACGCGCGTGTCCTTTGCAAGAATATCCGCTTGCGTTGTGAGCTGGGAGCATCCGCTGCCGGCGATCCAGTCAAGGGTGCTGAAGGATTCGGAAAAATCGTACAGGCTGTAGGTGCTGGTGTAATCAGCTTCGCCCGGTGCATTGGGGAGAAGCTCTGCGTCATATTCGTGCAGTGTGCGGCCCGTATCGCCCGCAACCTCCACGTATTTCAGATTCCGATAGAGGGCATCCGTGTCCGTCTGTCGCTCCACGCCGAGGAAAAATGCACGGATATTCAGTCTCTCGACCGCTTCGCACCGTATACTGTATTCCGAAATGATGGATTCAGCATTGGCAAAAGCAGGCTGCCAGAGGAGAAACAGCTCGCTCGGGACAGCGGCGTGCATGACGCTCATGCGGCTCAGAATATTTTCCGTATGTCCCACCATCTCCGCGGCATTGTCGGAGACGTACAGAAGTCCGTAAGGCATGTTGCTGCTTTCCGCAATAGAACGGGAGAGATGCACGGAGAAAAGAACAGAATCCGCGGCGGCGGAAGAATCGTTCTCCGCCTCTGCGAGGTAGTGTCCGATCGGTGCAATAACGGAAACATCGGGAATATGCGCGGCGGCGGCGGTGTACACAATCTGCATCGTATCGGCGCACAGTGCGGCGTAGGCGGCGAGATTGGACATATCCGCACCGTTATAGAGGGCGCTGTCCAGTCTCTCTCCGACGATAAATCCGCGCACGGACGGATAGGAGGATGCAAGGTGATCTGTTACTGCGGAAAGCATATACGCGCCGTCCTCATTTGTCACGTCAAAGGCGAAGAAGCTCGCGCCGTCATAGGAAAAGGTGAAGTTGCGGGCGGAAAGATCCGTTTCGCACAAAAGGCGGAGATACACATCCACGTCCGCCGCACTGTAAAAGCGAAGCTCGTCATCGAGCGCGCGGAGCAGTTCGGTGTCGAGATAGTAGTACCGACCGCCGCGGATGCAGAGCCGTCCGCTGTTGTTTCCGGCGACACCGCCGAGAAGCTCGTCCACGTAAACGTCCACGATTACGGCGGCGGCATTGGCGGTGAAAACGCCTGCGGCATCCGCGCCTGAGAGACCGACTGCGGATCGGTAGGCACGCTTTTCGCCGCTTGCCGCATCCGGAAAGAGGGCGGGTGCGATCGGGATCACGCTGTCTTCATGAACAAGCACCGCGGCATAGCGGCTGACGGCGGCAGATGCCTCGTGCCCTTTCAGATCCACATGAAAACGGAAGCTGGTGGAAACCTTGATTTCGGCGATGGGGGTGCCGGTTTCGAGTACGGTTTCCGTATCGGACCACACGGGGATTTCATACAGAACGATTTTCCCACGGATGTTGTCCGTGACCGTTTTGGAGGGCAGGGTGCCCGTTACCGTTAGCGCGGAGAGTCCGTCGGAGAACGTGCAGGAGGTGATTTTTCCTGCGTATGCCGAGGTATCCGTTTCGGGGAGATAGACGAGAGATACCGCGTGCAGGCGAACGGCTTCCTTTGCGGCGAACAAAGAGTTGAAGCTGAGTCGGTACGCGTGCAGGGCTACCGCAGGATCAAAAGGAAGAAGATACGTATTTTTTCCTTCATACAGAGTGCATGAGGAGGATACGGCAAAGGAAGAAACGCCGGAGAACGCATCGGATACGGCAAGGGAGAGCGTGCCGCCCGATTTTGCGCCGGACAGGACGATTTGAAACGCCGCCGTGCCTTCGCCGGCTGCGTATTCCTCCCGTGCGGCGTTGGCAACAAGTGTCAGAATGCCATCCTCACCGGCATCGAGTGCGTATGCGCCTTCCTCGTAGACGGCACTGCCGCCGTCTGCGGTGAAGCCGAACGTGAGAAACGCATGGACGGAATCAAGCGAAGCGGTTCCCGTGGCGGAAATGCCGCTCAGAAGAATGGCATCGGTCGGCGCGTTTTCTGCGGAGTGCACACGGATTTCCAGAAAATCGACGCCTGTGCGTACATCCCACGCGGAAATATCCGCGCTGATCGCGTACCAGGCACCGCCGGCGATTTCCGTCTCCGCCGTGACGGCTGAGAGACCGGAATAGAGTGTAACGGATACGGAGTATAAGGCATCCGTGTTTTCGCCGATTCGGATGCCCGTGCTCACGTGGGAGTGCTCCATCAGATTGCGCCGATCGTCTCCGAACAGGCGCATGACGGTAAAGAGACCGTCTTCGGTATCGGACTCCGTTTCGGCACGCAGACAGTTGTGACCGTCTTCCTCGGTGAGCGTGACGGAGGAGATGCCCGAGCCGCCTATCCATCCGTCGATGCTGCCGTCGGCAAATTCGTCAAGCGGCGTTCCCTTCATGCCTATATCGGGGGAGGGAGACGGCGTGGCGGCGGCGGAGGCAGTCAGTGTGCTTTCGGCGCGTACCGATGCAGGTACAAACAGAAGAACGGCTGCCAAAGCGGCAAACAGCACGCAAAGACCTCTTCGCTTCATAAGCGGCACCTCCTTACCGATTTCAAAATTCATTTTGCGAAGCCGCACCGCTCGGCTTCGGAAAGATAGACCGCCTCAATTTTGCGCGTCATGGCGGCGGCGGTGAAATTCTCCTTAAACAGGCGCGCGGCACCTTCGGAGAGGGAGTCGTACAGCACCTTGTCCGACGCGAGCTTCAGAATTGCGTCCGCCATCGCATCGGCATCCTTGATCGGCGTAAGCAGACCGTTTACGCCGTCCTTGATGATGCCGGGATTGCCGCCGAAACGGGTGGCCACGGTCGGAAGTGACAGGCTCATCGCCTCAGCCAGCGCGAGGGAGGTCGCCTCCGTGCCCCACGAGCAGTTGAGGGAGAGATTCAGAATATTGTAATACGGTGCGACGTCGGAAACGAAGCCCGTGAAGCGGACGAAATCCGAAAGACCGGCATCCTTCACGGCGGCGACTGTTTCCTCATACGTCGATCCCTGCCCCATCAGCAGAAATTTCACGTTCGGATTCTCGGCGCAGACGCGCTTTGCCGATTCGATCAGGTACGAGTGTCCCTTGTACGGCTCAAAACGGGCAGAGATGCCTGCCACGAAATCCGTCTCGGCAAAGCCGAGGGAGGCGCGCAGCGCGCGCTTTTCTTCCTCCGACGTGCGTGGAAGCGCCTCCACACCGTTCAGAATTACGGTGATTTTATCGGGGCGTACGCCCGTTGCGGTCAGATTGTCCGCGGCGGCATCGGCAACGGCGATAATGCGCGTGGCGAGGGTGTTGTTCACCAGTCCCGCGATCTGCTTGCCGGGGAACGTCGTCAGCTTTTTCGGCGGATCGAATACGCTGTGGCGCGTGTAGATGCGGCTCTTCACTCCGCAGAGATACGCCGCCAGCTTCGCATCAAACGCGGAGTGCGTGTGTACGATGTGCGGCTTTACCTCGCGGATGATCTTTTTATACGCGGCGAGTGCGCCCTTTTCGTGGGACTTGTCCCGTCCGAAATCGCACTCGATTACGTCTTTGCCCGTCTCGGCGATCAGCGGAACGAGAGCGCTTCCGCGCGGCACGACTACGGAGACGGAAAAGAGGGACGGATCAAAATTTTTCAGGCAGTGGATCAGAAGCCGACCGGCACCGCCGATGTTGGAATCGGAAATAAAATGCAGAACGCGGATCATTTTGCACAGTCTCCTTTTTTTGAGGGATGGATGAATTTTTCGGTGACGAAGCGCGCCTCCTCGCTTCGGAGAAGCAGAGTGAGAATCGCGTACAGTGCCGCGCCGATGCAAACGGCGAGGACGGTGGAGATTACGTTTCCGCCCGGCAGATGCGGACGGATGAAATACAAAGCGGCTGCCATCAAAGAGGCGGCAAGCACGGATTTGACAAGATCAAGAAGGTCTCGGACAGGCAGTGCTGCTTTCGTAAGCCGCTTCATAAAGAGCGCGCCGAGCAGGCACTGCACCGCGGCGGCAAGACCGGATGCAAGCGCGATGCCGCCGATGCCGAGCGGGGCAAGAAGGACGATGAAAATGAAGTTCGCAGCCATGCCGCCGATGGCGGCGAGCATCGGATAGACGGGCTTTTTTTCTGCGAAAAATGATTTGGTGAGTACCTCATTCGCCGCTAAAAACAGCATCCCGACCGCAAAGAAGCGAAGCGCGGTTGCCGTAAGCGCGGTATCGGCAGGCGTAAATTCGCCGCGCTCGTACAGGATGGCGCAGATCGGCTCGGCGAGCACGATCAGTCCGCCCGCGATTGGCGCAATGATGAACGAGAGCGTCTTGACGGACGTCATCATCATTTTGCGCGATGCTGTGAGATTTCCCTCGGCGGATGCACGGGAGAAATACGGGAAGAGCAGATTCGTCGCAACGAACGAGAACACGCCGACGAGGATCGTGTACAAGCGGTTGCCGTAGCCGAGCGCGGTGATTGCGCGTCCGCCGTCCATGCCGGAGGCGAAGCGCGTGTTGATAAGCGAGCAGATCGGCTGTGTCCACGTGCCGACGAGAATCGGCAGAGCCAGCTTGAGACTGCGGCGCACGTCGGGGGTGAACAGCCCTGCTTTCAAGGACGGACTGAAGCCGAATTTTATGAGAGACGGAATCTGCACGATTGCCTGTGCCGCCCATCCGATAAGCATCGCGGCGGCAAGACCCGTCACACCGAATCGGTCGCCGAAAAAGACGAGATAGAGGACCATGATTGTGTTGGAAACGAGGCTGATGAGTGCAGGAATCCGAAATTCGCCCATGGATTGCAGGATGCCGACGAAGGCGTAGGCGAGTCCCGTGCAGATCACCATGGGGAAGAGAATCTGCGTAAGATTGGCGGCGAGCACGTGCGTTTCCTCCGGCAGATCGGGCGCGAGCAATTTGACGAGAGGGGATGCAAGCAGCACGCCGAGGAGCGTGATCGCGCCTGTGAAAAGCGAGATCACATTCACATAGGATGCGGCGTAGCACATCGCGGATTTTTTGCCCTCACGGACGAGCAGATCGCTGAAGATCGGGATAAACGCGGCGGAAACGACACCGCCGAGCACAAGATCAAAAAGGAGGATCGGCAGCCTGCTTGCCGTTTCGTATGCAACGGCGGCGGCACTTGTTCCGTACGCGCCCGCAACGAGAATGTCACGGAGCAAGCCGAAGATTTTGGAAAGCAGAATCATGACCGCCATCACGGCAGCCGTGCCGAGCAAACCGCCCTGCTTCTTTTCCGTGCCGGACATAGCCGCACCTCCTTTTCTTGTTATTTTTCCCGATTTCGGTCGGATTTATCAGCCGATTGTGTCGAGATACTCCTCCAGACACAAACCGGCGTCATAGATCGCCTTGGCGTGGTAGCGACCGACGAAACGGTAGTGCCACGGCTCAAACGTGATGCCCGTGATGTCCTCTTTCCCCTCGGGGAAGCGGATGATAAAGCCGAATTTCCAGCAGTTTTCCTTCAGCCATGTGTACGCCGCCTGATTGGCAAACGCGACCTGTGCCGAGGAGAGATTGTGCATGTCACAGCAGAGTCCCGTCTGGTGCTCGCTTGTGCCGGGGCGTGCGGAATACGTCTCCGTGATCGCTTCCGCCTGCGCGCGGGTCAGACTCGGGTTTCGAGCCATCTCCTGCTCGGTGTACATATTGAAAAGATACGCCTGATACGAGTAGGAACGGTACGCGCTTGTGACGGATACATCGGTGAATCCGTTTGCGCGCAGCTCGATGAACATCGCCTCAAGTGCCATCGCGGCAGTGTGTCTCATCTGCTGGGTATTTCTGCCGTCCTTTCGCGTGTCGGCGAGGTTCGTAAGATCATTTGGGAGATAGGAGCCGTCGATGGTGGACGTGCTGTTTACGAGGAGCAGATACCCGTCGCGGTCGGCGGGATTCATGTACTGCTCGTAGGCGGAAAGATCGCTTATAAACGATACCGGCTCCTCCGTGGGAGGATCGGTCGTGACAGGCGGCTCGGTTTCGGGCGGATTTATAATATCTCCGGCGGTACTGTCCTCCTCAATCGGATTGATCGGCTGGATCGGCTTCAGCGTAAAGGATACGGTTTCCGGAATCATGTTTTCCTCATCTTTGTAAATACGGGCGACGGATACGGTTTTGCCTTCTGCGTGCACGGTGACGCCTTTCATATATTCGCTTACAAAGGAAACGGGAACGAGGTAATGATCTTCGATGAGGAAGGTCTTTCCTTCCAGGCGGACGGATTGCCCGTTTACTTCACAGAGATCGCTGTCCGCATAGAAGACAACCTCCTCCTCCGTGCCGTCTCCGGCACCGTCCGTGTCCGCGTGCGTGATGACGTAGCGCATACTGTCCGCACCGCCGACGGGGGTAAAGCCGAGGTAATCGGAAAGCGCATGGAAATCGATGAACAAAACACTGTCCCGATAGGCATCCGCTTCCGTGAGCGTGCCTGCCTGCGCACCGCCGAAAACGTAGGTGATCCGAGACGGCTCCTTTTCGGGATTGGTGTGGTTGAAATGGATGACAAAGCCGACCGTCACGACGGCGGCAAGCAGAATCAGGATCACGGCGAAAACGAGGGTGCGTCCGGCGAAAATTTTCATATTGTGCTTCCTCCTTGAGCGGCGGCGATTTTCTTCAATCATGCGCTGTCTCTCGCGTGCCGCTTCGGCGGCTCTGCGCCGCTTGATTGCCTCACGACGGCGTGCTTCCTCCTCCGGTGTGAGGGGGCGGGACTGTCTGTTTTGCGCGGAGCGTTCTTTCGGATTCGGATTCGGCTGCGCCGTGCTTGGACGGCGCGGCGGTTTTTGATTTTGCATGTTGCCTCCGTTATTTTGTTTCACAGATCATAAAAAACGGCGAGGTGGGCGAGTTGAGCAGACGGAATTTTGCCACCGTCATTTTGAAGCGGGAGAGGGTAGAGAAGTATTTCGTGAGCTCCTCGCCCTCCAAGGCGCCCTCCTCGTGTCCGGGATAGACGGCGACGAGCAGAATGGCATCCTTGCCGAGCATCCCGACGGCGCGCTCCACGGCAGGGAGCGTCGTCTCGCGCATGGTGGTGAGCTGTTTGTTGCCGCTGCCGGGCATATATCCGAGGTTGAACATACCGGCTTTGATGGGGGTGTGGATATATTCGTTGGCGCGGTCATGCGACGCGCAGATGAGCCGCCAGTTGTCGGGGCAGCCCTCGGCGCGGAGCGTTTTTTCGGTGCTCACGAGTGCCTGCGGCTGAATATCGAACGCGGTAACGGAGCCTGAAGCACCGACCGTTTTGGAAAGAAATGCGGTATCGTGACCGTTGCCCATTGTGAAATCGACGGCGACGTCGCCCTCGTGCAGATGGGACAGGATGAAATACTTTTGAAGCTGAAGCAGATCGACCATGTTTGTATACTCCTCCATTATATTATATATTGTACATCGAAATGGGGATTTTGTCAACCGCAGACAGTATGATGTGAAGTGTAAATCGCGTGTAAGATGACTGTCTGCCCGAACTTTCCTTTGCGCCACAAGTCGGACGCAATTTCCGCCTACGCGGAAAACGGAAAGTTCCGACGTAATCATACGTGGAGGTGTTAAGCGTGGAACACCTCCACACCACCGCCACGGCGAGGGGAGGGACGGAAGAGTCCGCCCTCCCCTGCCCCCCACCCACCTCACATGCGTTCTTTTAGCGGTAATTGTTTTACAACATACCACTTGCGCTTCATCTTATAGGAGAATCATGATCGAAATGTGGTGCAAACACAGCAAAAACGCCATCGTAAAAGACGCGCTCCGCGCGGGCGAACAGGGGAGAAGATGGTAGCAGGAACTGAATATGGAAGAAAAAAAGAAGAGCCGTGTAAAACGGCTCTTCGTAAAGTTTAGAGAAGCGTAATTGGAATAAAGCCTGCACGAACTTTATTGTCGATAAAACATTTTCTGACTCTTGCACTGACAATGATAGCCGGGATTTTCCATGCATCCAAATATTCCTGCGACAAATTAAAGTCATTTGCATCTTTCAACTTTTCTCGTTCGTAGCGAAGTTCCGAATGCACATAGAAAGACGTTTTTCCACAATTCGAACAAGTCTCTTCACAATCTTTCCATACAGTATCATTCATCGGAGGTAATCGATTCAGTACACGCATCACAAATAGTTTTTTTATTTCGCGATTTTTCCAGTCTGTCACTTTGTGCGGAAAAGCAACGCCTGTGAATTTGTGTATATCAATCAAATTTTTCACCTCTTCAGATACAAATGTATCAGGCAAAAGATGCCCGATGGATGCATTAGGTCGGATGAGTTTTCGATCCACCCTCACATCTCCACAAGGAGTTCCGCCTAGATGACATATGGGGCATGCATCTTCATATATCGTGCCGTAATCCAGTGCAGATGTGCCTTCTCGTTCCAGGGGTGACAGTATTCGCATTTCGAAAAAAGGAATCTCCTCTATTTCTTTTTTTGTATAATATACACTACTGTACAATTTTGGGGACAACTTCTTTTCTTGAGCATATGCCAATGCTTTCATCAATGCTTCGGAGTTTTCTTCCAGCGGAAGATCCAATCGTCCGCCTACATAGAGATCCTTAAAAAACGCAGACGGAACGAAAGGAGAAAACAATTCATACATTTTTCTTTTGGTGGCTTCAGACCCCATTATTATCCTTATGATTGTTGATCTCTTCATTTTACCCCACTAACCTCATAATTTCCGATACCATTCTCTATTGCTTCCGACATACTTTAATTATGATAAATATTGTACATTGAAATGGCGTTTTTGTCAACCGCAGGATATGCAGGAGAACAAGCCGCCAGCCAAGGAAGTGGTGGTGAGGTGAATGCCGCCGGAGACGGCAGAGGAGAGGAGGCGGAAACTTCGGCGCACGAGATGGTTCCGCCTCCTCTCTTTTTTGATTGAAACGCATGAAAACGAGAGAAAATCGAAGAAAACGGGAGATAACACCGTGCTAAATTAAAATTTTTTAAAAAAATTATCAAAACCCCTTGACAGGGCGGACACGCTGTGTTATAATTCTATGCGTTGACAATAAACCAAAAATATTTTTCGGAGGAACGCTATGTCCACTTTCATGGCAAAAAAGGAAACCGTAGAGCGCAAGTGGTACGTTATCGATGCAGCAGGCAAGCCGCTCGGTAGAACCGCGGTCACGGCAGCCAATATTCTGCGCGGCAAGCACCGTCCCGAATTCACTCCCCACGTTGACTGCGGTGAGTTCGTGATTATCGTAAACGCTGCACAGGCAGTTCTGACCGGCAACAAGCTGCAGAACAAGTATCACTATCATCATTCCGGCTATATCGGCGGTATGAAGAAGGTTCAGTACAAGACCCTCATGGCAACTCGTCCCGAGCTCGCTATGGAGTATGCTGTCAAGGGTATGCTTCCGCATAACTCGATCGGTGCTAAGGCATTCACCCGTCTGAAGGTGTATGCAGGTGCCGAGCACAAGCAGCAGGCGCAGAACCCCACCCCGTATGAAGTAAAGTAAGAAAGGACGAGTATAAAGAATGTATACAAGTGCTAAGCCCTATTTTTACGGTACGGGCAGAAGAAAAAGCTCTGTCGCACGCGTTCGCGTATATCCCGGCTCCGGCTCCGTGATCATCAACGGTAAGGATATCGACGCGTATTTCGGTCTTGAGACCCTGAAGCTCATCATCAACCAGCCTTTCGCAGCAACCGGCACCGAGGGTAAGTTTGACGTAGTTGCAAACGTTGCCGGCGGTGGTCTGTCCGGTCAGGCAGGTGCGATCCGTCACGGTATCGCACGCGCACTCCTTCTCGCAGATGAGACGTTCCGCGCTCCTCTGAAGAAGGCAGGCTACCTCACTCGTGACCCGAGAATGAAGGAGAGAAAGAAGTACGGCCTCAAAGCCGCACGCCGCGCTCCGCAGTTCTCCAAGCGTTAATCACAGCCCGAATGGGCGAGAGAAAACAGCACTCACTTTGTGGGTGCTGTTTTTGGCGTTTTGGGTCCTTGGGTGCCGTCCTATTTACTTTTAGGGATTTTATGGTATAATTATTTTGAAGAGTTATTTAACCGATAAATTAGAGTTATCAAGCAGAACCGGCGTTAATTTTGGTGCAATTCATGCGTTTTTTATGATGCTGTATTTTTCTGTTTACTTTTCTGTAAAACTGTGCTACAATAATAAAAGCACCGTACATTTATATGGATAAAAGAGGAGACAGGTACATGAGAAAGGTAATCTTCGGCGGATTTTTGCTTATCGCAGG
>JAZNHT010000019.1:0-50645 GCA_045577175.1 Eubacteriales bacterium | reverse complement strand
ACGTCCGGCGTCTCGCCGCGTTCGATCAGCTTTTTGGCGATCTCGCCTGCATCTCCGCAGAAAAATTCCGCGTTTCCCATGCCGTTCAAAGCTACATTTGCCTTCGCGTTCTCAATCGCGGACGGAATGATTTCCACGCCGATCAGACGGTTGCTTTCGCCGATGACGGACAGACCGATCGTGCCGATGCCGCAGTACAGATCGAGCAGCGTCTCGCCGTCCTTGAGCGCGGCGTATTCCCGTGCGATGCCGTACAGACGCTCCGCCTGTCTTGTGTTCACCTGATAAAACGAAAGCGGTGAAATCCGGAACGTCTTTCCGCACATCGTATCTGTGATCGTGTCCGTGCCCCATACGGTGCGGCACGTTTTTCCAAGAATCACGTTCGTGCTTTTCGCGTTTTCGTTCAGAATTACGCTTTTGATCTCGGGAAATTCTGCCGTCACCGTCTTTGCAAGCGGTGCAAAATCACGCGTGTCCATATCTGTCACGATAAGGCACAGCATGATCTCGCCCGTGTGCTCCCCACGGCGGAGGTAGATGTGGCGGAGCAGTCCCTTGCCCGTGATCTCATCGTAGGCGCTGATATGATTTTCCTCGCACCACGAAAGGACAGCGCGCACGATTTCGCCGAACACGGGCGGCTGGAGCGAGCAGGAAAGCCCGTCCGTCACACGGTGCGAGCGTCGGGAATAAAATCCAGCGATCAGGTGCCCGTCCGCGTCCGTGCCGACAGGGTACTGCGCCTTGTTGCGGTAGCTGTCGAGTCGGTCACAGCCGAGAATCTCCTCCCACTGAACGTCCAATTTTCCGATGCGGGTGAAGGATGCCTCCGCAAAGCGCGCCTTGGCGCGAAGCTCCTCTGCGTAATCAAAGTGGCGGAAGGCACACCCGCCGCATTTTTTGTACACATCGCATCCGGTATCACAGCGGTATGGGGACGGTGTGACAACCGATTCCACGATGCCGTAAGCGTATGAGGAGAGCACCTTGACGATCCGGCAGTCGATCATGTCGCCTTTCGCGGTGAACGGTACGAATACCGCCATCCCCTCATGCCGACCGATGCCGCTGCCCTCGCCCGTTACATCCGTGATTTCCAGACGGATAATGTCGTTTTTTTTCATAGTGATGCCTCCCGTGCTTGTTCTTACATGATTATACAGCAAAATTCGCGTTTTGTCAATTTTGCGCGGATGTTCACGGCACGTTCATAAACGGATGCTATATTGATTGTATCCGAAGGGACAGGAGAGAACATCATGAAAGAACATCTGGTCGAATACAACCGTTTCCCGGGCGGTAAATTGCGCTGTCTTACGATGAGTTACGACGACGGACGGGATCATGACATCCGTCTGGCGGAAATTTTCCGTGAGAACGGTATCGTCGGCACGTTTCATCTGACGAGCAGTTTTCTGGATAGAGGCGGATATGTAAAATCCGATGAAATCAAGGAAATTTACAAAGGTCACGAAATCTCTGCGCACACGCGCACGCATCCGTTTCTCGATCAATTGCCGGATGCTGCCGTGCTCACCGAAATTCTCGATGACCGTCTTGCATTGGAGGCGGCTTCGGGTACGCTTGTCCGCGGTATGTCCTATCCGTTCGGTGTGTACGATGATCGGGTGGTATCGATCATGAAAACCGCCGGCGTCGAGTGTGCTCGCACCATTGTCTCCACGCAGACGTTTGACATGCCGAAGGATTTTCTCCGTTGGCATCCGACGTGCCATCATAAGAATGGCAATATTATGGAGAAGCTGGAGACATTTCTTGCACCGTCCCGATACACTCGGATGCGTCTGTTCTATATTTGGGGACACAGCTACGAGTTTGCCAACGACAACAATTGGGAGCTGATTGAGGAGTTCTGCAAGCGTGCCGGCGGAGACGGGGAAACGTGGTACGCCTCCAATATCGAAATCGTTGATTATATGAAAGCGGTATGGTCTTTGCAGACAAGTGCCTCGTGCGACATGATCCGCAATCCGAGTGCGGTGCCCGTGTGGATTGAGGCGGACGGCGAGCCGCTTTGCATCGCTTCCGGTGAGACGGTGAAGCTGTAAATCAAAAACGCTCCGTGCGTCAGACGGAGCGTTTTTTCTCATATCAAAATCGGTGCGGTAAAGAGCATCTCGCAAATCTTCTCATAGATCGATTCAAACGAGGAGACGGGCAGGGGATTTTCGCCCTTGCCGCACTCTACCGTGAAGGACGGGATCCCCAGCGTTTCGATCGCCCAGTCGGTCAAACCGCCGTAGGATGCCATCCCCTCGGGGGAGGCGAGCGTGTAGCCGCTCATCTGCGCGAGCATCTGCCCGATCTGCCTTGTCTTTTGCGGACAGGCATCTCCGCCGCAGAAAATTTCCTCCCCCTGCGTGTGGAGCGTCAGAATCATCCTAACACTTTCGTCAAAGCGCAGATAATTTGCCAGCATCCCGACCTCCGGCTCCGATTCGGGATATTCTCCGCTGAATCTCGTCGGCGCACCGCCCTTGATGCCTGCCTCCGCCTCGATCTTTTTGTATGCGGTAAAGCCCGCATCGTAATTGTGATTCAGATCCACACCGCGCCCGTTTGCCTGCCATTTCGTGAAATCGGAGGAGCCGCCGTTCATCGCCGTCAGCCGATCGGGCATCGGCGAAGCGTCCGCACCGTGAATCTGGATGTCCACGCCGTCTGCGTTCAGCATCGGGATCACGCAGATCAGACGGGAGCGGAACAGATCCGCTGCGTTTATCGAAAAGAGCCGCCGTTTTTCTTTATAGGCTTCGCAGTATTCCTGCACAAAGCGGAGCAGAACCGCGCTCGTCAGCCATTCCATGCCGTGATGCGCGCCGACGTAGAGCACGGTGCGTCCGCATTTTTCGTTTCCGATACGAAGCATGGGGATCGTCTTTCCGTACAGGGAAGTGCCGATCGGCGTGACGGAGAGAAACGGGTATCGGTCGATAAAGAGGTCGAGGCACTGCATCATGCGGCAGTAGTCCATCGGTACGGAATAATCAAAAATCATTCAATCCTCCTGTATGTTGTGATGTACAGGCTATGTATATGCGGCAAAGCGCAGGGGTAAAACCGCGAAAAAGCAAAAATATTCACAAAATCATCACCCATTCGCGGCGGATTTGTGCTATACTGTATCTATCTTTATCTGACAGCAGAGAGGTGTGTCTTATGTCTGACAGC
Organism: Eubacteriales bacterium; assembly: GCA_045577175.1. Lineage (GTDB taxonomy): Bacteria > Bacillota > Clostridia > Oscillospirales > CAG-272 > SIG701. The sequence goes on along the minus strand of JAZNHT010000019.1, from coordinate 47,450 downwards.
AAAAATGCACGCAGGCAGCTCATTTTCGGTGCGATTTTTCTGTTCGTGCTGCTTTTGGCGTCGCGGCTTGTTTCGGTATTCTATTCGTATGTAAAGACTGATATTCTGTATAGTGAATCGCTTTTGCCCGATGTGCTGTATTACGCGCGGCAGGTGCTTTCCGCCGCGGCGTTCGGCGCGGGGATCGCCGCATCCGTTTTTGCCGTGTTCCGCTTCGGAAAGGAGTACGGTGCCGCTGCCTTCGGCATCCATTCGGCACTTCTTTTTGCCGATATTCTTGCCGCTTACCTGATTGATGTCATCAGTCGGGCTGTGAGCGAGGAGTGGCTTTCGTTTGCCGCCCTTGTCGCTGTCGGCGAGTGGCTGTTTCTTTCCGCTTTGTCCCTTGCGGCGTGGGGATTTGCCTGCCGGAGCGCAAAACGGAAGAAAGGAAGCGACCGTGTCCTGCTCGTAGGCTCGCTTGTCCATCTGGGCGGATGGCTTTTGCTTGAAATCTTCTATCTGATCGAGTTTTTGATCGATGTCGATTTTCTTCCGTATCGCACGGAGATTGTTGTGATTGTCGGGCAGTTTCTCAGCCATATCGTTCTGAACGGCGGTGCCGTGTGGATTGCCGCTCTTGCGTTTTTTGCCCTGTTTTCACGCCTGTTTGACGAAAAATCCGAATAATTTACAAAGAATTTATAAATAAAGCGCCGCACAGTGCTATAATGATACTGCCGTGTGCGGCAAAATCTTATTATTGAATATGGAGTACATATGAATTTCCGGAATAAAACGGCAGCCCTTGCACTCGCGCTGCTTCTGACTGCGTCGCTTGTCCTCACGGGATGCAATGATACGAACAATCCCGATGACTATGACGTGCAAACGCCCGATACCTCCCCGTCCAAGGATGAAACCACCGAGAGCAATATCCGCTATGACTACGATCTGTCCGAGTATGTGAGGCTCGGTATGTATAAGGGGATTGAAATTCCCGCGTATGATGTGACGGTGACGGAGGAGGACGTGCAGAAGCAGGTCTTGATTGCGCGCTCTACCTATGCTACCGTGGCGGAAAAAGAAGGTGCAGTCGCCGTGGGCGATCAGGTTGTCATCGATTTTGTCGGCTATATGGACGGCGAAAAATTTGAGGGCGGCAGTGCCGAGGATTATACTCTCATGATCGGCTCCGGCTCCATGATCGACGGCTTTGAGGACGGACTGATCGGTGCCGCAAAGGGCGAGACGGTCACCTTGAATATCGCATTCCCGGATCCGTATCTGAATAATCAGGCACTTTCCGGATTGCCTGTCCGCTTTGATGTTACGGTCAAAAATGTGTTTGAGCAGGTGCTCCCCGTCTATGATGACGCGTTTGTGCAGGAAAAGTACCAGTGTGCTACGGTGGAGGAGTTTGAGCAGAAGATCTATGACGGACTTTCGGAGCAGAACGAGACAAGCCGTCAGTCATACATGATGCAGATGATTTGGGAACACCTTGCCGCGACCTGTGAGATTATCGAATATCCCGCCGTGGAATATACGCAGATCTATCAGGACAACCTGAACTATTACGAGGGGCTTGCGGCACAGCAGTCGATTTCCCTGAACGAATATGTGCTTGTTAATTACGGTATGGATGTCTCTACGTTCTATGAAACCTTGAGAAACGGCATCTATTCCCGTATGCAGGAGGAGATGATTCTTCTCGCCATCGCACGTGCGGAGGGACTTACCGTCAGTGAGGAGGAATGCGAGGTCGGAATTGCCGAATATCTTGACTACTACGGACTTTCTTCAAAGGAGCAGCTGCTTCAGTATATTACCAAGGAGCAGATCACGGAAAACATTCTTCTTGAGAAGACGTATGACTTCCTTGCGGAGTACGCAATCGAAGCGGAAGCGTAAGTGTGAAAAGACTGTGTGAAAGCACAGTCTTTTTTCTTGACAATACGGGGAAAGTTTGGTACAATAAATATGTTATGCCGTGTGTGCGTCTCTGACGCATAAACTATGGCAGTGAGGAGTAAAAAAATGAGAGCTGTAATTTCTGTTGTCGGACGCGACTGCGTCGGTATTCTTGCCAAGGTGAGCAACGCGTGTGCGGACAGCAACGCAAACATCATCGACGTAACCCAGTCTGTTTTGCAGGATATGTTCGTTATGATGATGCTTGTCGATATTTCCGATCTGAGCGTGGACTTCAATGCACTTAAGAAATCCATGAGCGATCTCGGTGAAAGCATCAGTATGGTGATTCACGTTATGCATGAGGATATTTTCAATTCCATGCACCGTATCTGATTTTGTAACCTTCGGAGGAAATCATGCTGAACATACATGATATTATGGAAACGATCACCATGATCCAGGAGGAGAATCTCGATATTCGGACGATTACGATGGGTATCTCGCTTCTGGACTGTGCCGATTCCGATATTAAAAGATCCTGTGAAAAGGTGTACGAGAAGATTACGCGAAACGCAAAAGATCTCGTCTCCACCGGTGAGGATATTGAAAAGCTGTACGGTATCCCGATTATCAACAAGCGTATCTCCGTGACGCCGATTGCCATGCTTGCCGCCGCAAGCGGCGGTGATCCCGTGGAGTACGCAAAAACGCTGGAGCGTGCCGCGCGCACCGTCGGCGTCAATTTCATCGGCGGCTATTCCGCACTCGTGCATAAAGGATTTTCCGCAGGCGACCGCGCCTTGATCGAATCGATCCCCGAGGCGCTCGCCGTTACGGATCATATCTGCTCGTCCGTCAATATCGGCTCGACGAAGGCAGGCATCAATATGGATGCCGTTGCGCTCATGGGTAAAGTCGTCCGTGAGGCGGCAGAGAAAACGAAGGAGCGCGACTGCATCGGTTGCGCAAAGCTCGTTGTGTTCTGTAACGCACCGGAGGATAACCCGTTCATGGCGGGTGCGTTCCACGGCGTCGGTGAGCCGGACTGCGTCATTCACGTCGGTGTATCCGGCCCGGGCGTTGTCCGCTCCGCACTCACGAAATGCCCCGACGGGGATCTCACAGAGGTCGCGGACATCATCAAGCGCACCGCGTTCAAAATCACCCGTATGGGACAGCTTGTCGGCAGCGAGGCATCCAAACGCCTCGGCGTGCCGTTCGGTATTGTTGACTTGTCACTTGCCCCCACGCCTGCCGTCGGCGATTCCGTTGCCCATATCCTTGAGGAGATGGGACTGGAGGTCTGCGGTACTCACGGTACGACTGCGGCACTCGCACTGCTCAACGATGCCGTCAAGAAGGGCGGCGTGATGGCGTCGTCTCACGTCGGCGGTCTGTCCGGCGCGTTCATTCCCGTGACGGAGGACGCAGGCATGATCGACGCCGCACGTGCGGGCGATCTCTCCATTGAAAAGCTCGAGGCGATGACGGCTGTCTGCTCCGTCGGTCTGGATATGATCGTCATTCCCGGTGAGACGACTGCGGAGACGATCTCCGCTATCATCGCGGACGAGGCCGCGATCGGTATGGTCAATTCGAAAACGACCGCCGTCCGCGTCATTCCCGCGATCGGCAAGACGGTCGGGGAGGAGCTTTCCTTCGGCGGACTGCTCGGAAGCGGTCCCGTCATGCCCTTGCACAATGACCGTTCCTCTGCAAAGTTTATCCACCGCGGCGGAAGAATCCCCGCGCCGATGCAGAGTCTTAAAAACTGATAAAAGGGGAGAGCACTTTGGCTGAGAAGGCACCGCGGTGCGCGCTCGCGCTCCGCTATGCTGCCATGCCGCCGGAAAAGCGTGATCTGATCCCGGACACGGTACGCAGGAAGATTCTTGCGCAGTCATTCTCCCGCGGAGAAGAGGCGGCATCCGTTGCCAAAGATGTACTGAAAGCGGCGGAGATACGGCTTCTTCTTTCAGTACCGTTCACGGATTCGGATCGGATAGGGCGATACGCGTCCCTGATTCTGGAAACATTGCCGGAGCAGGCAGTCGTGCTTTGCCTGTTTACAAAGGATAAGATGTTTCTCGAAAAGCACATCCTCGCATACGGAGACCGTGCGGATCCGGCACAGTATGCGCCGCGGATTCCCGAAATTTTCAAAAAATCGGGTGCATCGTATGCCGCGCTTATGTTTGCGCCTCACACCGCCGCATACGGTTATACGCTGGACGATCTGCGCCTTGCGAGCCGCGTGGCAATGTACTGCCAGCAAAACGGCGTGCCGCTTATCGAGTGCGTCGTGGCACACTTTCAAAAATATGTCCCCCTGCTCCGACTGTACGGACATGTATGAATCCTCGCCGCATGGCGGCGTATTATACGAATTTATTACCGAAAGGAAATTTACCAATGGCAGAAGCAAAGATTCTGGCGTCTATCGCCGGCACGAACATTACGGAGGCAGATGTGGACGCAATGGTCGCCTCCCTGTCTCAGCGCGGACAGAATTACAATACTCCCGAGGGAAGAAATATGGTTTTGGAGCAGCTCATTCATCAGAAGCTGTTTCTGATCGACGCTTCCCGCAATCTGTATGAGCGTGAGCCTGCTTTCAAGGCAGAGCTTGCCCGTCTGAAGGAGGATCTGCTCGTCAATTACGCTGTCAATAAGGCGGTAGAGGGCGTGCGAGTCACCGAGGAGGAGACGAAGAAGTTCTTTGATGAGAATCCCGATCAGTTCATGGGAAGCGAGAGCGCAAATGCGAGCCATATCCTTGTCTCCGATGAGGAAACCGCAAAGGATCTTTTCGCCAAAATTCAGGCAGGCGAGATCACGTTTGAGGATGCGGCGAAGCAGTACAGTTCCTGTCCATCGTCCGCGGAGGGCGGCTGCCTCGGCGATTTCGGTCGCGGACAGATGGTGCCCGAGTTTGACGAGGCATGCTTTACGATGGAAGTCGGCACGCTGACCGGTCCCGTGCAGACGCAGTTCGGCTACCACCTCATCAAGCTCAATTCCAGAAAAGCAGCCGAGCCGATCCCATACGAGACGGTCAAGGATCAGATTCGTGCAAAACTTACGAGCGAAAAGCAGCAGGCTGCGTACCATAGCAAGATCAATCAGCTCCGTATCCTGTATCCCGTTGACAAATTCTGATGAGAAGCGGCGCGGTCTGAACCGTGCCGCCTTTCTTTCTCTTGCAATCCGTTAACGAGCGTGGTATAATGGTATCAAACGGAGGTGAGTGTATGGGCGAAAAATCCCTCACAAAAGAACAGGCGACTGCTGTCAGTGCCGCGAGCCTTGCGTATCTTGGGGATGCGGTGCTCGAGGTGCTTGTCCGCAGCCGTCTCGTGACGTCGGGGGCGGCGCATCCGAGCGAATCATCGCTCGCCTACGTTACCGCCGCCGCACAGAGCGATGCTGCCGAGCGGATTCTGCCGCTTCTCAGTGAGGAGGAGGAGGCACAGTACCGCCGCGGACGCAACTGCGTCCATGCAAACGTGCCGAAGAAGGCAACGGTCGCGCAGTACCGCCGCGCTACGGGATTTGAGGCACTGTTCGGCTATCTGCACCTGATCGGGGCTGAGGAGCGCATCCGCGAATTGTTTGAGACTGCGTATCCGAAAGGGTAACGGAGTGTCAAGAAAATGTTTTTTGGATATACTGATTACGGTAACATAGAAAAGGAGAAGAGCATATGGATTTTAAGGAAACGGTATCTTCGCTTACGAAAAAGGTGACCGATAAAGCAAGCGAGGTCGTTGAGATGGGTAAGCTCACCGCGAAAATCCGCAGTGAAACGGCGGAAACCGATGAGCTGAAGAAAAAGATCGGCGAGGTCTGCTTCGGAAAATTCAGAGCAGGCGACGTGCTCGATCCCGAGGTGGAAAAGCTGTGTATCGAAATCGAGAAGCATAAGCACAATATCGCGGAGGATCAGCGCAAGCTCAGACGGATGAAGGAGGGCGAGGCGAAAACGGTTGATCCAGCCGCGCAGGGATTCTGCCCGTACTGCGGTGCGAAAACGGGCAAGGAAGCCAAGTTTTGTGCCGGATGCGGTCAGAAGCTCGGTGAATAATAAAAAAGGACGGAGAAAAATTTTTCTCCGTCTTGTTTTTTATCAGCCGAACAGCTTGCCGATGCCCTTCAGCTTGTCCTTGATGCCGTCTGCCGCATCGGCGAGCTTGTCGCCTGCGAGCTTCGCCTTTACGAGCTCAACGACCCTTTCTATCTGCTCGTCGGGCAAATCCTTGCCGATCAGCTTTTCCAGCGTCTTGACCGGCTCCTCTTTGAAGCTCTTGAGCAGGTTTTCGTCGCCCTTCAGCTTTTCAACAACCTTGTTGACAGTTTCCGTGATCTTTTCTTTAATATCCATGATATGCTCCTTTCAAGCATTTTTTAATCTACAAAATCAAATTCGATGCCGCAGAGGTGGACGGTGTTGCCCTCCTCGCATCCGGCGGCACGGAGCTTGTCGATCACGCCGCCCTGGATGAGCATCCGCTGGAAGAACATGACCGATTCTCTCTCATTGAAGTTGATGCCGCGCACGAGGGCATCCAGCCACGCGCCCTCGCAGACAAACGCACCGCTGTCATCGCGGCGGATGCGGACGGCTTCCGCACCTTCCTTGTCCGCTTCGGGATCGAAGGGCAGAATCTCCGTCTCATACGTTGTCACAGGCGGAAGCGTTGCGAGCATCCGCTCGATCTCGTCCGTCAGTGCCTTCAGATTCTGCTTAGTAGCGGCGGAGATGAAGATCAGCTTGTAATCCAGCGCGTTTGCCGCGTCGATCAGCTTCTGCACGTCCTCCGTCGGCTCACCGTCGGGCGGCAGTGTATCGGGATCGAGCAGATCCGCCTTGTTTGCGACCAGAATCCGCGGCTTGTCCGCCAGATCCTGACTGAAACGCTCCAGCTCCTCCGCGATCGTGTGGAAATCGTCAATCGGCGCACGTCCCTCCATGCCGGAGACGTCGATTACCTGTACGATCAGACGGCATCTCTCGATATGACGGAGAAAATCGTGTCCGAGCCCCGCGCCCTTCGACGCGCCCTCAATCAAACCGGGAATATCCGCCATCACGAATCCGCGCTCACTTCCAGTGGAGACTACGCCGAGATTCGGCTCAAGCGTCGTGAAATGGTAGTCCGCAATTTTCGGGCGTGCCGCGGAAAGGGCGGCAAGAAGCGAGGATTTGCCCGCCGAGGGAAGTCCTGCAAGACCGACGTCCGCGATCAGCTTCAGTTCAAGAAGCACGTCGCGCGCCTCGCCCTCCAACCCGGGCTTTGAGAAATGCGGCACCTGTCTCGTCGGTGTTGCGAAATGCTTGTTTCCCCAGCCGCCGCGTCCGCCCCGGCAGAGGATGAAATCCTCACCGTCAGACATATCGCGGATGATTTTTCCCGATTCGGGATCGCGGAGCAGCGTGCCGAGCGGCACCTTGATGATGACATCCGCGCCGTTTTTGCCGTGAAATTTCGAGCCGCTGCCGTCGCCGCCGTTTTCGGCAACGAATTTCCGCTTGTAACGGAAGGCGAGCAGGGTATTCATGTGCGGATCCACGCGGAACACGATGTTTCCGCCGTTTCCGCCGTCACCGCCGTCGGGACCGCCCTTGGCAACGTATTTTTCGCGGCGGAAGGATACGCATCCGTTGCCGCCGTTGCCGGCGCGGACGGAAATTTGTATCGTATCAATAAACATGGTATATCAATCCTTTTTCAATTTCAGCCGAGCATCTCTGCGGCGAGCTCGCCGAGGATGCGGATGCCTCTCATAATATCGTCATCGGACGGGGTGGAGTAGTTCAGACGGAAGGACTGCGACGGTGCTTCCGTATCGCAGTTGAACGCCGTGCCGGGCACGACTGCTACCTTCTTTTCAATCGCGCGGCGGACAAATTCGTTCATCGGGATCGAGTCGGGGAGCGTGCACCAGATGAACAGACCGCCCTCGGGACGCGTGTAGCGAATTTCCTTCGGCATGTGCTCGTCGAGGCACGAAAGCATCAGAGCGCATTTCTGACCGTACAGATCGCAGATTTCCTTGATGTGGGCGTCCATGTCGTACTCGGTCATGTAGCGGTAGCAGAGCATCTGCGAGAGGACGTTTGTGTGCACGTCCTCGCCCTGCTTGGCGACAACCATCTTCTGTACGAGTGCCTCGGGCGCGCAGATGTAGCCGACGCGCATACCTGCGGAGAGAATCTTGGAGAAGGAGGAGCAGTAGACAACGATGCCGTCCTCATCCATGCTCTTGATCGTTGGAATATCCGTTCCGGCGAAGCGAAGCTCCCCGTATGGGTTGTCCTCAAGGATCATCACGCCGTATTTCTTCGCCAGCTCGTAAATCTTCACGCGCTTTTCATACGTTGTCGTGATGCCACCCGGATTCTGGAACGTCGGGATTACATAGATCAGGCGTGCGTTCGGATTTGCCTTGAGTGCCGCTTCGAGTGCATCCGGATCCATGCCGTCCTCACCGAGGTCAACGCCGACCGTCTTGGCACCGACGGCGCGGAAGCAGTTGAGCGCACCGATGAAGCTCGGATTCTCGCAGAGAACGACGTCGCCGGGATTGCAGAGTGCACGGCAGGTCAGCTCGAGTCCCTGCTGACCGCCGGAGGTGATAACCGTCGTGTCAAAATCGCGCCCGATATGGAACATACGCTTAATTCTCTCGGCAACGGCACGTCTGAGCGGCGGATAGCCTTCCGTGATGCCGTACTGGAGCGCGGCGGTGGAATCGTTTGCGAAAATATCCGCGGAGATGACCGCAAGCTCCTTTGCGGGGAAGGAGAGCGGCGACGGATTGCCTGCCGCAAAGCTGATAATCGTCGGGTCTGTGAGGCTCTTGAAAATTTCGCGGATGGCGGAGGGCTTCAAAGCCGCGAGGTTGTCGGAGATTCTGTATTCCATAAGTATATACCGTCGATGCACCGCGGTATGCGGCACACCGTCCTTTCATCAAATTTTATCACTGTACAGTATACCATATTTTTCTCCCGATTGCAACAAAAAGTGTAGTATGGAGAAAAGAATCCTTGCAAAAAGAGAAAAATATTTCTCAAAATGTCAGAAAATGCGATTTTCCACTTGATTTCTTCGCAGTTATGTATTAAAATATCCTATTGGGAAGAAACTAATTGTGTGATAAATAAGGAGTTTTTTGCAATGGAAAAGAAATTCAGAAAAATCGGCGTACTTACCTCAGGCGGTGATGCCCCCGGTATGAACGCGGCAGTCCGTGCCGTCACCCGCGCAGCTCTCTCTCGCGGTGTTGAGGTTGTTGGTATCATCGGAGGATACCGTGGACTGATCCATGACGAAATGATCGATATGAAGGCGCGCAACGTCTCCAACATCATAAGCCGCGGCGGCACCTTCCTCTATTCCGACCGTTGCCTTGAGTTCAAGACGGAGGAGGGTATGCAGCGCGCCATCGAAGTCTGCAAGAAGCACGAGATCGACGGTATCGTTGCCATCGGCGGCGACGGCACCTTCCGCGGTGCGACCGATCTTTCCGTGCGCGGCATTCCGACGATCGGTATCCCGGGCACGATCGACAACGACATTACCGCTACCGAGATGACGATCGGCTTTGATACCGCGATGAACACCGTTCTTCAGATGGCGGACCGTCTCAGAGACACCTGTGAATCCCACGCTCGATGCAACGTAGTTGAGGTTATGGGACGCGGTGCGGGCGATATTGCTCTGAATACCGCTATGGCGCTCGGTGCTGTCGCTGTTGTCATTCCCGAGGTCGCTTTCGACGAAGAGGCATGCATGGAAAAGATCCGCCGTCTCCGCGCAGACGGCAAGCGCAGCTTCCTCGTCATCGTTTCCGAGGGTGTGGAGAAGTTCGCTCCCGGTCTCGCTAAGAGAATTGAGGAGCAGACAGACGTTGAGACGAAGTATGCGTGTCTCGCACACGTTGTCCGCGGCGGCGATCCGACGCTTGCTGACCGCGTGCTTGCAACGAAGCTCGGCGTAGCCGCAGTGGATCAGCTGCTTGCAGGCAAGAGCAATCTCGTTCTCTGCCAGAAGAACAGCGAGATCGTCGCTGTCGATATTCTGTACTCCCAGTGTCTCGACCACTATTACAAGGGCACGCTCAAGGACGGTATGCTTGAGAAATTCTCCGCCGAGGAGAAGGCGGCTATGGAGCGAGTTATTGCGGAGAAGAAGGAAGAGTTCCGCAAGTACTACGCCATGGTCAACGACCTCGCACAGTAACGCTTTTTGCCGCCGCACCGCTCGGTGCGGCGGTTTTTTATCTGACTGCTGACACGTTTTTTGCAAATATGTCCGTTTTATCTATTGCCAAACGTGTGCGGTGCTTTTATAATAGATATAACGAGATGGTTTTCAAAGGAGAGTATTATGGGGAACGTGATTAGACTGTTTTTGATGTCTTTGTTGGTGCTGCCGCTTTTTTTGCTTGCCTCATGTACCGCACAGGGAGATGGCGCACAGCCTGCCGTAAGCGGAGACGATTCTTTTGCGAGTGAAACAAATCCGCCCGAAACGACTGCCCGGGAGACGGAGTCCGAGGATACCGCGATTGAGAGTGAGCCACCGCAGGCTGAAGTGAGCGTACCCCGTGACGCACCGCTGATTTACAAATTCGGCGGAGAAGGGAACGACTGGTGCTTCGTCTATCTGCCGCCCGCCTACGATCCCGAGCGCGCCGAGCCGTATCCGTTTGTCATCTGCAATCACGGAAACGGTTGGAAAATGGACGGCTCCGCACAGTACGCCAACTGGACGAAGCGCACGATGTACGTGCCGTTTGATGATCCCGACTACGTCCGCGATCCCGCAAACTATAACGGTACGGACGATGCTTCGCTCTGGTACAGCAATCCGACGATTGAGACGCTTCTCGCCGCCGGATATATCGTTGCAGGTTGCCAGAATTATGCCGACAATTTGTACGGAAACGATCTGTGCCGTAACGCCTGCGTCGATTTCTATGAGCATATGGTTGAGACGTACAATGTTGAGGACGGCTGTTACATGATCGGTGCGAGCAACGGAGCAATGACTACGCTGAACGCCTGCTACCTGCTCGGGGAGCGCGTCAAGGCGGTCATTTTGCAGTACCCTCTCTGCTGCCTCACGAATCAGTATTTCGGTCATGCCGATCACCAAAGCCCGATACGTAACGCATACGGTATTACCGATACGGAGCTTACCGAGGAGAAATTCCTCGCCTTGATCGGTGCGGAGTTTGATCCTCTGTATGCGAACGTCGAGAAAGGCGTCAAGCAGGGCTATTTCCCGGCAACGAAAATCTATTTCTCCACCACGGATACCACAACGAAAGCGACGCTCAATGCGATGCCGCTGTACAAGCTGCTCTCCGAAAGCGGTAAGACGGTGGAAATCGTCCGTGTCGATAAGCCTGGGCAGACGCGTCAGCACGGTGACTATCCGCACTTTGATCCGGAGGGGTATCTCGCGTTTTTTGAAGAGAATCAATGAATCAAACGGAACGGGCGGATGCCCGTTCTTTTTGCATTTTTATCAAAAAATCAAAAAATTCTGTTGACAAACGGATATATTGGGAATATAATGATATGATAAAGATTTTCTTTATCGAAATCCCTTTTTATTGGAGGAAACTATGCTTGAATTGCAGCACGTCGGCTTTGACGTCGGCGGAGGGCGCGAAATTCTGCATGATATAAATCTGAAGATCGACGATCGCTTCGTGGCGATTACCGGTCCGAACGGAGGCGGAAAATCTACCCTTGCCAAGATCATAGCCGGTATCTATCAGCCGACTTCCGGCAAAATCTATTTCGACGGTGTCGATATTACCGACAAATCCATCACCGAGCGTGCGAATCTCGGTATCAGCTACGCATTCCAGCAGCCTGTCCGCTTCAAAGGACTGCGCGTGAAGGATCTTTTAAGCCTCGCGGCAGGGAAGAAAACGGACGTGGACGCCGCCTGCGCGCTTTTGTCCGAGGTCGGTCTCTGCGCACGCGATTACATCGACCGCGAGCTGAACGCCAGCCTTTCGGGCGGCGAGCTCAAAAGAATCGAGATCGCCATGGTGCTTGCCCGCGGCACGAAGCTGTCCATTTTCGACGAGCCGGAGGCAGGTATCGACCTATGGAGCTTCAATAACCTCATCCGTGTGTTTGAAAAAATGCACGCTGAGACGCACGGCAATATTCTCATCATCAGCCATCAGGAGAGAATCCTCAATATCGCCGACACGATCGTGGTCGTCAAGGCAGGCGAGCTTGCCGCAGTCGGACCGCGCACGGAGCTTTTGCCCGAGCTTCTTTCTGGCGTGGACAGCGGCACTTGCAGCGTGCTCGCCGATAAGGTAGAGGGGGTGCGCGCATAATGGATGCTATTAAACTGAAGCTGCTCAAAGAGGTCGCCGAGCTGGATGCCTTGCCCGTAGGCGCGTACAATATTCGCGAAAACGGACATGCCGGCGGCAGAAATACCACGGCGAACATCGATATTCAAACGAAAACGGACAAGCCCGGCATCGACATCATCATCAAGCCCGGCACGAAGAACGAGAGCGTCCATATCCCCGTCGTCATCAGTGAGACAGGGCTGAAGGATATGGTGTACAACGATTTCTTCATCGGTGAGGACGCCAATGTCGTCATTATCGCCGGATGCGGTATCCATAACGCAGGCTGCGGCGATTCCGCCCATGACGGTATCCATACGTTTCATCTTGCGAAGAACGCGCGCGTCCGCTATGTCGAGAAGCACTACGGCGAGGGCGAGGGAAGTGGCAAGCGCTTCATGAATCCGACTACGGTCGTGCATCTTGATGAGGGAGCGCATCTGGAGATGGAGACAACGCAGATCGGCGGTATCGACGATACAACACGCAAGACGGTCGGCGATGTTGCCGCAGGCGCAAGCCTCGTCGTTCGTGAGAAGATCATGACCGTCGGTGAGCAGACCGCCGTCACCGATTTCGCTGTCGAGATGAACGGCGAGGGATCGTCCGTGAAGGTGATCTCGCGCAGTGTCGCGAAGGAAAAGAGCAAGCAGGAGTTTTTGAGCCGCATTATCGGCTCGGCCCCTTGCGCAGGGCATACCGAGTGCGATGCGATCATCATGGATGATGCCGTTGTGCTCGCAAGCCCGCAGATCGAGGCGCGTCACGTCGATGCATCGCTCATTCACGAAGCCGCGATCGGCAAGATTGCAGGTGAACAGCTCACGAAGCTCATGACGCTCGGTCTTACCGAAAAGGAAGCCGAGGAGCAGATCATTAACGGATTTTTGGCATAAAATTATCGCCGGACAGTGTAACCCATTGTCCGGCTCATTCATAAAGGAGGGAGAATATGGTCGTCATCATCGCGGAAAAACCATCGCTCGGGCGGAATATCGCGGACGCGATCTCGGTACACACGAACACGCGCCCCACACGCCGCGACGGTTACATCGAGTGTGGCGGATACATCGTCACATGGGCGTTCGGTCACCTGTTCTCTCTTGCCGATATTGAAACGTACAATCCGAATCCGGACGGAACGCGCTGGTCGATGAAGAATCTGCCGTGCTTCCCGACGGAGTTCCGATTTGACCTTCGAAAAAACGCGGACGGCTCCCGCGACGCAGGCGTTGTCAAGCAGTTTGAGACGATAAAAACGCTTGTCAACCGCCCCGATGTCACGCGCGTAGTCAACGCAGGAGATGCCGACCGCGAGGGTGAGATCATCGTGCGCCTTTGCGTGCGCCATGCCTTGCAAGGGGAAAAAGAGCAGTACCGGCTGTGGCTGCCGGATCAGACGCCCGAGACGGTTGTGCAGGCACTCACGGAGATGAAAACGGAAACGGAGTACGACAATCTCGCAAACGAAGGCTACGCCCGTACATATATCGATTGGCTCTACGGCGTCAATCTCACGCGGTACGCTACCCTCAAAACAGGCGCGCTTCTGCGCGTCGGACGTGTCATCGTGCCGATCGTCCGTGCGATCTACGAGCGCGATATGGCAATCCGTAATTTCAAGCCGGAGATTTACTACGCTGTCGTCAGCCGTGCGGAGACGGACGGCGAGGTTGTCGAGCTGACGAGCAAGCAGAAATTCGACAAAAATCACCTTGCGGATGCGCAGAGACTGTGCGATACATATAACGCCGCCGGTGCAACGGTCACGTCCGTCAAGCATAAAAAGGATAAACTCGCGCCCGGCAAGCTGTTCTCGCTCACAAAACTGCAGAACGTGCTCAGTAAAAAATATAAGATGTCCATGACGGAGAGTCTGGAGATCGTGCAGGGGCTGTATGAGAAGGGATACCTTACCTATCCGCGAACGAACTCCGAGTACCTCGCCACAGCAGAGAAGGATAAGATCCGAAAAATCATCGAGGGCGCGAAAAAACTTGGGTATCCGCTTGTTTTTAAGGACGGGAAAAATATCTTCGACGATTCGAAAATCGAGTCGCACTCCGCGCTCACACCAACGTACAAGATTCCGAACAAAAACCAGCTCACCGAGCGCGAGATGCAGGTGTATTCAACCGTGTTCCGCCGTTTTGCCGCTGTGTTCTGCGCGGAGGACTGTATCGTTGACCGCACGGAGATCAAGATTGCTGTGGGTGATGTCGCAAATCCGCTGGAGGAGTTTACCCTCAAGGGCACCGTCATCCTTGAGCGCGGCTGGATGAAGTACGACGACGGATCGCAGAAGGACAAGATCCTGCCGCCTTTGAAGAAGGGCGATGTGGTCAACATCGATTTCAAACCGACGGAGAAAGAGACGAGTCCGCCGAAGCACTACACGATCGAAACGCTGAACAATTACCTCAAGAATCCGTTCCGCGAGGAGAAAGCCGCTGCCGCTGAACGGGCGGAGGAGGACGGCGATGATATTGAAGAATACCGCGCGATGTTTGAGGGACTCGAGCTTGGCACGGAGGCGACGCGCACGGGCATCATCGACAACGCGCGCAAATCGGGATACATCGATCTGAAAAAGGACTTGTACACGATCCTGCCTGACGGAGAGTTCCTCATCGAATCCCTCTCGCAGATGGGCATCGGTATGGACAAATATAAGACTGCCGAGGTCGGACGAGCGCTGAAACGGGTCTTCCGCGGAGAGTCGAGCGTGCGTGACAGCGTAGCGATTGCGGAGGGCGAGATCGCCGCCGTGTTTGAAAAGCAATCGGTCGCCCCCGAGGCAGATACAGATACAGGATTTTTCGGGGATATCGTTGGCAAATGCCCGCTTTGCGGCATGGACGTGCGACGCACCCGCCGCGGATACGGATGCAGCGGATATAAGGAAAACGGCTGTAAATTCAGCATTTTCTCCCCGATCTGCGGCAGAGTGATCCCGAAAGCAAGCGTGGAGCAGCTGCTTACCGTAGGGCGGACGGAGAAGCTCAGCGGATTCGTATCCAAACGGACGGGAAACAAATTCGACGCTCGACTGAAGATGGAGAACGGCCGCGCCGTGTTCGATTTTGAGGCGTGAAACACGAATGAAGAGCTTGCTCAACCGTCGGTTGTCAACAAACACAACCAATGTTTGAGCGAACTCAACGGCTACTCTCTTCTGTCAATGCGTGTTTCATGGTAAAATAATACCATCAAAGAAAGGATGGTACACGAGAATGACTCTTGGCGAAAAATTATCGGAGAAGCGGCGTGCGCGAGGTATGACGCAGGAAGAAGTGGCGGAGAAGTTGGGGGTTACCCCGCAGGCAGTATCCAAATGGGAAAATGACGGTTCCTGCCCGGATATATTTTTATTGCCTGCTATCGCTTCTCTCTATGAGACCACGGTTGACGATCTTCTGTCGCGGGAGAAGACGCCTGTTGCGACCTATGTTCCTCCGGAACAGAGAAAAAGATTTGATGACATGGTGCTTCGTATTCTTGCAGAGGATAACGGTGACCGTGCCAAGGTGAATCTTCCTATGCCGCTTGTGAAACTTGCGCTTGAAATGGGTGTGATTTCCCAAATGAATGTCGGCAACATGGATCTGTCGAAGATTGATTTCGCATCTGTAATCAAAATGGTCGAAAGCGGCATGATCGGACGACTGGTTGAGCTTGAAGGCAAGAAAGGCGAAACAGTCGTAGTGGAAGTCGTATAAATGAAAATACAAATTTACGAGAGAGGAAAGCGGCGATTACGCCTTTGCATTCCGAGTTGGCTTATTTTCAATCGGGTTATAGCAAAATATGCTGTAAAGCAACTGAATAAAACGGTAACTCGCGAGCTTCCGTCCTCAATGACGCTTGAAGTTCCGCCGAATACGGCAGAGCAAAGTTTCACCGAACAGAATGCTTTGACCGATGCCTCCATGAGGAGATTGTTTGCCGAACTGCGAAAAATCGCAAAAAAGCATTCGGGAACGCCTTTTATAGAGCTCACAGACAAAAACGGCGATCATGTTGCGGTGGAATGGTGATCGCAGACGGCATATCGTGCAGAATCAAAACATCCCCTGTTGAAACCAACAGGGGATGTGCTTTTTCTATTTACTTCGTAGGGATCAGCTTTTCCTTGCCGCCCATATACGGACGGAGTGCAACCGGAATATTCACCGAGCCGTCTGCGTTCAAGTTGTTCTCAAGGAACGCGATCAGCATACGCGGCGGCGCCACAACTGTGTTGTTCAGCGTGTGCGCGAGGTACTTGCCGCTCTCACCGTTTACACGGATGCGGAGACGGCGTGCCTGCGCCTCGCCGAGGTTGGAGCAACTGCCTACCTCGAAATACTTCTTCTGACGCGGGGACCATGCCTCCACGTCGCAGGATTTCACCTTCAGATCCGCGAGGTCACCGGAGCAGCACTCCAGCGTGCGGACGGGAATGTCGAGCGAACGGAACAGATCGACCGTGTTCTGCCACAGTTTGTCGTACCACATCATGCTGTCCTCGGGCTTGCAGACGACGATCATCTCCTGCTTTTCGAACTGGTGGATGCGGTACACGCCGCGCTCCTCGATGCCGTGCGCGCCCTTCTCCTTACGGAAGCAAGGGGAATAGCTCGTCAGCGTGTAGGGAAGCTCAGCCTCGGGGATGATCTGATCGATGAACTTACCGATCATGGAGTGCTCACTCGTACCGATGAGGTAGAGATCTTCGCCCTCGATCTTGTACATCATGGCTTCCATCTCTGCAAAGCTCATAACGCCCGTAACAACGTCGGAGCGGATCATGAACGGCGGGATGCAGTAGGTGAAGCCGCGCTCGATCATGAAATCACGTGCGTAGGAGATCACAGCGGAGTGGAGCCGTGCGATGTCGCCCATGAGGTAGTAGAAGCCGTTGCCGGCAACACGGCGTGCGGAATCGAGATCAATGCCCGCAAAACGCTCCATGATGTCGGTGTGATACGGCACCTCGAAATCCGGCACGACAGGCTCGCCGTACTTCTGAATTTCGACGTTCTCGGAATCGTCCTTACCGATCGGAACGGACGGATCGATGATGTTCGGAATAATCATCATGATCTTCTTGATCTTCTCGTCCAGCTCCTTCTCCAGTGCTTCGTCCTCGGCGAGCTTCTGCGCATTCTCGGTAACGAGGCACTTCATTTCCTCTGCCTCGTCCTTTTTGCCCTGTGCCATCAAAGCGCCGATCTGCTTGGAATATTTGTTGCGGCTGCCGCGCAGTGCGTCAGCCTCGCTGATAACGCGGCGGCGCTCGGTGTCCAGCGCGATCACCTCGTCAACAAGCGGGAGCTTTGCGTCCTGGAATTTGTTTTTGATATTCTGCTTTACGATTTCGGGATTTTCTCTCAGAAATTTAATGTCCAGCATAGGATATGCCTCCTCGGTGGAGAATTTTATGATAATACAGTTATTATACCGCTTTTTCGCCCGAAATGCAAGAGGATTTGGGAAAAAGAGCAAGAAATATCCCCGTGCGGCGGCACGGGGATGAAGATTTATTCGACTGTAATCATTTCGGTGGTCGTGTAGCAGACACTTCCGTTGATTTTGTAGCTGATTTCGAAGTAGTAAACCTTTGCGTCCTCGGGAATCTCTACGGTGAAATCGCCGTTGTTATATTTGATGCGCTTGGTGGACCACGTCGGTGCGACTCCGTTGGTGTAGGCGAATTCCTCCGTCAGATAGTAGAGCTTCAAAGAATCGATCTTCACGTCGCTCGGATTTTCAATGACCGGCACACCGTCCTTCATGAGAAGGGCAGGCATCTTATCGCCGCCTTTGCAAACGGAATCGGCGAAGATGTAGGCATCGTTGCGGCTCCATGTCGCTCCGTGGCTGTGGCTCCAGCCGCTGATGGCGGAAAGACGGGTGTCCGCATTGTTCGGAAGCGTGTCGAGATACGATTTGCTGTTTGAGTTCAGAGAGAACGGCGCATCATTGTTCATGCAGAGCCACAGAATCGGCATATCCGCGTACTGGAAGCGCGTCTCAGCCAGCCAGTACTTCGGGTTGCGATCCTTACTGAAAATATCGGCAAAGCCGGTGTGCGCCTCGGTCAGGTATCCTGAGCCGTAAACGGGGATGGCAAATGCGTAACGGGTATCGTAGCCGATTACAAGGGAGGTAACAACACCGCCCCACGAAACACCGGTGATACCGATTTTCTCGCTGTCTACGCGCTCATCCGCGCGGAGCAGGTTGTTTGCATGAATAACTGCGGTGATCGCGTTGTACATCCACTGCATCGGATAGGGCTTGGCGGAATCGTTCATGCCGTCGTTGTGCGGTGCGGTCATGTAGCCTTCCTCAAGGAACGGGCCGTAGAGATCGCGGCTCCAGTTTTCAAGCTCGCCGTTGTACTCCTTGTCACCGGCGACGTTGTTCAGCGGGAAGTAGTTGCTTGTGGAGAGGGAAATCGCCGCATAGCCGCGGTCATTCCACAGCTTTACCCATTGTGCATACGGAATACCTGCCTGGCTTCCGTGCACCAAAACGACAGCCGGCACGGGATTTTCTGCGCTTGCGCCCTCGGGGAAGCCGATGTAAGCGAATACCTTCGTCTTGTTGCTGCCGATGTCCGCGCCGTTGTAGGTGA
The DNA here is from genome assembly GCA_045577175.1 of Eubacteriales bacterium. Lineage (GTDB taxonomy): Bacteria > Bacillota > Clostridia > Oscillospirales > CAG-272 > SIG701. The sequence goes on along the minus strand of JAZNHT010000019.1, from coordinate 28,537 downwards.
TCGCCTGCACGCTCGGATACGCGCTTGAATCAAATTCGGGATAGTATTGGATTGTGATTTCTTTGTCCAATGCGGCGAGAAGATCGTTTGCCATTTTTTCTTCCATGGTTAGTTTAACCTCCGTTTCGGGTTCGGTTTCAGGCTCTGTCTCGGGTTCCGTTTCCGGCACCGTGGTATCGGGGATTGCCGTGTCACTGTCCGTAGACAACGGATTTCCGGTGTCGAAGGGCGGTTTTTGCGTGCTTGTGCACGCCGCTAAAGAGAGCAGGGTGCAAAGCACAAGCAGGATCGATATGAGTCGCATATATGTACTCCTTTGTTTTTTCTGTATTATAGCACACATTACTGGAAAAAGCAACGGTTTTACCCAAAAAAGTCCGCCCCGGGCGGACTTTTTTCTATGGATCAGAATGCCATTCCTGCGATCTCGGAAATGATCTTGTTCATCTCGCCCATGTGGTCGTACATCTCCTCGGCGAGGCGGAGCTGACAGCGTGCGCGCACGAGATTGTGCCCACGGTATGCGGTCTTGAAATACTGGTCGCCCGTGATGTGATCGTCCAGAAAACGGACGGCGACCTCCAGCGTCATCGTGAACGCGCCGAGTGCCATCGTCTTGATCTCAATCGGGGTGAGTGTGGCGGCAACCTCGGGGATAAATCCCTCAGCAAAGGCGCGGAATGCCTCGATGTCGAGAGCGACCTTAGACAAATCCGCCTCGTCCTCCGCCGCCGTGTTTGCGGAGAAGCGGACGGCATCGCCGAAATCGTGTACAACGAGCCCGGGCATAACGGTGTCGAGATCGATAACCGTTTTTGCCTCGCCCGTGTCCTTATCAAACAGGACGTTGTTGATCTTCGTATCATTGTGCGTGACGCGGAAGGGCATCTCCTGCGAGTCGATCAGCTCATTCAGACGGACGCCGAGCGGCTTCAGGCGGCGGATGCGCTCAAGCTCATCCTGCACCTCGTCCACGCGTCCGCACGGATCCTCATTCGCGTGGCGCATGAGCACGGCGATACGGCTTCTTGTATTGTGGAAATTCGGGATCGTTTCGTAGAGCTGCGTTGCGTCGAAATCGGAGAGCATCGTCTGAAATTCGCCGAACGCGCGTCCTGCGGAGCGGAGCTTATCGTGCGGAATATCCGTCATATAGGTAACAGAGTTCGGCACGTATTCGGAAACGCGCCAGAATCCCTGATCGTCCACGAGATAGTTTTTGCCGTTTTCGCAGTGAGCGAAATGAAGCACGCAGTCGCGGCTTTTGCCCGATTCCTCCAGCTTTCCTGCGATATGCGTGGTGATCTTCTCGATATTGCTCATGATTTGCTTCGGGTTTTTGAACACGTAGATATTCAGCTTCTGGAAAACGTAACGGGTTACCGTACCGCTGTCATCCATATCGACGTAGTATGTACCGTTGATGTGACCGTAATTTACAACCTCAATGGATTTCACCTTGCCTTTGAGCATAAACAAAGAGGCAAGCTCTGCGATTTGTGCTTCTGACACATTCATGATGCCACTCTCCAAACTTTAATATGATGATGGATTTTTGCGTGACGCGCAGATTTGTGCGATATTCTACATTATATTCATTATATCATACAAAATGAATACCGTCAAGGGAAAAACGATTTTCGGGCATAGTGAAGTGCGGATAATAAATGTGAAGAAAAGAATAAAGCATCCGTACGGTTGCTTTCTGGCGCAGGGTGGGGTTGTTCGCCATTGTCTTGCAAAGCAAGCACGAGCTGTTTCAGCTGATCCGAAAAAGAAACATCATTGTCGATAAGATAGTCTGCACGGTTTGCAAAAGGCAGGCAATAGACAGCTTCTCTGTGCCGGGCGCATTTTAAATAATACGCGCCGATATCCTCGGCACTTTGCTTGAACAGATTGATATTACGCACGATTCGCCGATACAGACATGTCTCGGTTTTTGCCGTAACAAAAATCTTAATATCTAACAGTTCATATAACGATGCGATACAAAACAAAAGCATTCCTTCAACAATCACCCATTCAGACGATCCGTTTTGTTTTTCTTCAAGAATCCGTTCCAAAACTTTATCCGAATGGATGGATTCGGGGCTGTTCCAATCAGGGTAATACTGATTATCGTCCGGCGAGCATATCTGAGGAAGTTCTTTTTTGAAATACTGATCTAAATGTATAACGGATGCGCCTAACTGTTCAGCTAATGCAGCTGCAACGGTGCTTTTTCCGCTTCCGGACGGGCCGCAGATACCGATGATTTTTGATCCCATCAGTTACCTCCACATGTTTTCAATAATGGTTGGTGGTGTTGCGCAAGTTTATTTTAGCATGATATATATACATTGTCAAGAGAGAGGTGAAAACACAAAAGAAAAAAGCATCCTTTCGGATGCTTTCTGTCAATCGATTATAGAAAAGAAACTTCGCGTTTTTCGTGATCGGATTTGAACCTTCACAAAATTGCAAGTGAAATATTCGACCTCGTCGAATGTGAAATAATTTACTTCGTAAATTGTGAAATATCTCACTGCGTGAGATGTGAAATGAAATTCGCCTACATTCGCGAAGCGAATATTTCACACGCCGCAGGCGTATTTCACATTTCGCAGAAATATTTCACTTGCCCGAAGGGCAAATTTCGTTGAAAAAAGCACTTCTTTTGAAGTGCTTTTTTCTGTCTATCGACTATAAAAAAGATATTTTCCGTTTTTTGTGATCGGATTTGAACCTTCACACATCAACAAATACTGGTTATCGCATTGCTTTTAGTCCGTAGTTCTCACAGAGCATTCTTGTAAAAATAGGTTTTAACAAATTCAAAGAAATCCATACAAGTCATTGGTTGGCGGTAGGCAGCTGTGACCTCGGCACACGTAATAGGTGGTCTTGCCGTTTTTGAGGGGATAGTCCTTGGTTGGATTTTTCAAAACGATGATTGCATCCTGCGGCAGCTCGAGAAGTAAGCTGTTTTTGTCTGTCTGAGTGTCAAGTACAGCAGTTACTTTCATCGATGGATTTTCATGCTCCAAAAGCGCAGTCAAAAACATAGCGTGGTTTGTGGGATATTGTGCCGCGCTTTGTGCGAGAAAATCAAGCTGCCGTTCCGCTTCGGTTTTGTATTTTTCCTCGTCTGTAATAAGAGACAGGCGCACAAGGTTATAAGCCATCAACGAATTTCCGCTTGGGATTGCGCCGTCATAGGTTTCTTTCGGTCGCAGGATAAGCTCTTCGTGATCTTTGCCGTATAAATAAAATCCACCCGTGTTATCCCCGAAATCCGATATGACCTTATCGCACAAACGCTTTGCCCGATTCAAATATTCGTTTTTGAGCGTCGCACGATACAGCGAAAGTTGGGCAAAAACATACGCGGAATAATCATCGAGGAATCCTCTCACACCTCGTTTTTCCATATGAAAGCTGACGTAGAGCGCATCACCGTCACACAGATATTTTTGTATAAAGCTGTCTGCGTTTTGCGCTACGGAAAGATAGATTTCCTTTCCGCTTACAAGATAGAGCTCACACATAGCGGAGATCATCAAACTGTTCCATGACGTTAAGATCTTTTCGTCGCGATGGAGAGAGGTTCGCTTTTTACGGTACTCATCAAGTAGCGAAAGAAATGGTTCAAATGACTTGTCCGAAGGATCATTTTTAAGCAGATTGGGGATATTCTTGCCCTCAAAATTGCCTGCGTCCGTTATATCAAAATGACGGTTGAATCGTTCGCCATCCTCTTGTCCAAGCAGTCCGATGATCTCCTTCGGTGTAACCAGATAGTATTTTCCTTCCTCGCCTTCGCTGTCGGCGTCTTGGGAACTGTAAAAACCACCCTCGGGCGAGGTCATCTCACGGAGAATATAGCTTGCCGTTTTTTCTGCAATCTCAAGATATATCTCCTTTTTTGTCACCGCATACGCTTTGCAATAAGCAAGAATCAGGAGCGCATTGTCGTACAGCATTTTTTCAAAATGGGGAACGAGAAACTTTTTATCGGTGGAATATCGGCAGAAACCAAATCCAATGTGGTCAAACATTCCGCCGCGGTACATCTGCAAGAGGGTATGCTCCGCCATGTGCAGACAGGATGGTGTTTGGTTGCGCTCATAGTAATTCAGCAAAAACAGCAAATTATGCGGTGTTGGAAACTTCGGCGCTCGCCCGAAGCCGCCGTGCTCTTCATCATAGATGTGCTGGTATTGAGAGACTGCCAAATGAGTCAGGTCAATATCTGCTATGTCCGACGCGCATTCCGTGCTGTTCAGATGCTGAATAATTTTCTCCGAATCCCGCAAGAGCATATTGCGGTCTGAAACCCACTTTTCGTGTATGGCGATCAGTAGCTCATAAAAGCCTATCATACCGCCACGGGAAGTTTTGGGGAAATACGTTCCCGCAAAAAACGGTTTTTGATCGGCGGTCATAAAGATACTTGTCGGCCAGCCGCCGCTTCCCGAGAAGGCTTGGCAGACCGCCATATAGACGCTGTCAATGTCGGGGCGCTCCTCCTTGTCCACCTTGATGGACATATAATATTTGTTTAGCAGCTTTGCAATTTCTTCATCCTCAAAACTCTCGTGAGCGAGCACGTGACACCAGTGGCACGCACTGTATCCAATACTTAAAAAGATCGGTTTATCCTCTTTTTTTGCCCGTTCAAACGCCTCGTCGCACCAAGGATACCACTCCACGGGATTATCTTTATGTTGAAGTAAATAGGGGCTTGTTTCCTTTGCCAATCGATTGCTCATATCTTCACCTCCGTTATCTCTTTTATTTTCGGCATTTCCGAAGTGATCTATACGAGATTTTGACAAGTATATAAAGCTTGAAAATCACAAACAATATTGTTATCACAAATCGGAGGTAAAAAGATGACGAAAGATGAAATGCCGGTCGGCTTTGCCATGGCTCTGGCAATGAATCCCGAGGCTATGCAGAAATTTGCGACGCTCAGCGAGGAGCAAAAGCAGGCAATAATTGCGGGAACACACACTGTAAAAAGCAGAGATGAGATGCACCGATATGTGAATTCTCTTGTAGATAGCAAGCAATGAGCGATCATGTCAAATCAATTTGGGTAAAGGATCTGCCGTGCGTACGGTTTGATACGCTTAAAAGCAATCAAAATACCGACGCTTTGATCATCGGCGGCGGGATCGCAGGCATTTTATGTGCCTACAAGCTAAAGAATGCAGGCGTGGATTGTATGCTTGTGGAAGCTAAAGAAATCTGCACGGGCATTACTGAAAACACCACGGCAAAGATTACACTGCAGCACGGTTTGATCTACAACAAAATGATACGCCGCTTTGGAGTCGACAAGGCTCGGCTTTACGCAGAGGCGCAGAAAAAAGCGTGCAGGGAATACGCCCGGCTTTGTGAGAATATCGACTGCGACTACGAAATGAGAGATTCCTACGTTTATTCTCTTAATGACCGCAAAAAAATTGAAAATGAAGTCGCATCCCTTGCCCGTATCGGCGTGAAAGCAGAGTTTTCTAATGCAAAAGAGCTTCCGTTTTCCGTGGCAGGAGCGGTGTGCGTGGGCGATCAAGCGCAGTTCCACCCTTTGAAATTCCTATATACAATTGCGAAAGATCTGCCGATCTACGAGCATACAAAAGTGATAGAACTGATGCCGTACAAGGCAATCACCAACCACGGTGAGATCACTTACAAAAAGCTGATCATCGCAACGCATTTCCCGATGCTCAACAAACACGGCTTGTACCCATTGAAGCTCTATCAGCACCGTTCCTACGTTCTTGCGCTCAAAAACGCAAAAAACGTAGAAGGAATGTATGTGGACGAATGCAACACGGGACTTTCCTTCCGAAGCTACGACGATCTTTTGCTCCTTGGCGGTGGTGGTCACCGTACGGGCAAGCAGGGCGGATGCTGGCAGGAGCTTGAAAATTTTTCCTGCAAGCACTACAAAAACGCCGAGATCATCGGCAAGTGGGCAACGCAGGATTGCATGACGCTGGACGATATTCCATATATCGGGCAGTACGCCAAGTCCACACCCGACGTTTTCGTGACAACCGGTTTTAACAAATGGGGGATGACAAATGCAATGGTTTCCGCCAACATTCTCTGTGATCTCGTCAGAGGAAAATCCAATCCTTATGCCGATGTTTTCGATCCCTCGCGCACTATTTTTCGCCCACAGCTTGCCGTCAACGCCTTTGATTCCATCGTTGGGCTACTCACGCCAACCGCACCACGTTGCCCACACCTCGGCTGTGCCCTCAAATACAATAAAGCCGAGCACACGTGGGATTGCCCCTGCCACGGCTCGCGTTTCACCGAACACGGCGAGCTGATTGACAATCCTGCGACGGATGATAAAAGAATGTAGCAGTATATGCCCTCGCATTATGGGAAATAATAGTATCAAATCCATAAACGGAGGTCAAATTTGCTATGTTCAAACACGAAAAACAGTTATTTCATCCCGTAGAGGTCGAAAGACCGAACCCGCAGTACGCCGTACTGCTTTAGGAGCAGCTCGGCGGCGGTAACGGTGAGCTCAAGGCGGCAATGCAGTATATGTCGCAGAGCTTCAGGATCAAAGATCCCGAGATCAAGGATCTTTCTTCGACATAGCCGCCGAGGAGCTCGGTCATATGGAAATGGTTGCGAGACCATCAATCTCCTCAACGGTCACGACGTGGATGCCACAAAGGTGCAGGCAGGCGAGGTGCAGACGCACGTCCTGCTCGGGCTTAATCCCGGACTCATAAATTTCTCAGGATATTCTTGGACGGGCGATTACGTTACCGTTACGGGCGATCTTTGTGCCGATCTGCTTTCCAATATCGCATCCGAGCAGAGAGCCAAGGTGGTTTATGAATATCTCTACCGCCAGATCGAGGACAAAAAGATCCGCGAGACTATCGACTTCCTGCTCAATCGCGAGGAAGCCCACAATCAGATGTTCCGCGATGCCTTCAATAAGGTGCAAAATACCAGCTCAAATCGCGACTTCGGTACGACCAAGGCATCGAAAATGTATTTTTCTATGTCGGATCCCGGTCCGAATGCCTTTGCAACGGGCGAGACCCACGCTCCGGCGTTTAAGTGAAAAACAATCGCTATCGGTATAAGCAAGATAAATCGTATAAGAAGCCTCGGTAGGGAGTTCCCCCCTGCCAAGGCTTTTAATTTCACCGTTCATAATATCGAACAATAATGTTGGATTTTCCAAGAATGGTATTGAAGTTTTCATTTGCATTGTTATTATACATTTGTACACTCATTAACTTGTTCTCGCGTTCACACGTTCCATCTGAAAATTCAGTCATGGAGTCGTTCTTTTTGCGAAGAATTGCAGCAAACAAAATACTGTTCGGGAGCAGACTTTAGGAATACAGCAGATCAGTAAATAAATTCCTATAATACCAAACGTCCGCACCGAAAACTGCAATACAAGACTCCGACACAGAAGGAAGAGGAATATGCCTTGGAATATGAGGAGTTATAAGACATGTGCAGTCAGACTGCAGGGTTCGAAAAGGATTGTTTTTGAATTTTTGGATTGCAAAATTTGAGTTTTTCTGTTTTTAGTCCGAGTGATAAAAAGAAACTGCGACCTCGAAAAGCCGCATAAATACTGGGTTTTATGATAAAAACACCATTGAGTCCGAACTCGGGGGTTCAGATTTCAATGGTGTCTTCAGCAGTTTTTGTGATCGGATTTGAACTTTCACATAAAATTAGTATTCCCCTTCAAAGATGACATTACTGTAAAAATTCATCGTTTCCTATTGACAAACATCTCTGTGTTGTATATAATCATATATAGATAAATATCTATGGGAGGTGTTTCGAGTGGACGAAAGAAAAACGTCATTGATCTTTAAAGCCTTTTGCGATGAAAATCGTATTCGTATTTTGAAGATGCTCCGAAGCGGCGAAAAGTGCGCTTGCAAAATGCTTGAGGAACTCAATGTTACCCAACCAACGCTTTCCCACCATATGAAGATCCTTTGTGACTCCGGTATTGTAGTTGGTCGCAAAGAGGGCAAGTGGATGCACTACTCCATCTCGGCAGAGGGAGCAAATATTGCTGCGGATTGCTTAAAGGAACTAACATCCCTTGATTGTGGATACGAAAACAAGTCGTGTTGTGAAAAGTAAGGTAAGTCAAAACTTTTCCGCACGACTTCCCTTAAAGTCTATATATAGATACATTTCAATATAACTATATGAAAGAGAGGTTTTCTACATGGAAACATTAAAAACAGCATGGGATTTCTTTCAAAGAGAAATCCTGGGTATGAACTGGCTTAATCAGTTGATTGGCACAATTTTGAATGCTTGTGGTCTGGACACCACAGGTCGTATTGGCGGAAGTGTTCAGTTCTTTATTTACGACACCATCAAGATAATGGTATTGCTTGGTGTGTTGATAATGATTATCTCGTATATCCAGAGTTACTTTCCGCCGGAGAGAACAAAGAAAATCCTCGGCAGATTCCATGGAATAGGGGCAAATATCGTGGCAGCTCTGCTTGGAACTGTAACACCATTTTGCTCCTGCTCCTCTATACCCTTGTTCATTGGGTTCACAAGTGCAGGACTTCCGCTTGGTGTTACATTCTCGTTCCTCATTTCCTCTCCGATGATTGACCTTGGAAGTCTCGTTCTCTTAATGAGTATTTTTGGTTGGAAAGTTGCAGTTCTCTATGTGCTTCTTGGGTTGGTTATTGCTATTATCGGTGGCACGATGATTGAGAAGTTACATCTTGAAAATCAAGTTGAGGAATATATCCGTAAAGGACATTCGCTTGATGTTCCACAGGAAGAATTGCACTTCAAAGACCGTGTGAAATATGCATGGGAACAGGTTGTTTCCACCGCTAAAAAAGTTGCTCCTTATGTTCTTATTGGTGTTGGTATTGGTGCCATCATTCACAACTGGATTCCCGAAGATTTCATTGTCAAAGTGCTTGGAGACAATAATCCGTTTGGTGTTATCCTTGCTACCGTTGCAGGTATTCCTATGTATGCGGACATCTTCGGCACAATTCCGATTGCAGAAGCACTACTTGCAAAGGGTGCATTACTCGGTGTCGTGCTGTCCTTTATGATGGGTGTTACCACTCTTTCATTGCCGTCAATGATTATGCTCCGCAAGGCAGTTAAACCAAAACTGCTGAGCATTTTCATTGCGATATGCACAATCGGTATCATTATCGTAGGCTATTTCTTCAATTTAATTCAGCCTTTAATTTTTATGATAAACGGAGGTTATAACCATGGCATTATTTAATTTTGGAAAGAAAAAGGGAGAAGAAAAGAAGACGCCAGCTTGTTCTTGCAGCGGTGGTTGTCCGACAAGTGAAGCAAAAGAGCTTGTAACCGAATGTTGCGGCGAAGAGGTAAACGGTATCTGTTGCATCAAGGTATTGGGCGCAGGTTGTGCATCCTGCCATCAGCAGTACGAGTATGCAAAAGAGGCGGCTAAAAACATGGGTCTGTCCGTAGAGGTTGAGTATATTACCGACATGGCAAACGTGATGGAATATGGTGTTATGAGAATGCCCGCCCTTGTTGTAAACGAAAAAGTTGTATCCATGGGCAAGGTGTTAAAGGTAGCAGACGTTGAAAAACTTCTGCACAAGTTGGATTTTTGATATGAAAAAGAAGATAGCCTTTATCTGCGTACACAATTCCTGCCGCAGTCAGATTGCCGAAGCTCTCGGTAAATATCTGCGAGGTGACGAATTTGACTTTTACTCAGCGGGAACAGAAACAAAGCCGCAGATCAACCAAGATGCAGTACGGCTGATGAAACAGCTCTACGGCATTGATATGGAGCATACACAGTTCAGCAAGACATTTGACAAGATTCCGTCACCCGATATATTCAAGCAAATATGCACTGACCGAACTCCTTGTCTGCGGAGAATGCGGAACACCGTACCGCCGATGCACATGGACGATAAAGGGTCAGAAAAAAGCTGTGTGGCGGTGCATCAGCCGTCTTGACTTCGGCAAAACCTACTGCCATAACTCCCCAACCATTGACGAAAGTGTACTGCATGAATCTATCATGACAGCAATCATGGAACAGGCTCAGGAAAACATGTCTGTACTCCAAACGCTGAAAATGCATCTCGGAATGGCTATGGAAACTGATCAGACCGAGGATGACACCCTTACAATGCAAATACGAATCGCAGAAATCGATGCAGAATTCAAGCAGATGCTCAAAGCTGTATCAAGCGATGGCGACTTCGATGAAAATAAAATGACCGAGCTGATGCTCGAAAAACAGACTCTTCAGCAAAAGCTCGATGAAGCAAACAATATGAGTCAAGAACAAGAGAATATGCAGTCAAGACTTGACGAAATACTCACGATCCTCGATGGACTGAAAAATCATCCGATGGAGTACGATGACACACTGATTCGGCAGACACTCGAATGTGTGGTGGTAGAAAATGCTGAGCGTATCAAAGTGATCTTCAAAGGTGGGTACGAGGTAGTACAAGAGCTGTGATGAGCATGGATAAGAAGAAAAAAGTGCTAAACTATTGATTTTTGTCCAATCATATTCCGATCCAGCGTCCATGACAGTGCTTTGATGTTTTTGGCATTGTGTGAAGTAACACCTCGGTAGATGGTCAGCGTATCGGGGAGTAGCAGATACTGTTTGTATTCCTCTCCGGTCATCAAGTACCGTTTATCTGCCTGGGAGAAGAGTCTGACGAACTGCTTCTTGCTGAAGTTAGGATCGGAATTTGGAGATTCGGTGGATACCCAATAGTCTGAGAGATATTCCGAGAAGTCTTTGACATCCATATACTCCATCGTGTACTTCAAAAACGCTGACCGATAAGATTTGGTGAGCATCATTGAAATTCGATGGACATTGTCTGCTGATTCAATTTGCCTTGCGATCTGTGTTCGCCATCGTTCAAGGGCAGCATCGTCTTCCAAGAGATTGACAAGTGCTCCGCTGTCTTTATCGAGTGTGTAATTCGAATCGGTGAAAGGATGTTTGACAATGAAGGGGAATTTTTCAACCGGTTGAAGGTCGAGCATTAGGAACAGTTTGGCTTTCGCTTTTATTTGATTAAGATCGGTTTGGGGGAGCATTTATTCTGTCCTTTCGTGTGGTTTTGAGCAAACAAAAAAGGCGCATGGTTTTCTACTTCCATGCGCCGAGTGATGTGATATTTCGTTTTACGGTGGTTCAAATCATTACAGAATGGGGAAACACCTATTTTATATCTATATTTTTGCAAAAAAATTTACACGGCAAATTTGCCCCGAAAACAGCAAAAAACCTCGATATTATCGAGGTTTTTTGTGGCTATATCTTTTTTATAGCCTCTTTATGGCGCAGGGTGTGGGATTCGAACCCACGTGGGTTGCCCCAAACGGTTTTCAAGACCGCCTCGTTATGACCGCTTCGATAACCCTGCGTATGTATTAAGTTATGTGCTGAGAAAAGGGAAGACGGACGATTTTCAAGATTTGCTCCCCACCCCGGTCGCATAGTCGCATGCTTTCGCCTCGATTACTCGGCTCTGTATGCTCCTTGCTTTGCGGGGTATCGCTTCATCAAAATGACAACCATGTCATTTTGATTTGCTCACCCGTTATGACCGCTTCGATAACCCTGCGTACAGTACCAAATATCATATCACAAACTCCCGTCTTTGTCAAGTTCTTTTTGTCCGTGCGTGTAATTTCGCCAAAGAATCACATACTAATTCCGAAAGGACGGTGGAAACATGAAAGATCCAACGAAAGAACTGCTCAGCATGATTTACATCGGCGCGAAAAGCGGCTGTGAGGCGATTACGGGCATGCTACCGAAGATCACGGATGAAAAGCTCAGACAGGAGACGGTTGTGCAGCTTGAGGCGTATGCCGGATATGCAAAGCGTGCTGAGGTGCTGATGGCGGAGAAGGAAATCCACGGGATCACCTATCCGCTGATGAACAAGCTGACCGTGCGCGGCGGTGTGATGATGGAGACGATGGGCTCGCCTACGCAAGAGGAGCTTGCACGGATTCTGCGCGTCAGCTCGAGGGACAGTGCGAACCGAATGCGCAGTGCGGTCGCCGATCTCGGCGGAAGCGGATGCGATACGGATGTCCTTGCGCTCGGGCAGAACATGATGAGCTTCGAAATCGCGGAAGCGGAACGCCTCGGCAGCATACGGTACGACTGAGGGGGAAGCCCCCTCGCTACATAAAAAAGGTGCCGGCGTGCGGCACCTCGCGGTATGTTTTATCCCAAACGGAAAAATTTGCGGAGCAAGGGTGTCAGAAAACGCGGCGATTTTACAATAACGATCTTCATAAGTACCTCCCGTGATGATTTCACTACAGTATATGAAAGATTACGGCGTGTGTGCATCGCTTTCGATCAGGAGCACGGGATCGCCCGTGACCTCGATCGCTGCCGCGTCGGAGGTGATCTCGTTGCTCACCGCATAGAGATCGGTGCGCGCAAGCGGCGCATGGCTTAGCGGATATTTGCATCCGCTAAGGGAGATTTCCGACGTGCCGAGGGAGAACAGAGAGAAATACGCAAACTGCGAACGCGGCAGTGCTGCCGTTTCGTTTTGCAGAATCCGTGCGCGATTTGTCCCGTCCGTGAGGATTAGGCGAATGCCGCGCCGGTGCATCCGTTCCAGAAGAAATACGTTGGAGAGCGTGTGATCCAGCCTGCCGCCCGTGCCGCCGATCAGCAAAATCTCACGCGCACCGCGCTCGGTAGCGATGTTGCAGGCGAGCGTTGTGTCGGTGTCATCCTTCTCGACGGGAACGCGGAGGATTTCAGCCGCTTCCGCTTCCTCCGGCATCGGCGAGGAATCAAAATCGCCCACGATGATGTCGGGGCGCACGCCGCACTGCTTTGCCAAAATCCATCCGGCATCCGCGGCGATTACAAGATCGCCTTGCAGATCGTCAGTGGACAAAAGCTCGCTTTTGCATGTGCCGCCCGTGAAAATCACGGCGCGCAGGTGCTTGTTTGTATCGGATGTCATGGCTTGCCCTCCTCGCGCCGTCTCTGCCAGTCCGGCTTTTTCTTCATCTCGGTAAAGATGGCAATGTACGATTCGTGCCGTTCTTTCGGAATCTCTCCGCTGTGCACGGCGGTGAGGATGGAGCATCCTTCCTCTTTGGTGTGCGTGCATTTGGTGTAACGGCACGTGCCGAGGTGCGGACGAAATTCGCGAAATGCTTCCGGCAGCTGTGCAGGATCGAAAAAGTTGAACCGTGTGAAATCGAGTATGGAAAAACCGGGCGTATCGGCGATCAGACAGATGTGTCCGTCTTCCTCAAACGGATACAGCTCCACGTGGCGCGTTGTCTGCCGACCGCGTTCGGCACGGCGGCTGATTTCGCCCGTTTTGAACGTGAGAGCAGGGAAGAGCTTTTTCATCATAGTCGATTTGCCTGCGCCCGATGCACCGGCAAACGCCGCCGTAATCGGTGCATCGCCGTTTGCGAGTGCGGCGATATAGGCACGCAGTTTTGCAACCTTCGTCTCGTCCTCCGCGCACATTGTGAACGCGGTAAAGCCTGCCTGCCTGTACAGCGCGGCGATTCGCTCCGCTTCGGTTGGTGCAAGATCTTCTTTCGTGACAAGGATCACCGGCTCGATTCCCGAAGCCTCTGCGATCGCGATCAGCTTGTCCGCCGTGGAGAGATCGGGCGCAGGACGTGCCGCAGGAATCGCCAAAAACAGGTGCGTCAGATTGGCAAGCGGCGGACGGATCAGCGCGTTTTTGCGCGGTTTTATATCTTCGATTACATAGGCGGCGGATCGCCCGTCGTCAATAAGAGGGGCATCGCTGTCCCGTGTATAGGTGACAATATCTCCCGGAAGCGGCGTGATTTTTTCATGTCGGAAAGCACCGCGTGCGCGGCAGAGAAGCACATCCTTGCCGTCGGCAAGAGGGAGAGGGCGGACTCCGAAAAGCCCGCCCACACCGCGTATAATGATGCCTGTTTTGGTCATTTCATCACACATTGTCTGTCATACCTGTAAACGTTTATCCGAAATAATGGTTGAACCAGTCCTCGAAATCCTCGGGGGTAAGCCACGGCGGAATATCGATGGACGGAGGAAAGGTTGTTTCCTCCGCGGAAGTGTCCGCAAACGGATCATCGGTATCCGAAGGCTCCGTTTCAACGGGAACATCCGGCGTGTCCGTGATGTCGGGCTGCAAGGGGGAGCCGGTGTAATCCGGACCGCCGCTGACAATAAAATCGATCGCCGTATTTTTGTGTACGATCGTAAATTCCTTTTCGCTTTGGTAGATGATTTGTCCTGCCGGATACCCCGATGCTTCGTACATCACCGAGCCTATGCGCAGACCGCAGTCGAGCAGCTTATGCAGCGTCTGCATCTCGGTCATGCCCACAAAATTCGGAACGGAAACGGTACCTGCCGCCCAGCCTGCACTTGCGTAAATCGTAACCGTGTCGCCGAGCTTCATAAGCGTGCCGGCAACAGGCTCCGTGCGGATGACACAGCCGGCAGAATACGTGTCGCTTGGAACCTGCTGTACCTTTACAACGAGGCCGAGATCCTTTAAGGTGATTTCGGCGAGGCGGTAGTCCTCGATGATGACATCGGGCAGAACGACTGTCTGTGCACCGCGGCTGATAGTCAGATGAATGTCACACTTTTTGGTGTTGGGGGTGATTTTTCGTCTCTCGCCGCTTTTCGGAGTCTGTGAGATGATGACACCCTTATCGTGAAGCGGATCGTACTCGTAGGTCACGGTAACGTTGTAAATTTCCGATTTCGCAAACCACTGCTTCAGCTCCTCGGTATAATATGCACCGGTGAAGGTGCTTACCGTAATCGTTTCGGAATTTTCGGAGGTGGGGGAGAGCAGAAATCTGTCAAGCAGCACGAAGCCGCTGATTCCGACAGAGATCAGAATGGCGATGAACACGCCGAGAATGATCGGAAACATGGAGTGGCTTGCCCGATGCGGCTTTTTGTTTCCGTTTTTCTTCTTTTCCTTGTCCTTTTTGATTTCCTTGAAAATGATATTCTTGTTCTCTTTGATTTTTTGAACCTGCTTCAGCATCGCCGTGGCGGTCTGGTAGCGGTCGTCACGCTCTTTTTCCATCGCCTTTACGATGATTTGTTCCATGCCGACGGGCAAATCCTCGCGGATTTCACGCGGCGGCGTTGCCTCCGTATTCACCTGCATGAGAGCAACGGATACGGGACTGTCCGCGTCAAACGGGAGCTTGCCGCACGCCATTTCATACATAAGAACGCCGAGGGAGTAGAGATCGCTTCGTGCGTCAATGGCTTTGCCGCTTGCTTGTTCGGGGCTGATATAGTAAACGGTGCCGATCGCCTTATCCGTCATCGTGACCGTCTCGGCATTGGGCAATTTGGCGATACCGAAGTCCGTTACCTTGATTGTGCCGTCGCGCAGAAGCATGATATTCTGCGGCTTGATGTCTCTGTGCACAACGCCTTTCGCGTGTGCGTGCTCCAGTGCGCTCAGAATCTGCTCCGAGTAGCTGACGAGCTGTTCAAAGGGGAGGGCACCGCGCTTTGTCATGTAATTTTTGAGCGTGATGCCTTCAACGTATTCCATGACGATATATTTTATATCTTCCCGTACCGATACGTCGAAAATATTGACAATATTCGTGTGGGAGAGCATCGAAACCGCACGGGACTCATTGATGAAGCGCTTGACGCTTGCCTCGTCCTGCGCAATTTCGTCACGGAGAATTTTCACGGCAACGGTACGGTGCATGAGCAGATCGTTTGCCTTGTAAACGACTGCCATACCGCCGATGCCGATGAGCTTTTCTATTTTATATCGGTTGTCGAAAACGGCACCGACGTATTTTTCAAGTCCATCCATCTGTTTCACATCCACAATTCAAAATTTGTGCCGCGATCAGAGCGCGATCAGAACGGCGGTGATGTTGTCTGTGCCGCCGAGTGCGTTTGCTCGCTTGACCAGTTCGTCCGTTTTTTCGTCAGCCGACTGATCCTTGACAGTGATGATTTCAGAGAGCTCGGTTTCTTCAATATGATTCGTGAGACCGTCGGAGCAGAGAAGAATGTACGTATCCGCTGCCGCGGTGTCCATTTCCGTGACAAAAACATCCGCGTCCACGCTCGATTCCGTTCCGACCGCGCGCGTGATGATATTGCGGTTTTGGGAGGTTTTGGCTTCCTCGGGTGTGAGATGTCCCGTGTCCACAAGATACTGCACATACGAGTGATCGTGCGTGATCTGCGTGATCTCACCGTTGCTTGCCACATACAGACGGCTGTCGCCGACGTTTGTTGTGTACAACGTGGTGCCGATCAGAAACGCGGCAACGAGCGTCGTACCCATACCGCGCAGCTCCTCTTCGGCTTCCGATCGGTGATACACAGCCTTGTTTGCATCCAGCGCCGCGCGGCGGAGCGCACGGTGAAACTGCGCATCGGTACACTCAAGCGTGTCCTGTGCCGTGATGTAATCCTTCACGAACACATCCATGGAGGCGACAAACGTTTCCGCCGCAGTGGAGCTTGCCTCCGCACCGCCGCGGGCGCCGCCCATTCCGTCACAGACGACGGCGAGCAGGATACCGGGGGCATATTCTTTTATAAGGAAATTATCCTGATTCACGAGCCGTTTCATTCCGACGTCTGTTTTTCCGCTGTACTGCATAGATTGCGCACCTCCGTGGGATTCGGTATAAATATTATAGCATATCGATTGTGATAAGTAAAGGCATGGAATGTTAAGATTTTTCTTTGGCGTGTCTGAGGCGGAGCTGGCCGCAGGACGCGTCAATATCGCTGCCGAGACGGCGGCGGATTGTTGCGTTGATGCCGCGCTTCTCCAGCCGATCGCGGAACGCCTCCGCGTTTTTGCGCCCGACCGTGGACAGTCCCGTTTCCGTCACCTCATTGAGCAGAATGAGATTCACATGGCAGACGGCGTGCATACCGCTTTTCAGAAGGGCGGCGAGTGCATCCGCCTGTGCGAGAGAGTCGTTTTTGCCGGCGATCAGCGTGTATTCAAACGAGACGCGCCGTCCCGTTTTGTCGAAATACCGGCGGCAGGCAGCAAGAAGCGTTTGAAGCGGATACTTGTTGTTCACAGGCATCAGCGCACTGCGCGTTTCATCATCGGAAGCGTGCAGGGAGATCGACAGAGTGATCGGCAGATTCTCCGTCGCCAATCGGTCGATTTTGTCCACCAGACCGCACGTCGAGAGGGAGATGTGCCTCAGCCCGATATTCAGCCCGTCGGGGTGGCTTACGAGACGGAGAAAGCGTACTGCGTTGTCGTAATTGTCAAGCGGTTCGCCGATGCCCATCATCACGACGCCGCCGACGCGCTCGCCCGTGTCTCTCTGTGCCATGATTACCTGTCCGAGAATTTCCGATGCGGTGAGATCGCGTGTTTTTCCGTTCAGTGTGGAGGCGCAGAAACGGCATCCCATGCGGCATCCCGCCTGCGAGGAAACGCAAAGGGAGTTGCCGTGCTCGTAGCGCATGAATACGCTCTCCACGCACTCGCCGTCGGTCAGCGAGAAGAGATATTTCACCGTTCCGTCGATTTTGGAGACGTATTTCGCCTCGATTTTCGGCAGGCGGTACTCCGCCGTCTCCGCGATCTTTTCGCGCATCGACGCCGGGAGATTCGTCATCTCATATAGTTGTGCGCCTTTCTGCATCCACTGATACAGCTGCTTGGCGCGAAAATCTTTTTCTCCGATGGCACGGACAAATTCTTTCAGCTCATCCGGTGTCATCGAGAGAATATCTGCCCTCAAAGCAGAAGCGGAAACTGTATCCGTCATGAAATTTCCTCAGTCTTTTCGTATCATTTTTGCAATGAAAAATCCGTCGCATCCGTCCTTGTGCGGAAAGAATGTCCGCATCCCGTTCTCGCATGCGCCTGCCGCACCGAGATCAAACGGAACGAGCGCAAACGCAGGATTCGCGTCAAGAAAACGGGCGACAACCGCCTCATTTTCGTCCGGATTCAGCGTGCAGGTTGAATAGACGAGCACGCCGCCTGCGCGGACGTATGCGGAAGCGCCGCACAGAATCTCGTACTGAATCTGCGGAAGCGCCTCGATGGAAGCAAGCGGCTTGTACTTGATGTCGGGCTTTTTGCCGATCACTCCGAGACCGGAGCAGGGCGCGTCGCAAAGCACGCGATCCGCCTTTCCGATCAGCGTGGGATCGGGATTTCGTCCGTCACGCGCCTGTGCTTGGATGATCGTCACGCCGAGCGATTCCGCTGTCCGACGGATGAGCGAGAGCTTGTTTTCGTGCAGATCGAACGAGTACACCGTGCCGGTGTTTTTCATGTCCATCGCTGTGCTCAGCGATTTTCCGCCCGGGGCGGCGCAGGTGTCGATCACCGTCTCGCCCGACTTTGGATCCAGCGCGCGCACGCAAAGGCGCGAGGATACATCCTGCACGATATACAGTCCGTCCCGCACCCCGTCCGCGACGTGTGCGGCACTGCTAAGGACGAGCATATCATCGGCAAGCGGCGATACCTCCGCACCGTCGATTTCGGAAAGCAGCTTTTCCGCCGTCGTTTTCAAGGGATTCACACGCACCGTTACGCGCGGATTACGCACCGTGGAGGAGAGAAGCTCGCGTGTCAGCTCCATGCCGTACCGATCCGTCCAGAACCGGCAGAGCTCCTCGGGCGCACCGTACTCCACAGAAAGCCGTTTCATCGGCTCGCTCACATCGGGCAGGGGAATCTCGCATCCGCCGCGCAGAAACGTGCGCAGAATCGCATTGGCAAAACCGCGTGTGCGGCTCGGAAGAAGCGCAACCGTTTCGGAAACGGCGGCGTGCGGCGGAATCCGATCCATAAACGCGAGCTGGTACAGCCCGAGACGGAGCGCACAGCGCACCTCGTCATCCATCTGCGAGATCGGGCGCGAGGAAAGCGTTTCCATCACAAAATCGAGAGTAATTGCACGCTCGATTACGCCGTAGACAAGCGCGGTGTACAGTCCGCGATCCGCCTCCGACATGGCGGCGTTTGTGAGCGCGGCGTTCACCTCAAGATTTACATATCTGCCTTTTTTCTCCCACGCGGTAAGAGACGCCATTGCGGCGGCGCGGGGATTCGTTTGCTTATTCATAGACCGGTGCCGTCAAAGCGTCGCCCACAGCGATGCCGCGTCCGTTTACAAAAGCGGAGGCATCCATGACGCGCTTGCCCTCGGGCTGTACGGAGGTGATCTCAATCACGCCGTCCTTGCAGGCGACAGCGATCACACCGCCGTTTAGCGAAATAACGGTGCCGGGGATTTTGTCCGTTGTTTTCTCCGTCATGCGTGCGCCGAGCACCTTCAGCGTCCGTCCGCTGGGGAGAACGCATACCGCCTTCGGCACAGGCGAGAGCGCGCGGATGTGGTTGAACACCTCGCGCACGGATTTGTCAAAGGAGAGCGCACAGTCGGCGTTTTCGATCTTCGCCGCATATGTGGAGAGCGCGTCATCCTGTTTTGTGCGTGTCGCCGTGCCGTTTTCAAGCGCGGTGATCGTTTCGAGCATGGCGCGGCTGCCTGCCTCTGCCATTTTATCGTGGAGCGTCTCAAAATTGTCCGCGTCCGTGATCGGCACTTCCACTTTCAGAATCATGTCGCCCGTGTCAAGTCCCTCCGCCATGTACATGGCGGTCACACCAGTGAGCGTGTCCCCCTCCATGATTGCGCGCTGAATCGGTGCCGCACCGCGGTGACGGGGCAGAAGCGATCCGTGCGCATTGACGCATCCGTATTTCGGATAGTCAAGGATATAGGTGGGCAAAATTTTCCCGTATGCGGCAACGATAATGATTTCTGGATCAATCGAGGCGAGCGTATCGGCAAATGCGCCGTTTTTCATCGTCTCAGGCTGGTATACGGGGATGTTCTTCTCCAGCGCGTACGCCTTCACAGGCGGCGGAGTCAGAATTTTCTTACGTCCCTGCGGTTTGTCCGGCTGGGTGACGACGGCGGCGATTTCGTGACCTGCCTCATACAGCGCGGTAAGGATCGTCCGTGCGAAATCGGGCGTTCCCATAAAGAGAATTTTCATCGTTTGCTCCTTTGTCAGCCGATCTGCTCTTCGATTTCCTCGGGGGTGAGCATGTGCACGGCGTTGTCCTTGAACAAAACGCCGTCGAGGTGGTCGATCTCGTGGCAGAAGGCGCGCGCGAGCAGTCCCGTGCCGGTGACGGTGTACGTCTCGCCGTCACGGTTCATCGCACGGACTGTTACCTTCATCGGGCGGTCGGTCACGCCCCACTGCTTCGGCACGGAGAGACAGCCCTCAAGCTCGTTCTGCTTGCCCTCGCACGCAATGATTTCGGGGTTAATCAGCTCATAAATCTGTCCGTCCACAACCTCCACGATTGCGATGCGGCGGAGAATACCCACCTGCGGTGCGGCAAGACCGACGCCGTTTGCATCGTGCAGGGTTTCCAGCATATCATCCAGAAGCGTAAGAATACGCGGCGTGATTGCCTCCACAGGGCGGCAGACTTTGCGGAGAACGTCGTCTCCCTCTTTTACTATATTCAGAATAGCCATTGTTTTATCCTCTTTTTTGAAAATTTACAGCGTGTTCGGGTTCAGATCGGCACTCACGGTGAGCCGTTTTCCCGCGCCTTTGCCAAATTCGGTCAGAATATCGGAGATGAACTGTCTCGACCGCTTATTCAGACGGCATTTGATGACGATCCGATTACGGCATACGCCCTGGATTTTGTAGACGGGTGCCTCAAACGGACCGAAAACGATCGTTTTCAGATCGGCGTACGGACCTGACAGCGCCTGCGCAATCCATTCACGAAGGCGTGCCGTTGCGCTTGCGAGAAGCGTCTCGTCGCGGCTTGCGAGAGTGATGAGCGCAATATCGCAAAACGGCGGAAAGACGAGTGCTTCGCGGACACGGATCTCGCGGCGGTAAAATTCGGGATAATCCTGGTTTGCGGCGAGCGTCAGCACGTCGTTTGCCGGATTGAACGTCTGGATTACCGCCGTCCCCGGTAAATTGGCGCGTCCGGCGCGTCCGATCACCTGCGTGAGCATGGCAAACGTGCGCTCCGAGGCGCGGTAATCGTCCAAATACAAGGACGCATCCGCATTGACAACACCGACGAGGGTGACAGCATGGAAGTCGTGTCCCTTCGTTACCATCTGCGTGCCGAGAAGCACGTCCGCTTCCCCTTTGCGGAAGGCGCCGAGAATCTCCTCGTGCGAAAATTTCGCCTGTGTCGTGTCCATATCCATGCGGAGGACGCGCGGTGCTGGCTCCAGCTTGGAGAGCTCGTCCTCCAGCATCTGTGTGCCGTATCCGCGGAAGTGGAAGTGCACGCTTTTGCAGCTCGGACAGACATCGGGCACACGTGTACGGAAACCGCAGTAGTGACAGCTTAAAACACCGCTGTCCGCCCGTGTGCGGCGGTATTCCTCGGGGGAATCGCTCTCGCCGAGTGCGCGGAACACGTGATACGTCAAGGAGACGGAGCAGTTCGGACATTTCAGTACCTCACCGCACGTGCGGCAGGAGATGAAGCTGTTGTATCCGCGCCTGTTCAGAAACAGAATCGACTGGTGTCCCTCTGCGCGGTTTTCGGTCAGATGCTCGCGGAGTGTCGTGCCGAGAGGGGACAGCATACCGCCGCCCGGTTCTCCGCGCATATCGGTGATGATAACGTGCGGCAAAACTGCCTTGCCGTACCGTTTTTTCATTTCGATCAGCGTGTACTTGCCGCTTTTCGCCTTGTAATAGCTTGCGACGGACGGGGTAGCGGAGGCAAGCAGCATCAGTGCCTTGTGCCGTCCGCATCGGAAGGCGGCAACGTCGTGCGTCAGATATTTCGGATTCGTTTCGGATTTGTACGTGTGCTCCTGCTCCTCGTCGATGACGATCAGTCCGATTTTCGCAATCGGTGCGAAGATCGCGGAGCGCGTGCCGATAACCACGTCGGCAAGTCCGTCGCGGATTCTCCGCCATGCGTCGTATCGCTCTCCGGCGGAGAGGGAGGAGTGGATGACGGCAACCCGATCGCCGTAACGGGCGAGGAAGATACCGACCATCTGCGGAGTCAGCGAAATCTCGGGCACGAGAATGATCGCGCCCTTGCCGTCTTTGCGCACGCGGTCGATCATGGAAAGGATGACGCGCGTTTTTCCGCTTCCCGTAACGCCGTGGAGAAGGGCGGCCTTGGCCTCACCCGATTCGTACAGCGCGCACAAGGTGCCGTGCGCATTCTTTTGCTCCTCGGAAAGAGGGCTTTCGCCCACATCGGCAGGCGCTTTCTTATCCGTGAACGGATTGCGGAAATCTTCCTCCAACCGTTCGCGGATCAGCTCTTTTTTCAGTAAAGACGAGATCTGCGCCCTGGATGTTCCCGTGACGGCGGTGAGATCGTCCTCGAGCATTTCTCCGTTTGTGCGGAGTGTGCGCAGAATTTCCGCCTGCGCCTGCGAGCGCATGGCGCGGATCGCTTTTGCGAATGTGTCCTCCTCAGCCAATGTGGGAGCGAGAGACAAAAAACGGCGGTGGCGGATGTTCTTCGTTTCGTGCACCTCCGTCTCGCGTGAGATCAGCTCCGCACGAACAAGTGCGGCGAGAAGATCGTGGCACTCCGCGCCGAACTCCGCGCGAAGCCTTGCGGCGGAAACGCGGTCTCTTGCGGCGATGAAGGAGTAGACAAAGGCGGATTTGTCGCCCATTTTTGTGAGCTTTTTCTCCGCCTCATCCGTGCGGACGGCACTGTAATACTCCGCGATTTTCGAGATCGCCGCGGCAGGGATGACCGTGCGCACCGCGTCCCCGATCGTGCAGAGCGTATGCTCCTTCAGAAAGCGGCAGATGGCGAGCATCTCGTCGGTAAGGCAGGTGCCGCTTGCGGAGAGAGAGAGGATCGGCTTTATGTGCTCATGAGAGGAGTCCGTCTTGAGCGCGGTCACGACGGCAGCCATCTTGCGGTTGGATACCCCGTAAGGGACGTTGATTTGCATACCGATGCGGATGTCGCTCTGCATTTCGGCAGGAACGAAGTAATCGTATTCTCTGTCCGCATGATACGGCACGTCTAAAATGTGGACGGCGGCAATCATTTCACTCATGATCCTTCTCCTTTCCGTTGATTTCGAATGTAAAAATATGCCTGCCGCGCCGCGGCAGGCATGGCTGTTTGTGTATCAGAACGCGGTTCCCTCAGTGAGTGCTTCGGCGGCCTCGGCGGAGACATCCTCCCCGACGGTGATTTCCGTTTCAGCCGTTTCCTCACAGGCAGGCTCCTCGCCTTCCGCATAGATGACAAATTCGCCCTCATGCAGACGCTTGATGGCGTTCTTTACTGCCTTTTCATCGCGGTATTCTTTTTTAATCATGGAGATCAGGCTCTTGTCGGTCGCCTTGTTGGCGATCAGCTTCTCCGCGTATTCGCGCTGCTTCACATACTCATCGGTGAGAACGCGTGCGCACTTGGAGGTAGCGATAACGAGCGTGTAGCGGTTGTACTTGCCATCCTTGGACAGCTCACTGACAGACGGATAAATCATAATAATTCCTCTTTCTCCCGTTCGGGAAATTCACAAATAATGTATAATTGTTTAATTGAAAAACGGATCGGTAACGTGCTTCATGCGGGCAGGGCGGTGATGCTCCGCACGCAGAATTTCGGCGATCGATGCGGCACAGTTCTCAGCACCGTCATTTTCGTTTACGACGATATAGTCGTACTTTTCGGCGAGCACAAGCTCCTCTCTTGCACGGGCAAGACGGGTGCGGATCACGTCGTCCGTCTCGGTGCCGCGTCCGCGCAGACGTGCCTCCAGGGTTTTGCCGTCGGGCGGCAGAAGCATCACGGCAACGGCATCGGGAAACTGTCTTTTCACCTGCATGGCACCGTCCGTTTCGATTTCGAGAATCAGATCGTGTCCCTGCGAGAGCACGCGGTTTGCTTCGGATTTGAGCGTGCCGTAGTAGTTTCCGCAGTAGACGGTGTGTTCAAGAATTTCACCCCGGGCGAGGGCTTCCTCAAAATCGTCTCTGGACATGAAGTAGTAGTGGACGCCGTCCTCCTCACCGGGACGGGGGGCGCGCGTTGTAGCCGAAACGGAGAAGCCGATGTCGGGGATCATCTCTCTGAGAATTTTGACGACCGTGCCTTTTCCGCTTCCGGCGGGTCCGGAGATAACAAGCAGAATGCCTTCTTTTTTCATGGGGATACCTCGCTTTGTTCGTCCTCGCTGTCTGCTTCGCCGGAGATCCGTTCGGAGAGCGTCTCGGGCGGCAGTGCGGAGAGGATCACGTGGTCGCTGTCTGCAACGAGCACGGATCTTGTTTTTTTGCCGCACGTGCAGTCGATGAGCCGTCCGCTTTCAATCGATTGCCCGATCAGGCGTTTCATCGGCGCGGAATCGGGTGCGGCAATCGCCACGATGCGCTCGGCGGAGATCATGTTGGAAAAACCGATATTGATAAATTTCATGTGCCGCGCCCCTTATTCGATATTCTGAATCTGCTCGCGGATTTTTTCAAATTCGCTCTTCATCTCAACAACGAGACGGGCGATGCCCACGTTGTTCGCCTTTGAGCCGATCGTGTTGACCTCGCGGTTCATTTCCTGCAGAAGGAAGTCGAGCTTGCGTCCGGCGGGCTCGGGACTGTCTAAAATTTCGGAGAGGGCGGAGAAGTGCGAATCGAGACGGACAAGCTCCTCGTCAATCGCGGCACGGTCGGCGAAGATGGCAACCTCGGTCAGAATCCGTGTCTCATCGATCTGGATGGAGTAATTCTCCAGAATTTTGCGGATGCGTGCGTCCAGCTTTTCCTTATATCCTTCAATATCCGCCTCGGAGAACGTCTTGATCTGCGCGGCGCACGCCTTGATTTTCTCCGCTTTGGCAAGAATGTCCGTGCGGAGATTTTCGCCCTCGCGCTCCCTGGCGGCGAGGAAGGAATCGATCGCGTCGGAGAGCACCGTGCGGATGTCCTCCCAGTCGCGCTCCATGTCGTCCTCCGGCTTTTTGATGAGGAACAGATCGCGGTTTGCGGCGACGGACATCACGGTGATGTCATCCTTCAGACCGAACTGATCGCGAAGGGTGTACAGTGCATCGAGATACGACTGCGCCAAAGCACAGTCGGGCGTAATCACAACGCCGTCCTGCTCGAGCACGTCGATGCCGATGAACACCTCGATTTTGCCGCGGACGATGCCTCGCTCCGTCAGGTACGCCTTGATCTTTTCCTCAAGAAAAGAGTACGCACGCGGCAGGCGAACGGTGCAGTCCAGAAAGCGGCTGTTCACACTTTTGATTTCGGCGGTAATGTCTTTTGTGCCCGACACATTGAGTGCCCGGGCACGACCGAAAGCGGTCATACTTTTCAGCATTTTTACGGCTGATCCTCCGTGTAAGGGAAGAAACTCCTTTGTACATCTTATTATATATTATATTATAATCCATTTCCGCCTCTTTTGTCAACTTTTTGACGATATTTTTGGTGAAAACATAAAAAGAAACTGCCGATTTTACACGGCAGTTCGACATTTTTACATATGACAGGCGGATTATTCCTTGAGTCCTTTGATTTTGAGACGTCTGCGCAGGCGGACGAGGTACACCGTAACGCATACGGTCAGACAAAGATCGTACACGATAAACGTGACATTTCCGAGCAGGATCTCCGTCAGCACAAATCCGTATCCCGCACCTGAAAGCCCGAGGACCTTCTGTGCGAGCAGAATGAACAGAAGCTGCAGCGTGTTGAACAAAGACAGCTTCAGAATCCATGCGATGACGGCGCGGTATTTTTCAAACCACGCCTTGAAAATCGGGTATGCGCCGCCGAGCAGATAGAGGAGAGCAGCCGCCTTCGACGGCAGAAGGAGCAAAGAAAGGATCGCGGTTACGCCGTAGACGAGCCACGCCCACCTCTCGCCGATTTCGATCACGGCAAAAACGATACAGAACGAAGCGATCATCGTGGCAGTGAGATCCAGCACGTCCGTGATTGCACCGACCATCATGAAAACAAAGCTGAGTGCGGTGAGCAGACTGCACACGGCGATCCGTTTCGTGCGGAGAGAGGCGGCGGTGTGTGTGTTGTTTTTCATAAATCCTCCGTCAGCAGCAGCTGATCAGATCGCCGCCGCAGCATTCGCAAAGACAGTCCGCGCAGATGAGGGACGTACAAAGGTCGCTCCCCGAGCAACCGCTGCCGTATCTTGTCGTGGTGTACGGAGATCCGTAGCCGGATGCGGTTGAACGCAGACGCTGCTTTGCCGCGGCGTATTCCTGATTGTTCGGGTCGAGGTAGCAGGCGGTTTCAATATATTTCTGTGCGTCGTAGATGTAGCCGCGTTGCAGCAGAATGCATCCTTTGAGGAAGTTCCACTCCGCACCGCGCTCACTTTGCGGTGTCGCGTTGAGAATCAGCTCCGCCTCGGCAAAGTGCCCCATGTTGAAAAGCTGTCGGACACGCGCAAACTGACCGCTTGCCTGGGACGAGCCTGCATACGAGCCTCCTGTGCTGTAACTGTCCGACGCGCCCCCACCCGAGCGCATCTTCTGGATGGCATCGTAGGCCTCGTTGATCTCCTTCATTTTTTCCTCAGCGAGATCGGCGAGACCGCTGTCCGCATAGTTGTCGGGATGATATTTCCGTGCAAGCGCACGGTATGCCTTTTTGATTTCTTCATCCGTCGCATCCCGTGCGACGCCGAGTATCGTATAAGGATCTTTCATAAATTCTTTCCGATTGGAATCCTTTCAGTGTACGTGAAACAGTACGTCATTTTGAGAGAGCAAGAACGCGGCGAAGCTCCGCGGGCATACCGAGGTAGACAGTGTTTTTGACAATGCCGGCGGTTTCCCTTTGGCAGCGGGAGAAATCAATCAGCTCCAGTGCATTCTGCAGCTTTATGAGATCGCCGAGCGCGGCGGTGTATATGCTTTCGGCAATATCGGTGCGCAGACGCTCCTTTGTGTGCTCCCGACCTGCGTGATCCTTTACAGGCTTTTCTTCGAATAATGCTTTCGGATCCGCATCCGCATACAGGCGCAGAATTGGGTTATACGCACCGGATTTCGCGTCGTCCGCCGCATCGTCCGCCGCATCCGCCACATAGATGAACCGACCGACGGCGGCACCGACCGTGCGGGAGAGTCGTGCTTCGTTTCCGTCCAGTCCGTGCGCGAAAATCTCGCCGAGCAAGTCACCGAATACGCGCGCGGTTTCGTCAAGGGAGGCGCATCCTGCCGCTTCCAGTGCCGATAAATCGGCGAGATGCTTCTGCACATCTTTTTCCAGCGCATCCAGTCCGTCCGCACGCTTGCGGATCGACTTTGCCGCAGGGGAGAGCAGACGTGCCGCGGCACGCTTACGTCCCGATTCGTCCGCCGCATCATCCGCGAGCTTTGCCGCGTTCAGAATGGCGGCGGCACCGGCGGCATAGGAGAAAACGGCGTTGTCCTCTGCCATCGCACGGGATTTGAACGGATGTACGGGACAGCGGTGCTTCTCCACCGTAAAGGAGACGCCGGTCACAGCGGCACGGAATGCGCACAGAAACACGAAATCGTAGCTGAGGGCAAAGCGGGACGCACAGCCTGTGTGCTTTCCCATCGCACGGCAAAGACCGCAGTAGAGTGCGCGGTGGAGCTCGTTTTCGCAAACGAGCATTTCAGGCACAAGAGGTCGGATATATCCGAACATAGACGTCCTCACTTTCCGGGCTTTTCCTTTATTATACAGCATAGTATGAAAAAACACAAGGTATTCCGATGGACAAACTGTGAACACTTTGTAAGAAGAGAGAGAAAGATACGGGGATTTTGCCTCTGTTTTTTGGCAATTTTTTCGAAATTCCTTTTTTTTCGTACTTTTGAAAAAAAGGTATTGACAAAACGAAACGCTTGTGGTATTATATTTAGGCGACGTTGACGCGCCTATGCGGGTGTAGTTCAGTGGTAGAATTCCAGCCTTCCAAGCTGGTTATGTGGGTTCGATTCCCATCACCCGCTCCATTTTACCCCGTACAGGGCGGCAAGTACTTTTGTACCTTTAGCTCAGCTGGATAGAGCAACTGCCTTCTAAGCAGTAGGTCGAGGGTTCGAGTCCCCCAAGGTACGCCATACGGTGGGTGTAGCTCAGTTGGTTAGAGCGCCAGGTTGTGGCCCTGGAGGTCGTGGGTTCGAATCCCATCATTCACCCCAGAAAAATCCCGTGCAGAAGCGCGGGATTTTGTTTTTCAAAAAGAAAGCCGAAGCATTCCGCTTCGGCTTTTTTTGTTACGCACCGATTGCTTCCTTGAGCGCGGCGGCAAGCTGATCGGCACACGAGGTGTTTTTGAATCCGCATGTGTTGCCGGAGAGGAGCGTGATAACCTTGTCGGCGTCCATGCCCTCGACCAGCTTTGCGATCGCCTTCAGATTGCCGTTGCATCCGCCGGTGAAGGCAACGTTTTTAACCTTTCCGTCCTCGATTTCAAAGGAGATCTGAGAGGAACAGGTGCCTTTCGTTTTGTAG
>JAZNHT010000018.1:0-27975 GCA_045577175.1 Eubacteriales bacterium | reverse complement strand
AACATCATGCCCATCGAAGAAGCTGTAGAACACATGAAGTACATGGCTAAGAAGTCCTACCTCAAGAAGGGCGAAGCTGTTGTTGAAATGAACTACAAGGCAATCGACGCAGGTGTTGACGCTATCGTTAAGATTGACGTTCCCGAAGCTTGGAAGACAGCAGATGCTACTCCCGCTAAGGTAACTGTTGAAAACAAGAGAGAATCCCTCAAGAACTTCGTTGAAGACGTTGTACTTCCCGTTAACCTCATGGACGGTGACAATCTCCCTGTTTCCACATTCGTTCCTTACGTAGACGGTACATTCCCTCAGGGCTCTACCGCTTACGAAAAGAGAGGCGTAGCAGTTATGGTTCCCGAATGGATTCCCGAAAACTGCGTACAGTGTAACAACTGTTCCTTCGTATGTCCTCACGCTACACTCAGACCCTTTGCAATGACTGAAGAAGAAGCAGCGGCAGCTCCCGGTGCTACTAAGTTCACAGCAAAGATGATTGGTAAGGGTTGCGAAAGCTACAAGTACACAATCGCAATTTCTCCCCTTGACTGTATGGGTTGCGGCGTTTGTGTTGACGTATGTCCCACAAAGCCCGAAAAGAGAGCTCTCAAGATGGTTCCTCAGGCAAGCCAGATGGATCAGCAGGCAGCATTCGACTATGCAGTTGCTAACATCTCCAAGAAGGAAACACCCTTCGCAGATACATCCGTTAAGGGCAGCCAGTTCAATCAGCCCCTTCTCGAATTCTCCGGTTCTTGTGCAGGTTGTGCAGAAACATCCTATGCAAGACTCGTTACACAGCTCTTCGGTGAAAGAATGTATATCTCCAACGCTACAGGTTGTTCTTCTATCTGGGGCGGCTCTGCACCTGCTACTCCTTACACAGTAAATAAGGATAGCCTCCGCGGTCCTGCTTGGGGTAACTCACTCTTCGAAGATAACGCTGAACACGGTCTCGGTATCTACACAGGTCAGAAGGCTATCAGAGAAAAGCTCATCGGCAAGGTTGCTGAAATGGCTTCCTCTGACAAGGCTTCCGACGAATTCAAGGCAGCTGCAAAGGCTTACCTTGATACAGTAAACGACGGTAAGGCAAATGATGTAGCTACAAAGGCTCTCGTTGTTGAACTTGAAAAGGCAGCAGCTGCAGGTTGTCCCGTAGCTCCCGCAATCCTTGATGAAAAGCAGTACCTCTCCAAGAAGTCCGTATGGATCTTCGGTGGTGACGGTTGGGCATACGATATCGGTTTCGGCGGTCTCGACCACGTTCTTGCTTCCGGTGAAGATGTAAACGTTATGGTATTCGATACAGAAGTTTACTCCAACACAGGCGGTCAGGCATCCAAGGCTTCCAACATCGGTCAGGTTGCTCAGTTCGCAGCAGCAGGTAAGGCAATCGGCAAGAAGAACCTTGCAGAGATCGCTATGTCCTACGGCTACGTCTACGTTGCACAGGTTGCTATGGGCGCGGATATGAACCAGCTGCTCAAGGCACTCACCGAGGCCGAGGCATACAACGGTCCGTCCATCATCATCGGCTACGCTCCGTGTGAGATGCACGGCATCAAGGGCACGATGCAGAACTGCCAGCTCGAAATGAAGCGTGCCGTTGAGGCAGGCTACTGGCAGATGTTCCGCTACAACCCGGCACTGAAGGAAGAGGGCAAGAATCCGTTCTCCCTCGACTCCAAGGAGCCGACCGGCAGCTACATCGACTTCATCAAGAGCGAGAACCGCTACAGCCGCCTGATGCAGGCATTCCCGGAGAGAGCAGAAGAGCTCTTCGCACAGGCTGACGCAAACGCAAAGGCGAAGTACGAGAGACTGACCAGATTCGTTGAGCTCTACAAATAATCGCAAAACCGCAAAAACGGCTGATCCTACGGGATCGGCCGTTTTTTATATAAAAAACAGCGGAGACTGCCGCTTTTAAGCAGTCCCCGCCTATAAAAAGAGAGAAATCTTATTTAACCGAACAGCTTGTCAGACAGAGCAAGCGAGGTATAGTAGTCATCGATAAACTTCTGCGCGCCGTCCTTATGGGAAGCATAGAAGGAAGCAAACTCGCTTCTGCCATTCAGAACAGCCTCGTTCCACGGATAGAAGAAGAGGTTCATGTAACTGCCGGAAAGTCCCCAGTAGGTCATGCCCGGATCGTAGCAGATCGTGTCAAAGAGGATGTCGAGCATCTCGGGCGCGGTCGGATCCTGTGCGAGCTGACCGTCGAGAACGAGATCGTAATACGTGTCGATGACGCCGCCCTCTACATCGCTGCCGTAGGCGAGAAGCTCAATTGTCGCACCGACCCATCTCGGGATTCTGAATCGTCGTCGGAACGACCATCAGTCCGCCCCAGTCGAGAGAATAATAGTTCTCCTGCTCGCTCGTGTATTTCGGGAACGGCACGATACCGTAATCGACATCCGTATCGCGGAGCTCCTCGGCACCGGCGATGTTGGACATCCAGAACAGCACCTGACCGGTGCTCATGTGGATCGCGGAGTCGTCTTTGCCGGTCGGGAACGGGCAGATCAGATGATCCTTCGACCACTCAGCAATCGTCTCGCAAATATCAACCGTCTTATCGGTGTTTTCAAACACCGTGAGCTTTCCGTCATCACCCTTGTACGCCATAAACTGCTCGGATGCAGACCAGAAGCTCAAAAACGTAGAGCCGCCGCCGTTCTGCACGGAAATACCGTAAATATCGCTTTCGTCGTAGCCGTTATTGTCCACGTCGCGGGTGGCAGCACGGGCGAGCTCCTCAAATTTGTCAATCGTCCATTCGTTCTGCTCAATCAGATCGTAAGGGCTCTCCAGAGAAAGATCCGTAATCATATCCTTATTGAAGAAAATCGCATACGGGCACGGGAGCATATAATCGTTTGCGCCGAGCAGGTAGTGGCTACCGAGTTTCAGAACGTCCATCTGCTCCTGATTCCACCAGTCCGCACTCAGATCGACATACGGAAGCTCCTCAAGCGGATAGAGCGTACCGCCGGAGGTATACGTGGAAAGGCGGGAAATACAGTGCGTCAGCACGATCTGCATCGCGTCATCGCCCGTACCGACGGACTGATCCATCGCGTCGAACATCTTATTGTAACCGGTGTACATAACCTCGTCGATCGTCACGCCGATCGCCTCCTCCACGGTGCGGCGGCGGTTGTAGATCGCGCTCTGCATCGGGTCATCGGAATCCTCTTCCGCAAAGAAATAGTACTTGTAGCCCTGCCAGTTGAACGCAGTGATGACAAGCGTCTCATTGCCGAAATCGAGCTCGTCGGTCGGCACCTTGTGCATACGCTCGCCGGAGGACGCGCTGTCATCCGAGGAGGTGTCGGCGGAATCGGTTCCGTCGGGCGCGGTGGTGTCGCCTGTGCTGGCTCCCGTGCTGTCGCCGGTGCTTACCGGGGGCTTCTCGTCTTGATTGCAAGCGACCGCCAGAGGCAGCACGAGCGTAATCGCAAGAAGCAGAGAGAGTAATTTTTTCATGGGGTACTCCTTTTTGAAATATTTTGATACACTAATCATACTTCTATTATACCTGTTTTTTGATGAATGTCAAGGACCACCCCATCTCCCCCGCAAATGCATGGACGTATTCCGCAAATGTACGGGCGCATTTCGCAAAACATCTCCTTCCGGCGAAGAGCAGGCCGATCGCAAAAAAGCAGCGGGGACTGCCGCTTTCAAGCAGTCCCCGCCTGTATAAAGGGAGAGAGAACGTATTAACCGAACAGATCGTCGTACATCTCCAGCGCGAAATAGTAGTCGTCAATGAATTTCTGCGCGCTGTCCTTGTTGGATGCATAGAAGGAGGAAAACTCACTTGTGCCCTTCAGTACACCGTAGTTCCACGGATAGTAGAACAACTGCAAATAGCTGCCGGAAAGTCCCCAGAACGTTACGCCGGGATCGTAGCAAATCGTGTCAAAGAGGATGTCGAGCATCTCAGGCGCGGTCGGATCCTGCGAAAGCTGACCGTCCAGAACGAGGTCGTAGTATGTATCGATGACACCGCCCTCTACGTCACTGCCGTAGGCGAGAAGCTCAATCGTCGCACCGACCATCTCGGGCTCTCTGATCGTTACCGGAACAACCATCAGTCCGCCCCAGTCAAGAGAGTAGTAGTTCTCCTGCTCGCTCGTATATTTCGGGAACGGAACGATACCGTAATCAACGTCCGTATCGCGGAGCTCCTCGGCACCGGCGATGTTGGACATCCAGAACAGCACCTGACCGGTGCTCATGTGGATCGCATCGGAGGATTTGCCGCTCGGGAACGGGCAGATGAGATGATCCTTCGACCACTCAGCAATTCTCTCGCAAATATCCTGCGTTTTTTCGGTATTCTGGAAAACGTCCAGCTTGCCGTCCTCGCCCTTGTATGCCATGAACTGCTCGGACGCAGACCAGAAGCTCAAAAACGTAGAGCCGCCGCCGTTCTGGCAGGAGATACCGTAGTTATCGTTTTCGTCAAAGCCGTTGCTGTCTACGTCAAGGACAGCCGCACGGGCAAGCTCCTCAAATTTGTCGATCGTCCACTCGTTATTTGCAACGAGATCGTACGGGCTCTCCAGAGAGAGATCCGTAACCATATCTTTATTGAAGAAAATCGCATACGGGCACGGGAGCATGTAATCGTTTGCGCCGAGCAGGTAGTGCGAGCCGAGCTTCAGACTGCTCATCGCCTCGGTGTTCCACCAGTCAGCAGTCAGATCGATATACGGAAGCTCGTCAAGCGGATAGAGCGAGCCGCCGGAGGTGTACGTGGACAATTTGTTGATACAGTGTGTGAGCACGATCTGCATCGAGTCATCACCCGAACCGATGGACTGATCCATCGCGTCAAACATATTCTTGTAGGTGTCGTACATGACCTCCTTGATCGTCACGCCGATCGCTTCCTCCACGGTGCGGCGGCGGTTGTAGATCGCGCTCTGCATCGGGTCATCGGAATCCTCTTCCGCAAAGAAATAGTACTTGTAGCCCTGCCAATCAAAGGCAGTAATCACAACCTGATCGTTTTTGAAATTGAGCTCGTCGGTCGGCACCTTGTGCATACGCTCGCCGGAGGGCGCGCTGTCGTCCGGTGAGGTGTCGGCAGGATCGGTTCCGTCGGGCGCAGTGGTGTCGCCTGTGCTGTCGCCGGTGCTTACCGGGGGCTTCTCGTCTTGATTGCAAGCGACCGCCAGAGGCAGCACGAGCAGCATTGCGAGAAGGAGGCAAAGAATCTTTTTCATGGGGTTCTCCTTTACTGTGAAAAATGTCCTATCGGTAGTGACATTATAACAAAATGCCTGTATTTTGTCAACAAAAAAGCCCCGTTTTCAGCCCCGCGCAAACGATTCGCGATTGTTTTTTGAATAAATCTTCTTTTTATCCATGAAAAAATTGCCCGAAGTCCCCCCTCGCAGCGGCGCACACGGCGCAAAAAGAACAAGGACTTACACCCTTTGGATGCAAGTCCTCGTTCTTTTATTAAGTGATAGAGAGAGAAAGTGAATTTTACGTAACGAAGCGATTCTCCGCCAACCTTTCCGTTCCGAAAGCGAGGCTCGCTTTGTCATGTATATATATTAGCAGAGAAATTACTCTTTGTCAATACAATTTATGAACTTTTTTCCATCCCCTCCTCCGAAAAGCGTTGCTTTGTCCATTTACGTTGTTTTATCCTGCTTTTCTTCCGTGCCTTTGTTTGAAATCTCCACTGCGCAAGCACGTCGAATCTTCTATCTTGAAAGGACATCATTCTGCAAAAAGCGTCCGATAAAGCAAAAATTCTGCAAAAGCGCGAGCATTCTCGGCATTCAATGCACGAAAACCGAAGAAAAACCAAAAAACGCATCCGCTGAAGAAAGGCGATCGCCGCCCTCAAAAAGGATGCGTTTTTTCCATTATCAAATCCGATCCGCCGTCACGGCAAGTTTTTCCTTCAAAAACTGCCCCGTATAGGAGTGCTCCGTCCGTGCGATTTCCTCGGGCGTGCCCTCAGCGATCACCGTGCCGCCGCCGTCGCCGCCCTCGGGCCCCATGTCAATGATGTGATCCGCAACCTTTATAACGTCCAGATTGTGTTCGATCACGAGAACGGTGTTTCCGGCATCCGCAAGACGGTGCAGAATCGTGATAAGTTTGTCCACATCAGCGGAATGGAGTCCCGTTGTCGGCTCGTCGAGGACGTAGAACGTCTTGCCCGTCGAGCGCTTGGACAGCTCCGTGGCGAGCTTCACGCGCTGTGCCTCGCCGCCCGAAAGCGTAGTCGCCGGCTGCCCGAGCTTCACATAGCCGAGCCCGACGTCGCAGATCGTCTTGATGCGGTTTCCGATCCTCGGAATGTCCGCGAAAAACTCGCACGCCTCCTCCGCCGTCATATCGAGCACCTCGGCGATATTCTTTCCTTTATACCGTACCTCCAGCGTGTCGCGGTTGTACCTCGCACCGTGGCAGACGTCGCACGTTACGTATACGTCGGGGAGAAAATGCATCTCGATACACTTCACGCCGTCGCCCTCGCACGCCTCGCACCGACCGCCCTTCGTATTGAACGAAAACCGCCCGGGACCGTAGCCGCGCATCTTGGCGGAAGGGGTCTTTGCGAACAGATCGCGAATATCACCGAACAGTCCCGTATACGTCGCCGGATTGGAGCGCGGCGTGCGTCCGATCGGGCTCTGGTCGATGGAGATCACCTTGTCGAGCGCATCGATGCCGTCGATGCCGCGGTGCTTGCCTGCCGTTGTCATCGCGCGATTGAGCTTGCGCGCCAGCACGGGATACAGAATCCCGTTCACAAGCGACGATTTGCCCGATCCCGACACGCCCGTGACGCACACGAGGCACCCGAGCGGAATCGACACGTCGATATTTTTGAGATTGTGGAGCTGTGCCCCGTACACGGTCAGCTTTTTGCCGCTGCCCGTCCGTCTCGATTGCGGCACGGCGATCCTTCTCCGTCCGGCTAAAAACGCGCCCGTGACGGACTCCTCGCACGCCATCACCTCGGCAGGCGATCCGATTGCAACAAGATTGCCGCCGTGAATACCTGCACCGGGACCGATGTCCACAATGCAGTCCGCCGCCTCCATCGTCTCCTCGTCATGCTCGACGACGAGCACGGAGTTGCCGAGATCGCGCAGCCGCTTCAGCGTGGCGATCAGACGGCTGTTGTCCCTCTGATGCAAGCCGATCGACGGCTCATCGAGAACGTACATCACGCCCGTCAGCGCGGAGCCGATCTGCGTCGCAAGGCGGATGCGCTGTGCTTCGCCGCCCGAGAGCGTTCCCGCCCGTCTTGAAAGCGTGAGGTATTCAAGCCCTACATTGATGAGAAATCCGAGCCGTTCACGAAGCTCCTTCATGATCTCCCGCGCAATTTTCATCTCCGATTCGGTAAACGTAAGCGCATTGAGAAACGAAAGCGCGTCCGTGATCGAAAGCGCACAAAGCGCGGAGATGTCCATCCCTCCGACGGTGACGGAAAGCGCGGACGGATTCAGCCGTCTGCCGCCGCAAACGGGGCAGTCCGTCTCATCCATGAACTGATCGTAGTAGTCCGCCTCAGAGGAGTTCATGTTGACGCGTGTGTTAATGATCGGAATCACGCCGTCCCACGCCGCGTGCTGACGCTTGCCGACCGCACCGAAATAGCGCGTGACGTCATACGTCTCCTCGCCCGTGCCCCACAGAAGCGCATGCATCGCCTCCGACGAAAACGACGACAGCGGCTGATCGATCGTGAAGCCGTGCGCACGGCCGACCGCCATCACGAGAGGCCCGTTCCACGAATCGGGCGTAATCGATTTGAATCCGTTGACGGCGATGCCGCCCTCTGCGAGCGACAAAGACGTATCGGGCATGATCCTCTCGGGGGAAACGGTGCGAAGCACACCGATACCGAGGCAGTGCGGACACGCCCCGAACGGATTGTTGAACGAAAAGAGCCGCGGCTCCAGAACGCCGAACGATCCACCGTGCTCGGGACACGCATAGCGCGTGGAGTAGGTGAAAACCTCCCCCTCGCCCTCTCTCGGCACGGTGACGATCACAACGTCGCCGTCCGACTGCTTCAGCGCGGTCTCCACGGAATCGGACAGGCGCGAGCGAATGTCCGCACGGAGCACAAGGCGGTCAACGACCAGCTCGATCGTGTGCTTTTTGTTTTTATCCAGCCCCATGTCCTCCACGATGTCGCACACAACGCCGTCCACGCGCGCGCGGACAAAGCCGCCCTTGATCGCGTCGGCAAAGACCTTCTCATGCCGTCCCTTTTTGCCGCGCACAAGCGGAGAGACGACCAAAAACCGCGTCCCCTCGGGCATTTTCATGATCGCGTCAAGGATCTGATCGACAGACGACTGACGAATTTCGCGTCCGCATTCGGGACAGTGCGGCACACCGAGCCGCGCGTACAGAAGGCGGAGATAATCGTAAATCTCCGTAACCGTGCCGACCGTGGAGCGCGGATTTTTGCTCGTCGTTTTCTGATCGATCGAGATCGCGGGCGAAAGCCCCTCAATGGAGTCCACGTCGGGCTTGTCCAGCTGTCCGAGGAACATTCTGGCATACGATGACAGCGATTCGACAAAGCGGCGGTGTCCCTCCGCGTACAGCGTATCAAACGCAAGCGACGATTTGCCCGATCCCGACAGTCCCGTAAAGACGACGAGCTTATCGCGGGGGATCGTGACGTCAATATTCTTGAGATTATGCATCCGCGCACCGCGGAGAATGATTTCGTTCATATGGTGACCTTCCGGTTATATGATTTGAGTCTGTAAAGAATCCCGCAGGGCGGAGGCTTGCTCCCGCCGATCACGCAGAAATTAACAAACAGATTACTTCTTCACAAGCGTAAGCTCCTTGATCTTATCTCTGAGATACGCCGCTTCCTCAAAGCGAAGCTCCTTCGCCGCCTTCTTCATCTGTGCAGTGAGATCCGCAATACGCGCCTCTCTGTCCGCCGCACTCTCCCTTACGGGATCGCCGTGATGCTTTCGCTTCTCGAGCTTCTTCTTGTTCTCCTCGGACGTGCCGATCGCGATCAGATCGCGGATGCCCTTCTTGACCGTCTGCGGCGTGATACCGTGCGCCTCGTTGTACTGTTTCTGAATACGGCGGCGGCGCTCCGTCTCATAGATCGCGGATTTCATCGACCGCGTTTCCGTGTCCGCGTACAGAATGACCTTGCCGCCGACGTTTCTCGCCGCGCGTCCGATCGTCTGAATGAGCGACGTCTCGCTTCTGAGGAAGCCCTCCTTGTCCGCGTCAAGGATCGCAACGAGCGTGACCTCGGGCAAGTCAATGCCCTCGCGGAGCAGGTTGATGCCCACAAGCACGTCGTACATGCCCGTGCGCAGATCGCGGATCAGCTCCATTCGCTCCATTGTTTCAATATCGTGGTGGATATATTTCACGCGGATTCCCTGCTCGTCCAGATACTGCGTAAGATCCTCCGCCATTTTTTTCGTGAGCGTGGTCACAAGCACGCGCTCGCCGCGGCTGACGCGCACACGGATTTCGCCCGTGAGATCGTCTATTTGTGTCTCCACGGGGCGCACCTCGATTTCGGGATCGAGCAGTCCCGTCGGGCGGATAAGCTGCTCGGCGACTTGCGAGGAGTGCTCCCTCTCGTAATTGCCCGGCGTTGCCGAAACGAAGATCGCCTGGTTGATCTTCTCCTCAAATTCGTCAAAGCGAAGAGGACGGTTGTCAAACGCGGACGGCAGACGGAACCCGTGCTCCACAAGATTCGCCTTGCGGGCGCGGTCGCCTGCGCTCATGCCGCCGACCTGCGGCAGGGTAGCGTGGCTCTCGTCCACGAACAAAAGGAAATCCTTCGGGAAATAGTCCATCAGCGTGTACGGCGTCTCCCCCGGCGCCCGTCCCGCAAAAATACCGGAGTAGTTTTCAATCCCCGAGCAGTAGCCGATCTCCCGAAGCATTTCGAGATCGTAGCGCGTGCGCTCCTCGATCCTTTGTGCCTCAAGCAGCTTGTCCTGCTCTCTGAAAAACGTCACCCGTTCGCAAAGCTCCTCCTCAATGCGCGCATACGCCGCCTCGCGGCTTTCGGGCGCGATCACATAATGATTCGCCGGATACACGGCGGCGTAGGTGAGATCGCGCAAGGATGCGCCCGTCAGCGGATTGATCTCCGTGACGCGGTCGATCTCGTCCCCGAAAAACTCGACGCGGATCGCCTTCTCGCCCTCATTGGACGGAAAAATCTCGACCGTATCGCCGCGGATGCGGAATTTGTTGCGCGCAAATCCGACGTCGTTGCGGTCGTACTGAATATCGACGAGGTGCGAGACCAGCGCATCGCGGCTGATCGGCATCCCGGGGCGCAGCGACGTGACCTGCGCCTTGTATTCCTCGGGCGAGCCGAGCGAGTAGATGCACGATACGGAGGCAACGATAATGACGTCACGCCTTTCAAACAGCGCACTCGTCGCACTGTGGCGGAGCTTGTCGATCTCCTCATTGACGAGCGCGTCCTTTTCGATATACATATCCCGTCCGGGGACGTACGCCTCCGGCTGGTAGTAGTCGTAGTAGGATACAAAATATTCGACCGCGTTATGCGGAAAGAACTCCCGAAACTCGGTGCAGAGCTGAGCGGCAAGCGTCTTGTTGTGCACGAGCACGAGCGTCGGGCGGTTCAGCCTCGCGATCACGTTCGCCATCGTAAACGTCTTGCCCGATCCGGTCACGCCGAGCAGCGTCTGCATCCGCATACCCGACTGCACACCGGCGACAAGCGCCTCGATCGCCTCGGGCTGATCTCCCGTGGGAGTGTATTCGGAACACAGTTCAAAGCGGTCCATACGCACCTCCGAAAAAGTCTTACCATAGTATTATACCACAAACCGCAATCCATGTAAAGCGGAAAATGTGAACATTTGTTTGTTTTTGTTGCAATACAAGCAAACCCGCCGCACATCCGTGCGGCGGTTTCCGTTTTATTCAATTCTCGCCAAAGACGCATTCTTGTAGGACGGATCGTCCGTGACTTCCTTAATCACACGGATCTGCTCGGGGAACACGATTTCCGCGTTCTCATCGCTTAATTCCAGCTCCACGATCGCCCGATCCTTCCAGAACGGATACACGTCGATCTCGAAATACTGATTTTCATACGTCAGGCAGTATCTCGTCTTGCGGATCTGCCGCTTGGTCGTATCGGCATCCATCAAAAGCGTCAGATACTCCGCCTGCGACAACCGCCGCTCGATCTCGACGCGCTTCAATCCGGACACCTTCCGCTTGATCGTCTGAAAATAGATGTAGCTGCCGTCCGCACCGCGCTGACGCACCCGAACCTCCTCCCCCTCGGGACTGTTCAGATACGTCTGGATAATCTCGATTTTCCGGCACGTCGGATTCTCTGCAAGCCACGAGGTATCCGGGTACTCAATCAGAAATTTCCGCTCGATTTCATACGGCTCCGGCTCACCGAGAAAGGACGAAATCTCCGCAATCAGCTTTTTCATTTTCTCCGAAAAATCCGCGGCGTTGTCAATCACGCGCAAATGCGGATGCCCCGTCCATGCCGCAATCAGTCGGTCGTCCAATGCGGCGGCCTCCTCCGCTGTCTCCGTTCGGGCGGCGTTGTTCGCCGTCGTGTAAAATTCCACAGCACCTTTCGCCGCCGTCACGAGATGGAACACCGCGTCATAGCTGTCGCGCAGCTCGACCTCGCTCACTCCCAAAGAGCCGATCACCTCGGCAAATTCCGCGTCGTTCATGTACGCCTTATTGTCAAGCGCACCCCGATCGCACACGATCAGCACCTTCTTCGCCGGCATCGTGCGTGCCGCCTCTGCAAAGATTTTCTCCTTCTCCGTCTGCAAAGAAAGCTGACACTTCTGATACGCGGCATTTGTGCCGCACGTCCAAGGCGCAACACCGCCCGAAATCAGCTCCGTAGCCGTCTCCGGCACGAACAAAACGGTGTACCCCAACTCCGTAAACGCGTTCTGTACCCAGCTCATCGCCGTGGTTTTGCCGGAGCAGGGACCGCCCGTAATCACAATTTTCGTAATTTCCATCAGCCGCCCTCACAAAATTCACATCAAAGAAGCAAAATACCGCATCGAATCGCGCATATACGGGGAATCGTCCGCCTTTGTGCTGAACTCCAGCCCGTAATATCCGTCGTAGCCGATCTTTTTCAGAAGCGCAAACGCCTGTGCAAACGGCACGCCGCCCTCTCCGACCGCAGTGTTGTGCATATACCGTCCGCCGAGCGTTTTCATGCCGCCCTCGGCGACATCGTTGTTCACCACGTCCTTCAGATGCACGTGCACAATCCGATCCGCAAATGCGGGGATGAAATCGGCAATCGTCTGATCCGCCTGCGCGATGTTGCCGAAATCGGCGACTGCGCCTACGTCACGCCCAACCGCATCAATCATGGCGGTAAATCCCTTCACGCCGTTGAATATGTAGCCTTGATCCTCATACACCGTGCGTACACCGAACGGTGCGGCATAGTCGTAAATCTCCCGAACCGCCTTAACGCCCTTGTCAAACAGCTCGTCGTACCGCGCCAGAATCGGCGCGGGATCGATATGGTGGGGAATGACGGTGTGGTGCAGATACGGGCACTCCAGAATCGCGGCAACCTCGGCATATCCCTTGAGATACGCCATTTTCTCCGCCGCATCGTCTCCGATGAGATCGATGAACAAAGAGAAGCACGGGAAACGGACGCCGCGCTCGTCGGCGTACTTCTTCAGCGCGCGTGCGGCATCCCTGTCGGGCGTCGCAAATTCGAACTGACAGAATCCCTCCACGGCGTGCAGACCGTCCGCCACGGCGGCATCGATCATATCGCGGTACGATTTCACGCGCGGATACGGCGTGGTGTAGTAACAAAATTTCGTCTCCATACGCTGTCCTTTCCGAAGCGGATCA
This sequence comes from Eubacteriales bacterium, assembly GCA_045577175.1. Lineage (GTDB taxonomy): Bacteria > Bacillota > Clostridia > Oscillospirales > CAG-272 > SIG701. The sequence goes on along the minus strand of JAZNHT010000018.1, from coordinate 15,057 downwards.
GACGTCCGCCTCCTCCCAGTACTGACTTCCGTATTTCATGATAAATTCCTTGCGCGCCGGCAGATCGTCGCCGAGCAGCGTTTCAAACATGCGCGCGGTCGCCTCCGCCTCCGCCGGATTGACACGAATCAGACGGCGCGTTGCCGGGTGCATCGTCGTTTTCGACATCATGTCGGGATCGTTCTCACCGAGACCCTTCGACCGCTGGAGCGTGTATCTCTTGCCCTCTTTTTCCAGTCGGGCAACGATTTCCGCCTTCTCCGGCTCGTTATACGCAAACTCGACCTCACCCTTGCTCGGCGTGATCTCGTAAAGCGGCGACTCCGCGATGTAGATTCTGCCCTCTTTAATCAGCGTCGGGAGCAGGCGGTAGAAGATCGTCAGAAGGAGCGTGCGGATCTGGAAGCCGTCCTCATCCGCATCCGTACAGAAGATAATCTTCGACCATTTGAGCGCGTCCATGCTGAACGGCACGGTGTCGCCCTTGAATTTCCCCTTCAGCTCGACGCCGCAGCCGATGACCTTGAGCAGATCAAGGATAATATCGCTCTTGAAAATGCGGTCGTAGGTGCTTTTCAGACAGTTGAGCGTCTTTCCGCGCACGGGGATGATCGCCTGAAATTCGCTGTCGCGCGCGAGCTTGACGGACGTAAGCGCGGAGTCGCCCTCCACGATGTAGAGCTCGCGCTTTTCGGGATCCTTGGAGCGGCACGCAACGAATTTCTCCACGCTTTTCGCGGGATCGCCGCCGCCCGACACGGACAGCTTTTTCTTCAGATCAAGCCGCGTGCTCTCCGCGCTCTCACGGGATCGCTTGTTGACAAGCACCTGCGTCAGAAACTTGTCCGCCTCCATCGGCTTTTCCAGGAAGTAAATCTCCAGCTGCTCCTTGATGAACGCCGTCATCGCTTCCTTAATGAACGTGTTGTTGATCGCCTTTTTCGTCTGGTTGGCGTAGGATGTCTGCGTGGACAGGCTGTTTGTGACGAGGATCAGGCAGTCCTCAATATCCTGGAACTGGATCTTCGCCTCATTTTTCGTGTACTTCCCTGCCGCCTTCAGCTTTTTGTCCACCGCGTTCGTGAATCCGAGGCGCACCGCATCCGCCGGAGAGCCGCCGTGCTCCAGAAAGCTGGAGTTGTGGTAGTACTCAAGCATCTGCACCTTGTTCGATACGCAGAACGCGATCTCCGCCTTCAGGCGGTACTCGTCCTTGTCCTCGCGGTCGCGCCCCTTCGTTTCGAGCTTCCAGAGCACCGTCTCCGTCATCGCCGTCTCGCCCGCGATCTCGGAAATGTAGTCGGTGATACCGTTTTCGTAGCGGAAGGATTCTTCCGTAAAGGTGCCGTCCTCCTCCTCAAAGCGGACGATGAACGTCAGTCCTGCAATGACGACCGCCTGCTTTTTAAGCGTCTCGGTGAAAAATTCGCGCGGGATCGCCGTGTCGGTGAACACCTCCAGATCGGGACGCCAGCGCACGGTCGTGCCCGTTTTGCGCGTGCTCTTTTTCGGGATCGGCTCTTTGGTAAGCTCGGAAACAGGCTCGCCCTTTCTGAAATGGATCGACGAAACCTCGCCTCTCGCATAGGAGTAAACGTCCATGTATTCACTCGCGTACTGCGTCGCGCACGCGCCGAGTCCGTTCAGACCGAGAGAATACTCATACGCGGCGCCGTCCTCGTTGTTGGCGTATTTACCGCCTGCGTACAGCTCGCAGTAGATGAGCTCCCAGTTGTAGCGTCCCTCCGCCTCGTTGAAATCAAGCGGAACGCCGCGGCCGCAGTCCTCCACCTCAATGGAGCGATCGGCGAACACGGTCGTCGTGATCACCGAGCCGTAGCCCTCGCGCGCCTCATCGACGGCGTTTGACAGAATCTCGAAATAGGAATGCTCGCAGCCCTCCAGCCCGTCCGAGCCGAAAATGACGGCAGGACGCTTGCGCACGCGATCCGCGCCCTTCAGCGCAGTAATCGATTGGTTGTTGTATTCCTGTACTTTTTTCGCCATAGTATCCCTCTCTGATAGTATTTTATGGGAAAGAAGACTTCCGTTTTTGAAAAAGCTCGACCAAAACTTTCGGTCAAATATATTTTGTCCCAATTCGGCAATGTGTTCTCACTGTTTATGTGCGCGCAAATTTGCCGTAGGGCGGGGGCTTGCTCCCGCCGTTTCGTGCATTTTCGGCTGTTTGAGGCGGCGGGAGCAAGCCCCCGCCCTACATAACACAGCAAAAGGGTTTGGTTTTTTGCGAAGCCCCAAGTCATTCTCCCCTTACGGCAAAGATGCCCTGAGCCACTCTATAGCCGTATTGCCGGTCAGGCTGTCCGTGTTATAGAAAAAGAGAACAGCGTCCACACGGTAGGTATCAAGCAGGCTGACAGGCACCTCTTTCGTGTAATAGCGGAGATCGACGATCACGAGATCGTAGTGCCGTGCGAGGAAAGGCACCGCAGCATGGGCGAAGCTGTCCTTGAACAAAAGCAGCGTTTCGCGCTCCGCACCGTCCGATTTCCTCACGGTCACAAGCGCGTTGTTTCCGCCGATGAACGTGGAATATTTATCTTTTTTCAATAGGTAGTCGGTATCGTAAAAGCCGGTGAACTTCCGTTCTTTGCCTGCGTCAAGGATGGCGGTCACAAACGACTCATCCCCGTCAAATCGGAAAAACTCCATCGTATCGGGATCGATCCACGATGCACCTGCCGTCGACCACGTCGTGCCGCAGAAGGCATCGCTTGCCGTTTCGGGCGAAAAATCCGTGATCGGGTACGGCGCAAGCCCCATCGCCTCGGCGATTTCGGCATAGCCGTAATACGCACCGAGCGTCGTCCAGTGATGATCCGTGCGGTAGTACACGTACTCGCCTGCTTGCGCCCGTGCACGAAGCGGATCGCGGAGATTCAGAAAATCCACGCCTGCCGCCGCCTCCGTTTGCAGATTTGCCCACAAGCGGTCGCTGTAATAAGCACCGTAATAATCGGGCAGCGTGTGATCGAGCACGTCCGCGTTCCGTCCCGTAATCGCGGCGAAAACGGGAATCCCAACCGACTCACAGTGCGCGGAAAACGCCCCGATCGCGGAAAGATTCGTTTTCATATTGTCAAGGCTCGGCAAATCCTCCCGGGGGATGAGCGTTTCGCCCTCGCCGAACAGAACGCCGTTGTTGCCGCCGCGCCCGAGCGCCGTCTCCGACAAAGCCTTCAGATTCACAAAGAAATCGCGCGCCGGAAACTGATCCGCCATGTATTCGGTAATGTCGGCGGTGAATTTTCCGTCCAAAATCCGCGAAACGGTCACCTTCGGTGCCTGCGCAAGCGCGCGGTTTTCCGTCTCGGACATCGCCCGATCGGGCAGAAGCCAAAAGAGAATCGCAAAGACGAAGATCGCACCGAGGAAAAGCGCGGTCAGAGCGAGATCGCCCACCCTGCGGCACCGTCCCGTCTGCATCTGAATTGCGAGCAGCCGCACCGCCTCCGCATCACATTCCGGGAGCTTTTGTGTCCTTTTATCCGTCATAACACCCCTCCTCAGAATCGGAAATACAGAAACGGATTGAACGACGAATTTACAAGATACGCCACGCACAGCGTAAAGCCGAGCGCGCAGAGCACCGTGGCTACCGTGCGCATCGCGTCCGTTTTCTGCCAGAGCTTATAGAACAGATCGCGAGGATACCTCGTCGATGCGACAGCGAGAATCACGAGAAGCAAAGCCGCCGAGGAAAGCTCAAGCGCCCCTGCGGCATCGATAAATCCGGTCGATTTTCCGCCGCCGAACATCGTGGCGAGATAGGTGATCCCTTCTGAAAAATCCTCAAAATAGAACAGCCACCAGCCGAACACGACCGTAATGAGCGTGTAAACGTGCCCGACGAAACGCGGCAGCTTCTTCAAAAAGCCGAGCAAAAACGTCTTCTCGATCACAAGCAGAACGAAATAGTACAGTCCCCACAGAACGTAGTTCCAGCTTGCGCCGTGCCACAGTCCCGTAAAGAGCCACACGGCTAAAAGATTGACAATCTGCCGCCCCTTGCCGCATCGGTTGCCGCCTAAGGGGATGTAGACGTACTCACGGAACCATGTGGAGAGGGAGATATGCCACCGCCGCCAGAAATCGGTGACGGAGGACGCCATATACGGGTAGTAGAAATTCTCCCTGAAGGAGAATCCCATCATCTTGCCCAGACCAATCGCCATGTCGGAGTATCCGCTGAAATCGAAGTAAATCTGGAACGTGTACATGATGATGCCGAGCCATGCGGCGATTACGGACAGCTCGTCCGCCTCGGTGAGGCGCGCCCAGATCTCGCCCGCAGCATTTGCGAGGAGAACTTTTTTCGCCATACCTGCCATAAACGTGCGCACGCCCGAGGCAAACAGCGCGACGGAATGGGTGCGCTCGCGCAGCTGATCGTCCACGTCCTTGTAGCGGACGATCGGACCGGCGATGAGCTGCGGAAACAGCGTGACGTACGTGCCGAACGCGACGAAATCCTTCTGCGCCGGTGCATCAGCACGGTACACGTCGATCACGTAGGACAGTGCCTGGAACGTGTAAAACGAGATACCGACCGGCAAAGCGACCTCAATCGCCTTGACGGAGATGCCGCTGACGGCGGCAAACGTATCGATGAAGAAATTGAAATATTTGAAATACGCGAGGATGCCGAGGTTTGCGACCACGGCAGCCGCCAGCCACAGCTTTGCGCGGCGCGGATTCTCCTCGCGGCTTTTGCCGACGAGCAGACCGAAGACGTAATCCGCCGCGATCGTGAGAAACATGAGCAAAACGTAGCGCGGCTCACCCCAGCCGTAGAAAATCAAACTGACGGCAAACAGCGTGATATTGCGGAATTTGTGGGGCGTGACGAAATACAAAAACAGCACCGCCGCGAAATAGAGAAACAAAAATTCAAGGCTTGAAAAAACCATAAAATTTCTCCTTTCTTGCAGTAGTGCTGATGTGTGAAAGACGTGGAGGCGTTAAGCGTGGAACGCCTCCACACCACCGCCACGATCAGGGGAAAGAGGAGGAAGAATCCTCTCTTTCCCCCGATACCCCCATTCTCTCCTCATATGCGTTCTTTCAGCGAAACATGAGAAAACGTACCACTCATGCTTCATCTTAACAGAGAGTCAAAAACGATCTTTTGTGCATCCATAGCGAATACGCTTTCGTAAAAGACGCACCTGCGGTGCGATGGGCTCGGCAAAAATTTTAACGTGCGATCTTTGATCGCAAACAATACGCGGAGAGAAACCTCCGATAAAGCTGCACGCTGCGCGATCTTACAGTCTCCCCCGCTGTCGGTGCAGAAGGGTTCTAAAACGTAACAATTACCGCTTTGGCAAAAGTGGTATGTTGGCGAACATTCACCGCTACGCCACAGGGGATGGTGGTGTCGGAGGAAGGGGATCTTTCTCCCCTTCCTCTGACGCGGGGTAGTCGAGAAGGGCTCCGCGTGAGCCCTTCTCGTGTGGGCGCCCGAGTTGGCTTGCCAACTCGAGCAAAGCCCCGCATATAGCATAAAAGAAACTTCAGATAAAAGGGGTCACAGGGCAACGCCCTTATCAGCGTGCAACCTCTTCCATAATAAACGCCTCAAGCACGTCTCCCACGTGAATATCGCCGTACTTATCCAGACCGATACCGCATTCGTATCCGTCCGCGACCTCCTTCACGTCATCCTTGAAACGGCGGAGGGAGGAAATCTTATCCTCAAAGATCACCACACCGTCACGCACAATGCGGATCTGGCTCTGACGGGTGATCTTGCCGTCCGTAACGTAGGATCCCGCGATCGTGCCCACGTTCGGCACATGAATCGTCTGACGCACCTCGGCGCGACCGAGCACGACCTCCTTGAACGTCGGCGCAAGCATACCCTTCATCGCCGCCTCGATCTCCTCGATGCACTCGTAGATGATGCGGTAGGTGCGCACGTCCACATTCTCACGCTCTGCCTTGTCGGAGGCGTTCTTATCGGGACGGACGTTGAAGCCGACAATGATCGCATTGGCGGAGGACGCCAGCATGACGTCGCTCTCCGTGATGCCGCCGACGGCACCGTGAATGACCTTCACCTTGACCTCTTCGTTGGTCAGCTTCTCAAGCGACGCGCGAACGGCTTCCACCGATCCGCCCACGTCTGCCTTGACGATGACGTTGAGCTCCTTCGCGCCCTCCTTGATCTGGCTGAACAGATCGTCCAGATTCACCTTGGCGGCGGCGTTGAGCGCGTCGTTGCGCGCCTTCTCGCGGCGCTGATCGGCAAGCGTTCTTGCCATGCGCTCGTCCTCGACGGCGTTAAATTCGTCACCGGACTGCGGCACCTCGGCAAGACCGACGATCTCGACCGGAACGGACGGACCTGCCTCCTTCAGATGCTCACCGCGCTCGTTCAGCATCGCACGGACACGACCGACCGCCGTACCTGCGATCACAATATCGCCCTCGCGGAGCGTACCGGTCTGCACGATTACCGTCGCAACGGGACCGCGACCGCGATCGAGCTTCGCCTCAATAACGATACCCTTCGCACGGCGCTTCGGATTCGCCTTCAGCTCCTTCATCTCGGCGACAAGGAGCACGTTCTCCAAAAGATCCTCGATGCCCATGCCGGTGAGCGCGGAAACGGGTACGCAGATCGTGTCGCCGCCCCACTCCTCGGGCACAAGACCGTAGCTCGTGAGCTGATTTTTGACCGTATCGGGATTTGCCTGCGGCTTATCCATCTTGTTTACGGCAACGATGACGTCGATGCCGGCGGCCTTTGCGTGGTTGATTGCCTCAATCGTCTGCGGCATGATACCGTCATCCGCGGCAACGACAAGGATCGCAATATCCGTAGCCTGCGCACCGCGGGCACGCATGGCGGTAAACGCCTCGTGACCGGGCGTGTCAAGGAACGTAATATCCTGCCCGTTGATATTTACGCGGTACGCACCGATTGCCTGCGTGATACCGCCTGCCTCGCCGGAGGTGACGTTCGTATGGCGGATCGCATCAAGGAGCGAGGTTTTACCGTGGTCAACGTGACCCATGACACACACGATCGGTGCGCGCGGCAGCAGATCCTCACCTGCGTCCTCGTCCTCGCTGAAGAGGCGCTCCTCAATCGTCACGACGACCTCCTTCGTGATCTTCGCACCGAATTCGTCGGCGATCAGATACGCGGTGTCGTAGTCGATAACCTGGTTGATCGTAGCGGGCATACCCATCATCATCATTTTTTTGATGACCTCCGCCGCCGTCTTTTTCAGACGGGAGGCGAGCTCGCCGACGGAAATCTCGTCGGGAAGCGTGATCTTGACGGGCATCTTCTTCAGCTTCTCAAGATTCTCCTTGCGGAGCTTCTCCATGGCGAGCTTTTCCTTATCGCGTGTCTTCGCGGAGCGGAAATCGCGCGTGTTCTGCTTTTTCAGCTTCTGCTTGGTGGAAGCGTTCTCCGTCTGACGGTCCGTTACGAAGCGATCGAGACGCTCATCGTACTTGGACAGATCGACACTCGTTGTGCGCGTATCGATGACACGGGTGTTGCCCGTGCGCTTCTTTTCGACAGTCGGCTGCTGCGGTGCCTTCGGCTTCGGCGGCACGGGATTTGCGGGACGGAAGCCGCTTTGTCCCTGCTGACCGTTCGTGTTCGGGCGGAAGCCGCCCTGCTGTCCGTTCGTATTCGGACGGAAGCCGCTTTGCTGTCCGTTCGTATTCGGGCGGAAGCCGCTTTGCTGTCCGTTCGTATTCGGGCGGAAGCCGCTTTGCTGTCCGTTCGTATTCGGGCGGAAGCCGCTTTGCCCCTGTCCGTTCGTATTCGGACGGGGAGCCGTCTGTGCTGCCGGCTTTGCTTCGGGCTTCTCCGCCTTAACCGGCTCGGTCTTCTTTTCCTCCGCCTTCGGCGCAGGCTTCTCCTCAGCCTTTTTCTCCGCAGCCTTGGCGGCAGGCTTCTCCTCCGTTTTGGCAGGCTCTGCCTTTACTTCCGCCTTCGGTGCCGGTTTCTCTTCTTTTTTGACAGGCTCCGCCTTCGGAGCAGACTTCTCCTCGGGCTTTTCGGTCTTTGCTGTCGGCTTCGGCTCAGCCTTCTTCTCTTCCGTCTTGGCGGCAGGCTTCTCCTCGCCCTTTTCCGCCTTGGGAGCCACGGCTTTCTTGCGCTTGATCGAGGTCTTGCCGTTCAGATACGCGTCAAGATCCCTGATCTGGCTCTCCCGCGTCAACTCATCGAAGAACAGGTTAAATTCATCGGGCTCAAGAGTAGCCATATACGATTTTACAGTGACGCCGGAGGATTCGATTTTCGTCAGAATCTCCTTGTTTTTCATTCCGAGGTCTTTTGCCAGCTGACTGACCTTGAACATAGAGGTTTGTGCCATCTCTTATTTACCCTGCCCGAGAAATCGGGCCCTTTCTTTAGGAGTAGTGCGGTGTGGGGGGTGCGGAAAAGATCAGCGGCGTCCGGCGAGAGCCGCGATCGCGGAGGCAAAATTCGGATCGGTAACGCAGACGGCGGAAAGCGGTGATTTGCCGCACGCCGCACCGAGCTCCTCCCTTGTGAGAGGAATCTCTATAAGCGTTACGTTTCGAAACGCGCATTTGTCCGTGACGACCTTTTTTGTGCGCGCCGAGGGATCCTTTGCGAGGAGTACGAGATGTACGCCGCCTGTTTTCAAAGCACCTGTCACAATATCGGTGCCGCATCCGAGACGGCCTGCGCGCCGGCACAGCCCGATCATGGACGCCAGACGGGCGACATCCGCGCCCCCTGTGTCTTTATCCCGATTCACGTCCGCAGATACGGACGGATTCTTCGTTTCGTTTTTCATCTTACAGCTCGGCTTCCGCTTCCGCCAGACGGATTTCTTCCTCCAGCGCGTTCAGAAGCTCCTCGGGAATCTGTATCTCCAAGGAGGACGCAAAGCGGTTTGCCTTTCTCGCCTTTTTGAAGCAGGCGAGCTTTTTGCAGACGTATGCGCCTCTGCCGGATTTCTTTCCCGTAAAATCAAGGGATACAGCCCCGTCCGGCTCGCGGACCACGCGGAGCAGCTCCTTCTTCGGGAAGGATTCTCCGCAGCCGGAGCACCGTCTTTCGGGGATTTTTCGCATCTGTGCGCTCATTACTTGCGCCCCTTGATGTCGATCTTGTATCCCGTCAGCTTCGCGGCAAGGCGGGCGTTCTGTCCCTCCTTACCGATTGCGAGGGAGAGCTGATCGCTGTCCACCCAGATCTTCGCGCTTCTCTCGCCGTCGAACTCGACGTCGCGGATCTTTGCGGGAGAGAGTGCGGATGCGATGTACTCCTCCGGCTTCTCGGAGAAGAGGACGACGTCGATCTTCTCGCCGTGCAGCTCCTCAAGGAGTTCAGCGATACGCATACCGCGCGCACCGATACACGCACCGACCGCATCGACATCGGGATCGCGGGAGAGGACAGCGACCTTTGTTCTGGAGCCTGCCTCACGGGCGATTCCCTTGATGAGGACGATACCGTCGCGGATTTCGGGAACGATCATCTCGAGCATACGCTTAACGAGGCCGGAATGGGTACGCGAGAGCGTGACGACGGGACCGCGCGCCTCCGCATCGTGATTGACCTCGGTGACGAACACCTTGAGGTGATCGCCGACCATAAAGGAATCGGCGGCAAGCTGCTCGGAGCGAAGGAGCACCGCCTCGCTCGTGCCGGTATCGACGACGATGTCACCCGTGTTATCGTTGACCTTCGTGACCGTCGCGGAGATGACCTCCTCATGCTTCTTGTCGTACTCGCGCACGATATTGGAGTGCTCCGCCTCACGGATGCCCTGGATGATGACCTGCTTGGCGGTCTGTGCGGAAAGGCGTCCGAACGTCTTGGGCTTCACCTCAAACTCGACGATATCCCCGAGATTGTAACGGCGGCTGATGGCACGCGCATCCTCGAGGGTGATCTGCTCCTTATCGTTCTCGACCTCCTCGACGACCGTCTTCTGTGCGAACATGCGCACGCTCTTCTTCTCGGGATCAAGAGCGATGCGTACGCAAGCCGAGCCTTCCTCTTTCTTGTACGCGCTGACGAGCGCCGCCTCGATCTTCTCGAGCATGTACGTCTTCGGGATACCCTTCGTTGCCTCGAGCAGATCGAGCGCATCAAAGAATTCCGCACCCATGACTTCCGTTTCTTTTTTCGTTTTAGCAGTAGTTTTTCTCATGACAGTAAATCCTTATCATAGTTATCGTAATAGTCTTCCGTTACCACGAAAAGACTGTAGAGACCTTTGCCGCCGCGCTTTTCTGCACGGGGAGCACCCGACCGTCGGGCAAGGTGATTTCAAACGATTTTTCATCGTTTGCGCTGAGGACGCCGCGAAGTGTTTTCGTGCCGTCGATGGGGGCGAAGAGCTTTACCTCGACCTCATCGCCGATGCAGGATTCGAAATGATCGTTGCGGGTGAGCGGACGCTCGACGCCGGGGGAGGTGACCTCCAGCCGGTAGGAATTTTCGATCGGATCGGCTTCGTCCAGCACGGGATCGATTGCGCGGGTGACGCGCTCGCAGTCATCGAGCGTGATGCCTTCGTTGGAGTCGATGATGATTCGAAGGATCATCTCCGCGCCCTCCTTGACGTATTCTACGTCCCAGAGATAGCACTCCGCCTCCAGCACGACGGGGAACAGAAGCTCACGCACCCTCTCCGCGATATTCTTCGGACGGGGACGCAGTGTGCCGTTTGCATCGGGCATACGGGTACCTCGCTTTCCTGTGATTCACAAAAACAGAGAGTGGGACACGACCCACTCTCCTTCATACACAATATATTACCGTATATAGTATACCACGTTTTTTTCCTTTTTGCAAGGGGTTTGGAAAAAATTTTTCCTGCGGAAGGCTTTTTTTAGTAAGATTTACGCCAAGGGATTAGGAGGGGCTCCTCCCTATGCCTCCCCTTTCGGGAGGTGCCGCTGCAAAGCGGCGGAGAGGGCAAGGGGGAACGATGCAGGAGGTGTTAAACGTGGAACACCTCCTGCGCCACCGCCACGCCAAAGAGAGGAGGGGAGAAAGATCCCCTCCTCTCTTGGAACTCTCCTCCCCTGGGGCTCAGCTGTAACTGCACGCCAACATACCACTTATGCTAAACCGTCGCCGCCTCGTTTTAGAACCTTCCTGCTATCTTCTACGGTACGTCTGTAAGATCGCGGTAATGCTCAGCGGTAATCAAACTACCGTCCACGCGTACTGTTTCCAATCGGAAACTGTACGTATAGATCCCAGCCACCCCCTCGCACCGAAGGTGCGTCTTAAACGTAGCGTTTCCTCTATGTTCGCACGAAATTCCGATCATAACTCTCCTCTAAAGCTAAAGCAAAGTGGTATGTTGGCATACAGCTACAGCTGAAGAAACGCTATCGGGGAGAGGAGTCCCAAGAGGAGAGGGCACACCCTCTCCTCTTGGGTGTGGCGGGTGGTCGCAGATGCCGTAGGCATCTGCAAGAGGCAGCTCCGCACTAAGCACCTCCTGCGTAGCGCGGCGCGCCGCACACCTCCACGTCTCTCCCTACTTGATTTTCACAGCAATATATGATAAGATATAATGTACAAAAATCTCTCCCCCGGAGGTCCCCCATGAAATTCGATCACACCCTCACCGATGCCGAAATGCGTGAAACGCGCACCGGCCGCGAGGAAATCTGGCAGGGCAGATTCTTCAGCGTCACGAAAGATACCGTGTCCCTGCCGTCCGGCGAAACGGGCACACGCGAGGTCGCATGGAAGCGCGGTGCCGTCTGCGTCATTCCCGTCACCGATGACGGAAAAATCGTCTGCGTCGAGCAGTTCCGCTATCCGTATGATAAAGTCCTTCTCGAAATCCCCGCCGGCAAAATGGACGAGGGCGAAACCGATCCCCTTGAAACCGCCAAGCGCGAGCTTCTGGAGGAAACGGGCTGCACCGCCGCCGAGTGGATCGATTTCGGCGTGTATTACGGCTCCCCCGCCATGCTCAAAGAGGAAATCTACATCTACCTCGCCCGCGGACTCTCCGCCGGGAATACACATTTCGACGAGGACGAGTACCTCCGCATCCGCGAAATTCCGATTGAAACGCTCACAGAGCAGATTCTGATGGGCGAAATCCCCGACGGAAAAACGCAGGCAGGCGTGCTCCGCGCCAAGCTGTGGCTGGAAAAAGAGGCATACAGATGAGCCTGAAAGCGATCCTCTTCGACCTCGACGGCACGCTTACCGATTCCGGACCCGGTATCATGCACTGCCTTGCGCTCGCCCTCACCGAGATGGGCGAAGCAGTCCCCCCGAACGAGATTTTGCGCCTGTTCGTCGGTCCGCCGCTTACGGAAGCGTTCGCCGAGCACTGCTCTATGGACACAGAGCGCGCCGAGGAGGCAATCCGTGTCTACCGCAAACACTACTCCGCCGGCGGTCTGTTTGAAAACACAGTCTACCCCGGCATCCCCGAGCTGCTCGCCTCTCTGTGCGAGCTCGGACTGCCCTTGTACCTCGCCACCTCCAAGCCGGAGCATTACGCCAGGCAGATCATGGAGCATTTCGATCTCGCCAAATATTTCGCCTACATCGGCGGCGCACTCACCGACGGAAAACGCCGCGAGAAGGCGGAGGTCATCGCCTACGTTCTGGAGACAACCGCCCTTTCCGCCGACGAGTGTGTCATGATCGGCGACCGCAAATACGACGTTGAGGGTGCCGCCTCCTTCGGCATCCCGACGCTCGGCGTCACGTGGGGCTACGGCGACCGCGCAGAGCTCCTTTCTGCCGGTGCCGCATGGATCGCCGACACCCCTGCCGAAGCCGCAGAAACGATCCGCACCCTGATTGAAAAAGAAGGACAAACGACATGAACATTCCAACCTCCTCTGAGCTGAAATCCATGACGGACGCCGAGATTTCCTCCCTCACGGAGGAGATCCGCGTGCGCATCATCGATGCCGTCTCCGCCTCCGGCGGTCATCTCGCCTCCAATTTAGGCGTTGTGGAGATGACGGTCGCTCTGCACCGCGTTTTTGATATTCCGAAGGACAGTATCGTTTTTGATGTGGGGCACCAGTGCTACACGCACAAAATCCTCACCGGCCGTGCCGATCGGATGAACACCCTGCGCCGCCCGGGCGGTCTTTCCGGCTTTCCCAGCCGCGCCGAAAGCGAAGCCGATCCGTTCACGACGGGACACAGCGGCACCTCCCTCTCCGCCGCCCTCGGCATGGCGGAGGCAAACCGCCTCGCCGGAAGTGAAGCGTGGACTGTCGCCGTGATCGGAGACGGCTCGTTCACCAACGGCATGATCTACGAAGCCTTAAACGGATGCGCCCAAAAGGGGCTCAGACTCATGATTATCTTGAACGATAACGAGATGAGCATCTCGAAAAACGTCGGCGCGATGAACAATTATTTCGCCAAAATCCGCACGAGCCGCCCGTACTTCATGTTCAAGCACGGCGTGCAGAAAATCTGCCGCAAAATTCCGCTGATCGGGCGCGGCATGATCCGCACAGCCATCTTCGTGAAGGAATTTATCAAGCGCGTGCTGAACCAGAAGAATATCTTTGAAAACTTCGGACTGGAGTACCTCGGTCCCATCGACGGCGCGGACATCGACACGCTGGAGAGCGTATTCCGCGAGGCGAAAAACTGCGACGTGCCCTGCGTCGTGCATATTATCACCCAAAAGGGGCACGGCTACCTCCCTGCCGAGGAGCATCCCGAAAGATACCATTCCGTATCGCCGTTCACGGCGGAAGGCGGTGTCAGCACCGAGGCAAAGGGCTACTCCCGCGCCTTCGGCGACGCTCTGTGCGCGGCGGCAAGAGAGGACAGCCGCGTCTGTGCGGTCAGTGCCGCCATGAAGGACGGCACGGGACTCGCTCCCTTCGCTGATGCCTTCCCCGACCGCTTTTTTGACGTCGGGATCGCGGAGGAGCACGCCGTCACGTTTGCCGCAGGACTTGCCCGCGCAGGGATGCGCCCCGTCGTCGCACTCTATTCCACGTTTTCACAGAGAGTGTTCGATCAGGTGCTCCACGACTGCGCTTTGCAGAAATTGCCCGTCGTCCTCGCCCTCGACCGCTGCGGCGTGATCCCGGGCGACGGCGTGACGCATCAGGGTTTGTTTGATGTCGGTCTGTTTTCCCCCATCCCGGGAATTACCGTCTGCGCACCCGAATCGTATGCGGAGCTTACCGATTGCCTGAAAAACTCCCTCACCGGCACGGGCGTGAGCATCGTCCGCTATCCGAGAGGCGCGGAAGCGGACTACGACCGCACGATCTGGACGTACATCGCAGGCGGCAGTGCCGCCGTTGCCGATTTCGGTGAGGGGGATCGCTCCGTCACGCTGATTACCTACAGCAGCGAGACGGGGGAAGTCCTCCCTGCCGCCGAAGCGCTCGCGCATCGGTTTGCCGTGCGCGTGATCCGCCTCATTCGGATTCAGCCTCTCCCGACGGAGGAAATTCTCGAAGCGATCGGCGAAACGTCCGCCGTCTGCATTGCCGAGGAGGGTATGCGCCGCGGCGGTGTCGGGGAAGCCCTCGCCGCACAGATCGCCGCCGCCCGTCCGTCTTTGATGACGCGCGTCTGCGCGATTGATTCGTTTGTACCGCACGGCGTAACGGCAAAGGATTTGCCCATCAGCGCAGAGGCAATCGTCCGCGCCGTGATCGAAGCGGTGCAGTGACAGAGGGGCGCTGCCCCTGTGACCCGCGAATGACGCCCGGCTTTTGGCGTCATTCGCAAGTAACATTACGCGGTGATAAACGCAGGAGGTGTGTAGCGCGGCGCTACCTCTTGCAGATGCCTACGGCATCTGCGACCACCTGCCACGATCGGGAGAGGAAGTATCCTCTCCCGATACCCTTTTCTCTATACGCGCTCTTTCAGCCAAACATGAGACAACATACCACTTTCGCCTCAGCTTTAGAGGAGATGTCAAGTGCAAATGCCACGCTGAGGCGCGGCATTTGCGTCGAGGATTCCCTCGACTGCCTAAGCAGTCGTTTCCGCTGACGCGGAAAACCGGGAACCTCGCAACGAACTTCAGTGCTAACATAGCATAAACG
>JAZNHT010000017.1:0-82685 GCA_045577175.1 Eubacteriales bacterium | reverse complement strand
CAGCTCTGCCGTCTGCGTACGTTTTCGTGATGGAGATGTAGTAATCGGTAGTGCCTGCCGGAATATCGGAGATATTAACAAAGAAGTTTACATCCAGTGCGTTGCCCAGTGTCATCGAAGAACCGAACAGCTCGAACGGATTGCATACGAGACAGCTTGCATTGTCGGAGCTTTCAGCAGTGATCTGCTTCTCGCCGCACTCGCAGACGCCGTATACAGCGTGCGGGTGAGCCTCGTCCGTCTCGGTTGCGTAGGTGAAGTCACATACGTGATCGGGATCCAAAGAAACAAACGTGTGGCCGTTTGCGTCTGCATACGTTTTTGCCGTAGAAGCTCTGTAGCCGTATACGGTGAAGTTCTCTGCCGCATGTGCAAATGCATCGTCACCGATTGCAGTCGCCGTACCGTAAATAAAGATTTCAGAGAGATAGGGGTTGATTGCGAATGCACCGGCACCGATTGAGGTAACCGTATCCGCAATCTCCACATTGGTGAGAGCGGTATTCACAAATGCATGTGTACCGACCGTCGCAACTGTCGTCGGGAACACTACATCCTCAAGTGCTGTGCAGTTGTAGAACGCATAACTTCCAACGCTCGTCACACCTTCGGAGATAACAACGCGCTTGATGTCCTCTCTGTAAGTATGCCACGGAGTCTCGCCGTATGCGTAATCCGCCATAGTGCCCGTACCGGTGATGGTAAGAACGCCGTCATTGGTGAGTTCCCAAACGGCAGAATCACCGCACGTACCGGAAGTGCCTGTATCTTCCGCTTCCGTAGTAGCCACAAAGGTATGACCGTAATCCGCTGCGTAAACCTCAGCCGAAGAGCCGGCAGGAGCACTTACAGTAAGCGCAGAACCGGAAGCCGGGAATGCGCCGTACCCGAGGACAACGGCAGGAGAGTTCACCGTAATCGAAGTAAGCTTCGTACAGCCGGAGAAGGCCTGATATTCAATGCGTTGCAGCGTTTCGGGAAGCGTAAGTTTCGTGATCTTCGTACAGTTTGCAAACGCGTACGGAGAGATCTTCAAAAGGTTATCATAAAGCGTTACAGTGGACAAAGCCGTACAGTTCGCGTATGCACCGTAGCCGATGTAAGTAACGTTCTTCGTCACTGTGGTGTACGCCAGTTTTGTACATCCGGCAAAAGCAAATGCATTAACAGTGGTAACCGATGTCGGGATACTTACGTTCATCAGTCTCGTAGAGCCCATAAAGGCACCGATACCGATGTTCGTAACAGTAGAAGGAATACTGTAAACACTGTAAACGCCGCCCGTTCTGTTCAGCGGATACTGCAGAAGAGATGTCTGGGCTTTATTGAACAGGATACCCTTATCATCGTTGGAGTAGGTCTCGTTCGCCTCATCAACAGTGAAAGCGGTAACAGCGTTACAGGAAGCAAATGCCATCGAACGGATCACCGACACAGTTGCCGGAATCGCTACCGTCTTGATTGCGTCACAGTTATAGAAAGCAAAGTAACCGATGGTTTCCGTTGCAGCAGGAATCGGCGCAGACGAAAGTGCGGTACAGCCGTAGAAAGCACCGTCCTTGATCGTCGTTACAGTTTCGGGAACGGTCACGCTTGCAAGACTTGTACAGTCATTAAAGAGGTATGCGCTGATGTCCGTCATTCCGGTAGGAATGGATGCTGACGTAAGGCTTGCACAGGAATCAAACGCGCGTGCACCGAGCGTAGTAACGCTGTCCGGAATCGAAACAGCGGAAAGATTTGTACAGCCTTCGAACGCAGCGATGTCGATCGTCTCCAGCTCCTGCGGTACAGTGACTGTTGTCAGTGCCGTACAGTTTTGGAATGCGCCGGAGGAAAGCGTCGACACGCTCACAGGGAGAGTCACGCTTGCGAGGGACGTACAATTCGCGAAAGCAAATGCGCCAATCGAGGAAACGCCCGAGTTGATCGTAAGCGTAGAAAGGGCGGTACAATTTGCGAACGTGTGATTCGAAAGATTCGTCACACCCGCGGGAACAGTCGCACTCGTCAGAGCGGAGCATCCGTCAAAGGCGTGAGCACCGATCGACGTTACACCTGTCGGAACTGTAATCGAGGTAAGATACGGATTCGCTGCAAACGCAAACGCTTCAATCGTCGTAACGGTAGTCTGGATCGTGTACGCAGTGTTACGAAGTCCGAGCGGATACTGAATCAGGGTAGTCATACCCTTATCGTAGAGAACACCGTTTGCATCGGAGGCATATGCCGTATTGGCTTCATTTACCGAAATTCTGACAAGAACAGGGTTCTCCGCAAATGCACGTTTTCCGATATTTGTTACAGTTGAAGGAATAGAAACGGTAAGAAGTTTGCTCATATACGCAAACGCAAATGTTCCGACAGACGTTACACCTTCCGGAATCGCAAGCGTCTTGATGCCGGGACAACGCGCGAATGCATACGCACCGATGCTTGTAACCGTCTGAGGAATGGACAAGCTCGTCATTGCGGTAAACTCATAGAATGCGTAATCACAGATGGAAGTCACACCGCTTTGGATGCTCACGGTTTTCACGGAATCTCTGTACGCAAACCACGGAATCGAAGAGATCACGATCGGATCCGCCATCGCACCGCTACCGGCGATGACAAGCTGACCGTTGGAATCCACCGACCATACAATATTACCGCCGTAAACGCCGGAAGCAACGATTGCAGATGCGGAAATCTGAGTAAATGTATAGCCGTTCTGTGCCGCGTGGACGGCTGCGGTAGTACCTGCATTTGCACGGATTTCCAGAGTAGATTCACATCCTGCAAACGCATTGGCAGCAAGGCAAACCGTATCGGAGGAAACGGTTACGGAGGAAAGATTTGCGCATCCGCCGAAGGCACGGCCGCCGACATACTGAACGGAAGAGGGAATCTCCACTGCCGTAAGTGCGCAAGACTCAAATGCACCGTCACCGATGGTGACAACAGTTGCGGGAATCGTCACAGCGGAAAGATTCACACATCCGCTGAAGGCGTTTGCGCCGACCGTCGTAACCTGTGCCAGATCAACCGCAACCAGATTCACGGCACCTGCGAAAGCGGAATCCGCAATCGCGCTGACAGAAGAACGAACGGTACAAGACGATGCGCTCATACCTGCCGGGTACTGAACAAGTACAGACGTTGCTTTGTTGTAAAGCACGCCGAAAGCATCACTTGTATAAACGGAATTGGAGGCATCCACAGTGATCGCGGTAAGCGAATTACAGCCTGCAAACGCGCCGTTGCCGATCGTCGCAACAGATGCGGGAACATGAATGCCCGAAAGCGAATCACAGTCGGCAAACGCACCGGCAGCAATCGACGTTACGTATGCGGGAACCGTCACATCGCCAAGGACAGAGCATCCGCAGAAAGCGTTATCACCGATCGTCGTAAGATAGGTGGGAAGCGTAATCGTCGAGAGAGACGTGCAGTATGCAAATGCACTGCTATGGATCGCCGTTACGCTCTCTGCGAGATATACAGAAGCAAGATTGGGAACAGCTTCAAACGCATGTGCACCGACGGACGTAACACCGGCACCGATATTCACAGCGAGAATGCTGTTCTTTACATCGTACCACGGTGTATCCGCAGCGTTTGCGTAATCATACATTGCGCCTGTGCCGTATACGTAGAGAGTACCGTCAGTGCCGAGCGTCCACGCGAGATCCTCACCGCATTTGACAGCATCTTCATCATAAGAAATATCGCCGGTACGGTCGTACAGGAAATCAACGATCGTTGTTTCGCTGATCTCGTGCGTGAAGAATCCGACCGTGTAGGTCGTGCCACCCTTCAGTTCTACGCCGTCCGCAAACTTGTAATACAGCTTGCTGTTAATGCTTCCGGGTGTACGGTCATACAGCGTATACGTTGCGATTTCGCCGTTTTCATCGCTCAGACGGATATGGCGGGAGCCGGCAGAACTTCCCCTGCCGCTATTTACAAGGTACGCGGCAAAAGAGTACATACCGTCCGTTTCGGGAGTAAAGGTTATATTATAAATGAAGGAAGTACCGCTGAGAAGAACGCCGTCTTTGCCGAGATCGGTAGCGTAGTCTCCCGAATTCCACGGCCAGTAGGTGGTGGAGCCGGTTGCAAGATTTGCTGCCTCCTGCTCGCGCAGATTGACAACGCCTGCATCCTCAAAGCCTGCGGGAACCGTTTCGGAGCCTACACTGCCCGTCTGCATGTAGTAGAAATCCACAAGCGTACTGGAAGTGCTGCTCTCACGGGAGAAGCCGATGGTGTAAGTAACGCCCGACTGCAACTCAACATCCTCGGCAAACTTATAATACAGCTTGTAGCCGACGAAAGCATCAATCTCGGGAAGCGAATACGCGCCGACAATGCCGGATGCATCCCGCAACGTAATGTTGTAAGTGGAATTTTTGTTGGTAGCAGAGTAGTTGTGTGCCAGGAACACGCCGAGATCATACAAGCCTGTTGTTTCAGGCGTGAAGGTGAGCTTGTACTCAGTCGAGTTGTTCAGCCAAATGCCGTATCTGCCCGGCAGAGTGCCCTCATAGTCGGAGGGATTCCAACAGTAATAGTTATACGTTCTGCCGCCGTCAGGCGTCATGACGTTAAGGCCTGTGTTGTGGAAGTCGTAGAAGGCGACCGTATTCGCGCCGTCGAACATGTTCGTCGTGCTGACCGTATCCTCCAGCTTGACGAAAGCGAAGCCGCGGGAATATGCACAACTCTTACCGAGGTTTGCATACAGCTTGAACGTGTGCGTACCGGCGGTGAGGTTTACCTTGATACCGTAGACACACACAGGATTCGGCCAGGATGCCGCGAGGGAGGCATAATAGACGTCTCCGCCGTCGATTTGCAGATACGCACCGCGTCCGTTTCCGTCGGAAATGAAGTCATAGCGAAATTCGTACATGCCGTCCGTCGGAACCGTAAACTCAACGGTATATGCCTTTGTTGCATGGGGGGACATTGTTACGGCGTCGTAACGGTTGTAGTCTGCATAACGCTCCACGCCGAAATCCCACTCTTTTGCGCTAAGAACGCCGTCACTCTGTACAAGACCGTTTGCGATGTTTGCGGCAACGACGTCATCATCGTAGAATTTGTACGCGTATACCGTAGAGGCATTCGCAAATGCGTCGCTGACCTCATGCGTCGTACCAAGTGCGCTCTTGGTGAAATCGAACTCCAGATTCGGCTTTTCCTCCGTGCACACGAAATAGAAGCCCTGGAAGTACGCGGTCGAAGCGCTCGGCGTGATGTACACGGTGTGCTCGCCCTCAACCAGATCCATTCTCATGCCGGTATAATAAACATAACTCGGGAATGAAGCCGTACCGCTCGGGATCAGCGAATACACAAACGACGTGCCGTCCACCGAAATTTTCGGAAGCGTACGTTCCGTATGGGTATCGCCGATCATACGGATGGCGAACTCATACGTACCCGACACAGGCGCGGTAAACTTGAACGCGTACTGAGAGTTCTGACTTTGCAGATACACCGTACCGTCAAAAATCTCCCAATTCGTGTTCTGATTAATCGTATAATGCGAAAGCGTAGGGTTATCGATTGCCACACGGTCTGCCGCCGCCACAAACTCAGCATCGACAAACGTATCGGGCAGCTCAAAGCTCTCCGTGAGATTGCCCTCTTTTACGAACTTGAATCCGTAGTAATACTGTGTTGCGGTGCTCCCGACGTTTCTCTTTACATGGAATACGTGCTGACCGGCTTCCAGCCAAACATGATTCATGCCGTAGTACGGACGGGACAAGGACGTACCCGCAGTCATTTGAACCTGATACGTCGGACCGTCATCAATATAAACGGGGATATAGCTGACCTCACCGCTTTTGTTTCCGGAGCCGCCGAGGAACGCAAACGAATAGTAGCCGTCCTCCTCGATCGTAAACGGAGCCTGGTAGCTTACGTCCGTCCAGAGATTCTCGTAACCGTAAAACGTCAGATACGAAGCATTCTGCCAAGCCGAGTACCCGGCTATTGAGTTCGTCACGCCCTCTCCGTTGAAGTTTTTCAGTCCGGTCTGATTGTTCAAAAAGTCCATCAGATAGACTGTCGTTGCCGTGTTACCGATGGTAAACGCGGCGCTGTCGTCTGTCAGCGTCATGATATAGTCCTCGGTCTCATCCTCCGCAAACACGGGGAGGATCGCCGAGAACACCATGGAAAGACAGAGCACAAGAGCCAAAAGTTTCTTCATAGCATTTTCCCTCATCATAGTTTTTTGAATATATATGGATGTTACGCTACTCCAATTATAAATTATACAATATTTTCTTGTAAATAGCAATAGTTTTTTCAGAAAACCGCCAAATATTTTTTATTATTAATGTATGAAACTCGTACCGGCACAGGCGGAAATAACAAAAAAGTTGCAAATCCGACAAAAATATGGTATACTGTATAGCTGATCCGAACTGCGGACACAAGGAGACAGTACCGTGTACATAAAACGAATTGAAAACGAAACCTTTGACGAAGAGCGCGCCCTGTACGGAAGCGACGGCGCGGAAGCCGTTCGCTGCCGTTTTGACGGTCCCACGGACGGCGAAAGCGCGTTTAAGGAATCCCGAAACATACGGGCGGAGAGCTGCTTTTTCAACCTTCGCTACCCGTTCTGGCATGACAGCTGCGTCGCAATCGAGCACTGCGAGATGACACCGCTTTGCCGCGCCGCGCTGTGGTATTCGGACAAAATCACGGTCACAGACAGCCGACTGTGCGGCATCAAGGCACTGCGCGAATGCAAAGACATCCGACTTACGGACTGCACCGTGGACTCTGCCGAGTTCGGCTGGTTCTGCGAGGGCATCGCCATGGATCGTGTACAGGCATCGGGAGAATATTTCATGATGCGGAGTCGGAACATCCGCTGTACGGACACTTCCCTCATCGGAAAATATTCGTTCCAATATATCGAGGACTGCGTTTTCGACAATTGCCGTTTTGACACCAAGGACGCCTTCTGGCACGCAAAAAACGTCACGGTACGAAACAGCACCGTCAACGGAGAATATCTCGCCTGGTACTCGGAAAACGTGACGTTTGAAAACTGTGTAATCACCGGCACACAGCCGCTGTGCTACTGCAAGAATCTGAAGCTGATCGGATGCGAAATGCACGGGGCGGATCTCGCGTTTGAGAAATCGGATGTATATGCCGAAATCAAGACGCCCGTCATCAGCATCAAAAATCCCGCAAGCGGCACGATCTGCGTCCCGTCGGTCGGTGAAATCATCCGCGATGACCCGAAATCGGAGTGCAAAATCCAAGTGGGCTGAGAGCAATTTCGAAAAAATACAGTTTTTTTCCTGTTTCCTATTGACTTGATTGTTCTATTCTGCTATACTTTTCTCACAAATAACAAAATCGGGAGATTTTTATGAAAATTTTGATCGGCGCGGATACGGTACCGACCGCGCAAACGGAGCAATACTTTGTAAACGGCGACGCTGAGGCACTGTTCGGCGATCTCTGCGGCATTGCGGCACAGGCGGACAGAATCCTCGTAAATCTGGAGTGTGCGCTGACGACGGCCGACACTGCCATCGCGAAATTCGGTCCGAATCTGAAGTGCGATCCTAAGTGCACGAACGGACTGAAGGCGTTCGGCGTAACCGATGTGCTTCTCAGCAACAATCACACGTTCGATTTCGGTTCTCAAGGTCTCCGTGACACAGCGGCGGCACTCGATGCGGCAGGGATTCCCTACACCGGCATCGGCGAAAACGACACCGATTCAAGAAAGCCGCACTTTTTCACCGAGGGCGGCAAGACGATCGGCATCGTGAACGTATGCGAGCACGAATACACCTACGCGCTCCCGAACCGCATGGGTGCGAATCCGTTTGATCCGTTTCTTACGATGCAGGACATCCGCGAGGCGAAAAAGCAATGCGACTACCTGATCGCGATCTACCACGGCGGCAAGGAGCACTGCAAATACCCCTCTCCGCGTCTGTACAATCTCGCGCACGAGATGGTCTACTGCGGCGCGGACGTCGTGATCGCCCAGCACAGCCACTGCATCGGCTGTTATGAAGAATTTGAAGGTGCGCACATCGTGTACGGACAGGGCAATTTCAACTTTGTCTGGCCCGATTTTGCCGAGGAAGGCTGGCACTACGCGCTGCTCATCGAGCTGACGGTCGAGGACGGAATCACGCCCCGCTTTATCCCGATCGTGGAGACGGAAACGGGATGCGATCTTGCGAAAGGCGAGAAGGCGGAGGAAATCATGGCGGCGTTTGAAGCGCGCAATGCATCTTTGAGGGACGGTACGTGGAAGGACGGTTGGAAAGCGTTCTGCACAAGCCCCTCCCGAAAAATCTACCACGTCCCGATTCTTGAGGCGTGCGACGAGGAGCGAAAAATCCAGCGCTTTGCGCACTATCTCGACTGTGAGGCCCACACCGACGTATGGCGCGAGCTGTATCCGACTTGGAACATGACAAACGAAGTGTAAGCAAAACTCCCGACGGCTATCCGTCGGGAGTTGTTTTATTTCTTTCTTTGACGCACGGCAAGGAAGAATACCGCCACTACAGAAAGGATCAGCGCACCGCCGAGCACGGCTGCCGTGACACGCATCCTCTCCCTCTCCGCACGCAGTTTTTCGATCTCCTCCGTGCGGTTTGTGTCCGTTTGTTCCCCTTCGGCGCGCTCGGCAAGAAGCTCCTCCTCCAGTGCCGCGATGGTCTGCTCCGCCTCGGCTATCTCCGATTCCAATGCAGCGATTTGCTCGGCGAGCGCACTGTTTTCCACTGCGGCGGAAGAAAGCTCCTCTTCCATTTGCAAAAAAGTATCGCTCATCTCACCGATGCCGCGGCGGGCAAGGTGCATCTCTAAATTTTCAAACATATCGCACCCGAGTCCATCCGCGCCGACCTCGCTTGCGTACAGCCCGTAATATGCGGGATTGTAGTCTCTGATCTGCGACGATTTTGTGATCTCGCCCCACTCACCGTACAGCCATTCGTAAAACATCATCCAGTGCTGGGATTTGTGATAGCGGAAGGCATCCTGCGACACCTGAAAGGCACTCCGACCGCCGAAACACGCAATCGGTGCATCGATCGGCAGAACGATCTTCCCCTCCCCGTACAGATGAATATACGTTTTCTGCACCGTCCACGTGCCGTACATCTCCGCCGATTCGGGATACGACGCTTCTCCCGATTTTCCGACAGCACTTTGTACGACATCGGACAAAACGAGGTGCATCCCGTGTCCGTATTCGCCGTCCACATCATGCGTGACGACAACAAGCGGCTTTGTGCGGCGGATCGCCTCCACCGCAAAGGCTTCCAGCGTTTCATAAGAGGTGCCGAGGCGTGCGTATTCTGCTACTGTCTGATCGTAATCGTCCAGACGGAAATCGGCAAATTCTCCAAAAATCGGGTACGAGCGCAATCCTGCCGCCCACAGCCCGTCCAGTGCCTCGTGACGGCGCACCGGATTGTACGGATGATTTGTGAGATACACCACCTGCACGTCGTATCCGCGCGCGGTGTAGTAGGGGATAAGTCCGGCAAAATAGAGCTGATCGTCATCCGAATGGGCGGAGAACAAAAGAAGCTCCGCCTCTTTGCACGGAGGCTGCCACACCTGCACGTCGGCAGGGCGATCCCCTTCGGACAAAACGATGATCTCGCTGATCTCCGCGCCGTGTGCAAACGAGAGCGTCACACTCGTGACCGCGCCGAGCTGCGCTGACACGTCCACGTATTCGTGATAAAATCCGCTGCCGCCGCACGCAATCTCTCCTCCGCCGTCCGAGACGCTCCACGATTCGGGCGCGGTATGGAATTTCACATACAGCGCACCGATATTCTCCTCAGCTTCCACCGTAATCCTGCCCTCGGCGGCGCAGATGGCAGGCGAGGATGCCGCCCCGTCCGTCAAAAGATACGCGTCAGCAAATCCGTTCGCCGTAACTGTCACCGCCTTGGTAATATCCCGTGCCGTACCTTCCTCTGCCGCCGAAACCGCAGAAATGCCGAGCATACAAAGCACGCAAAGCACGCAAAAAATCCGTCTCATCCGTCCCTCCGCAAGTGGAATATATGATTTATTATACTACATTCTCCGTTATTTTTCAACCCATACGGCAAACGAAATCGCCCGACGCGTACACGTCGGGCGATTTTTGAATTGATTATTCCGCTTCGGGCTCAGCCTGTGCATCCGCTTCCGCAGGTACAGCTTCCGCCGTTTCCGCAGGCAATTTCTGTCCGAGAAGCGAGGGCAGACTCATCCCTGCCATGGCGAACACCTCATCCAGTGGCGGCACGGATTTCATCATGCCGGAGATAAAGTTCGCGGTGGACGTTTTGCCGTCGCCGCCCTGGCCGCCGTCCCAGACGGTAACCTTGTCGATCTTGATGTTCTTGATCGCGTCAACCTGTACGCGCATCAGCTCCTCCAGCTTGTCGGCGATGAGCAGCTTCAGAGCCGCATCGGCATCTCCGCCTGCGGATTTCACGATCTCGGCGAAACCGGCTGCCTGCTTTCTCAGGATTTCCTCCGCACCGCGTGCCTCGGCTTCCATCTTCGCATAGATCGCGTCCGCTTCACCCTTCGCAATGCGGCGCATCTGCTCGGCTTCCGCCTCGGCGGCAAGCTCGATCTCTTTCTTTCTCGCCTCTGCACGAACGATGATGTCCGCCTCAAGCGTAGCCTGCTCCTTGGCGCGTCTTGCTTCCTCTGCCGCCTGCTCCGCCGCGTAGGATTCCTCAAGGGCTCTCGCCGCCTGAATCTTCTCTGCCGTGGTAGCGATCTTCAGCGCTTCCGCTTCTTTTTCCTTCAGGGCAGCCTCGGACATGGCGATCTTCATCTTCGCCTCGTTCTCACCCTGGATTGCGATGGAATCCGCCTCGGAAACCTTGATACGCTGATCCATTTTTGCCGCAGCCTCACCGATAGAACCGTCACGGTCCTGCTCTGCGACGCTCTTCTTCGCATCGTTGATTGCCTTTGCGGCGGCTTCCTTACCGAGCGCGGCGATGTAGCCGGACTCATCGCTTATATCGGTGACGTTTACGTTGATGAGGCGCAGACCGATCTTTTTCAGCTCCGTCTCGACGTTGCTGCTGACAGCGGCAAGGAACTTATCGCGGTCGGTATTGATCTCCTCAATATCCATCGTGGCGATAATCAGACGAAGCTGACCGAAGATAATATCCTTGGAAAGCTCCTGAATCTCGGAAAGCTGAAGTCCGAGAAGTCGCTCAGCCGCGTTCTGCATGACACCGGGCTCGGTGGAAATACCGACGGTGAAACGGGACGGAACGTCGATACGGATGTTCTGTCGGGAGAGCGCATTCTTGAGATCGACCTGAATGGAAATCGGCGTCAGATCGAGGTACGCATACGACTGGAATACGGGGATGACGAACTCCGCACCGCCGTGGATACACTTTGCACTGCGGTTGGTGCCATCCTTGTTTTTACCGATCGAACCGTAGATGACCATGATCTTATCGGACGGACATTTCTTGTAGCGGGAGCAGATCCATGCAAGAAAGGAAAGAACGACCAGAACGAGTGCGCTGATTAAAATGATGTACTCTTGCTTCATTTGTTTTCCTCCGGAAAATTATTTCTTTTCAATAACGAGCGTTGTCTGTCCGCTCACGCCGACAACAACGGCTTCACTGCCCGTGACGATCGGCTCGGACTGATCGGTTACGGCATCTCGCTCCACGTACGAGCCCTGGAGCATCAGATGCACCTTGCCCTGCCCCGATCGCCCTGACGGAACGGTCAGATGCACCTTGCACGGCATACCGACCGCGTTTTTGTTATCGATATTGCCGTCGCCGCGCAGCTTCATGACGGCGCGCAGAAGATAGGCAATCCCGACCATGACTGCCGCGCCGCAGACAAGCGCGACGGGAATCGTGATCGCAAGGGCGACGTCGGACGCACGCATGGCAATACCTACCCAGCCGAACACGACGAAAAACGCAATGATTCCGCGAACCGTAATCACGCGAAGCCCGTCAAAATCGGAAAGATCGTGCGCATCTGCACTGCTGTCCGCACCGAGCTCGCCGATTTCATCGATGCCGTCGATCCCGTCCGTACCGTCTCCAGCTTCTCCGAGACCGATGAACAGCATCACCGTCTGGATCACGAGGACAAGCGTTGCCGGAATCGCTATACAGTAAAACACCTGCGATGCCGCATCCAGTAAATTCCACCACTCTGCAAACATACTGTTTCTCCTTTCTCAAAAATATCTTCCGTACGCGCTCTGCCGCGCACGCCACCTTATCGCGGTGTAATAATTATATCACACAGTCACGTGATTGTCAATAGGTTTCTTTAGATTTTTCAAAAATTTTTTCATCTCGGTTCTTACTTAATTATATCATATCGCAAAGACACATGCAATCATCTGCGCATATATTTTCCGATCAAGGTTGCACTCGGACGGATTTTATGATATGATAATACCGAGAAATCCATTCGCAGAGAGGAAGAATCCATGAAACTGTACATCAAGCAGCACATCTTCACGTGGGGAGATAAATTTTCCATATACGACGAGGCAGGAAACGAAAAGTTCTTCGTCGAGGGCGAGGTCTTTACCTGGGGCAAAAAGCTGCACCTGTACGATCTGTCCGAGCATGAGCTTGCATTCATTGAGCAGGAGGTACTGACGTTTCTGCCGAAGTACCACATCTCCCGCGGCGGCACAGAGGTTGCAACGGTTGTGAAGGAATTTACGTTTTTCCGACAGGAGTACACAGTGGAGGGACTCGGCTGGCAGGTGCACGGGGATTTCTTCAATCACGAGTATGAAATCACGAACGGTATGGGAACGGTAGCGAGCGTTTCGAAGGAATGGTTCACGTGGGGAGACGCATACGAAATCTCCATCGCCGAGCACGTGGACGCGGTCACCGCGCTTGCGGTCGTGCTCGTCATCGACGCGTGCATTGAGGCACAGAGAGACTGACAAAAAAACCGA
The DNA here is from genome assembly GCA_045577175.1 of Eubacteriales bacterium. Taxonomy (GTDB): domain Bacteria; phylum Bacillota; class Clostridia; order Oscillospirales; family CAG-272; genus SIG701. The sequence continues at coordinate 69,700 of JAZNHT010000017.1, read as the reverse complement.
CGGCCGAGCCGTGGGTTTTTTGGTTCAGATATTCACGTTCACGGAACGCTTTTCCTCCGCAGAGACAAATGCGGCTTCCATGACCTTCATGGTGCGGAGTGCCTGCTCCGGCTTGATCGTGAGGGGAGCCTTCCCTTCCACGGCATCAAGGAACTGATCGAACACAACCGTAATATCGTCCACCACGTCCGTCGGTGCGGAAAGCTCGATGGTCTCGGTGGATTTTTTGTTGCGCGGTGCCATCGTTTTCGTCGGTCCCGCCATCGTGTAGATGATCTCCTCATCCCACTCGTTTTCGGGATTCGTACAGCGAACGATGCGTCCGCCGCAGTTCCAGTCATCGACCTGCAAGGTTCCCTGCTCACCCATCACGTACCAGCGCGGATGCGTGATGAAATGATTCGTACCGACCTCGATCACGCCGATCAGACCGGATTCAAACGTCATCATGAGGTGGAAATTGTCCTCCACCTCGGGATACTGGACGCTGAGCATCTTGCAGTAGACCTCGGTGACCTTTTCGGGGATCATGTAGAGGAACTGATCGATCAGGTGCACGCCCCAGTCGAGCATCATGCCGCCGCCGAGACGCTTGATCGTGCGCCAGCCCTTCGGCATACCGCGCGATCCTTCGACGCGGGACTCGATCACAAGCGGTTTTCCGATCAGACCTGCCTCCACGCTCCGCTTCATCACGATAAAATCGCGGTTGGTGCGGCGGTTCTGATCGACGGTATAGACCATGCCCGTCTCTTTTGCGACAGCGATCGCCTCCTCCAATTCGGCGGAGGTAACCGTGATCGGCTTTTCGGAGATGACGTGCTTTCGGGCACGCATGACGTCGATGCAGATCGACTTATGCACCTCGTTGGTCGTTGCGACCATGACGACGTCGATTTCGGGATCGTTGAGCAGTGCCTCTTGCGACTCATACGCGATAAAGCCGCGGTCACGCGCCGCCTGCTGTGCGGACTCCGCGAGATCGTACACGCCCTTCAGCTCAACGCGCCCGTATCCGGCGTCCTTCATCGTATCGATATGCCAGCGCGCGATACCGCCGAAGCCGATAATGCCGAGCTTATGAACCTTTACGCCCACCACATTTCACCTGCTTTTTCATAAATAATCGTATCCTTGAGGAACGCGATGGCTTTCTCCAGTCCCTCCTTCGGGGACATCAGTCCGTCCTCGTGCTCGATGCTGATTGCGCCGTCGTAGCCGACGCACTTCAGCGTGCTGATGATGTTCTTCCAGACCTCGGGAGAATGACCGTAGCCGACGGTACGGAACACCCAGCTGCGGGAGAGAATATCGCCGTAATTCTGCGTATCGAGCACGCCGTTCTTTGCCGTGTTCGCCTCGTCAATCTTCGTGTCCTTTGCGTGGAAATGGTAGATCGCGTCACCGAGGACTTTGATCGCCTCGCACGGATCGATGCCCTGCCAGAACAAGTGACTCGGATCAACATTTGCGCCTATGATGTCACCGACGGCGGCACGGAGCTTCAGAAGCGTTGCGGGATTGTACACGCAGAAGCCGGGGTGCATCTCAAACGCGATTTTCCCCACGCCGATCTCCTTTGCCAGCTTCGCGGTCTCCTTCCAGTACGGGATGATGACCTCGTTCCACTGCCACTCAAGAATATCGACGTACTCCGGCGGCCATGCGCACGTTACCCAGTTCGGATTCTCGGAATTTTCGCAGTCACCGGGGCATCCGGAAAAGCCGATAACCGTATCGACACCGAGGGCGGCGGCAACCTTCATGGCATCCACAAATTCCTCGTGGAATCTCGCAGCGATTTCCTTATTCGGGTGCACGGGATTGCCGTGGCACGCAACGGCGGAGAGCTTCATGTTGTATTTCTGAAGCAGAGCCTTGAATGCGTCGATCTTTGCGGGATCGGCGAGCAGCTCCTTCGGATCGAGGTGCGCCTTGCCGGGGTATCCGCCGGCACCGATTTCAAGACTGTCCACGCCGAGGCTTGCAAGATACTTGATCGCGTCCTCGGTATTCATCTGATTCAGAACGGGAGACATGACGGACAGTTCCATATTTATCCCTCCACGTTCTCAAGCGGCATGAATTTCGGGCAGATGATCTCAATGTTTTTCTTGATCGGACATGCCCACCTGACCGCGTTTTTGATGATTCTCTGCACGTTTGCGTTTTGGAAAGCGGTATTCGTCTCGTGACCGGGCTGGAAGTAGAAAATCTTGCCGTGACCGCGCGTCCACGTGCAGCCGCTGCGGAAGACCTCGCCGCCGTTGAACCACGAGAGGAAGATGACCTCATCCGGCTTTGCGATGTCAAAAGGCTCGCCGTACATCTCCTCATCCTCAAGCACGAACGTCTCATCGACGCCCTCTGCGATCGGATGGTTCGGCATGATCGTCCAGACGCGCTCTCTCGTGTGGTCTCTCCACTTGAGCGAGCAGGTCGTACCCATCAGCTTTTTGAAAATCTTGGAGAAGTGACCGGAGTGCAGAACGATCAGTCCCATGCCGCCGAGCACGTGCTTGTGCACTCTCTCGACAACCTCGTCGGGCACGTTCTTGTGTGCGATATGTCCCCACCAGATGAGGACGTCCGTCTCGGCGAGAACCTCCTCGGTCAGTCCGCATTCGGGATCGTCAAGCGTAGCGGTGGATACCTCCACGTCGTCACTTCTGAGGAAGTTTGCGATATAGCCGTGCAGTCTGCCGGGGTAAATCGTTTCAATAATCGGCTCCTGCTTCTCGTGTTCGTTTTCGTTCCAGACAAGTACCTTCATTACAGTCTTACCTCCATGCCGGTTTCGGCGGATTTATACATAGCTTCGAGAATCTTAATCATATTGACGCCCTGTACGGGGACGAAGTCGGGCTCGCACTTGCCGAGAAGCACGTCGGCAAAGTGGCGGAGATTGTCGCCGTGGATCGTATCGGGATCGGTGACGCAGGGATGCAGATTTTCCAGAACGCCGTCCGTCTCCGTATAGATGTCGAGTCCGTTGTCGGTGAAGGTAGAGCCGGCTTTTGTGCCGCGAAGCTCTACGAACATCTTCTCTTTCTCAATATTGGATGCCCAGGAGAACTCGATCTGCAGGCAGGCGCCGTTATCGAATTTGATAAAGCCCATAGCGAGATCCTCCACATCGAAGATACCGTCCGCCTTCTTCTCACCGAATGCGGAGTGGACGGAATCGGAAGCGTCGTTATCGGCAAACTTCATATAGGTACAGCCGGATACAGCCACAGGCGTCGGATTGCCCATCAGCCATACGGTGAGGTCGATCATATGTACGCCGAGGTCAATGAGCGGACCGCCGCCGGACTGCTCCTTCGTCGTAAACCAGCCTCCCTTGCCGGGGATACCGCGCCGTCTCTGCCAGCCGCAGCGGCCGCAGTAGATCTCGCCCATCTTGCCTTCCGCGATGAACTTCTTCAGATACTTTGACGTCTTGCGGTAACGGTTGTTGCGCATGAACATCAGATGCTTGCCGGATGTCTCGGCAGCCGCCTGCATCTTTTCAGCCTCCGCCACGGATACCGCATCCGGCTTCTCGCAGAAGACGTGCTTGCCGCCGTTCAGTGCGGCCACAGCAATAGTGGAGTGCAGATAGTTCGGCGTTGCGATGTCAACGAAGTCCACATCCGCCTTGGCGATCAGCTCATTAAAGTCCGTGAAGGATGCCACATCGGGCATGTTGAACTGCGCCTTGAACGCCTCGATTTTCTCCGGCACGATGTCGCAGATTGCCGTGATCTCCACGTCATCCATGCGAGCGTAGCCGGGCATGTGCGCCCCCTTCATGATACCGCCGAGACCGATCAGTCCCACGTTCAGTTTCTTTGCCATAGTAAAAAAATCTCCTCTCGGATAAATATTTCTGAAAAAAGTATAGCACATCACGCGCGAATATGATATAATATCTTTACAGTAAAATATCAAATTTTTACGATTGGATGAAAATTATGAACGCTTTTGCGGAAGAACCGTTTGTCATAGGCGGTGTAAAAAGCTGGATTCACTGCCTGCGGTTTCATATAACCGAGGTACGGCAATATACCGCGCCGCGGTATCATTACCACGATTACATAGAATTTCTCTACGGAATCAAGCCCGGTGCAAACGTATGGATCAGCGGCACCTGCCACCCGCTCGGCGAGGGCGATCTGGTCATCATCAACTCGGGCGACTATCACACAGTCACGTTTGATGCGGAGGCGGAATACATCTGCGTCAAATTTTCCCCCGGCATCCTGTACGCGGACGAGCAGGCACTGCTTGAGCTGAAGTATCTGATCCCGTTCATCTCCCAGACACCGCTGCCGAAATTTTTCACAAAGGAGCAGCTCCGCGGCACGAAAACGCAGCAGCTCACTAAGGAGATCATGCGCGAATGGGAGAGAAAAAAGACAGCCTACGAGCTAATCATCCGTGCGGACATTCTGAAAATTTTTGCAGCGATTTTCCGATACTGGAGCAAAAACGATCTGACAATTCCGCATGTACAGCCATCGGAAACGATGAAAAAGGCGCTCGCGCACATCTCGCAGAATCTCCCGACCGTAACGGAGCAGACCACTGCCGAAGCGTGCGGACTGACGTACCACTACTTCTCCGCCGCGTTCCGCAAATGGACCGGTCAGAGCTTTCTCGATTATATCCAGATTCTGCGCATACACGAAGCGGAGAAGCTGCTCATCTCCACGGAGGACAGCGTGACGGACATCGCGCTTGCCGCAGGCTTCTCCAGCGCAAGCCATTTTATCTCGCTGTTCAAAAAGCACCGAGGGATCACCCCGAAGCAGTTTCGCAAAAAGCTGACCGTACCTCAACCGATCTTTCCGGAGGATAAATCATGACGCATATAAAACCCGTTACCCGTCTGACATCGCTGTGTATCTCCTGTCTTGCGGAGAAATATCTGCACAAGCATCCGGCAGACGCAAGCGAGGCAGACATCATCCGCTACAGGCAGGCAGTCTGCCGCACGCTCGCGGAATCGACAATGGACAAAAGCGCGCCCGAGCTGGTTGCAAAATTCACCGCCGCCGCGAAGGAAATCTTCGGAACGGTGGAGGATGTGAGCGAGGCGAAGCGGTATTTCAACGATCTGATGTCGGCACGCGCCAAGACGCTCGCAAACGCGGTACACGAAGCAGAAGATCCCTTGCGGCTTGCGCTTTCCTACTCGATGCTCGGCAACTATATCGACTTCGGCACGGTGGCGAAGATTGACGAAAAAAAGCTCTCCGCCATGCTTGACGGCGCAAGGAATCTCGTTTACAGCGATGCGGAATTTGCCCGTCTCAAGGACGATCTCGCACGCGCAAAACGGCTTGTTTTTCTCACGGACAACTGCGGCGAGATCGTGCTCGACAAAATCCTGATCGCCGAGATTTTACGGCAGTTTCCGCACATTCAGGCAGAGGCAATCGTGCGCGGCGCACCCGTTTTGAACGATGCGACCACAGACGATGCCGCGCAGGTCGGTCTGGGCGATCTTCTGCCGGTAAGCGATAACGGCTCTGCAATCGCCGGAACGTGCCTGACGGATGTCTCGGAGGTCACGGTCGAAAAACTTTCAGCGGCAGATGTGATCCTCGCCAAGGGGCAGGCGAATTTTGAAACACTCCGCGGCTGCGGCATGAACGTATACTACATTTTCATGTGCAAATGCAAGCTCTTTTCCGACCGTTTTGGCGTACCGATGTACAGCGGTATGCTTCTGAATGACTTGCGGAGTGAGAACTGACAAAAACAACTGTCCTCCCTGCTTTTCGACCAATCTGTTTTCCCAATCAAACCATATATTTTGGAGGCACCCCATGATCTACGCAATCATTCTGTTTGCCGTCACCTACGTCCTGATGCTCGTCTTCTCGAAATGGCGTCCGTGGATCGCCATCGCTTCCGCGGCTGTCTTTCTCGTCACAGGAATGCTTCCGTACGGAAATTTCTTTGGCGCAATCGACTTCAACGTGCTCCTTATGATTGCCGGTACAATGGGACTTGTGCAATTGTTCATCGACAGCAAAATGCCTGCGCTGCTTGCCGATCTCGTGATGGAAAAAGTGCCGAATGTGCAGATGGCGGCGGTTTCCCTTGCCCTGTTTTCCGGCATTATCTCCGCCTTTGTGGATAACGTGGCAACAGTTCTGATGGTCGCCCCCGTCGCGCTCGCCATCTGCAAAAAGCTGAACACAAACCCCGTGCCGTTCATTATCGGCATCGCGGTATCGTCGAACCTGCAGGGCGCGGCTACGCTCGTCGGTGACACAACGGCGATCATGCTCGGCTCGGAGGCCGGCATGAGCTTCCTTGATTTCTTCTGGTACAAGGGCAGACCGAGTATTTTCTTCGCAGTAGAGCTCGGTGCGGTTATCTCGGCACTGATTCTCGCCTATCTGTTCCGCAAAGAGAAAGGCAGAGTGGAGCAGACCGGTCAGCGCACCGTCGTCACCGATTTCGTCCCGACCGTTCTCCTGCTTGCAACCATCGCACTGCTCGTCGCTGCCTCCTTTATCGAAAACAAGCCGGACACTACCAACGGTCTCATCTGCATGGGTCTTTTACTCATCGGGCTTTTGTACACGTGCATCAAAAACAAGTCGGCAAAGGCGGCAATTGCACCTCTGAAAGCAATCGATTTTGAAACGATCGGGCTTCTGTTCGGTCTGTTTCTGATGATCGGCGGTATCGACCACATGGGCGTGATCGATGCGGCGGCAAACCTGCTCAAATCGCTGGGCGGCGGCAACGTATTCCTCCTGTACACGCTGATCGTATGGGCATCGGTGGTGATCTCCGCATTTATTGACAACATCCCGTACGTTGCCACGATGATCCCCGTTATCGGCGGACTCGCCGCCTCTTTGAGCATGGATCCGACCGTGCTTTATTTCGGACTCCTCTCCGGCGCAACGCTCGGCGGCAACTGCACACCGATCGGCGCTTCCGCGAATATCACGGGCATCGGCATTCTCCGCCGTGAGGGATACACCGTGAAAAACGGTGACTTCTTCCGCATCGGTATCCCGTTCACGCTTGCAGCAATCATTCCTGCGTATCTCTATATCTGGTTCGTATACGGCTGAAACGCTTAAATTGAGCCAAAAGAGCACGGAATGCCCCCGATCCGTGCTCTTTTTTGCGCTTTCTTTTTGCATTTTTGCCGAATACCTATTGTAATTTGTTCGCATATATTGTATAATATTATCATTACAATACATAAAACCGCAAGAGGTGATATTTTTGGCTTATACCTTCCGCAGCGGCATTCATCTTGAAGAACATAAAAACACACGCGGAAAACGGATCGAAACGCTTCCGTCCCCCAAAACGGTATCCATTCCGCTTCTCCAGCACATCGGTGCTCCCTGCACCCCGACGGTCAAGGTCGGTGACACGGTCTCAGTCGGACAGTGCATCGGCGAGGCACCGAGCGGTCTTTCCTGTCCCGTCCATGCAAGTGTATCGGGCAAGGTAATCGCTATTGAGGAAAAATACGCTCCCTTCGGCAACAAGCTCCCGAACATCGTGATCGAAAACGATATGCTGGACACCCCTGCCGACACCGTGAAGCCGTTTGACAAGGCACTCACGGATACCTCACCGAAGGAAATCATCGAAATCGTGAAGAAGGCCGGCATCTCCGGCATGGGCGGTGCCACCTTCCCCACCCACGCAAAAATTTCCTCCGCGATCGGCAAGGCGGATCGGATCATCATAAACTGCGCGGAGTGCGAGCCGTTCATCTGCGCCAACCACCGCCTGATGCTGGAAAATCCCGCCTCGCTCATTAACGGCGTGAAGATTCTGCTCAAGGCACTCGGCGTACATACGGCATACATCGCCATCGAAGACAACAAGCTCGACGCGGCAAACAAGATTGAAGCCCTCATCGCAGGCAGTGAGATGATCTCCGTGAAGATTCTGAAAACGAAGTATCCGCAGGGAGACGAGCGTCAGCTCATCTACGCACTGACCGGACGCGAGCTGCCTGCCGGCAAGCTCCCCGCCGAGGTCGGCTGTGTGATCTTCAACGCGGAGACGTGCGCCGCCGTGTTCAATGCGTTCGCGCACGGTATGCCGCTTGTCAAGCGCATCGTTACCGTGGACGGCGACTGTATCGCCGAGCCGAAGAACGTGCTTGCGCCGATCGGCGCTTCCTTCCGCGATCTGATCGATTTCTGCGGCGGTCTGACAAAGACGCCAAAGAAAATCGTCACCGGCGGTCCCATGATGGGACGTGCTGTGTGGGATCCGAACATGTCCGTCACCAAGGGCACGTCCGCAATTTTGCTCCTTTCCCAGAAGCACGTCTATACGGACGGCACGCCGCCTGCCTGCATCCGCTGCGGTCGGTGCGTCAAAAACTGCCCGATGTTTCTGATGCCGAATTATATCGCGCAGTTCTCCCGCTCCCGTGAATTTGACCGTGCGGAGCAGTTCGGCGCGATGTCCTGCGTGGAATGCGGCACGTGCTCCTACAACTGCCCGGGCGGACTGGAGCTGACCAACGACATCCGTATCGCCAAGACGGGCATCAAAAAGCTCGCCCTTCTGAAAAAATAATCCCATCAAAACGAAAGGACATACTGCCTTTTATGGATATGAACGAAAAAAACACGGCAGAGGAAACGGTCGAAGTGACCGAAACGGCGGACACCGCCGAGACGGCGCAGGCTGAGTCCGATCCGGCAGCCGAAGCGAAAGCACGGACAGACGCTCTGCTTGCGGAGGGGACGTATATCCCGATCATTTCTCCCGCGCCGCATCTGCGTACGCACGATACTACACGCACCGTCATGCTGGACGTAATCCTCGCACTGCTCCCAGCGTTTATCTGGGGCGTCTACGTATTCGGTCTCCGCGCACTGATGATCGGCATCGTCTCCGTTGCCGCCTGTGTGCTGTTTGAAGCACTGTTCCAGCTCATTCTTCGCCGTCCCGTCACAATCGGCGATTTTTCCGCCGCCGTGACCGGTCTGCTGCTTGCGATGAATCTCTCCGTTGCCGTTCCGATCTGGATTCCCATCGTTGGCGCATTCTTCGCCATCATTGTCGTAAAGCAGCTTTTCGGCGGCATCGGCAAAAATATTGTAAACCCCGCCTTAGCGGCACGCGTATTCCTCTTTGCGTGGCCGAATGAGATGGGCACCTTCCCTGCGTTCGGCACAAAGCTGACTACGCTTGCCTCTGCGGATGTTGTGGCTTCCGCCACACCTCTTGCTTCCCTGAAAGCAGGTGTACTCCCCGATGTCACGATGACCGATCTCTTTTTCGGCAATATCGGGGGATGTATCGGTGAAGTCTCCTCCCTGCTTCTGATCGCGGGCGGTGTGTATCTCCTGATCCGCCGTGTGATTACGTGGCACATTCCCGTCGCCTATCTCGGCACGGTCGCCGCGCTCACGCTTTTCTTCCCCCGTGCGTCCTCCACGCCGATCGATTTTATGCTGTGTGAGCTCCTCTCCGGCGGTCTGATGCTCGGTGCGTTCTTCATGGCAACGGATTACGCGACATCGCCCGTCACCGCCAAGGGGCGTGTGATCTTCGGCATCGGATGCGGACTGATTACCGTGTTCATCCGCTATTTCGGCGGCTATGTTGAGGGCGTGTCCTTCTCGATTCTCATTATGAATTTGTTCGTATGGTACATCGACCGCTATACAATGCCCGTACGATTCGGAGGTTACAACCGTGAAAGAAAAGAAAAATAACGCACAGACCGAGGAAAAGAAGCCCGCGGTACCGTCCGATGTCAAGAAAAACGCTGAAAAGGCGGACAGCTGGGACGATCTGGAAATCACGTACGACCCCGATGTCGCCGATCATCTGAATATTACAGACGATCTGGTAATCACGGACGACACGGAAGCCAATATCGTCGCGGAAAGTGCTCCCGAAGCCGCAGAAGAACCAACCTCCGTGCCTGCATCGGTTGCCGAGCCCGTGCCGATCGCCGAGCCCGAGCCGATCGCAGAGCCCGAGCCTATCGCAGAACCTGCGCCGGTTGATGTCGCACCGAAAGAGGAAAAGCCCTCGCGACCGAACACGGCTGATAAGAAGAAGAAAAAACAAAAGGAAAAAGGCATTGCACCCGAATCCCCCCCGAAAAGAGAAGAAACTTCGGAGGAAAAGGAACTCCCCACATCGGTGCCGCCTGCCAAACCCGAGAAAAAAGAAGCCGGCATTCTCGCCATCTGCCTGCCGCTGGTTATTATCTGCATCGCGGTATCGCTGATGCTTGCGGCGGTCAACGCTGTCACGAAGGATCGGATCGCCCACAACGCCGCACAGGAAAAGCAAAACGCTGTTTTGGCGATCTTCACAGAGGCTACATACGCCTCCCTGTACAACACGGAGGGCGGTCGTGAAACGTATCTCGCCATCCGTGAAAACGAGCTTGTCGGATTCTGTATATCCGTAACGGAGAACGGATTCGGCGGTGTTATGTCGCTGATGGTCGGACTTGACACAAACGGTGCCGTCTGCGGCATCGAAATCATATCCATGGCGGAAACCCCCGGCATCGGAACAAAAACAAAAAGTCCCTCCTTCCTCGATCAGTTCCGCGGAAGTGAACTGTTTGTAATCGGTGAAAATATTGACGCCATCTCAGGTGCTACCGTATCCTCCCGTGCCGTAACCCGCGCGGTAAACGCCGCCCTTTCTCTCGATCTTGATGCACGGAAAATCGCGGCAGAAAACAGCCTGACGGTCAGCACAGCACAGACTGCTCCGCCGCCCGTCACCGATACGCCGGCAGCGGATACAACGCCTGCCGATACAGCACCTGCGGAACCGGAAACAGAGCCGATCCCCGAGGACACCGCCGCCGAAACAACAGGATCGGCGGACACCTCCGCCGAGGAAACGCTCCCCTCCGTCGATCCGATCGATACCGCAGAGGAGACGAACAACGTAATCATCGCCGGCTCCGATACAGTCTTCGCAGATGAAACGACAGAACCGCCGGAAACGGTGCCTGTCCCTGATGATACCGATCCCGTACCGGAGGAAACAGATCCGCCCGAAACGGAACCGGAAGAAGAAACCGTTGCACCGGAAACCGACACGGAACCGCTTGCGGAGGACACATCCCCCGAAACGGAAACCGAAACAGAAGCAAAAACACTTCCCGAGGACACCTCCGCGGAAACAGACACAGAGCCCGAATATTCATCCCCCGTATATTCTTCTCCCGAAACGACCGAAGAAGCCGAAACTTCCGATGATTCCTTCGAATTTTAATCCGCTAACCTCTCAGAAAGGCAGCAATCCTTTATGAACAAAAAACCAACCTTCCTCTCCCAGATGAAGGACGGCATTGTGACAAACAACCCGGTACTGGTGCAGTTTTTGGGCATGTGCTCCACACTCGCCGTCACGACCTCCGTCACAAATGCCATCGGCATGGGACTTTCCTTCACTGCCGTGCTCATCTTTTCCAATCTGTTTATTTCCATCCTGCGGCACTGTATCCCGAAGCAGGTGCGCATTGCGGCGTTTATCCTGATTATTTCGGGATTCGTCACGGCGGTCGAGCTGATCGTGCGGGCTTTTCTGCCTGCGCTTGACAAATCACTCGGTTTGTTTATTCCGCTGATCGTTGTAAACTGCATCATTCTCGCAAAGGCGGAATCCTTTGCATCGAAAAACAAGCCCCTGCCCTCCATTATTGACGGTCTTGCCTCCGGCGTCGGCTACACACTCGCCTTGATTGCACTCGCTTTCGTGCGCGAGCTGCTCGGCACGGGCATCCTCTTTGCCGCAGCGGACGGCAGCGGCGGTATCCGCGTGCTTGGCGATTGGTATCCGCCCGCAACGATCTTTATCATGCCGGCAGGCGCATTTCTGACGCTCGGCTTCCTTTGTGCGGCATTTAACAAATACCGTACATGGAGCGAAAAACGTGAAAAAGCAAAAGCCGAACGGGCGAAGGAGGCAGACACATGAGTGAAATTTTCATTTTGATGCTGGGTGCGATTCTGACGGAAAACTTCATCTTCTCGAAGTTCTACGGGATCTGCCCCTTCATCGGTGTATCGGAAAAGCCGGACACCGCCCTCGGCATGGGCATGGCTGTCACCTTCGTCATGACGATCTCCGGCGCGGTCACCTATGCGGTATACCACTACATACTTGTCCCGGCGAAGATCGAATACCTCACGACGATCGCGTTTATTCTGATTATTGCGACGCTCGTGCAGTTCATTGAGATGTTCCTCAGAAAATTCATCCCCGCGCTCTACAGTGCGCTCGGCATTTATCTGCCGCTGATTACGACGAACTGCGCCGTCCTCGGTGCGGCACTTCTGAACGTAAGCGAGGGATATACGTTCATTGAATCGGTCGTCTACGGCTTCTCCGCCGCCCTCGGCTTCACATTGGCAATCGTAATCTTTGCCGGTGTGCGCGAGCGCATGAAGTACGCGCATCCGCCGAAATCCTTTGCCGGATTCCCCCTCATTCTGATTGCGGCAGGACTGGTCGCCATGGCATTCTCGGGCTTCAGCGGCATCAGCTTCGCCTGAGCCGGAAGGGAGATACGATATGAAAGAAATTCTTCTTCCCGTTCTCATCTTTGCGGGACTTGGCATCGCCACGGGACTGATCCTTGCGATCGCCTCCAAGCTCTTGCGCGTCACGCGCGATCCGCGTATTGATGAAATTATTGAGTGTCTGCCGGGTGCAAACTGCGGCGGATGCGGCTACGCAGGCTGCGCCTCTCTCGCAGAGGCAATCGTGAAGGGCGAGGCCAAGCCAACTGCCTGCCCCTCCACCGATGACGTCACAAAAATCGGTGAGATCATGGGCGTGAAGGTCGAAAAGCAGCGCAAAATGGTCGCGCACGTCCTCTGCTCCGGCGCGTACGGCACGGCAAAACACCGTTTCCACTACCAGGACATCACGGACTGCCATGCGGCAGAGGTGCTCGGCGGCGGAGACAAATTCTGTGCCGCCGGATGCATCGGTCTCGGCAGCTGCGTAGAAAAATGCGTGTACGGTGCGCTCGCCATCGTTGACGGCGTTGCGGTAGCGGATCGGGACAAATGCCGCAGCTGCGGTGTGTGCGTGGACATCTGCCCGAAGGGAATCATCCGCATGATCCCGTACGACAGCCACTATTTCGTGCGGTGTGCCTCCCCCGAGAAGGGAAAAACGGTACGTATGCAGTGCGAAGCAGGCTGTATCAGCTGCCGCCTTTGCGAAAAATCCTGCCCGATCGGCGCGATCACCCTCGCGGACGGCAAGATCGCCGTAATCGATTACGAAAAATGCACCGGTTGCGGCACGTGCGTATCCAAATGCCCACGCGGTATCATTCAAGTTGAGAATCCCGCTTGAGAAAAAGCGAACAAAAAGAGCACTGTTGAAGCAGTGCTCTTTTTTTATCAGAAGTTTGTCTTTTTCTTTCTCTGCCGCTTGAATGCGTTGATCGCAAGCGTGAGCGCGATACAGATGACAAGAAATATCGGCGTCACCCACGGGCTGGATTCACCGGTGCTGAGAATATCCGTCCAAAGACCGTCCAGAAGCGTTGTCGTTACGTCAGGGAGAGCAATAAATGCCTCCGAGATTCCCAGAACATCGTCATCCGGATACGTGACGGACATCTGCGTTTCTTCATCCAGATACGTAAACGCTTCGGTATGCGGCGTTGCATAGCCGACATATTCCGCATTTTTCAGTGCCACGAGCGTCTCGCACATGAAGTTGATGTACATCTCGGCTGCTTCTTGATTCTTGGCAGTTTTCGGAATGCACATCGCATCCACAAAAATGTTCGTGCCCTCTTGAGGAACGGCAAATGCGAGATCGGGATTGTCCTCCATCATGGTGATCGCGTCGCCGGCGTAATACGGTGCAAGTGCTGCCTCACCGCCGATCATTTTATCGAAAATCTCATCCATGACGTATGCCTGCACGATCGGCTTCTGCTCAATGAGCGACTGTGCCGCCGCACGGATCGCGCTCTCATCCGTTGTATTGAAGGAATAGCCAAGCCTCTTCAATGCGATGCCAAACGTATCGCGGGAGTTGGAGAACATCAGAATATTGTTCGCATATTTCTCGTTCCAGAGAATATCCCACGAAAACACGTCATCATCTGCATCCACAAGCGTCGTATTATAGATGATACCGACAATTCCCCACAGATACGGCACGGAGTACTCGTTTGTGGGATCGTAATCGGGGTTTACAAACTGCGGATTCGTGTATGCAAAATTGGGAATGTTGTCGTAGTTCAGCTTGTTCAGCATCCCCTCGTTAATCATACGCGAAACCATATAGTCGGACGGAATGATAATGTCGTACTGACTGCCGCCCATTTTTAGTTTGGCGTACAATTCCTCATTGGAGGCGAAGTTGGAGTACACGACATCGATGCCCGTAAGCTCCTCAAATGCGGCATTGACATCAAACGCGCCCTCCTCACCGTCGTCCACGGCGATGTATTCGCCCCAGTTGTAGACGTTCAAGGTAATCCCCTGATCGCGGAACTTGTTCCAATCCACACTGTCGGAGTAGTCGATCTCCCAGCCTGATTCAACGGCAGCCGCAGACGGCACAAGGGAGAGAAGCAATACGGCAAGCATAAGGAGTGCAAAAATCTTCTTCATCGTCTTGCCTCCTTTTTATGCTTACGAATATCCATAATATTGATAATCAGAAGGATAACGAGCACGACAACAAAAATGATCGCGGAGAGTGCGTTGACCTCGGGGCTGACCTTGCGGCGCGTCATGGAGAAAATCGTGATAGACAACGTCTGCGCTTTGGCACCGTAGGTGAAGTAGCTGATAACGAAGTCATCGATCGAATACGTAAACGCCATAAGGAAGCCTGTAATGATGCCGGGCGTGATCTCGGGAATGATGACCTTGCGGAACACCTGCAGCTGGTTGCAGCCGAGATCCATCGCGGCCTCGCAAAGGCTGACGTTCATCTGTCTGAGCTTCGGCATGACGTTCAGAATGACGTACGGCACACAGAACACGATATGCGAAAGAATCAGCGTGGTAAAGCCGAACTCGATATTCAGACCGACAAACAAAAGCATCAGCGACACACCGGTGACGATCTCGGGGTTGATGTTCGGAAGATTCGTCACACTCATAACAGCGCGTCTCGTCAGCGGCTTCATGTTGTAGATACCGATTGCGGCAAGTGTGCCGAGAATCGTTGCGCAGACCGCCGCCACGAGGGCAACTATCAGCGAATTGGCAAGGCTTGTGAGAATCGTTTCGTTATGGAACAGCTTGGCATACCAATCCAGCGTAAAGCCTGTCCACATGGTACGGCTTTTGGATGCATTGAACGAATTGGCGATCAGCACAAAGATCGGTGCATAGAGAAACACGAAAATGAGGATTGTAAACAGCTTGGAAAACGAAAAGCGATTGGTTTTCACAGCATACTCACCTCCGTTCCCTCGTCATCAATGGAGTTGGTAATCGTCATGCAAAGCAGGATAAAGACCATCAGAACAAGCGACATTGCGGCACCGAGGTTCGGATTGTACGCGTTGCCGAGGAACTGCAAATCGATAAGGTCACCGATCAGCATGTTCGTACCGCCGCCGAGCATACGGGAGATGATAAACGTACTGACCGCCGGCACAAACACCATCGTGATGCCTGAGGTGATACCCGGCACGGACAGAGGCAGAATCACGCGTCCGATGACGGTCATTCCGTTCGCGCCGAGATCCTGTGCCGCCTCAATTGTACGGGAGTCGATCTTCGTCATGACGGAATACAAGGGCAGAATCATGAACGGCAGGTAGTTATACACCATGCCGAGGACGACCGCGCCCTGCGTATTAATCATTTCAAACGGGCCGAGTCCCACGAGCGCGAACAGACGGTTCAAGAGACCGTTGCGCTCGAGGATCGTCATCCACGCATAGGTACGCAAAAGGAAATTCATCCACATGGGAAGAATGGCAAGCATGAGCATCATCTTCTGCTTGGTAAAATGGAGGCGTGAGATAAAATACGCCACCGGATACGCAAGCAAAAGGCAGATCACCGTAGCGATCAGCGCAAGCCAGATGGAGTTGAGCAAGGTATTCATATACTTGCTCACGTCAAGGATATTCTGAATGGTGAACACCGTTTTTTCCGAAAGGCCGAGCTCGGCTATATCGGCATCGTCACCGTATTCCTCGTAAAATGCGCTCTGCACTTCCACAATCTCCTCTTCGGAGAGGATATTGCCGTCGGCATCGACCGTAACCGTGGTGGTAAACGCAAACACCACGATCAGCGCAAGCGGCACGATAATGAACACCGCCATCCAAAGAAGGTACGGAAAAGCGGCAAATTTTGCATTCTTGTTCAATGTTACTCCGTTTCCCCGCCGGAATCAGAAAAGATTTGCCCTATCGGGCGCAGGCACAAATACGGCGGATACTGTACTCTGCCATAGTCTTTACTGGGCGGATGCCTCCGCCGCACCGGATTGGTGCACAATATCCGCACCTGCCCGGACGTCGTCCTCAAAGCGGTGCATGATATGAATATCCTGCGGTGTGAAGGTGATGCCCACAACGGAGCCCACCTCGGGTGCCTTGGTGGAATGGATCGTCCAATCCACAGAGCACGCCTCCACAATAATTTCGTAATGTACGCCCTTGAACGTGACGCGGCGGACGACGCCGTTGATCGTGTCCTCCGTTGCTTCCACCACCGTAATATCCTCGGGGCGGATGACGACGTTGACCGGCTCCATTGGCTCAAAGCCGCTGTCCACGCAGGCGAAGTTATTGCCGGCGAACTCTACCATAAAATCGCGGTGCATGATACCGGGGAGAATGTTCGATTCCCCGATAAACGTCGCGCAGAAGATATTCGTCGGTTCGTTATATATATCCTGAGGCGTACCGATCTGCTGAATGACGCCGCCGTTCATGACAACGACGGTATCGCTCATCGTGAGTGCCTCCTCCTGGTCATGTGTTACGTAAATAAAGGTAATTCCCGTTCGCTGCTGCAAAGCCTTCAGCTCCGTCTGCATGTCCTTTCGCAGCTTGAGATCCAGCGCACCCAGCGGCTCATCAAGCAAAAGCACACGGGGATTACTGATCAATGCACGGGCAATCGCAACTCTTTGCTGCTGTCCGCCGGAGAGATGATTAACGCCACGTTTTTCAAAGCCGCGGAGATTGACAAGATCGAGCATCTCCGCCACACGCTGAGCGACTTCCTTCTCGGGTGTCTTTTTCAGCCGCAGGGCAAATGCCACATTCTCATACACGTTGAGATGGGGGAAAAGTGCGTACTTCTGAAATACTGTGTTAACCTGGCGCTTGTGCGGAGGCACATCGTTGATTCGCACGCCGTCGAAGAATACGTCACCGGTATCCGCGGTAGCAAAGCCGCCGATAATTCTGAGCAGGGTTGTTTTACCGCAGCCGGACGGTCCGAGAAGCGTCATGAACTCGTTGTCATGAATATCCAGATCGATTCCGCGGAGAACAGGTTCTCCGTCAAAAGCCTTGACGATGTTCTTCAGCTCAACCAGCTTGTTTTTTTCCATTTTCGTCCTCGTTCTTTCCTAAATTGCGTCCTTTTCCTTCCACGGAGACCGCGCAAAAAAAGGCGCTGAGTAATTGTAACATATACGCGCCCCTTTTGCAATATTTTTTTATATTTTTTCGCAAATTTTGTAAGATTATGCCACCATTACATCGTCATCAGCAAATAGACGGAAACGAGCAGAAGCGACAGATTCCCACCGCACCGCATCTGGACGGCGGCGGCGGTCATCCACAGAAGAACGGTGAGCACTCCCGAAAGAATATGCACGAAACGGGCGGCAGTATCCGCACCGAACCGACACGAAAGGATCGCAGACAAAATCACGCCGCCGTCCAGACGCTTATGCGGCAGGAGATTAAAAAGCGCAAGGGTAAGCGAGGTGATCCCGAAAAGCACTGCGGTGCGTCCGTGACATCCGAGAACGAGGAAAAACGAGAGAAAATTGACGAGAGGACCTGCAAAAGCGGCGGCAATCTCTCTCGGGTAGGAGAGGGATGCGGCATCGTATCCGATCACTGCACCTGCGGCGGTTGGGCGAAGCGTATGCACGCGCACACCGAGCAGACGGCAAGCGATCAGATGCCCGATCTCATGGAGCAAAACGGCAAGCAGAACGGGCAACGTATCGGCAAAACCGTTGAGCATCGACCAGCCTGCCGCAAAGAACAGAATGTGTCTCAAGACAGTCCGAAAAGTGACCGCCACGCATCACGGAGGTAATCGGAGAACGTCCATTTGCGTTCGGTTTCCTCAATAAACGCGCGGTACGCATCCTCCCCGCGTGTGGAAAAGGCACCGACGCTGACACTCTCTTGCGGAAAGTATTCGTCGATGCCGAGCACATCCGCAATCGCCCCGTGATCGCGCAGAAACGCGCCGACCGCCGCGTATGATTTCTCCTCGGGATAGTCCGTATCGGGGACGTATCCGCTGACAGAGGCACAGAAAAACAGCACGCACACAACGCACCCGATCACGGCAACCGTATTCGCAGCATACAGGCGCAAGGGATTCGCCTTCCGGCACGGCGGTGCTTCCGTTCTCCGCCGCGATTGTCGTCCAAAATGCAAAATAACGCCCCCTTTCCACAAAATTGTATGAAAAACAGAAAAAAATATACCTCGCCGAAGCGAGGTATGGGAGTAAGGTGCGACCAAGGGCGCCGCCCTTGGATCCTGCCGCCTTTTGAAAAAGGCGGACGAAAACTTTTCAACAGGGTCAGCAGATCGTGTACGAGCCGTCGCCGTTCGCCTTCAGTGAGGAGGAGAACAGCTTTGTGAGCGCACGGATCATGTAATCGGTATCCGCAACGCCTGCCGTCTCATAAGAGGAATGCATGGCAAGCTGGGCAAGTCCGACATCGACAGTATTGAGCGACACCTGCGTATTCGCGATATTGCCGAGTGTGGAGCCGCCGACCATATCGGAACGGTTGGCAAAAAACTGCACGGGCACGTCCGCCGATTTACAGATTTCGGCAAAGATCGCCTGCGAGACGGCATCGGTGGTATACCGCTGGTTCGCATTTTGCTTGATAACGATACCGCCATTCATTCGCGGACGGTGGTATGCATCGGCAAATTCGGGATGATTCGGATGCACGGCGTGCGCGTTATCGGCGGACACGAGGAAGGATGCGGCAATCAGGCGGCGGTAATCAAGCGAGAGTGCCTCGGCGGCACGGGTAAGCACATCGAACAGAAACGTAGATGCCGCGCCCTGCTTCGTCTGACTGCCGACCTCCTCGTTATCGAGAACGGCGAGAACGGGGATCGACTCACCGGCTTCCGCGGCGACAAATGCCTCAAGCGACGCAAACGCGCACTGGAGATCATCCAGACGCGGCGCGGACACGTATTGCTCAGCCGCGCCCCACACGGTACCCGGCTGACGGTTATAAAGGAACAGATCTGCGCCGAGAATATCCTCCTCGGCGACATCTGCTTCCTTTGCGATCATCGCACGGACACCGCCGCGATCGGCGGCATCACCGAACAAGGGGAACATATCGACGTTGGCATTATAGCTCGCGCCGTCGTTGGCGTTTCGGTTCATGTGAATCGCCACGCTGGGGATCATAACAAGATCGCGGTCGATAGCGACCGTTTTCGTGAGAATCCGTCCGTCCGCACGGACAGCGACACGTCCCGCCACGGACAGCGGTCGATCAAACCACGATGCGCAGAGCATACCGCCGTATCGTTCCGTATGAAGCTGGATATATCCTGCGGACTCCTTTTCGGGATTCTCCTTCAGCTTGAACGTGGGGCTGTCGGTGTGCGACGCGCACATCATAAAAGAGCGCACGTCTCCCGTCGGTACGGCAAACGCGATCACGGACGAGCCTCCGCGCGTAACGAAATATTTGCCGCCCGGCACGATCTCCCACGCGTCACCCTCGCTGAGCGCGGTAAATCCGGCATCTTTCAATCGGCTTGCAACAGTCTCTGCCGCATGAAATGCGGAGGGGCATTTTTCAATAAAGGAAAGTAGCTTTTCCGTTGTAGACTTAGACATAATGATTCTCCTCTCGGTACATCTTATGATAAAATTGTACCGCATACGCACGTTTTTGTCAAGAGTACGGCGAAAATCAAAAAGGCACTTTTCAAACGGGAAATTTTATGCTATACTGTATAGGTAAAAATTCAGACAGAAAAGGATTTGACTGTGAAAAAGCTGTTTGTATACATGAAGGGGTACGGACGCGCGATCGTTCTGAGTCCGCTTTTCAAGCTGATTGAGGCGACCTTGGAGCTGCTCGTGCCGCTGGTAATCGCCAACGTAATTGACAAGGGCATCGGGAACGCGGACAAGGGCTACATCCTGCGGATGTGCCTGCTTCTCGCCGCACTCGGCATTGTCGGGTATCTGTTTTCGATCACGGCGCAGTATTTCGCCGCCAAAACCGCGGTCGGATTCGTCACGCGCGTCAAGCACGCTTTGTTTGCACATCTGGGCAAGCTCTCCTATGAGGAGCTCGACACGCTTGGCACCTCCACGATGATTACCCGTATCACGAGCGACATGAATCAGATTCAGACGGGTGTGAATCTCTCGCTCCGCCTGCTGCTCCGTTCGCCGTTCGTCGTGTTCGGCGCAATGGTCATGGCGTTCACGATCGACACGAAGGCCGCGCTCACGTTTGCGGTCGCCATCCCTGCCCTTTTCGTCGTTGTTTTCAGCGTGATGCTTGCAAGCATTCCGCTTTACAAAAAGGTGCAGAAGGCACTTGACGGCGTGCTCAGATCGGTGCGCGAGAATCTCACGGGCATCCGTGTGATCCGCGCGTTCTGCCGAGAAAAGACGGAGGAGGCGGATTTCCGCGAAAAGAACGACGCGCTCACCGCACGGCAGAAATTTGTCGGGCGCATCTCCGCACTCATGAATCCCGTGACGTTCGTCATCATCAATCTCGCAACCGTATGGCTGATTCACAAGGGCGCGCTCCGCGTTCAGGCAGGTATCCTCACGCAGGGTGCCGTGATTGCTTTGTACAACTATATGTCGCAGATTCTTATTGAGCTTATCAAGGCGGCGGATCTGTTTATCACGATCACGAAAGCGGTCGCCTGCGGAAACCGCGTGGAGGCGGTGCTCGAAATCCCTGCGGGGATGAAGGAGTATCCCGAAATTTCGGCAGATGTCAAAAACGATGATGCGGTACGTTTTGAAAACGTGATGCTCACCTACCGCGGTGCAGGTGCGCCCTCGCTGGAGAAAATTTCCCTCTCCGTAAAAAAAGGAGAGACTGTCGGCGTAATCGGCGGCACGGGCAGCGGCAAAACATCGCTCGTGAACCTGATCCCGCGATTCTATGACGTAAGCGAGGGCTGTGTGACGGTCGGCGGCGTGGATGTCCGCGCCTATGACACGGACGTGCTCCGCAAAAAGATCGGCACCGTACCGCAAAAGGCACTCCTTTTCCGCGGCACCGTGCGCGAGAATCTTCTCTACGGCAATCCCGACGCGACGGATGCAGAGCTGTGGGCGGCACTGGAGACCGCGCAGGCAAAGAAGGTCGTGGAGGACAAGGACGGCGGTCTGGACTTCGTGATTGAGGCAGGCGGACGGAATCTGTCCGGCGGACAGAGACAGCGTTTGACGATTGCACGGGCGCTTGTGCGGAAGCCGGAGATTCTGATTCTGGACGACAGCGCATCCGCGCTCGATTTTGCAACGGATGCCGCCCTCCGCCGTGCGCTCAAGGCACTGGACGGCGAGATGACCGTATTCATCGTCTCCCAGCGCACCTCATCGATCGCGCACGCGGATCAGATCATCGTGCTTGATGACGGCGAGATTGCCGCGATCGGCACGCACGAATCTCTGCTTGAAACGTGCGAAATCTACCGCGAGATCTACGATTCCCAGTTCAAAAAGGAGGCGGCAGTCTGATGGCAAAAGAAAAAGCCTCGCGCGGCACGCTCGGAAAGGTGCTGTCTCACATCAAAAAATACCGCGTTTTTCTGATTTTCTCCCTGCTGCTTGCCACCGTAACCGTGGCACTGTCGCTCTACGTCCCGATCCTCATCGGTGAGGCAATCGACGCAATCACCGAGGCGGGGGCGGTGCGCTTTGACGTGATCCGACCGCTTCTTTTGAAGATTATCGTGATTGTTGCCGGCGCGGCACTTTCGCAGTGGATCATGAACATGATAAACAACCGCATTACCTACGGCGTGGTACGCGATCTCAGAAACGAAGCGTTCTCACGGATTCAGAAGCTGCCGCTTTCCTACACCGACACGCATCCGACAGGCGCGACGGTCAGCCGTGTCATCACCGACGCGGATCAGCTGGCAGACGGGCTTCTGATGGGCTTCACACAGCTGTTCACCGGCGTTGTAACGATCCTCGGCACGCTTGTATTCATGCTGACAATCCACGTGGGCATCACGGCGGTGGTCGTTGTTCTGACGCCGATGTCGCTCCTTCTGGCACGGTTTATCGCAACAAAAACGTACCGTTTCTTCCGTGCGCAGTCGGAGGTGCGCGGTGAGCAGACCGCGCTGATTGACGAAATGCTCTCCGGGCAGAAGGTCGTGCAGGCATTTTCAAAGGAGGACGACGTACTTCTGCAATTCGATGAGATTGGGGATAGGCTCGAAAAATGCTCCCTCAAGGCGGTGTTCTTCTCTTCCCTGGTCAATCCGAGCACAAGAGTGCTGAACAACCTGATCTACGCCGCCGTTGCGCTTTCGGGCGCGTTTGCCGCCCTTTTGGGTGCGATCACGGTCGGCGGACTGACGTGCTTTCTCAGCTACGCAACGCAGTACGCGAAGCCTTTCAACGAAATCTCGGGCGTCATCACGGAGCTGCAAAATGCGCTGGCGTGTGCCTCCCGTCTGTTTGAGCTGATCGAAGCGCCGACGGAGACGCCCGACCAAGCGGACGCCGCCGTTTTAACGGAAGCCTCAGGAGAAATTGACGTAAAGGAGGTATCGTTCTCCTACGTACCCGAGCGACCGCTGATCCGCGATTTCAATCTGCACGTGCGCCCGGGACAGCGCGTCGCCATTGTCGGACCGACCGGATGCGGAAAAACGACGGTCATCAATCTGCTGATGCGTTTTTACGACGTAGATGCCGGTGCCATCCTTGCCGACGGCACGGACATCCGCGCTCTCACACGCGCCTCGCTGAGGCAGAACATCGGTATGGTACTCCAGGACACGTGGCTGAAATCGGGCACGATCCGCGAGAACATCAAAATGGGACGTCCCGACGCAACCGACGAAGAAATGATCGATGCGGCGAAAGCGGCACACGCGCACAGCTTCATCCGCCGTCTGCCCGACGGATACGATACCGTAATCGGCGAGGACGGAGGCAGCCTGTCCGCGGGACAAAAGCAGCTGCTCTGTATCACACGCGTGATGCTCTGCCTGCCGCCGATTCTGATTCTGGACGAGGCGACCTCCTCGATCGACACGCGCACCGAAGCAAAGATTCAGGAGGCGTTTGCACGCATGATGAAAGGACGCACGAGCTTCATCGTGGCGCACCGTCTCTCCACAATCCGTGAGGCGGATGTAATCCTCGTGATGCGTGACGGCAACATCGTCGAGCAGGGACGGCACGGCGAGCTGCTCGCCAAAGACGGATTTTACGCAAATCTGTACAACAGCCAGTTCGCACAGTAAAACAAAAAAGGACGGTCACCCGTCCTTTTTCTTTTGCTTTTCTTTATTCCTCTACGATGAAATCCTTCAGATCGGCAAGAAGTGCCTCTACCTGCGCGGCATCGTCCGTCTGTGCAACCAGCGTAATCGGACTGAGCAGATCCAGACTGAAGATACCCATGATAGATTTCGCATCAACCACGTAACGTCCGGAGGACAGATCTATATCGATATTATACTTGGTCACCGTATCCACAAACGTACGGACGTCCTGAATAGAGGACAAACGAATTTTTACTTCTTTCATAGCAAGCATCTCCTTTAGGTGAATTCGTATAAGTTTGATATTTTACCAAAACCTTACACAAATCATTATACAACGAGCGGCTTTTTTTGTCAAGAGTTTTTTCTCGCCAAACCGCTCTTTACGGAAACATTTTTTCCGTTTTTTCGTCTGAAATACCGTACTTCACAAATTTACCTATTGCTTTTTCCTGAAAATTATTATATAATTATTGGTATGGTACAGTAAAGGAGGTTTTGTATGCTCTCGGCACTGAAGAATTTTTTCATAACCTTTCTGATTGCTGCGCTCATTTTCGGCTCGGCGGCATATTTTGCCACGAAATTCCTCACCAACACGATCACGGGCATTTTCGCGGCGGAATCCAGTGAGCTGGAGGGGATTCTCACTCCCGAAAACAGCGGCAATCCGTCCCCGTCCGACACCTCTGTGCCCGACAATCCCTCCGTCAATGACGACCCGGATGCGTCCATCCAGGGTGACTCCTTCAACATGCTCTTTATCGTAACGGATTATCAGTCCGATATGTTTGACGATTACTTCCCCGATCAGGACACGCTCAAGGAACAGCTGGAAGCGGGAGAAACGGGAGAGTTCGGGCTTCTCGGCAAAGAGTACCGCTATCCGCGTGCCGTGGCTACCGTGCTTCTCCGCGCAGACAAGGAACGGAAAGAATTTACATACACCGTCTTCCCTGCCATCACACGTGTAAACACGCCGACAGGCGATCACACGCTCGGCGATCTTTATAACCTGTACGGTAAAAATTACATCGTCGATCAGGTCGCCGCGATGACCGGTCTTACCATTGATTTTCATCTGCACGTCAACGTGACCGAGCTTTACGACATCGTCTTTGAAATGGGCGGCTTCCCACTCTATCTGAAGGAAGAACTGTACTACGACGGTCGCGTTTCCACCTCGCAGAGGCCGGAGGATGGCTTCACGGAACCGTTTTACACGATCGGAAGCAACACCATTGACGGTGCCGGCTCGATCGCATTGATGATGTGGGAGGACTACTCCTCCGCTGCGGCACTCGCGGATCGAAACGATCTTTTAGTGGACATTCTCTCCGCGATTTTGACAAAGGTTACCGCACTTCCGCAGGCGGAATTTACCGCATTCTACGACAAAATCTATGAAAGCGGCTGGATTGACTCGAATTTCACGACAAAGGATCTCGTGTCCCGTATGGAGCTCATCTGTGCGATAAGCAGTGATACCTTCACAGTCAAAACGCTGGACTATCCCGGCAGATACATATCCGCAACAGAGACGGAAAATGCCTGGTTTTCTCCGAGCACCGCGTCCGGTATCGTTATGTTCAAAAGCTATCGCAAGGTCATAGGCACAAACAACAGTTAATCAAACATAATCATATATCTTCGAAAGGATACTCCACACTATGAGTACACGCATGCCCAACACCGAAAAAACGATGGAAAAAGTCGTTGCTCTCTGCAAAAACAGAGGCTTCGTTTACGCAGGCTCCGAAATCTACGGCGGTCTCGCCAATTCCTGGGACTACGGTCCTCTCGGCGTTGAACTGAAGAACAACGTCAAGCGCGCCTGGTGGAAGAAATTCGTGCAGGAGAGCCCGTACAACGTCGGTCTTGACTCCGCCATTCTGATGAATCCCGAGACGTGGGTGGCCTCCGGTCACCTCGGCGGCTTCTCCGATCCGCTGATGGACTGTAAGGCATGTAAGACCCGTCACCGCGCGGACAAGCTGATTGAGGATTATGCCGCCGCAAACGGTCTCGCCGACAACCCGGGCGGCTGGTCGAACGAGCAGCTCTCCGCATACATCGCAGAGCACGGCATCGTCTGCCCCGACTGCGGTTCGAAGGATTTCACCGACATCCGTAAGTTCAACCTGATGTTCAAGACGTTCCAGGGCGTTACCGAGGACAGCACAAACACGCTGTATCTCCGTCCCGAAACGGCACAGGGCATCTTCGTCAACTTCAAAAATATCGCCCGCACCTCCCGCAAGAAGGTTCCCTTCGGCGTTGCGCAGATCGGTAAGTCCTTCCGCAACGAGATCACGCCCGGTAACTTCACGTTCCGTACGCGCGAGTTTGAGCAGATGGAGCTGGAGTTCTTCTGCAAGCCCGGCACCGACCTGGAGTGGTTCACCTACTGGAGAGGATACTGCGCTGATTTCCTTTACAATCTCGGCATCGCCAAGGAGAATCTCCGCCTGCGCGACCACGATCCGGAGGAGCTCTCCTTCTACTCCAAGGCTACGACGGACTTCGAGTTCATGTTCCCGTTCGGTTGGGGCGAGCTGTGGGGTATCGCTGACCGCACGGACTACGACCTCACCCAGCACCAGAATCACTCCGGCGAGCCGATGGAGTACTTCGATCCCGAAACGAACGAAAAATACGTCCCTTACGTTGTTGAGCCGTCGCTCGGCGCAGACCGCGTAACGCTCGCATTCCTCGTTGAGGCATACGATGAGGAAATCATTGACGCAGAGAAAAACGATGTACGCGTTGTCATGCACCTGCATCCGGCACTGGCTCCGTTCAAGGCTGCCGTTCTGCCGCTTTCGAAAAAGCTCTCTGAGGAGGCAGGCGAAATCTACGCACGTCTGTCCAAGACGTTCATGGTGGACTACGATGACGCAGGCTCGATCGGCAAGCGCTACCGCCGCGAGGACGAGATCGGCACGCCGCTTTGCATCACCTACGACTTTGAATCCAAAGAGGACGGCTGTGTCACCGTGCGCGACCGCGACACGATGGAGCAGGTTCGTATTCCGATCGCGGATCTTGAGTCCTACATCGCAGAAAAGATCGCATTTTAATCAAATCGGGGGGCATACAGCCCCCCTTTCTTGCATCAGGTGTACGATATGAATTTATGTAATCTTACGGAAATCCGCGCCCTTATGGAAAAGCACGGCATCGCGCCGCGCAAATCGTTCGGGCAGAATTTTCTTGTGAATGCCGCCATCCCCGAGGAAATTGCGGACACCTCGGCATATACCGAGCCTGTATTTGCGCGAGAAAACGCGGACAGCGTGCGCGTGCTCGAAATCGGTCCCGGCATCGGGGCTTTGACGCGCGAGCTTGCCGCACGGTATCCTGCCGTCACGGCGGTGGAGATCGATGACGGACTGATCCCCGTCCTCGCCGAGACGCTTTCCGACTGCGAAAACGTGCGCGTCATCCACGCCGATTTCATGAAAACGGACGCACGCGCGCTGATCGGCGAGATCGCAGACGGAGGATCGGTGCACGTCTGCGCAAATCTGCCGTATTACATCACGACGCCGATTCTCACTGCTCTGCTGGATGCGTACCGCCCTGACGGAACATCGCCTATCACGCGCATTACGCTGCTCGTACAGCGCGAATTTGCTGACCGCGTGTGCGCCGAGGCAGGCGACCGCGATTACAGCGCGACCTCCGTTCTGCTCGCTCTGCATGGGTGCGCAAGGCGTGCTTTTACCGTATCGGCAGGCAATTTCTATCCTGTTCCGAAGGTGGAATCCGCCGTTTTACAGATTGACACATATCCGAATGGGCTCCGTGATCTGTATCCCGACTGCCCGACGGGTGACGGGTTCGCTCCGTATTTTGACAAGCTGACTGCGGTAATCGATACGGCATTTGTCATGCGGCGCAAGGCACTCCCAAATGCGCTTTCTTCTCTGTTTCCGAAAGAAAAAACGGAGGCGGCGCTTGCCTCCCTCGGTATCCGCACGGACATCCGCGGCGAGAAGCTATCCCCCCTCGATTTCTGCCGTCTGACGGCTGAAATCATGAAATGACAAACCCTTGCTGCGATAGCGCAGCAAGGGTTCTTTTACTTTTCGAAGTGATTTTTCGCCCGCCTGAGAAGCCGAAACACCCACCGACCGACCGACAGAAAGGCGTGGCGACACGGACGAATCGCAATCCACACGCGTGCATACATCCTGTACGACCATGATGCACAGGATCGCCAACGGTCATTGCGGTAATAATCGGTCGCTACAGCGACAATCTGCTCCCGACGGATGCCAAATTCAAGCTCGCGCTGATTGTCTCCGCAGCAGACATAGCCGCCTTCCTTCCGTCCGACGATACGGTGCAGAACATATGCGCCGTTCTCCCTACGGTAAAGCGGAAGATCGCCTATCCGCAAAGCTCCGACGGGAGCAAGACGTACACGGCTGATCTGATGCTTCAGCATCGGATACATACTGTTTCCGCTGACCGTGATCTCCACGCTCGTCCCGACGGAAAGAAGCTCCTCCAACACGGGAAAAACAGCGGTCACCGACACCTCTTGTATTTTTGCCGTTTCCACCGTGGCAGTATCAGCTTCCAAGTCCGCCGAGATCAATATTGCCATCGTCACCAATGTCAATGCTCGGGTTTTTGGCATCGTACTCTGCTTTAGCGGTCTCCAGCCATACAAAGAACGCCATCGGATCGGAGAACTGCATAAAGTACGCCTCCTGCTCCTCACCGCTCATGGCTATATATTCCTCATAAGAGATCGAACCGCTCGGCACGGGCGGAAGCGTTGTCGTTTCCGTTTGCTGAGGTATGGACGGTGCAGGCGGAGTATTCGGTGCGGTTACTTCGGGGGTTGCATCATCTGTGTCCCCATCCGCGTCCCGTGTGGTTTCTTCCGTCACGATCCTGCCGTAGGTGTAAATTTCAATCGCTTCACTGAGCTGCTTTTCGGTAAACACGCCCCATCGGATGAGCTTATGCGCCAACTCATAGTCGTTCTGCTTAAATGCGTTCCAAAAAACCTCCACAGCATCGGCACGAATAAAATCCTTATCCGATTTTCCCGAAGAAATCAGTCCGATTTTCTGTGCCAGTGCATACGGATCGTCCCAGACAAATTCCGTATTTGCACCTTTATCGTTATAGCCAAGTGCACGGAGTGTAAGCGTCAGAAACATATAATCCGTCATCGGATCTTCGGCACCGAACTCCGTGTCCGAATAGCCGCGCGTAATACCGTTCTCATATGCGTAGCCGACATAATTCACCGCCCACTCAGCGACATCGGTAAACGGACATTCGTATCCGCCTCTTTGCACATTCTGCTCCTGTCCGAGCATGCGGACAAGAAGCACCATGCCCTCGGTACGGGTTAGCTGTCTGTTCAACTCATACCCCGAGCCTGTTCCGAGAAACAGACCGACATGATGAAGTGCGTCAGCTATGCGAAGCTGCTTTGCTGTAAATCCGGCAGCGTGTACCGCGACGGCGGAAAAAAGCAGAAGCAATGCCCCGAGAAAAGCAAGTAATCTTTTTTTCACAATATACCTCCATAAAACGGACAGATAACGCCGCGCTGGTATTGCAGAATCTGCACGTCCCGCACGGCGTTTGAAATCTGTTGTTATTCGATACAGCCTGCGTCCGTCAATACCTTGATGAACGCATCCACATCCGAAAGCGCCTGCGCGCGCTCCACCTCATATTCTGCAAGCAAAGCCTCGCACATTGCTTCCCGATCTCCGCCTGCCTCAAGCGTCTGCCAGAGGAGCACACCGGACTCATTCAAAGAAATCATTCCGTTGAAATCGACCGATGCCTGCCCGACGGGCAGAACAAACCAATGCTCGGCAACCTCGCGGAGCACAAATCCATTTTTGATTTTCACAGTGAAGCCTCCTTCAAAGCACGGTGCATCGTTTCAAAGCTGAGACGTGCGGCATCGGGTACGGGCTGATTTTCCAATTCAAACATCGGAATCTCACGCACCAGCTTGTCAACGTGAGACAGCATTCTGGTCAGATTCTCTTCATCCTTGAATCTGTGCATGGTTTGCAGAATCACGTTGGCGGTAGATTCGGGATTTTCAAGACGGCGGATACGGGTTTCCGTACCCTGCTTCAAAAAGCAGATGCCGCCGAGCGGCACTTTCCGATTCACGTTAATCCCATCCTTGCCGCACCACGGCGTGCCGTAGGCAAACCATCTCCCATCCAGACGGCGGAGTGTAGGCTTGTCGTCATTTATGATGACCGCCTCACTTCCGAACACCTCCTTCCATAGCTTTGCGTGCGTGGATTTTCCCTCGCCGCAAGGACCTGAAAAGAGATACGCCCACCCGCCCAATGCAACGGCGGAGGAATGAAGCATCATCCCGTCAAAGCGCAGAATCTCCCGATGAAACTGCATACCGGATTCAATGTAGGCGATAAGCTCTGCCGATGCGTTCGGATATTTTGCGTGACGGTACTGCGCTGCATCGATTCGGATGTCCGTCTGCCCGCGAAACTCGTACAGATATTCCGTAAAGCGGGGGGAAAGCCCCCCCGCCGACGGAACATCCACGGTAAGATCTGCGATTTTACAGATCACGGGTCTACAATATCCTCATCGATGCCGGAGCCCCAGCTTCCGACACCTGCCTGATCGGCGATCGGCTCACGGATACGCAGTCCGATGATCTCTGCTTCGGGTTTCTGATAAAGTTTCTTCATGATTCTATTCTCCTGTTCTTAAATTAACCTGCAACACTGAGCGTCACAGTGCCGCCTTCAACCGCTACCTGCGTAGCAGTGGATTCGATAATTACACAAATGCTGAGATCCTGAATACCGCTCAGACCGGTAACGGTAAGGGAAACAAATTTATCCTGAATTTCTGCCATACTCTGTGCCTTCTCTCTCGGCATGGTAAAGCTCTGCTCGCTGATATTTCCGTTTACCGTTGTCCAGGTGAGTTTCACCTTAACGAGTGTGCTCTCATCGTTTGCAAAGAATGACTCAAGACCGCTTCTCTGACCTGTAAAGTCATAACGGAAGTTATAGTAAACTGCACCGGACTCATTGACACCGTACTGTCTTACATTTACGGATACATAACCGAAGTTGTACGCCGTACCGTTCCATACGGGACAGTAGTTCGCGTTCTGACCGTCCAGACGGACGAGATCCTGCGGTGCGATGAGCGCGCCGAGCTCGGCATCGGCAATCTGACTGTTGCTGTCGATGATGGCAGCACCCTTGAACGTGACGACGTAGCCTGCCGTCAGATCGTATCCTGCAAGATCAACCGTAATGCCGGTGCTGACCACAAGTGCCGCCGTTTCCGTATCGGCAACCAGTTTAACCGTCTGTCCGTTCGATGCGGCCGCAAGTGCCTCATCGAGAGAGTCGTATGATACGTCACCGATCTGTGCGACGTAATTATGAATTTCGATCGAATCATTCAGAGTACCGCCGATGAAGGGTTCCTGTGCCGCGGTACAGTCGATATAGATACCGCGATCCGCCTCGCCTGCGAAGCCGCCGATATTGGCAGTGCCGCCCTCGGCGAGAGTCACAGTGCCCTTCGCTTCACAATCGGTGAAGGTAATGTTTTTGTTTCTACCTTCGGAGTTCGTGCCGGAGCCGACAAAGCCGCCTGCCGACGCATACTTGGTGATAATATCGACGTCTGCCGTACAGTTGGTGATCTTGTGGTCACCCTTGCCGACGTTATCACCCCAACCGTAGTCACCGAAGAAACCACCTGCATAATTATTTGCAGAGGTTACGCCGGAAACGTCGATCTTACCTTCGGTTGTGCAGTCGGTTGCATAGGTCCACGAGCCGGGATAGCACATGAATCCGCCCACGTCAACCGTGCCTGTTGC
Organism: Eubacteriales bacterium; assembly: GCA_045577175.1. Lineage (GTDB taxonomy): Bacteria > Bacillota > Clostridia > Oscillospirales > CAG-272 > SIG701. The sequence goes on along the minus strand of JAZNHT010000017.1, from coordinate 38,117 downwards.
GGTAACATCAAGACCGGTTACAGAGCAATTCTTGAAATGAGGATTCTGCCATACAGTCTGCGTCTGACCGATAAGTCCGCCTACGCCTGCATAACCGTCGGTATCATTAACGGTAACCTTGATGTTCTTAACATGAAGGTTCTCCATTACGTTTGTGTCTTCAGCCTCAGTGCCGTTTTTCTGAACAAAGGTCGTAATACCGCCGATCAGCATTGCACCGTTCTGTGCATTAACGGTGAAATTCTCAACCGTGCAGTTATTTACCGTCATATTGGAGTTTACGGTACCGTGGCTGAACAAGCCTGCCACAAAAGCCTCAGAATTGGTAGTAGTAACAGTTACGTCTTTAACTGTAACATCACCGATACAAGTCTGATTGATGCTGCGGGCAAGCGTACCGAAACGGTAAGCGCCTACAGTTGCGGTAACGTCAGCCAGATTCAGATCATCAATCACTGCCCATTCCAGAACGTTGAAGAAACCGCCGTGTGCAGCCGTTGCATCGATCACGAAGTTGCTGATGGTATAATCATTACCGTAGAACTTACCCGCAAACTTGGCAATGGGAGTCCATGTCATACCGCCAAGATCGATGTCGTCCGTAAGCTCGACAGTCTTGCCGGAGAAGGTGTTGCCTGCATTGGCAAGAGCCGCAAATGCGAGGAGATCATCGGCATTGTTGATTTTGATGATAGCGGACGCAGCAACGCCGTAAACGCCTTCGCTCTCCGTTGCTTCATAGCCGAACACCACATAAGCCGAAGGGTCAACCGTGAACGTACCGCCGGTGATGAACTTTTCAACCGTACCGATATTGTTGTAGATACCGCCGTTGAAGTTACCGCCGGAAACGGAAACCTCGATACCGCTGATGGTAGCCGTACTGCCGTAGTAGTGCCAGTCTGCAATACGGATGTTGTTTGCATTGGCAGTGGTCTCAAACGTACCGCCGGTGATATTCAGCGCACCGACACAAGCCTTATCCTTAGAACCGTTCTGTGCATCCACAGCACCCTTGATCGTACCGCCTGTGATGGTCAGATCGTTCTTATAGGTTTCGCTCACGCAGAACATACGGATTGCGGAATATTCCGCGCAGTACACCGTGCCGCCGTTGATCGTAACGGAAGTATCACGGATACCGGAATACGTATCCACAGCGTGCGGATAACCGTTCGATGCAACCGTAGCAGAGCTGAGGTTTTCGATCGTACCGCCGTTGATTACGAGCACGCCTCTGTTGTAAATCGTATCGGAAATGTACTCGCCGCCGTTGCCGGAGTCGGTATAGCTGATCTTACCGCCGCCGACAGAGTCCTCCACGGTAAGCGTACCGTCAATGAGAATCATCTGATAGCCTGCGGTCTGTTCCTTCGTCTGGCTGACCGTATAGCCTGCGAGGTCAAGGATGATCTTCTTGTCCGCAGGAATCGTCAGCGTATCAGTCAAAGCTACGTCTTTAATAAGAGTGATAGTGTCATTCTCACCGGCAGCAGCTACGGCTTCGGCAAGAGTTTCATACTTCGTTCCGTTCATCTCCGCGACATAGACAACCATTACAACCGTATAAACACCGTCTGCCTCTACAGCTTTGTAGCCGTCAGCCACGTAAGCAGTGGGATCCTGATCGAAGGTGCCGCCGGTGATTACAACAGAACCGCTGTCTTTTGTAACCAGGGTACTGTTCTTACCGCCGCTGAATGAACCGTTTTCAATGATAACTACAGCTTTTGTGCAAATTGCAGAACCGCTGTCAGCAGTAGTGCCCTTCGGACCCACGAATGTACCGTTCTTAACGGTAACATAAGCATCGCCGGAGATATTTACTGCATGGTACGTACCGGTACCTTCACCGATCGCAGAACGGTAGGTACCGCCGTCGATGGTTGCGGTAACCGCACCGTCGATGCGGACTGCATGACGTGCGGAATCAATGTTGACATTTGTGAGAGTCAGCGTGCCTGCGTTGATCTCAAGCGCACTGACAGAAGAATCTGTATTCTTGACAGAACCGTTCGAAATCGTCAGAGAAGCAGGCGAGCAAGGAGCAATATAACCGTTCAGCGTCTTTCCGCCGAGGTCGATTACGACAGTTGCACCTTCTGCAATCGTGATGTTCTCGGTCGCGTTAGCGATGAGAATTACGGTCTCGCCGTTTGCGCTGTCAATTGCAGTCTGGAGGCTGGTGAAGTACGTCTCGCCAACCTGTGCGACACGGCTTCTGATCTCAAGTGCGATGTCAGTAACATCCAATTCAGCTACCTGTTCTTCAAAGCCTTCGAGTTCCTCAAGTTTGGTGATGTCAGAGCCGTAATAGCCGGAGCTCTGCGACTGAGGACCGCCGATAATGGTGTTAAAGCCGATGGTTTCGACCTCAGCATCGGGATACTGGCTTACATCCACACCGCCATAGCTATAGCCGGCTTCAACGCGCTGACAACCCTTGCTGAGAGAGTCGTCCCAGATGTATGTCTGGTTTGCCCATTCGCCGATGGTAATATTGACATTCTTCAGAGTAACGGTATCGCGGGGATCTACGTCGGTTGTTCCCTCCTGCAATGCTTTCATGCTGCCGATGAGCATACCGCACATTCTGTAGGAATACCACTTATAAGATGCGGTTACGTCATTATAGCAATCAAGCTTACAAGCAACGGTTACATCTTCAAAGACGTATTTTGTTACATTGTTGCTATGTGTGGAACCGACCACGCCGCCGAGAGTACAATCGTAGGAGCCCCACAGAGCGGCAATTACAGTATCCTCATCAACCGTAATATTTTTGAAGGTCATGGTGCCTTCGCCGCCGGTGTAACCAACGATACCGGCTGCACGGTTGTTGTAGGTTGCAAATGTGGAATTTTTGATTGTAATATTTTCGAAGGTACAGTCGCCCCACGCGCAACCTGCAATACCGGCTACATTACCGCCTTCAACGAGGCATTCTGCATTTTCGATAGTCAGATTCTTGACCGTTGCATCCCAAAGGTATGCAAACAGACCGATGGTACCATAATTGTACCAGTCATAGCCAAGCGCCCAACCGCTCTGGTACATATTCCTGATGGTGTATCCCTGACCGTCAAATGTACCCTTGAAGTAAGCCTTATTGGCACCGATGGGGTTAAAACTTACGGCCTCACCGTCTGTACCCATTTCGTACAGGTCGATGTCGTTCATCAGCTTAACGATCACGCCCTCAAGCATATCACCGCCTTCAACGCGTGCATCAAGTGCCTTGAGATCATCCCAAGTGCGAATTTCGATGACTTCGGCTTCCACACCGCCGAGCTCGGTCCAAACAACGGGATTGAGGTTATCGGGAGCGTTCATCTGAGCATCTGTGGTAGCCACGAGAGTGCCGTCGATGTAAAGCTCAACCTTGGTGGGCTGTGCAGTTGTTTTCGGATGCCCTTCTTCCCATGTGGTAGTCCAATATTCGTCATTGGAGCTGGGATAGAAGAAGTTCCAGGTTACGTTAACGTCACCGTCGATGATTCCGCCAACGTTGTTGAGCGTGGTGGTAGCGATGAGAGTTTCTTCGGAGTAAAGTTTCAGAACGAAACTTTCGGAAGCGTTACCGCTGCCCTCACCCCAAATACGAACATAGCCGTCAACTTCCTTTGTATATGCAGGAGAGTTGGAGCCGGTGGGAACGGTCACAAGATCTGTAAGATTGCCGTTTTCATCAACGGATCTGTAGTAAGATTCAATAGCGACCTCTAAAGAGTCTTCATCAAATGCATTCTCAACGCCGTCAGCATGATAGTTCGCAAAAATTCTAATATTGGAGGTATCTGTTACTGCGTCCCGAATCAAAATCTTTGCATTTTCACCAAAAATGTTTTCTGTAACAGTAACATTCGGCAAGAATGTATTTACATGGTAAACAAAGCCGCCCTCATAATACGGGTTTGTCGCCTCAAAAGTATTACCCGTAACTACGATAGCAGCATCGCCGCCATCATATACGCCAAAGGAGTTCGCCCAGCTCAAATCCATGTAACTGTTTTGGATTGTCCACGTCAAGTCTGTCGAATAAGCTACAAGGTGGAAGCCGTATGTAGCACCTGTTACGTAAACATTATCAACAGTTACGTTTCCGGCAGGTTCAGCATACATAACCTTAAATGCATCCACAATCTTCAAATCCGCAATAGTACCGTTGAAATTGTGACCGGTGATCGCGGGGTTGCCACCCTTGATGGTGGTAAGCAGCTCACCGTTCTCGCCAACAGTACCCTTGATAGTGATGTTCTTGTTGCTGATGTTGAATGCGCCGTATTCGCCGGGAAGAATTACGACAGTGTCACCGTCGGCAGCATTTGCGATAGCCTCTGCGATGGTTTCGTACTTAGTCTCACCGACCTGTGCGACGTAATTTCTGATTTCCACCTCATCCGCCGGTTTTGCTGTATCCACATCACCGAAAAACGGAAGCTCGGAAGTTTCCGTACAGTCGGTAAACGTTACGCACTCGACAGCATAGTCGCGCGTTCCGGCAGGATAACGGGAATCATATGACGGAGTAACGTCACTGACATAACCGATAAATCCGCCGCTTACACCGTTCGCACCGACAACGGTGCCGGTTGCAGAGCAGTTACTATATGTACCGCGATCCGCATCACCTGCGAAGCCGCCGACAGGTGCAGTACCGTTTGAGGTAATATCACCGCTTGCTGAGCAGTCGGTGAAAGTTGCATACATACTTGCATTATTGCTGTTGGTAGCCGAGCCGACAAAACCGCCGGCAGCTGCCACATTCGTGATAATATCGACATCTGCGGAGCAGCCGGTGACAACGTGGCCCATCTTACCGAGGTCTGCATTCCAACCGAGGTTGCCGAAGAAGCCGCCTGCGAAGCAATCCGCAGAGGTCACGCCGGTAACGTCGATCTTACCCTGCGCAGTGCAGTTTTCAGCGGTAGTGTGAGCACCGGGCCATGCGATAAAGCCGCCGACGTCCACAAGACCGACTGCTGTAACATCAATACCGGTAACATCACTGTTTATAACCTTGGGGTACTCCCAACCGCGCTGTGTCTGTGCAACAAAGCCGCCGACACCGCATCCGGATGCATCCGTATCGATTACGGTTACCTTGAATCCGTTGACATCGAGGTTGTCAAACACATGGTTGCTGTTTTTCTGAAGAATGCAAGCAAATCCGCCAATCAAATCCGCGCCTGCGGCAGCATTCACCGTCAGATTTTCAACCGTGCAGTTCGTCATCCAAGGCCAATCCATAAAGGCACACATACCGCCAACCCAAGCGCTTGTATGGGTGGTAGTAACGGTGACATTCTTTACAGTAACGTTATGAACAACGCCTTTTACACTGTTAGCGAGTGTACCGAAGCGGTACGCGCCGACAGCAGCAGTCACGTCGGAGAGGACAAGATCCTTGACCTTTACGTCCTCCAGACCGTTGCTTGCGGCAATAGTGCCGAAAAAGCCGCTGCTTTTTTCCGTTGCATCCATGTGGAAATTACTGATCGTACAGTTGTTTCCCACAAAATTTCCTGCAAAGGATGCAATCGGTGTCCATGTCTTACCGCCGAGGTTGATGTCAGCTGTCAGCTTAACTGTCTTCCCCCCGAAGGTATTACCGGCATTCACAAGCTCTGCAAAGCCTGCAAGCTGTTCTGCCGTAGACAAACTAAATTCGGTATCGGTATCGTTATACCACGAGGTATCCGACGTACCGTCCCACGCATTGAGGCTGTCCTCTGCAAAAGCAGTGGGGACAAGCCACATGCTGAACAGCATGATAAACACCAATGCTATTCCAAATAAACGTTTTGCTGTGTTTTTCATTGGGTCTTTCCTTTCTGAAAGTCCGAGCGCACGGACACGACGTTTCACATATCCATGCAACCCATAATGTAGAACGAACCCGACTTAGCGGACTCCATTCCCAGTTTATAGTATAGCACATGTTAACCGCCGTGTCAACGATTTTTCGTTAGTTGATTAACGAAAAAATGAAGTAAATTCCGAGCGCGTATTGCTTTTTTGCACAAGATATGCTATACTGAATCTCACCGAAAACGACGATCCGTATCCCAAGCGAGGTAAAAAAACATCCGTGAACACCGAAGATATTCTGTTTTCACTCCTCAGATCGCAGATTTGCGGTACAGAGGAAGACTGCTCTCTTCCGCAATCCGTAACGGAGGAGGACTTGCGTATGCTGTACTCCCTTGCAAGCAATCACGATCTTGCGCACATCACCGCACAGGCGATCTCCCGCGCGCATCTTATGAAAAGCGGCGGCGCATCCGAGCTCTTTCGCCAAGCACTTGCGGAAGCGGCATACAGGCACGAGCAGTTCCGCTACGAGCTTGAGGAAATCTGCCGCGTACTTACGGATGCCGCAATCCCGCATATCCCGCTGAAGGGCGCAGTAATCCGCGCATACTATCCCGCGCCGTGGATGCGCACGAGCTGTGATATTGACATCCTTGTGCACGAATCGGATCTGGAACAGGCGGCACAGGTGCTGACAAACCGCCTGCACTATCGCGCATCCGAAAAACGGAATTATCACGACACCGCGCTCTTTGCCCCGTGCGGTCTGCCGATTGAACTCCATTTCAGCATCTGCGAAAATATGTCCGCACCCGACCGCCTGCTGCGTCGCGTATGGAAATTCAGCGCTCCGATGACGGAAGGCGGAATGACGTATCGGCAGTCGGACACGTATCTGCTCTTTCACGTGATCGCGCACATGGCATATCACTTTCAAAGCGGCGGATGCGGCATCCGTCCGCTGATCGATCTGTATCTTCTCGAAAAAGGCACCTCGCCTGATCGCGCACTGCTCACGTCTTTGCTGAAAGAAAGCGGGCTTCTGCGCTTCTACGGCTGTGTCTGCTCGCTGATCGGTGTGTGGTTCGGCTCGGACGCGCACACTGCACTTACGGAAGATATGCAGAAATTCATTCTGTCGGGAGGCGCGTACGGCACTCGGTCGAATTTCGAAACCGTCCGTCAGCAACGCGCAGGAGGCAGGGGGCAATACATTCTGGGGCGTATTTTTATGCCGTATGCAGAGCTGAAGCTGAAGTATCCCGTTTTGGAAAAGCACCGCATCCTCACACCGTTTTGCCAAATCGCGCGCTGGTGCGGTCTGTTCAGCCCCAAAACGCGCAAACGCTCTGCACGGACGCTGCGCGCACTCCGAAATCTCGACAGAGACACGGTCGAAACCGTCCGCAATCTGCTCAGAGAAGTCGGTCTGTAGATACAAAAAGCCGGACAGTCCCGAAAGACAGTCCGGCATATTTATTCAAAATCAGTTACCGACCGCGGCGATTTCCCTTCAGAAGAATGAAAATCAAAAACGCGGCAATAAGAATTACGGCAACAATTATCATCACGTTGATGTCACCGGTCATCGGTGCCAGCGGCACCATTCCGGCTATAACGGCGGCTAAATATGTATTCAAAAGCTGCATCGGTGTCGCTTCCTTCCCTTTCTCCCATTGATCCTGTACTATTATACCGCATCCGCAGAGATTTGTCAATAAAATATGAACATTTTTTTGCGTTTTTATGAAAAATAAGTTCGACAAATTAAAACAGAACCCGCGTATCAAACCGTTCGGAACAGCGCGGACAGCGGACAGTATGACTTCCGCGACGGCGAGGGAGCTTCAAAACAGCCTTGCAGTGCGGACATTTGCGGTAGACGGAACTGCGGCAGTCACGTACACGGTGAAATTGCAGCTTCACCCATGAAACGATCGGATTCCACAGCTTGAGAAACCATTCGTTCTCCCGACGGCGGCGGGCATACTTGCGCGAAAACATACGAAACACCATGAAAATCAGAGCGACATTCGATAAAACGATAAACACCCACATATGCGTGAAGACATACACGATATAAAAAACGAGATACAGAAAAAGAAGCGCGCGCCCAAGCTGATCGGAGCCGTACCGCCCGTACAGGAATGAGGCAATCTTTTGTTTCCAGTTTGACATTACTGTTCTCCAATTGTGAAATTCGTATTGTTATTATACCTCCAAACTGCAACCGGGACATGAACAAACACCGCATGACTTGTAAATTTTCCCTGTTCGGACAAAAGATTGCCGAAAACCGCGTTTGCACCTTGCTTTTTTTCCACCGCTGTGATATAATGACGTATTATATTAAAATGAAAGAAACGGATATACAACCATGTCATACGAAATCCATCACGGCAATCCGCACGACGAATTTAGAGACGCCCACGAGTGCGAAACGTACACCCTCCTCGACTCCCTCGGCATCGAATACGACCGCGTCGATCACGAGGCGGCTTTCACAATCGAAGCGTGCGCCGCAATCGACGAATCGTTCGGTACGCCGATGTGCAAAAATCTTTTTCTCAGAAACAGCAACGGCTCCTGCTTTTATCTGCTCCTTATGCCGGGCGAGAAGCCGTTCAAAACGAAGGAGCTCTCCCACCAGATCGGCTCAACGCGCCTCTCCTTTGCGGACGAGGAGCATATGCAGTCCCTCCTCGGCGTCACGCCCGGATCGGTGACTGTGCTCGGGCTTGCATACGACAAGGAAATGCGCGTACAGCTTATCATTGACGAGGATATTCTGAAGGACGAATACCTCTGCTGCCATCCGTGCAAAAACACGAGCAGTCTGAAAATCAGAACGGCGGATATTCTCGAAAAATTCCTCCCTGCCGTCCGTCATACACCCCGCACAGTCAAGCTCAAGGGATTTGTTGAATAATTTCGCAAAAATTCTCAAAAAACTTTATCGCTTTACTTGACTAAAGCGTTAAAGTGTGCTATACTATACCGCAGAGTAAAAAATCCCATTCCACCGAGGTTTACGATATGGATATTACGAAAGAGAGTCTGGGCAGCGAGGGTGCCGTTTTTGCCCTCAGAGATCTCTACAGCCGATACGGCTACGCCCGCTTCAAAATGAGCAAATTCGAGGAGTACGATCTGTACGCGAAGAACAAGAGCTTTCTCCGCGGCGACAGCATCATCACCTTCACCGCCGACGGCGGACGGCTGATGGCACTCCGTCCGGACGTTACGCTCTCGATTGTCAAAAACGCACGGGACGGCGCGGAAACGAAAAAGGTGTATTACACCGAAAACGTCTACCGCGAGTCGAAGGACAGCCGCGAAATCTCCGAAATCATGCAGGTCGGTCTGGAGTGCATCGGCGAAATCGATCTGTATCAGACGGGCGAGGTCATCCTGCTCGCGGTGCAGAGCCTTGCCACAATCGGCGAAAATTACATTCTCGACATATCGCATATGGGCTTCCTCTCCGCCCTTCTCGACGAAATCGGTGCAGAGGGCGACGTGCGCGATGCACTGATCGGATGCATCCGTGAGAAAAACGCGCACGGGATCGCCGCCGTCTGTAAGGATGCCGGAATCGGTGAGGATGCGTGTGCACGGCTGACGACGGCGGCTACGCTGTACGGTCCGTTTGCCGAGGCAATCGGCAAGCTCCGCGCGATCAGCATGGGCAAAGCGGAGAACGATGCCCTTGACGAGCTGGAAGCGGTTCACGCCGTTCTGGATGCCGCAGGATATGCGGAGCACGTGAATCTGGATTTCTCCACCGTCAACGATATGTCGTACTACAACGGCATCATCCTGAGCGGATTCATTGAGGGGATTCCCGACGCGGTGCTTGCAGGCGGTCGGTACGACAATCTGCTCACAAAAATGGGCAAATCGGGCGGTGCGATCGGCTTCGCGGTCTATCTCGATCTGCTTGAAAGATACAACACGCCCGAGCGCGGCTTTGATGCGGACATTCTGCTTCTCTATGATGAAGATACCGATGCGGTCGCACTGACGCGCGCGGTCAAAATGCTCGGAGAAAGCGGCAAAACGGTGCGCGCACAGAGACGTATTCCCGAGGGATTCCGCTACAGACAGCTGCTCGCAATGAAGGACAGGGGGCTTGAGATTCTTGAAACACATGATTAATATTGCCCTGCCGAAGGGACGGCTGGGAGAAAAGGTATACGAAACGTTTGAGGCGGCAGGGTACGGATGTCCCGCGCTCAAAGAAGGCGGCAGACGGCTGATCTTCGAAAACGAAGAGACGGGCGTGCGCTACTTCTGGGTAAAGCCGTCCGACGTGGCAATCTACGTCGAGCGCGGCGCGGCGGACATAGGCGTGGCAGGCAAGGATATTCTCCTTGAGTACACGCCCGACGTCTATGAGCTTTGCGATCTCGACGTCGGAAAATGCCGTATGGCAGTCGCCGCGAAGAACGGCTTCCGCTATGACGCAGGCAAAACGCTCCGCGTGGCTACGAAATTCGTAAACATCGCGCGCACGTTCTACAACGAGCAGAGCCGCGACATCGACATCATCAAGTTGAACGGCTCCATTGAGCTTGCCCCGATTCTCGGGCTTTCCGACGTGATCGTGGACATCGTGGAAACGGGCACGACGCTGAAGGAAAACGATCTGTCCGTCATCGAAACGATCGTTCCGATCAGCGCACGCCTGATCGCAAACAAGGTCAGCTACAAATTCTACAACGACGCAATCACCGCACTCGCCGCAAAAATGGCTGAGCTGACGGCACAGCGCGCCGAGAAGAAATAACCAAGCGAGGATTTACCATGATACAGATTTTCAAACGCGGCACCGTCACCGATGCGGAAATTTTCGCAAGAGACGTATCCGCCGCTGACGTGTCAGGCGTTGTTGCCGACATTATTGCAACCGTCCGCAAGGATGGGGATGCGGCACTCCGCATGTATTCGGAGAAGTTTGACCGCGCAAAGCTCGACGCAATCGAAGTAACCGATGCGGAGATCGAGGAAGCATTCGCAAAAACCGATCCGAAGCTGCTTGAGGTGATGCGCAGAAGTGCGGCGAACATCACCGCCTTCCACGAGCATCAGAAGCGCTCCGGATTTATCATCAACGAAAACGAGGGCATCGTTCTCGGGCAGAAGGTCATTCCGCTTGAAAAGGTCGGTCTGTACGTTCCCGGCGGCACGGCCAGCTACCCTTCCTCCGTTCTGATGAACTGCCTCCCTGCGAAAATCGCAGGTGTCGGCGAGATCGTCATGGTCTCCCCGCCGACGTTCGGCGGCAAGATCAATCCCGTAATTTTGGCAGCTGCCAAAATTGCAGGCGTCGGACGCATTTTCAAGGTCGGCGGTGCGCAGGCTGTTGCCGCACTCGCATACGGAACGGAAACAATCCCACAGGTTGACAAAATCGTAGGTCCCGGAAACGCCTTTGTTGCCGAGGCAAAAAAGCAAGTGTTCGGGCAGGTCGGCATCGACATGATCGCCGGTCCGAGCGAGATTCTCGTCATCGCGGACGGCACGTGCGATCCGCGCGTTGTCGCGGCAGATCTGCTCTCGCAGGCGGAGCACGACCGCCTTGCCAGTGCCGTTCTTGTGACGGACAGTGAATCTTTGGCAATTGCCGTTCAAGCGGAGCTGGAGGTGCAGATCGATGCACTTCCCCGCCGTGAGATCGCGCGTGCGTCCATTGATAATAACGGAAAAATCATCCTCTGCGCATCCATTAAAGAGGCGATCGAAATCTCCAACCGCATCGCGCCTGAGCACCTTGAGGTGTGCGTGGACAATCCGTTCGACTATCTCGATTCGATCAAAAACGCAGGCTCCATCTTCCTCGGAAAGAACTGCCCCGAGGCACTCGGCGACTATTTTGCCGGACCGAATCACACGCTCCCGACAAGCGGCACGGCGCGCTTCTCAAGCCCTCTTTCCGTGGACGATTTCGTGAAGAAATCCGCGTTCTCCTACTATACGGCAGACGCACTCGCCGCCGTCGCGGATGACATCGCCTACTTCGCCGAGGCGGAGGGGCTGTCCGCACACGGACGGAGTGCCACCGCACGGAAAACGGAGGCTGACGCATGAGCCGCTTTATCAGCCGCCGATTTGATTCTCTGAAGGAATACGTCCCGGGCGAGCAGCCGCAGGACAAAAAATACGTTAAGCTGAACACGAACGAATCCCCCTATCCGCCCGCGCCCGGTGTGATCGAGCGCATCAATGACCTCGAGGTGCGGAATCTGAAGCTGTATTCCGATCCCGAATGCCGCCGATTGCGCGAGGCACTTGCCGCGCAGTACGGTGTGGAGATTGAAAACGTGTTCATCTCCAACGGCTCGGATGAGTCGCTTTCATTTGCGTTTATGGCGTTCTGCGATGCCGACTGCGGTGCGGTGTTCCCCGATATTTCTTACGGATTTTACAAAGTCTATGCAAATCTGTACGGCATCCGCTATACCGCCGTTCCCCTTGCGGAGGATTTCACCATCCGTCCCTCGGACTATTACGGCGCAGGCGCAACCGTCGTGATTGCCAATCCGAACGCCCCGACCGGTATTACTTTGGCAATTGCCGAAATCGAAGAGATCGTCCGCCGCAATCCGAACAACGTCGTTGTGATTGATGAGGCGTATGTGGATTTCGGCGCGGAATCCGCCGTACCGCTTACAAAGAAGCATGACAATCTGCTCGTCGTGCAGACGTTTTCCAAATCCCGATCTATGGCAGGAGCCCGTCTCGGCTTTGCGATCGGAAACGCATCGCTGATTGCGGACTTGAACAAGATCAAATTTTCAACGAATCCGTACAACGTCAACCGACTGACGTGTGCGGCAGGCGAGGCAACGCTCGCCGCGCAGGATTACTATAACGGCAATTGCCGAAAAATCATGGAGACGCGCGCATGGACGGCAAAAAAGCTCGCCACGCTCGGCTTCACGATGACCGATTCCAAGGCGAATTTCCTCTTCGCGAAGCATAACACCATGGACGGCGAAGCACTTTATCTCGCGCTCAAGGCGCGCGGCGTTCTCGTCCGTCACTTCAGTGTGGATCGCATCTCTCCGTATCTGCGCATCACCGTCGGTGCGCCCGAGGAGATGCAGGCACTGATCGATGCACTGACTGAAATTCTCCCCCAAGGAGGTTCCTTATGAATAACGAAAGAATCGCATCCATCGTCCGCAAGACGGCGGAGACGGATATTACGCTGAAGCTGAATCTCGACGGCACGGGAAAGGCTGACATTGACACGGGCGTGCCCTTCCTCAATCACATGCTGACGCTGTTTGCTTCCCACGGCAGATTTGATCTGACCGTGAAATGCACGGGCGACACGGATGTGGACGATCACCACTCCGTCGAGGACATCGGTATCGCACTCGGCGAGGCGATCCGCCAAGCCCTCGGCGACAAACGCGGCATCGTCCGCTACGGCTCGATGCTTCTGCCGATGGACGAGGCGCTGATCCTCTGCGCCATCGATCTGTCGGGACGCGGCTATCTCGCGTATGAGCTTGCTATTCCTGCGGCGAAAATCGGCACGTTTGACACCGAGCTCGGCAAGGAATTTTTCCTCGCACTGACGCGCACCTCCGCGATGACGCTCCACCTCAGACAGATGGCAGGCGAAAACTCGCACCACATTCTCGAAGGCGCGTTCAAATCGTTCGCCCGTGTGCTCCGTGCCGCTGTGAAAATCGACGCGGACACCGCGGGCGAGATCCCGTCCAGCAAAGGAGTCCTCTGATGATCGCAATCGTTGACTACGGCGTTGGCAATCTGTTCTCGCTGAAGAGCTCCCTCGCCGCCATCGGCGCGGAAGCCATCGTCACGGGTGACGCGGATGTGATCCGCCAGGCGGACAAAATCATCCTCCCAGGCGTTGGTGCATTCGGGGATGCGGCGGCAAAGCTCAGAGCAACGGGACTGGATACCGTTGTAATTGAAGAAGCGAAAGCCGGCAAGCCGCTGATGGGTATCTGTCTCGGTATGCAGATGCTGTTTGAGAAAAGTTACGAGTACGGCGAACATGACGGGCTGGGGCTGATCCACGGGGCGGTGCGCCCGATTGACGATCTGACGCACGGCAGCATGAAAATCCCGCACATCGGCTGGAACGCGCTTGCCTTCCCCGAAGGTAAGGAGAAAAATCCCGTCTTCCGCTATATAAATGAGGGAGACTGCGTCTATTTCGTCCACTCGTTCTGCGGCGTGGATTGTGATGACGCACTGATCGCATACACCGACTACGGCGCGAAGATCACCGCGGCGGTCGCAGACGGCAATGTATGCGGTATGCAGTTCCATCCCGAAAAGAGCGGAAAGGTCGGTCTTGCCATTCTCGCCGCGTTCTGCGGATGTGATCCCGCAAGCATCGGAAAGTGAGGTCAGGTATGTTTATTTTTCCCGCAATCGATCTCTACGAGGGCAAGGCTGTGCGCCTCACCCGCGGAGATTATAAGCAAATGACCGTTTACGACAACGATCCTGTCGGCGTAGCGAAACGGTTTTACGCCGCAGGTGCGACAAAACTGCATGTTGTCGATCTCGAAGGTGCCAAGGACGGCACGACGGCAAATCTCGACACGATTCGCGCGATCCTCTCCGCAACACCGCTTGAAACGGAAATCGGCGGCGGCATCCGCTCGCTCGATACGGTGGAAACATATCTCTCCGCAGGTGCGCACCGCGTAATCCTCGGCACGGCGGCGATTGAAAATCCCGATTTTCTGAAGGCGGCGGCTAAGGAGTACGGCGAGCACATCGCTGTCGGCGTCGATATTAAGGACGGCTACGTTGCTGTGCGCGGTTGGACGGAGGTATCGGGGCGCGAGTGCTTCGAATTTTGCCGCGAGCTTGAGTCGCTCGGCATCCGTACCGTCATCAGCACGGACATTTCCCGCGACGGGATGCAGGGCGGCACAAACCGCGAGTTGTACGCACGTCTGAAAAACGAGCTTTCCATGAACATCATCGCCTCGGGCGGCATCTCCACCTTGGACGATCTCCGCGCGATGCGAGAGCTCGGCGTGTACGGCGCCATCGTCGGGCGGGTGCTCTACACCGGTGCACTCAAACTTGAGGACGCACTCGCCGTCGCCCGTGAGGGAGGTATCTGACATGGTAACAAAACGAATCATTCCCTGTTTGGACGTGCGCGACGGACGCGTGGTCAAGGGCACGAATTTTCTCGATCTGCACGACGTTTCCTCCCCCGTTTCGCTTGCGAAATATTACAGCGACTGCGGTGCGGATGAGCTTGTATTCTACGACATCACCGCATCCGCGGAGGGACGCGGCCTGTTCACCGAAATCCTCACCGAGGTGGCATCGACCATCTTCATTCCGCTGACCGTCGGCGGCGGCATCAATACGGTCGCCGATTTCGATCGCGTGCTGAAATGCGGCGCGGATAAGGTGAGCGTCAATTCGGGCGCGATCCGCAATCCTTTCCTCATCGGGGAGGCTGCAAAAAAATACGGCGACCAATGCGTTGTTCTCTCCGTGGACGTCAAGCGCGTGGACGGTAAATTCACCGTGTTCGCCAAAGGCGGACGGGAGAACACAGGCATTGATGCAATCGAATGGATCCGCCGCGGCGTAGACAGCGGCGCGGGCGAGATCGTTCTGAACAGCATTGACACGGACGGCGTGAAGGGCGGCTTCGATCTCGAAATGCTGGACGCGGTGTGCCGCGTTGTCTCCGTTCCCGTAATCGCATCGGGCGGCGCGGGTAAGATTGAAGATTTTGTGACGCTGTTCAATGCACTTCCGAAGGTAGATGCAGGACTTGCCGCATCGATCTTCCACTTCGGGGAGGTCAAGATCCCCGATCTCAAACACGCACTCAAAACCGCCGGCATTCCGGCACGAATCTGATAAAAGAGGACACACATATGCTTTCTGTTGATAAGTTGAAATTTGATGAAAACGGTCTGATTCCCGCGATCGTAACGGATGCGGAAACGGGCAAGGTTTTGACGCTTGCGTACATGAACCGCGAGAGTCTGGAGATCAGCATGAAGGAGGGGCGCACGTGCTTCTGGTCGCGCTCCCGTAAGGAGCTTTGGCGCAAGGGCGAGACGTCCGGCAACGTCCAGCACATCGTGAAGATCACGGCGGACTGCGATTATGACGCGCTGACCGTTCTTGTGCGCAAGGAGGGACCGGCGTGCCATACGGGCGCGGATTCCTGCTTCAACGATGATGTATATGTAAGCGAGACGGAGAACGCATTCTCGCCGGACGCGCTTCTTGAGCTGATCCGCGGACGCAAGACGGAGAAGAAAGAGGGCTCCTACACGACGTACCTGTTTGAAAAAGGCATCGATAAGATCCTCAAAAAGGTCGGCGAGGAGTGCACCGAGGTCATCATCGCAGGCAAGGCGGATGACAAAGCGGAGACGATCTATGAGATCTCCGATCTCGTGTACCATGTAATGGTTCTGATGGTCGAAATGGGCATCTCCAACGAGGATATTCTGAAGGAGCTCGCCTCCCGCCACGTGATCGATCACAAGGTCAAGCAGGAGAAAATGACGAAGTGAAAAAAGAATAACTCCCTCAGCGTACCGGCAATACAGCAGGTACGCTGTTTTTTTGCCGCCTCAACCGCAGGTTGCCATTTTTTCGAAAAATAAGTTATTGTTTTGGTGCGCAGAATATAGTATAATTGGGATAAGATACCGAGTGAATTTCAGAGGGGATTTTTATGACGATAGGTGAAAGAATTAAACAGTTACGAAAGCAGAACGGGCTGACACAAGAAAAACTTGCCGAATCTCTTTGCGTGTCATATCAAGCGGTTTCCAAATGGGAATGCGGCTTATCAAGTCCCGATATTTCTCTTATCGCACCGCTGACAAAGACGCTCCGTATATCGGCTGATGAACTTTTGGGGATTAGCGACGCTGAGCATGATCCGGCAAGGGAAAAATACAATTCCGCATTGCAAAAACACAGAACATCTCAAGATCATGGCAGTAGTTATTGGTGGGCAAAAGAAGCAGTTCTGTCGTATCCAACCGATTATACTTATTTGGAGTGGCTGGCATTTGCAGAGTACCAACTTGCTTTTGACGAAATTCAATCAGAAAGCCCAAACAGTACGTTCTTTTACGAACTGATTGAAAATTCTTTGCGCCGTTATGAAACCGTCATCGAACGCTGTACCGACACCGATATGTATGCCAAAGCTGTTTTAGGAAAAATACTGGTATTGCGATTTTTGGAGCGGCTCGACGAAGCCGATTGGAGCGCAGAATTTGAGTATCCGGACAGAAACATAAAAACGGCAGTTCAAGCACTGTCACTGTGTACTGAGGGACAAACTTTATTGCACTATTTAGAGAATGAAGGTAAGTGATTCCGCCCTGCTGCCACGCGACAACACCTGCATGCTTCAGCATATGATAGCAAGGCATACGAAAAGGACAGAGAACCGTAAATTCTCTGTCCTTTTTTGTAGGGCGGGGGTTTAGCTCCCGCCGTAAAGTTGGCTTTATACAGTTCGTTACGGCGGCAGCAAGCCACCGCCCTACTGTATTTCAGATACCTGTCGGTGCTCTTTTTATTTCACGAACTCGCTTTCGAACTTCTCCCACGGGACATTCACGAGGGATTTCCCCGTAATCAGCTCCTCCACGTGGCAAAGCAGCGGATAGTCCTCCACTCTCGCCTTCCCTGCCGCGGCAAAACGGCGGAGTGCCTCCGCAGTACGCGCCGCAATCACCACCGATTCGAGCGTGATGCCGCTGAGCTTGTCCATCGCCTCGTCAAACGGCATCCCCATACCGAGCAATGTGCCGAGCTTGCGCGTCCGTCCGCCGAAAATCGTGACGTACAAATCCCCCGCGCCGAGCATGATATTCGACCCGTCGCCGCCGAACAGGTTAAGCAGTCCCGTCATCTCACGGATCGCCTGCCCGAACAGCGCCGCCTGCGAGTTGTAATGCTCAAACTCGCGCCCCTCTCGCTTGTACGACATCCCGATCGCAAAGCTGACGGCGAGCGCATACGCATTTTTCAAGGCGACCGCACACTCCACGCCGCGGATGTCGGTGGAAAGGCTGACGTGATAGTAATCCGTCTCAAAATACGATTTGAGCGTGCGTAGAAGGGCTATATCCCGTCCGCAGAAGGTGACGGCGGAATGATCGTGATCCGCCAGCTCGTAGCTCGTGCACGGACCGCCGATCGCGTTAAACGAGATCCTCTTCGCCGTGGTTTTTTCGTAATACTCGGGATAGGAGATAAATCCCTCGCCGTCGTGCATCATGCCCTTCGTGACGGCGAGCACGGGCGTGCACTCGGGGATCATCGGAATGATCTCGTTTTTGAACCACTCCACACCGAAGCTCGACACACCGCACAAAATCAAATCCGCCTTGCCGATCCGTTCGGCAATCCCGTCGGTGAAGCAGGCATCGATGTCCTGCGGAAGCTGACGCTTCAGCGTTTTGTGATAGCCCGTCTTTCGGATTTCCTCAATGATTCCGTCATCCAGCGGCGTGCCTGCCAGATGGACGGTATTCCCGTTTTCCGATGCGGGAATCGTGAGCGCGGACGCCATCATGCCCGCACCGATGAACAAAATATCAGCCATACTTCCTCCTTATTCCTGCGGCGGTGCATCCACACCGGCGAAAAATTCTCTGTACAGTCCCGATGCGGAGACCGGCTCGCCCTTCGCGTACAGATGCGACGTATCGCCCATCTGCATACATTTGAAGATGACCTCGCCCTCCACGCGCTCCTCTGTGACGAACTCCGTAACAGAGGACGTCGGCAGAAACATCGTCTGCAAAAGCAGCACGGGCGAGATGCCCGTCAGGTGCGAGATCAGTACCATCCCGAGCGCGAAATGGCAGAAAATCGCGACCGTCGTATCGGGATTTTTCGCGCAGGTGTATATCTGATTTTTGCGCGTCATGCCGTATTTTGCAAGAAGCGCATCAAATTCGCCCGTAACGCGCCTGTATTCCTCGGGTGCGTTCAAGGATGCGTACATCGGCGCGCTCTGCCACGTATCCGCGCGGTAAATTTCGGTCATCTGTGTCCACAGGCGCGGCGGAATGTTCCACGCAATGTCCCTCTCTCCCGTCGGCATAATGACTCTGCCCTTAAATTCGTGCAGCCACTCAAGCACGTGCACGTCCTTGCCGAGCTTTGCCGCCGTCGGCTCTGCGGTATAGACAGCGCGCGGCAAGGGCGAGGAATAGATGTCGTCAATCGTGCGGTCTTTCAGTCGGTCGGCAAGCATTTCCGCCTCACGAAATCCCTTTTCCGTGAGCGTATTGTTTTCGTAATCCGGCTCCGCATGGCGGATGATAAGCAGTCTCATAAAAATCTCCAGTCCGGTGTCATTTTCATCCATTATAGCACACCGATTCGGTTTTGTCCATAAAAAACGGGAAACGGCATCCGTTCCCCGTTTATTTTTATTCAGCCGATTCAAACGAAACGAGCGCGGCAAACAGCGCGGTATGCAGCGCGTGCATTTCCTCGGTTTTTTTCTGTCCCTTGAACACGGACATCGTGGAGATTCTGCGGATGCAAAGCACCGTCTCCTCCGGCAGCTGTCTGAGTGCCGCTATGTTATCGTACAGCTCCGTATCGCCGAGGCGGATGCCGTATTCATCGATCGCCGTCTCTGGAATCTGATCGAGCACCTCGGCAAGCGGCAAAAGACCGCCTGCCTCCTTCACGCTTTCGTACAAAAGAGGATCCAAAAGAAAGATCACGGAATTGCCCGCCACGACCTCCATCTGGAAGCGTTCCAAAGCAGAAGCGTTTCCGGAAAGATCGATATACAAATCCACGTCCTGTTCTTCGGCAAGTGCTTTTTTCTCCGCAATCTGTTCCTCGTTCAGATAATTGATCGCGGAAAACATGACCTCCATAGAAGCTCCGTCCTCCCCTTTGGGCGTGAGCTGGCGAAATGAGCTTTGCACCGAAAGCGTCTCATTCGGTGTCATATATCCCGGTCCGGCATACATTACATAGAGATCGTAGGAATTCTGCGTGCACATCTGCATCGTACATATAACAAAGAGAATCACCGCACAAACGCCTATGATCGTCTTCCATTTGTGGTGGTACCAGAAATTCTCCCAAAAGCCGACCGGTGCAACCTCCACGCCGTCAGCCGGTGACTCGTTCGGATCAATGCCAAGCCCTTTCAGCCGTCTCGCCGCGTTGGATTCATGAATCTCCTCTTCGGAATGCATATTTTTTTCGTCCGCCATGGTATCCCCCGTATATGAGATACTTCATTGTAACATTCCCCAGCCCAAATAGCAAGAGACGGTGACAAGAATTTACAAAAGATTTGCAATCCGCTGTTTTCTCCTGTTTTTCCCGTCAAGCGAATAAAAATCCTGTCGAATTATTGACAATCGCAGACAGGCGTGCTACAATATACAGTGAATATAAATATATATACAGACACATTTGTGTAATAAACCATGGGAGAAATTATTATGAGAAAACTGATTGCTCTTGCACTCGTTCTTTGTATGACGCTCGCGTTCTCCGCCTGCGGCTGCAAGCATGACTGGGAAGATGCAACGTGCACCGATCCGAAAACATGCTCCGAATGCGGTTTGACGGAGGGAGAAAAACTCGGTCATGACTGGCTCGATCCGACGTGTACCGATCCGAAAACGTGCACGCAATGCGGTAAAGAGCGTGGTGATGCGCTCGGGCACGAATGGATCGATGCGACCTGTACCGCCCCCAAAACGTGCTCTGTATGCAGTGCCACGGAAGGCGATCCGCTCAGCCACGACTGGCTCGACGCAACCTGTACCTCGGTTAAAACCTGCTCCGTTTGTGAAACAACCGAAGGAGACGTCCTGCCGCATACATATACGGAAACAGTTGTAACGGAAGCCGCCTGCGATCATCAGGGGGAAAAGCGGTACACCTGTGAAAGCTGCTCCGACAGCTACACGGAAAATTTCGATCATCCCGTCTACTCCGCCACGGAAATTTACGATCTGTATGAAAATTCCGTCGGTGAGGTGCTCACCTACGACAAGAGCGGCAATGAATACGCAATCGGAACCTGCTTTGTTTACAGTGCCAACGGAAAGCTGATTACGAACTACCATGTAATTGAAGGTGCCTATTCGGCAAAAGTCACGCTCGGCGGCAAGGAGTACACGGTCAATAAGGTGCTCGCATATGACCAAGCGATCGATATTGCCGTCATTCAGATTTCCGCCTCCGATTTGCCCGTATCGACGCTCTGCGACAGCACGCATAAGGTCGGTGAGACTGTCTATGCGTTCGGCAGCTCCAGAGGACTGACCTCCACCCTCTCCGAAGGAATTATCACCCACTCCAACCGTGAAATTGACAACGTATCGTATACCCAGCACGATGCCGCCATCTCCGGCGGTAACTCGGGCGGTCCGCTGATTAACAAATACGGCGAAGTCATCGGTATCAACACCTGGACGGTACGCGACTCCCAGAATCTGAATTTTGCCATCAACGTATCGGAGCTCGACAACCTCGTATACGGAACGCCGATGACCATGGCTCAGTTCTACGAAAAAGAATGCAATCCGTTTGAAGATATGAAAAACTTCATTATTGAGAACGGCTCGTACGACTACGAGGATGACTATTATTACGTTCTTCTGGACACCTCCTATCTGGATGACGGCACAAAGCTGCAAAGACTGGCTTACTATTATCCCGATGATAACGAAATCACGCTCGATATGGTTATCGACAGCGGCGATTACTGGGCATACATCACGATAGACAGCAGTCTCAACGGCGTATACCACTGGAACTATTTTGACGATTACAGCGAAATGGAGGGCACCCTGTACGCGAGTACGTTCACGAGTGACACGCTTCTGTCGTATTCTTACACCGACATTACCTCCTCGACCGCAAAAACCGACACACGGGAGCTTGCCTCCGCTATGCTTTCGATTGTCTGCGAGTACATCTACGACGACTATGCAGACATCGGTCTGACGCCGTCCGATCTCGGTTTTATAAACTTCTGACAAAAACCCGCCATACAGCATTGCTGTATGGCGGGTTCTCTTTTTGACAAAATTCCGCTCGCTTACAACCGATTTTGAAGCCGGCTTTTTTCCCGCTCCACCTCAATCACCGCGGCATCGCCGTCTCTGTATCCCCATTCCTCTTTGATGCACGCAATCATTCTGTCATACGTCTCTCTTGCTTTTTGGCAATCGCCTAATATTTTGTAAATCACTGAAATTCCGTGCAGTGCATCGGTAAATCTCGGCTTCTTTGGTTCATCCGCTTTCCATGAACGTTCGTAGTACTCGATCGCCTTTCCGTATTCGCATTTCCGCGCATAATACTGCGCGGTTTCAAAGAGGAATCCGCTGTGATCCGCAAACTCCGCCTCTGCGGTTTCCATAATTTCGTCCGCCCTTTTCACATCATACGCCGCAAGCGCGATGTAGGCTTTGTAAACGGGGATCAAAAAAGGCTTATGCGCCGGCAGCGTTTGGTATATTTTCAAATACGCTTCCGCCTCTTTCGTGCGGTGATCTGCAATCAGATTGTCCATAATCTCATAATATGGCATAGGCGATTTAGGGGTTCCCGTATCGTTTTCAATGACCTTTTTATAAAAATCGATGACTGCTGTATGATTGGCAATATTCCAGTCCCACACATTTGCGCCCTCCGCCTTCTGGAGGAGCCATTGACATTCTTTCTTTTCGGGATTGCGCAGAATCGCCTCTCTCGCAAATGTGCTGACCCGTCTCGCATCCGCCATCATACGATGGTGATAAAGATGGGCAAGGAGGCTCAGGATTTTTGTTCGGTCCCCGTTCTCATCAAGCTGATTTTTCAAAAAATCCTCGTATTCCCTGAAAACGTCCGCCGGAAATTCTTCCTCGAGATCCAATCTCTTTTCAATTCTGCTCAGTCTTTGATCTGTTGTCAGATCAAAAAGCTCGTCAATTGTCACACCAAGCTCGCTTGCCAACGCGGGCAAAAGGGCAATATCCGGCATGGTGACAGCGGTTTCCCATTTTGACACGGACTGTGCACTGATTCCGAGCCTTGCCGCAAGCTGCTCCTGCGTCAATCCTGCTTTGTGCCGAAGCTGTTTTATTTTTGTTCCGATTTCCATAATGTTTCCTCTGTTCTAAAATAGACTAAAAGGCCTTTATGCCTATATTATAGCGTTTTCGGAACCCGAAATCAACAACCTGAATGTATTGTTCCCTCGCCCGTCAGGTGAGTGGCTCTTCGTCATCAAGCAGAATGAAAGAAAGCCATACGGCATCAGCCGTGCGGCTTGGTTTATATTTCGAAAGTATATGCATCTTAATAGCTTATATCGTCTAATAATTCAAAAATTTCGCTTGTCAATTCTAAACGCTCATTAAAACCCACACATGAAAAATCCGCAAGCAATTCAAGTATACTTTCTAAATTATCAACCGCACACGTCGCGGAATCAAGCACGCTTTTATGCTCATCGGTCTTGGGCATATTGGTGATGTGCTGTTCGATTTCCATTTTCATCATTTCAAGCTCACCGATCACCGAATCAATGGTTTTGGCAGTTATCACTTCATCTGAAGAAAGACTATGTTTGATGTTCTTCAGTGCTTCCATAATGTAGGTGTTCATTTGTTCTCCTTCGCTGTGTTGACAGAGGCGATCAGGATTCTTCGAATGGTTCCGCATTGATTATAAAGGTCTTTTGCAATTTCACGATCAATCAATTCGGATTTCACGAACAATTCTAACCAATATTCCGTTTCATAACATTCTTTTAAGGATATTTGAAGTTTGGCAATAAAATCGGCTTTACCGTGTGCATAGTTCGCTTCGTGGATGTTTGCACCGATAGAAGTCGCTGAACGCTCCAATTGATTCACAAGAGAATGGTGACCTTTTATACCATCGCATAGCTTTATTACCTTAACCGCAAATTCGGTGGACAGATCGCGAAGTTTTGATTCTGCCATAGATTACACCGCCTTTCAGATGATATTATAGCAAAAATTTGCAGGTTTTTTAAGTGAAATATTCGACTTGTGCCGAATGTGAAATAATTCACTTCGTGAATTACGAAATATCTCCCTTCGGTCGATGTGAAATGAAATTTGCCCACATTCGCGTCAGCGAATATTTCACATTTGCGGAGCAAATATTTCACAGCGTAGCTATTTCACTTGCCCCAAGGGCAAATTTCGTTGAAAAAAGCACTTGCCTCAGCAAGTGCTTTTTTCTGGCTGGGATAGCTGGACTCGAACCAGCGAATGCAGGAGTCAAAGTCCTGTGCCTTACCGACTTGGCGATATCCCAATATTTCGGGGAAGATGCTCATACATTATAGCACATCTTCCCCGCCTGTGTCAATCAATTATGCAAATTTTATTTCCGAATCCTCTCACACGCAGTAAAACAGCACCGTAAAGAAATGCAAAAGACTTCCGATCACCACAAACAGGTGGAAAATCGAATGCGCGTACCGCTTCTTTTTGAAGAAATAGTACACGAGCGCGCCGACCGTATAGCTCACACCGCCGAGGAGAAGAAAAACAATCGCGTTCGGATGCAGTGCGGCGACCGTCGGCTTCCACGCGAAGATCACGCACCAGCCCATGAGCAGATAGCACACAGCGGAAAACTTCCGATACGCCTTAATATCGATGGAATTGAGCACAATCCCCACGATGCCCGCGCCCCAGACTACACCGAAAATCACCCAGCCGAGCGCGGTATTGTACTCGCGGATCGGTCCGAGGCTGATAGGCGTGTATGTGCCGGCGATCAAAAGAAAAATCGAGCAGTGATCGAGCACCTGGAACACCTTTTTCGGCGTGCCGTTTGCCGGCAGACCGTGGTACAGGCTGGACATCGTATACAAAACGATCAGCGATGCGCCGTAGATGGCACTGCCGATCACGCCGTACACGTTTTTGTGGATCGCCGCAAATATGACACACAGCGTAAGTGCCGTAACGCCTAGCGCGCCGCCCACGATATGCGATACCATATTGAATATTTCCTCACCCTTCGTATAGGAGGGGAGCTTTCTGTCCGCAAGTTTTGTCCGTGCCATCGAATACCTCACCGGTTCGTCAGAATTTGTTTTACTATTTTATCACAAGTTCGTCCGCAATACAAGCAAAATTTCAGAAACTTACTGTAAACATTTCCATGCAGGTGCTAACCTGTCTTTTCTTTTGGCGAAATTTGCAGTATGTTCTTGCAATCAAAGGGTAAATATGGTATACTGAAATCACCCGTACAGACTGCACGGCAGTCTGAAAAATTTTCTCTCTCGAGGTATCTTATGGCACATGATCTTCCGCCCATCCGAACGGGGCAATACGTTCGCTACGAGCACTTTCCCGATCCGCTTTGCACGTTTGTGTACCGCAACTGGAATACCCTGCCCGCATCCGTTCTCGCCGAAACGGTCGGTGCGACGGAAGCGCAGATCAACAGCCTCGCCGCAGAAATGGGACTGCCCGTCCCGGCGGTCATCGATGTCGATTGGCGCAAATACGGCTACATTACGCTGATTCGCGCAAACTGGCATCTGCTCACCTATGAGCAGTACTGCACCATGCTCGGCTGGGATATGGAAAAGCTCGCATTCATCATCAAAGAGGACGATTTTCTGGACGTAAAGCTCGGCAATCGAAAGCCGGACTGCCCTGCACTCGTATGGCACGAGTTGACAAAGGAGCAGCACGACGCACTTGTGCCGATCAAAAAGGCAACGGAAGAATTTCTCTCTGCGGTCGGTCCGCAGACAGCGAAGCCGTTCGCGTTTGAGCCGTTCTTCTCCGCCGTCAAGCCATGCGACACAATGGATCCGAGCGCACCGCCGCGCCTCAAGGATCGAATCGTGTACTCCTACTGTGCCCTGTACGGCGACACGTTCACATCCGACGTCGAATACTCCTTCCCCGACAGCCTGCTTGAGGCATATCAGGCAGTCGGCGTCAACGGAATCTGGTGCCAGGCGATTCTTTACACGCTCGTGCCGTTCCCGTTTGACGAATCCCTCTCCGAGGGCTGGCAGACGCGTCTCGCAGGACTGCGTGCGCTGACCGACCGCATGGCGAAATACGGAATCCGCCTGTTCCTCTATCTGAACGAGCCGCGCTGGATGCCGCTCTCGTTCTTTGACAAATATCCGCACCTGAAGGGCGCAACGTTCACGATGGGTGCGGGCGGCACAGAGGGTGCGCACCTTTGCACCTCCACACCCGAGGTTCAGAAGTATCTCACCGATTCCGCCGCTATGCTTGCGCGCGAGGTGCCGAATCTCGGCGGATTTTTCACGATCACCGCCACTGAGAATCACTCCAACTGCTATTCTCACAGCAAAAACGGTGAGACAAACTGCCCCCGCTGCAAAAAGCGTCCGCGCGCAGATGTAATCGCGGAGGTAAATGCGCTCCTGTACGAAGGCGCGAAATCGGAGAATCCGAACATCCGTATGCTCGCATGGACGTGGGAATGGAACGCCGATATGATGGATGCCATCGAAAAGCTCCCGGCAGGCGTAAATGTCCTCAGCATCAGCGAGCGCGACATCAAAAAGCAGGTCGGACCGTTCACTTACCCGATCCGCGACTACTGTATGTCCGTCGTAGCACCCGGCGAGGATGCAAAAACGGTCTGGAAAGCGGCGCACGATGCCGGTCTCGGCGCGGCGGCGAAATGCCAGTTCAACAACACGTGGGAGTGCTCGTTCGTACCGTTCCTACCCGTCTATGAGCTGATTTACAAGCATATCGAAGGACTTTGCAGCGCAGGCATCGACAGTGCCCTGCTCGACTGGACGCTCGGCGGCTATCCGTCGCCCACGTTTGCAATGCTGTATCCACTGTTTTACAAAACGGAAAAGATGCCGACACTGCGCGAGCTGTACGAATCCGTATTCACAAAAGAAGCGGTCGACACGGTGGAGAAGGCGTGCGCGCTTTTCTCGGAAGCATTCGAGCAATTCCCGTTCTCCGTCGGTGTCGCGTACAGCGCACCGCAGAATATCGGCTCGGCAAATCTTCTGTATCCGACGCCGACCGGCTTCGGTGCAACGATGACGGGCATCCCCTACGATGACACGAACGGATGGAAGTCCGTGTTCACCGAGGAAGTGGTACAGGAACAGTTCCGCCTCGTCTCCGAGGGATGGGCGAAGGGCATTGACGCGCTTCGCGCAATCACGCCCGAGCAGATAGCCTCCTCACACGCGCTTTCGATGCTGATCGACTGCGCAGAAGCAGCGTACTGCCATTTCCGCTCGGCATATCTGCAATTCCGTTTTGCCCGCGTCCGTGACGAAAAGGAGGATGGCAACCTCGCCGCAATCGCCAAGGAGGAGGAGGCACTCGTGCTTCGTCTGTCCGCGGTGCAGGCACGCAACCCCACCATCGGCTTTGAATCAACGAATCACTATTTCTACTCGCGCGCCGCGCTGATGGAGAAATTCGTAAACTGCCGGTACATGCAAGCCCGCTTCGGCAAAAACTGATTTACAAAAAACTACCGCAGAAAATCCTCTGCGGTAGTCTTTTTTTGATACGGTTATTTCTTCAGCGAATCGCGAATCTCACGAAGCAGGGAGAGCTCCTCCGCACGCTCGGCGGCAATCTTTGCAGCCTCCTCAGCGGCCTTTGCGGCAGCGGCATCTGCGGCGGCTTTCGCCTCTGCATCCGCCTTCGCCTTCTCCTCGGCGGCCTTTGCTTCCTCAGCGGCGTTCATCTTCGCCTTTGCCTTCATGATTACACGGAGAACAACAAAAATGCTGAACGCGATAATCAGGAAGTCGAGAATCATCTGGATGAAGTTGCCGTAGCGTACAGCAACCTCTGCCTGTGCGGCGATGCCCAATTCTTCATTTGCCTCAACCGCTTCTTTCAGGATCCACTTCCAATCCGAAACGTCAAGACCGCCCACAACCAAACTGATCAGCGGCATGATGATGTCGTTGACGAGGCTGGAGGTAATTTTACCGAACGCGCCGCCGATAACTACGCCGACGGAAAGATCGATAATGTTGCCCTTGGTGATAAACTTTTTGAAATCTGCCCAAAACGTGCTTTTCATGTCAAAAACTCCTTACAAAAAATCTTACCTTTATTATACCCTTTCCCGTGCCGATTCGCAAGAGTTTTTTCGCATTTTCCGCCGATTTTCCGAAAAAAGACGTCCGCGAAAAGATTGTACGAAAAAATCCCGTAAATTTGTGAATTCACTCTTGACATTCCGCTTTTCATATAGTATAATATTTAGGCGGCAAACGGAAACGCTACTGTGGCTCAGTTGGTAGAGCAGCTGATTCGTAATCAGCAGGTCGCCGGTTCGAGTCCGGCCAGTAGCTCCAGACGGCTTTCTTCGGAAAGCCGTTTTTGTTTTTCATCAAATACGATTTAACGCATCCGTTTTTCCAAACTGCCTTGACACTGACCGACAGTGCGTGTATAATGGATTTCGGTATCCGATCACATGCCAAAATCGATTCGGGGGTAAACACATGAAAACAGCATATCAGTTCAATATCGAAAACATGCAGAAAACCGTCCCTGCCATGGCGTTTGCAGGCGGAAATCTTGCCGATTGGCAAAAGATTGCGCGCGAGAAGCTCGCCGATCTCCTCGGCATGGACAAATTTGCGAAGGTCGCTCCGGAGATGGAGATCGAATACGAGCAAAAAATGGACGGCGCCACAGACATCCGCTTTACATTTCAGACGGAGGCAGGCTTCCGTGTTCCCTGCCATCTTTGGCTGCCGGACGGCGTGGAGAATCCGCCCGTCATAATTTGCCTGCAAGGGCATAGCAAAGGCATGCACATATCCCTCGGTCGCCCGATCTACGATGTCGATCCGGAAATGATCGGCAGCGGCGACCGCGATTTCTGCGTCCGTGCGCTCAAAGAAGGCTTTGCCGCCATCGCCATGGAGCAGCGCAATTTCGGTATCCTCGGCGGACACGAAAAAGGCACGCCGCAGTGCGTGGAATCCGCCATGACCGCACTGCTCATGGGCAGAACGACGGTCGGAGAGCGCGTGTGGGATGTCTCGCGTCTGATCGATCTGATCGAAGCGGAATTTGCCGACAAGGTAGACGTAAACAAAATTTGCCTGATGGGCCACTCCGGCGGCGGCACCACGACCGCCTACACCGCCGCACTGGACGACCGCATTGTTCTGGCGATGCCCTCCTGTGCGATGTGCACGTACAAGGATTCTATCGGTTCAATAAAGCACTGCCCGTGCAACTTTATTCCGAACATCGCAAACGTCTTTGACATGAGTGATCTCATGGCCATGGCTTACCCGAAATTTTTTGTGCAGGTCTCGGGCTTGGAGGATTCGTACTTCCGCCTTTCCGGTGTAAAAGAAGTCTTTGCCAAGGGTAAGGCGGCGTACAAGGCAGGCGGTGACGACTCCCGCTGTACACTCATCATTGGCAATGGCGGTCACCGCTTCTACGCAGATGAGGCATGGGACGCCGTGCACAAATATCTCGGCTGATAAAAGAGCCGCACCTCACGGTGCGTCTCTTTCCGCTTTCTATTCACATATTTTACTACATCCGAATGTATTCACTTCACGAAACAGCCAGGAAAAAGTATTCCGTTATGGTTTCCGCGGTTTCTGCTGCCCCGGTATCAAGCCACCACTCAAGCGTTCCGATGAACGCGGTCGATATGTGATGAATCCAAAAGCTGTCCGGCAATCGGTCACTTCTGCGATTTTCAAACAGGTGCATCTGACTCTCGATCAGCCTTTTGAGGTGCTTTTTGAAGCATTGCAGAAACAGCTCGTTGTTCTGCCCCGACAACAGCTTGCGTATATTGTTGTCATTTTTCTCCAAATGCTGAAACAAATGCAGAAAAACCGAATTCGGTGCGTTACAGCGAAAAATATGCGTATGATCGGGGGGATTTTGGTTTATTGAATCAAACAAATGGCAAAAAAGCTCCTCGCAAAGCTCGGACAAAAGAAACTCCTTCGTCTCAAAATGGGCGTAAAATGTCGCTCGACCCACATCCGCCAAAGCAATGATTTCTCCGACGGTGATTTGCGTAAAATCCTTTTTGTGCAGTAGCTCAACGAACGCCGCAAAAATCGCCTCCCGCGTTTTTCGTTGCCGTCTGTCCATGTAATCCTCCGTACAATTTTTGTGAAATGTTCCGTATCGTACATTTTTATGATACTGCCTGTTGCATTTTTGACCTTTCCGATCTATACTGTTGAACAGGCAGTTCGATACTGAATATATTGTACTTCATAGGGCATAAAAAGTCAACAGGAGGCAGACATGAAAACAGAAAAAAACATTCTGATCGCGTTTATTCTGAACCTCGTTTTTTCCCTGTTTGAGTTTTTGGGCGGCATATTGACCGGCAGCGTTGCCATTTTGTCCGACAGCGTACACGATATAGGAGATGCCATGAGCATCGGTCTATCCTTTATGCTGGAAAAGAAAAGCAAAAAACAGCCCGACGACACATACACCTACGGATATTTGCGCTTCTCCGTCCTCGGCAGTGTGATAACCACGTTCATACTTTTGCTCGGCTCTGCCGCGGTGCTGTACAATTCCGTCCGACGAATCTTTTCTCCGGTGGAAATTGACTACAACGGCATGATTTTGTTTGCCGTTATCGGCGTGCTGGTCAATTTCGCGGCGGCTTATTTCACACGCAACGGCGGATCGCTGAATCAAAAGGCAGTCAATCTGCATATGCTTGAGGACGTGCTGGGGTGGGCAGTTGTTTTGGTCGGTGCGATTGTCATGCGGTTTACGGATTTCCGCCTGCTCGATCCGATTCTGTCAATCGGGGTTGCTTTGTTTATTCTTGTGCATGCTCTGCGCAATCTGAAAGAGATTACGGATCTGTTTCTGGAAAAAGCGCCGCACAATATCGATATTCACGAAATAAAAGAACACATCCTGCAAATCGACGGTGTGGCGGATGTACATCATATCCACGTGCGGAGCATAGACGGGCAAAAAATCTATACCACCATGCATATTGTAACGGATGCGGATGCGCAAACAGTCAAAAGAAGCGTCCGCGAGGAATTAAAGGAGCACGGTATCACGCACACCACGCTTGAGCTTGAAGCCGTGGGAGAGGATTGCGCGGAGAAGCACTGCCATACCGACCAGAGCGCGGCTCCGTCGGGACATCATCACCACCATCATTGAAGCCAAGGTGTCGCACCTCACGGTGCGGCTCTTTCCGTTTTGTACCCCTGCATGTGGCGGAGAAAAATCTTCGCGCTCGGCGGTGCGTTTTTGTTCAGATACACGTTCGTGCGTCTGTAAACACCGCCGTTCAGACGGACGAGGACGAGCGACGGATCCAGCTCATTCTGCCACGAAACGGTCGGAAACAAACTTACGCCCATCCCCATCTTCAGATAATCCGTGATGCACTGGGGATCACCGCATTCGAGCACAATATCGGGGCGGAAGCCTGCCTCCGCGCAGATCGATTCGGTCAGCTTTCTGAGGCTGTATTTCGGATGCAGGCAGATAAATTTCTCCCCCGAAAGCATGGCGGCGCCGATCTCTTTCCGCGCCGCGATCGGGTGCGTCTTATGCACGGCGAGCATGATCTCCTCCTTCAGAAATTCGTGCCGTTCAAACTCGCCGCCGATCACCTCATCGGAGACGACGATGGCGTAATCGCTGTCGTCCCGACTGCCGCCGAAATCGAGCAGAAACGACACCTGCGGATACTGCGCGCGGAAATCCGCGATGATCTTCGTGATGATATGACGGCTGGCATTGATGCGCATACGGATTTTTCCGCCCGGTGCCCCCGCGCTCTCCGAAAGCTCGCTGCGTGCCCGTTCGATTTCCGAAAACACCGTCTCCGCCGTTTTGAGAAAACGTTTCCCGTTCCCGTTCAAAGACAGCGTGTTCGCCGTGCGGTCAAAGAGCGTGACGCCCAATTCCCTCTCCAGCTTTTTCACCGATGCCGAAACACAGGACGGCGGCACGGAGAATGCCGCCGCTGTGTGTGAGAAATTTTCCGTCTTTGCCGCGTGCTGAAAATATTTGAGCTGTAAAAATTCCATATTCCCCTCCGATTTGTGTTGTCTTAACACTATTCTACCACACTTTACCGCACTTTTCAATATATAGCGAGCGTATGTTATCTTATTCTTTACAATACGGCAAGGTTGGGTTATAATAGAAAAAAACGAAAGAGGTATCCTATGAAATCCGGTTTTATCTACGTCATTATCACGGCGGTTCTGTTCGCCACGTTTGAGCCGATCTCCAAGCTGATCGCGACGGACATCACGCCGCTTGCCATCACAGCGATCCGCTTTCTGATCGCGGGACTGATGCTTTTGCCCTTCTCACTTTCCGAGATCAAGAAGCAAAACGTCAAGCTCACCTTTGGCGATCACCTGAAAATGGTCGGGCTGGGTATCCTGTTCATCTGCGCGAGCATGGTATCGCTCCAGTACGGCGTAAAGCTCTCCACCTCCCCCGCACTGATCGCGATTCTCTTCTCCGCCAATTCCGTGATTACGATTTTCCTCTCCTCCATCATGCTGAAGGAAAAGATCACGCTGAAAAAGCTCCTCGCTCTGCTTCTCTGTGTCGCCGGTATTCTCGTCTGCTCGTGGCAGAGTCTGAGCGGCGGCTCCGGTGCGCTCTCGATTCTGCTGGGCATCCTCGCCGCGCTTACGTTCAGCTTCTACACCGTATTCAATAAAAAAATGATGAAGAAAGCGAGCGGCAACATCCTCATCAGCTTCTCCTTCATCTACGGAAGCATTCTTCTCTTCCCTGCGATCTTTCTGGTGGACGGCGGTATCCTCTCCGCCGAGACGCTCACCGTGAAAACCGCGATGATTATGCTCTACATCGCCGTCGCTGTCACGGGCATCGGATACTGGGCGTATTTCAAAGCACTGGAGAAGGGCTCCGCGACGCTCGCCTCCCTCGCCTTCTTTGTAAAGCCCGCGCTCTCCCCCATTGCCGCCGCGATTTTCGTCAAGGAAATGCCGACCGTGCAGATTTATATCGGTCTTATCCTCGTGCTTATCGGCTCGTACATGGTATCCTATGCCGGAAAGATGAAGAAAACAAAATAAACGAAGGGCTGATGCTATCAAGCATCAGCCCTGTTTTCCCTTCTCTCACGGCAGTATTTCCGACCGAAGCCGAGGAGTTCTTCGCACAGCCGCATCCGCGTCGGCTGCGGATCGCTGTTGTCCAACTCCACCGTTCCCTGCTCTGCGCGATCGCTCAGCATTCCGCGAATTTCCAACTGACGCCGTGTCTCCCTTGCCGTGCCTGCACCGCCGTCGAAAATTGCAGCACCGCCGGATGCCGCCGCCACCGCATCGCGCACAAACGGATAATGCGTGCATCCGAGCACAACGGCATCAATTCGCCGATCTATGTACGGACGGAATATTTCCGAAAGATAGCCCTCCACACGTCCGCCCGACAGCTCGCCCTCCTCAATCATGGCGGCAAGCCGCGGACACGGTACGGGCAAAATCTCCGCTTGCGTACTGTACTGATCCAACAGTGTGCGGAATTTGTCCGTACCGAGCGTAATCGGCGTAGCAAGAACGACAATCCGACCGCCCGGAAACGCCTGTGCCGCCGGTTTGACGGCAGGCTCAATCCCGATTATGGGAATATCTTCGTATTTTTGCCGCAGATGTGCAATCGATGCCCCCGTTGCCGTATTGCAGGCAATCACGACCGCCTTGGCACCGCGGTGCACAAGTGCATCTATATGTCTCTCGGTCAGTGCGAAAACCTCAGCACTTGTACGAGTTCCGTACGGAGCGTTGAAGGAATCCCCGAAATACAAAAATGATTCCTTAGGCATCAGCTCCACCAATTCAGCGAGAACACTGATGCCGCCCACACCCGAATCAAAGACAGCTATCGGACGTCTGTTACAGTTGTTCATCCTTTTTACCTCTCCGTAATTGTCCTTTCGCACCGATATTGTATCATACGAAGCGGAAACATACAAGAGCTGCGGCACAATCTTTTTTGAACAGGATGTAAAAATGCGAAAAACTCTCCATATCTCTTGTGTTTTTCAGAAAAATATGCTATTATAGAAGGTGAATTGTGCACTGAAACGAAAGGAGTCGTCCCGCCTCCCGGTCGGGTACGAAGAAATACTATGCTTAAACGCTTATCCGCCGCCATCACTGCGCTCTGCCTGCTTTTCGCCTTCACGGCGATTCTCACACCGCCGTCACATGCCGCGGCAAAAATCACCGATACGGTCAATGCAACGCTGTTTGCACGGAACACGGAAGGTCCCGGCTACTATTGGGACAACAAATACGATACATTGACATTGGATGATCTCTACATTGAGACGGCTTCGGAATACGGATTGAAGGTTCCTGCCGGTGCAACGGTCATTCTGGAGGGAGATTCGTACATAAAAGCCTCCCGTGCCGCGCTTGCTCTTGCCGGTACAGCCACGTTCAAGGGCGAGGGATCTCTCACACTCGTCTCCGACGACATGGGTATCTACTGCTACGCCACCGATAAAACCTCCGTCATCCGCTTCTTGGACGGCACGTATGAAATCACCGCAGGCGGCGACGGCATCTACAGCACGCACACGTCGATCTCCTTTGTGGACGGAAAGTGGACGATTACAGCAGGCAAACTTGCCATGAACGGCACGGAGCTGAAGCTGTACGGCGGCGAGATCACGGCGGAGGGTGCTGTCCACGCCTCGATTTCCTTGGACGTGCAGGCACTTTCGCTCGACGTTACCGCCGATACTGCGGCACTTACCTCCGATAAAACCTTGAAAATCACAGACGTGGCGATTTCCGCCGGTGACAGCGTTTCCGCACTGACCGAAAAGGAAGAATACACAGGCGAAAACTGCGTTTCCCTTACCTCCACAAAGAGCCACGCAGGCGAAAGCATTTTCTTCGGTGAGAACGTCCCGAAGATTGTCGATTATCTCGTGCTGATTGCATTCCTTGCCTTGATCGCGGCAGGTATTGCCGTCCCGTTCGTGCGGGCTCGCAAAAAAGCACAGCTTGCACTTGCTGAAGCAAAACGCCTGGAAGAAGAAGCGGAGGAAGCCGCACGTGCCGCCAAAAAAGCGGCAAAAAAATAACCACGCAGAACATAAATCGGGGGATCGCGCAAGCAGTCCCCCTCTTTCATAAAACTTCAATCGGAACGGACGGAAACATATGAACGCACCACCGCGCACCCCGAACGGGCACGATCCGCGCCGCCAAGTGCCGCGCACGCCCCAACAAACACCGCCGCAGAATCGCGGTCGGTCATATGCGCCGCCTGTACCGAACGGACAGCGTCCGATCCCGCAGGGACAGCGTCCGCCTCAAACAGGACAGCGGCAAACACCGCCGCCGCAGAATCCTATGCAGAGACAAATTCCGCAAAGGCAGCGGCAGAATCCGCATCCGCAGAACGGGCAAATGCCGCAAAACCGCCCACCCCTCACCCCGGAGCAAATCGCACGGAGGCGTGCGGCAATCGAAGCCCGACGGGAAGCCGAACGACGCGCACGCCGCACCCGACTGATCACTTTGTGCATTTTCGGTATTGCCCTTTTGGTACTCATAGCAATCTGCATCCGCGCCTGCACGCGTGATGACACAACTCCCACCGGTAATACGGATCCGGACACGGAGGAAACGGCACCGCCCATGACAACGCCGACCGAAACGGAGCCTGAAACAGAGCCGATCCGCACGCCGGAAACGCCGACCGTCGCCCGACCGCAGATGACCTCTGCCACCGAGGCACTCTCCGCCGACATTCACAGCACGTACGCCGCTTTGATTTCTCTGAAAAGCAACACAGTCCTCGCCGCCCGATCCGCAAACACACGGATGCATCCGGCATCCATGACGAAGGTAATGTCGCTGATCGTTGCATACGAGCATATTGAAAATTTGGACGATACGTTCACGGTAACGAGCGCGATTATCGATCCCGTGTACACCGCAGGTGCATCGCTCGCCGGATTTTCACCGAACGAGACTGTCCCGCTTCGGGATCTGCTTTACGGCATGATTCTTCCCTCGGGCGCGGAGGCGTCCGTGGCACTCGCCGAGCACGTGGCGGGAAGCGAGGCTGCGTTTGTCGATCTGATGAACGCGAAAGCCGCCGAAATAGGGCTGACCGACACGCATTTTGAAAACTGCACGGGACTGACCGGCACAAATCACTACTCCACCGCGGTGGAGATGGCGATGATTCTCGCGTACGCGATGCAGTATGAGGAGTGCGCCGAGATTCTCTCGACGTATCAGTACACGACGACGCCGACGGAAAAGCACCTGGAGGGGATTCTTCTGGAATCGACGATGTTCTCGCGCATGTACGGCGACGAGCCTGACGGCGTGACGATCATTGCAGGCAAGACGGGATACACCGACCGTGCACGGCACTGCCTCATGAGCTATGCCATCGACGATGTCACAGGCGAGGCGTATATTTTCGTGAGCGCGGACAATTCGGAGAAATTCGGTCCTGTTTTTGATGCAATCGAAGCATATTCGGCATACGCCGAAAGTGACGGTGTCCCCGTCAATGCCGATCAGTATCTTCCGTGATTAAAAAACACCGCAGAAAACCTGCGGTGTTTTTGTTATGTAGGATTATTTTGCAGTGAAGGTAAACTCGGTCGCGCCGTCCTTCGTGTAATATGCCAGGTTGAAATCCCAGCCGCACGCCTCGGCGATCGTCGCGTAGTGCGTCGTGGTCTCCTCGATATAATATTTGCTCGGCTCCTGATTGAGCTCGCGCATGTATTTGATGACGGGGCAGTAGTCGATCTTCACGGTGAGCTTGTTGCCGTAAAGCTCGGTCGTGAGACGCTCGCTCGATTCCTCGATCTCGTACATCTTCTCAATCCACGCCTTGCACGCCGCGAGACCGTCTTTTTTGAACTCTTCGATCTGCGGAGCGTAGAACGCCAGCGTGAAATCCTTCATGAACAAAGTGACCTCGGCATCGCCGTACGTCTCGCCGCAGTAGCGAAGCGCGTTATCCCCGATCAGGTGGAAATCGCGGTGCAGGTACTTCTTACCCTCGCGCTTCATATGCTTGTAAACGGCTGTTTCGCTCGTCGTGAGAATATCATCGGACGGACGGTTGCCCTCTTCGTAAAGCAGAGAGGAGCACTTTGCCTGATCCACAAGGCTGTGATCTCTTTCGTAGCAAACACCGTGCTTCTCCAGCACACGGTTGTAGATGATCTTGCAGTGCTCGCAATAATTCTTATACGGCTCGATATGCTTGAAAGAGTTGAGCATACCGCGGGACGGACAGTAGTTCATGCCGGAGTAGGTGTAACGCTTGACCGGATCGTTATACGACCATGTGTCGCACGCCTCCTCGGAGGTGGTGTGTCCCCAGTATTTTTTCGCGCCGTCATAGCCGCCGTACTGACGGATAAACGACTCCATGCTGTGCGGATTCGTTGGGTCACCGATACTCGTATCGGAGAGATAGTACCAATACTTCAAAACCTCGTCATAGCCGCCGCGCTTCTCCAAAAATTTGAAAAACTCGCTGTACAGCGGAATAAATTCCGTACAAGAAATCATCGTTGTTTCCTCTTTTCATAGAATGAAATGCCGTGCATTTCTGATTTCAGTATAGCACTTGCGGAGAACTTTGTCAAATAAGTTTCCAAAAAACGCAGATTTGTTTCAAAACCCGTGTTAGGCGCACGCCTAACACGGGTTTTTCTTTATCTTCTTGCGTCGCTCATGCAGCGGACGAGGACTGCCTTCTGTGCGTGCAGACGGTTCTCTGCCTCATCAAACAGTTCGTTAGCGTGTGCCTCAAACACATCCGCCGTGATCTCCTCACCGCGGTGTGCGGGCAGACAGTGCTGCACCATACAGCCCGGATTTGCCACGGACATGAGTCTCTCATTGATCTGGTAGCCGGCAAACTTCACGCGGCGGGCGGCGGCCTCCTCCTCCTGTCCCATGGAGGCCCAAACGTCCGTATACAGAACGTCCGCACCGGCAGCCGCCTCCTCTACGTTATCCGTGCAGAGGAAGTTACCGTTCTCGGCCGCCCACTTCATGAGTGCGGCATCGGGCTGATGCTCCTTCGGGCAGGCGATCGCGACGGACATTCCCGTTTTGATACCGCCGACGATGAGGGAGTTCGCCATATTGTTGCCGTCGCCGATAAAGCAGAGCTTGTTGCCGCTGATGTGTCCCTTATGCTCGCGGATCGTCATAAGATCGGCGAGAACCTGGCACGGATGGCAGTAGTCGGTCA
>JAZNHT010000016.1:0-13453 GCA_045577175.1 Eubacteriales bacterium | reverse complement strand
TGAAAAACGGTCAGCTTGTAGTCCCCAAGGGTAAAGGCGGTCAAAAGCGTAATATTACGCTCGATCCTGCACAAAGAGTGTTGATCGCCAGATATGTTGAATATTTTCAAGCCAGAGGATTACGCCCCGGTGATTATCTGATCTCAAACAGCGAAAAGCACGGTGTTCTGGACGAAAAACGATCTCTACAGAACTGGATGAGCCACAACAGAGAGAAGTTTATGGTCAAGGATCGTGACAAGATCGAAGAAGAAGGCAAGAAGAAAAGACACGCCACCATCTCCTGGCACGGACTTCGACACGGCTACGCACAGAAGACCCACGCAGACGCATTGATAGAAAACCCCAGACAGGCGCAAAAGATCGTTAGCGAAAATCTCGGTCATCATCGTTACAAGGTAACAAGAATCTATTTATGGCAGAATACTACTCCGCTGAGCTTGCCGAAAAGGTCGGACGTGGTATGACCGAGAATGCGCTGAAATGCAAGTTCAACGGCGGTACAGTCCCCATAGGGTACACCATCAACAAGGATCAATTCTTCGAGGTGGATCCCGTAAAAGCTCCCTCCGTGGTACAAGCTTTTGAAGCATACGCCAACGGTAAGACGATCAAGGAAATCAGGGATATGCTTAATGCAAAGGGTGTGACTACTTCCCTCGGCTCAAAAAGTTCCATCAATATCGTCACGGATATGCTAAAGAATCGTCGGTATATCGGGGAATATAAGTTCCGGGATATTGTCCAAAAGGACGGCATACCGAGGATCGTACCACAAGCATTATTTGACAAGGTGCAAATTGAGCGTGAGAAGAACAAGAGAGCCACAGCAAGGCACAAGGCTGAGGATGACTACTTACTGACAACCAAGCTATTCTGCGGCAAATGCGGGCGTTATATGACCGGTGAGAGCGGCACAGGCCGAAGCGGAGCCGTGCATCGCTACTACAAATGCAACGGTGCCAAATATAAGCATACCTGCGACAAAAAGACAGTCAAGAAAGACTGGATTGAAAACATCGTTATTAAGTACACCCGTGAAATGATGATGAGCGATAATGTGCTTGAGGATATCGCCGGCATCGTATTCCGAAACTTTCAAAAAGAGAACCCTGTCATTCAGTTATTAAAGCAAAGGCTCAGCGAAACGGAAACAGCATTAAACAATCTACTAAAGGCAATAGAAAAAGGCATTATTACTTCAACAACGAAACAGAGAATGCTCGAATTGGAGCATACAAGAGATGAGATAAATTTGAAGCTCGTCAAGGAAGAAATGAAGAAGCCCACAATCACAAAAGAGGGCTTGAAACTATGGTTGAAGCAAATTCAGACCATGAGCTTAGAAACGAAGGAACACAAACAAAGACTGATTGACTGCTTTGTAAATGCCGTATATCTCTACGACGACAAGCTGGTCATAACATTCAATTATAAGGAAGCAAGCAAAACCGTAACTCTAAAAGAGGTAAATGGTTCGATTATAGAATGCTCTGGCGCACCAAAAAGAAACAGTCAAGCCTTTATGTTTGGCTGTTTCTTTTTATCTGAAAAAGGACTTGAAGGCCGCGCGTCAGAAAACAGTCCGGTGGACTGTTTTCCCGCGGCACTGCTCCTGCCCGCAGGCAGGGCAAGTCCTTTTACCCGCACCAGAAAAAAGCACGCTTTCGCGTGCTTTTTTCAACGAAATTTGCCCTTCGGGCAAGTGAAACAGCTACGCTGTGAAATATTTGCTCCGCAAATGTGAAATATTCGCTTCGCGAACGTGAGAAAATTTGGGCAACAGTATCCGCAGGCATCCCATCCCCTATCACAGCAAAAAACCGATCCTTTTACAGATCGGCTTTTTCATACAAAGAATTTCAGTGCATCGATATTTACTCCACCACAAAGATGAACGGATACACTTCCTGTCCGCCGTCCACCGTGTAAAATTCGAGATCGGGGCACACCTCTGCCATCCAGGCTTCCAGATTCGATACGGTTTCGGGATCGGCATCCTTACCGACGAACGCAGTCACGAGGCAAACCTCGCCGTCGTTCATCTCTTCGATCAGCTTCTGTGCCGCTTCCAGAAGCGTCTTTTCCGATACCTTCATCGTCTTGCCGGCGAAACCGATATAGTCATCCTTTTCAATGTGCACGCCGTTCAGCTCCGCATCGCGGATCGCCGTGGACACGCATCCGGTTGTGACGATATTCATGGATGCCGTCAGCATCTCGGTGATCTTTTCGGGATCGTCCGACTCGAAATTGAGCGCGGAGATCGCGGCGTAGCCCTGTCCGAGATCCTTGCTCTCGATAACGTAAACCTCGCCGTTTTCGTAAAGCTGTGCCGCCTGCTTCGCCGCCATGATGATGTTTCCGTTATTCGGGAACACGAAGATACGGCGCGCGTTGACCTCGGCAAACGCCGCCAAGAAATCCTGCGCGGAGGGGTTCTTCGTCTGTCCGCCCCTAACGATCGCGTCTACGCCGAGCTGCTTGAACAGCGACTCAATTCCCTCGCCCGCGGCAACAGCGACCGTGCCGTAATCCTTCATCGGGCGGGATTTTTTCTCCTCCGTCAAAACCTGGCTGTGCTGTACGCTCATGTTCTCGATTTTTACCGTGAGAAATTCGCCGTACTGACGGCAGAAGGAGAGCACCTTCTCGGGCGTGAGCGTATGGACGTGGATTTTCACGATGCTGTCCGTCTTAAACGCAACGATCGAATCGCCGATTGTGGAAAGATAGTCGGAGATGATCTTCACGTCAAACGCTTCGGTATCCACACGTGCGTTCAAAAGCTGCAAAAGAAGCTCCGTGCAGTAGCCGTACGTCATCTCGCTGTCCGCGGTGAATGCGGAAAAATCGACCGTGGGGTTCTTCACCTGCACGAGGGATTCCGTCATCTCGATCGTCTCGCCCTTGAGAATCTTATAAAATCCCTGCATGATGTAGAACAGACCGGCACCGCCGCTGTCAATCACGTTCGCCTCTTTGAGCGCGGCGAGCAGATCGGGGGTACGCTGGAGAGAGTTGTACATCTCCTTAATCAGATCGGAGAACAGGCTGGTGATCGTACTCTTTTCGCTGATGCGCGATACCGCATAGGCGACCGCCTCACGGGCAACGGTGAGAATCGTGCCCTCCGTCGGCGTAATGACAGAAGCATACGCCTGCTTGACGCCCTCCTGCATCGCCGCACCGACCGCCGTGGCGTCGGCTTTTTTATATTTGGAAAAGCCCTTCGTCATGCCCGCAAAGAACTGCGAAAGGATGACGCCCGAGTTTCCGCGCGCACCGAGAAGCATACCCTTGGAAAGCGTCTGCGTGACTGCCGCAAGATCGTCCGAATGGACACCCTCCAGTGCAGCAACACCGCCCTCAATCGTCATACTCATGTTATCGCCCGTATCGCCGTCCGGCACCGGGAACACGTTGAGCTCGTTTACCTCCTTGGCATTGGCGCGCAGCTGTGCCGCACCGCCTCTGACCATCGTGGCAAACATCTCGCCGTCAAGAAATTTATCCGTGCTGCCGTGTGCAGCCGTCAATTCTTTTGTCTCAAGCTGATTCATGTCAACCTCGTATTCCGTCAGTCAATGCGGGGATCGCCCCAGAAAAACAGCGCAACGGTGCCGGGACCTGTGTGGCTGCCGATCGTGGTGCCGATATTGTTGATTTCAACCTTGCCGTTCAGGTGCAGAAATTCCGCCTCGACGAGATCGGCAACGGCGCGCGCGTCGTCATAGCACGCGGAATGGCTGATGTAGCACTTTCCGCTGTAGTCCGTGCCACCTGCGGCGTGCTCCTTCATCATATCCACGATACGGCGGATGACCTTCTTTTTCGGGCGGATCTTCTCACGGGGGATCAGCTTGCCGTTATTATCGACGTTCAGAAGCGGACAGATACCGAGCAGACCGCCGATGGCACCTGCCGTTTTGGATACGCGACCGCCCTTGACGAAGAACGTGAGATCGGAGGAGAAAAACCAGTGGTGCATCTCCTTCTTGTGTGCCTCTGCCCAATCGGCGAGATCGTCCATGGACATACCCTCATCGCGCAGATCGGCGAGCTTATCGACAAGCAAACCGAAACCGGAGGAAGCCGCCAAGGAATCGATTATGCGGATTTTTCGCTCGGGATATTTTTCGGACAAGGTCTGTGCCGCGGCGCACGCGGACATATACGAGCCGGAGATACCGGAGGAAAGCGTCAGATGGAGAATATCCTTGCCCTCAGCGAGAAACTTCTCAAAATGCGCCATATATTCGCCTGCGCTGACCTGCGAGGTTTTCGTATCGGCACCCTCGACCATTTTTGCATAAAACTGATCCGCCGACATCGTAACGCCGAGATCGTCGGGATATTCCACGCCGTCCATAAAATAATGGAAGCAAACGTATTCAATATTCCGCGCGAGAAAATGCTCTCTGGAAATATCCGCCGTGGAGGATGCGCTCAGCACATAATTCTGCATAAATTCAATTCCTTTCGGTAAAAACGGAGAAAACTCCGAATTGTTAACTTTCGTTAATGTATTAACTTCTATTAATATATCACATTCTTCATAAAAAATCAACCCCTGCGGAAAGAATTTACAATTAGTTAGTATTCTTCCCCACACATTTGACAAATCCGCGCAAAGAAGGTATACTATATTTACACTTCAAAGTGCCGGAGGATACATATGCCGCTTATCATTGTACGAAACGATATTACAAAAATGAACGTGGACGCCATTGTCAATGCCGCCAACGAAACGCTTCTGGGCGGCGGCGGCGTGGACGGCGCGATCCACCGTGCGGCAGGCAAGGAGCTGCTCGCCGAATGCCAAACGCTCGGCGGATGCAAGACGGGCGAGGCAAAAATCACGCGCGGCTACCGTCTTCCGTGCAAATACGTAATCCACACAGTCGGTCCGGTCTGGCACGGCGGAGAAGCAGGTGAGGCGGATTTGCTCGCCGCCTGCTACAGAAATTCCCTCGCGCTTGCCGATCGGTACGAATGCGAATCTGTCGCGTTTCCGCTGATCTCCGCAGGTGCATACGGCTATCCGAAGGCGGAAGCGTTCGACATCGCAGTGCGGGAGATCGAAGCCTTTCTCGAAACGCACGAGATGACCGTCTTCGTCGTTGTCTTTGACAAGGCTGCGTACAAAATCGGTGCGGCGCATTATGCCGACATCGCCGCCTACATAGACGATCGCTATGTACAGACGCACGAGATTCGCCGCCGCACGGACATGGCGGCATCCATGCCGATGTACGGTAACACGCCCACTATGGCAAAATCGCTGAACGACAAACTCGCCGAGCTGGACGAGAGCTTTACAGAGATGCTGCTGAGGAAAATCGACGAAAGCGGCATGACGGACGCACAGTGCTACAAAAAGGCAAACATCGACCGCAAGCTGTTTTCGAAAATCCGCAGTGACGTCCACTACAAGCCGAGCAAATCGACCGCCATCGCCTTTGCGATTGCACTGGAAATGACGCTCATCGAGACGGCGGATTTTCTGAAGAAGGCGGGCTTTGCCCTCTCCCACAGCAGCAAATTCGATCTTATTATCGAATATTTCATCGAAAAAGGCATCTACGACATCTTCACGATCAACGAAGCTCTGTTCGCGTTCGATCAGACGCTTCTCGGCACGTGATTTGTCGCTTCACGGGCGACCTAACCTCTCTTTTGGTGTGGTACAATGATACCAACAAATAAAAGAGAGGTTTTTCTTATGCTAAACAAAAACAATCTTACCGAGCTCATATTTATCCTGGACAGAAGCGGATCGATGGCATCCTTGGAGGCGGACACAATCGGCGGCTTCAACGCGATGATCAAAAAGCAAAAGAGTGAGGAAGGCGAATGTCTCGTCTCCACCGTTCTGTTCAACACGCAGAGCAAGGTGCTCCACGACCGCGTAAATCTTGC
Source organism: Eubacteriales bacterium (assembly GCA_045577175.1). Classification (GTDB taxonomy): domain Bacteria; phylum Bacillota; class Clostridia; order Oscillospirales; family CAG-272; genus SIG701. The sequence continues at coordinate 7,531 of JAZNHT010000016.1, read as the reverse complement.
CGACGTACCGACGATGACGGAAAAGGATTACACCGCATCGGGCGGCACCGCGCTGATCGACGCGCTCGGGGATGCAATCCGCCACATCGGAAACATCCACAAATATGCCCGTCCGGAGGATGTGCCTGCGCACACCGTATTCGTCATCACAACGGACGGGATGGAAAACGCAAGCTGCCGCTACGACAGCGACAAGGTCAAGGGCATGATCTCCCGTCAGAAGGAAAAATACGGCTGGGAGTTTCTCTTCATCGGCGCGAATATCGATGCGGTCGAGACGGCGGCACGTTACGGCATCGGTGCGGATCGCGCGGTGAACTATCACGCGGACACAACGGGCACGGCGGTGCTCTACGACACCGTTTCCGCTACGGTGGGACAGGTGCGCGGAAACCGCCCGATCGGTACAGACTGGAGCGACGGCATCCGCAAGGATTTCGAAAAGCGGAAGAAATAAAAGCAAAACAAAGGCGCGCTCTTAACGAGCGCGCCTTCGTTTATGCGATGTCTTTTTTGGTGTATTTCAGGTAAGAAGCGGCGATTCCGACTGCGGCAAACACGGTGCCGACAGCAAGATACTCCATGCGTATAGCCCCGTTCGCCACAATATCCGCCCCATCCGTATAGCCGAACGGCGTGATGTACTTCAGAAATTCCGCCTTCTCGGTGAGATTGGCGACAATGTTGAGAAAATACAGCAAAACCGCGATGCCCAATCCGATGCCGAGACCGCCGCGGCGGAGAAAGGCGGAAATGCCGAACGTAATCGCGGCAATCTCCAGCTGCATACACAAGTACGACAGCAGAAGAAGCGCGACGGTGCCTGCCTTTACCGTCTCCCCGATTGCAAGAATCGAAAGCGCGGTCACTGCCGCCACCGAAAAATTCAGAATGACGATCTGTGCGAGCACGGCGGCGAGCTTTTCCGTGAGAATCCGCCCACGGGAAACAGGATGGGTGAGCAAAAATTCCGCCGTCCCCTCCTTTTCCTCCTTGGCGAGCGCGGAAATGCCGATGATCGCGGCGAAGAATGCACCGCCGAGACCGAGCACGTTGCCGCACTCAATGCCGAAATAGCCCATGAACTCCCCGAAATTCACCTGATCCATACCGAATGCCGCGGAGAAAGCACCCATATCGGCAAACATATCGCTGATTTCGCCCATCTGTGCGGACATTTCGGGATAGATCAGCACGCACACGCCGAGCATAAAAGCAATCACGGCAGACCACACGGCAAGCGAAAGACGGCTGCGGCGCAGCTCATGCAAAAACAACGTCATTTACGCGTCCTCCTTTGCATAGTAGTGCATGAACACTTCTTCCAGATCGGGATCGGTAACCGTCACGTCCTCAAAGTGCATGGCGGCAAGCTCTTTCATAAGCGCCTCCGCCTTTCCGCTGTACAAAAACCGAACCGTATCGTTTTCGGTTTTCACATCCTTCACATCCGCAATGGTAAGCGGTGCGGAAAGTCCGCGAAGCGTGACTCGCTTGACGCCCGTGTGCCCGAGCTTCGTAACGCTGTCAGAAACGAGCAGATTCCCCTCGCGGATGACGGCGGCGTGCCGACAGTACCGCCCCACCTCGGAAAGAACGTGGGAGGAGAGAAACACCGTCGTTCCCTGTGCGTTCCGCTCCTTCAGAATCGCGTAAAACTCACGCTGCATCAGAGGATCCAGACCGCTTGTAGGCTCATCCAGGATGCAAAGGCGCGGCTTGTGCTGAAGCGCACAGACGATGCCGACCTTTTTTCGGTTGCCGAACGAAAGCTCCTCCACCTTACGGGACGGATCGAGCTTGAGCCGTTCGCAGAGGGTGCGCGCCTCCTCTGTGCAATCCTTCCCCCGCATCCGCGCGGAAAACGTCAGAATATCCTTCACACGCATACCGCTGTACAGCACCGTCTCCGATGGAAGATAGCCGACATCGGCAAGAATCTCCGTTTTATGGGCGGTGATGCTTTTGCCGAACACGTTCGCCTCCCCCTCCGTCGGGGAGATCAGCCCGAGCAAAAGGCGGATTGTCGTGCTTTTCCCTGCCCCGTTCGGGCCGATGAAGCCGAAGAAACCGCCTTCTTCCACAGACAGGCTCACATCCGTGATGCCTCTCGCTTTTCCGTAATACTTTGTCAGATGCTTTGTTTCAATTACCGTCACGGGTTGCCTCCTTTCTCCGTGATACGCACGCTTAGCGCGTCACAAAACGCCTTTGTTTCCGCCGCATCCGCACAGCCGATCACGAGGATTTCTCCCCTGACCGTCAAAACCGCGCACGCGGCAGGCTTCGTGTAGGTATAGCGCGTGTAGGTGCCAAATTCCCCGTTTTCAAATGCGCCCATCAGAAGCCGCGCCGAGCCGAAGCCCATCACGCGCGTGCCGTCCACCCCTGCCTCACGGTACTCAACCGACTCGACATCCGCATACGCGACGGTGAGATCGCTGTAAAAGCTCGCCTCGACGGTGAATGAGGTGTCCCCAAGCGCGACGTCAATCTCCCCCGTGAAGGAAATCCACGCGCAGAAGGCAAAAATCAGCACGGTAATGACCGTCACAACCCAGCCGATCCGCTTATCCGTTTTCGGCATGGCGAAATCCGCTTTCGTCGCCGTGCCCTCGCGGAGCTGTTTTTTATAATACAGGTACGAATACACCGTCGGCACGCCCACGCAGGCGGCGATCAACACGACCATCGCGATCAGGAACGCTTTCTCCGGCAGAAACGCGGCAGGAAAGCACAGCACGCCGACCGCCACGGACACAATCCCGGCGATGCGGTGCGTTTTGTTCCAGTTTTCCTCATTGGCGAGCGTCCACTTGATTTTGATACCGATCGTACGGTTGTGCCGGCACTTCGGCAGGTAATTGCCGATCAGGATGAATGTGGCACCGAGGATAATCCAAACCGCCGACAGCATATGCACCGTATGACCGAACGCCGCCGCGTATACGAATATGCTCATAATCACCGAAATGAAAGGCAGAATCCAGTACGTCAGAGTCAGCACCTTGCGGCTCTGCTCATTGTTCGCGTTGTCCTTCCATGTGACAAGGATGCACAGCCAATGCAGGGCAAGCAAAATCGCCGGAACGATCAACACCACCACCCACGGGCTGCCAAAGCCGTCCGCCTTCCCGTCCATGCCCCAATGGAGCGGCACCGTATCGGGCAGGTAATCCCACACGATCAGCCCGAACACCACCGGCAAAAGAATCACAAGCGATGACACAAGCAGTACCCATTTGTTTTTTCTGAACAGCTCTTTCATTTCTCACCGTCTCCTTTCAGTGCCGCGATCCACAGCATGATCTCCTCAAGCACGGACGCGTTCAGTTCGTAATAGATGAATTTCCCCTCGCGCTTATCGCGGATCAGATCGGCATCCTTGAGCACGGACAGATGCCTCGAAATCGACGCTCCCGTCACCTCAAAATGCTCGACAATCTCCCCCGCGGACAGCCTTCCCTCTTTCAAAAGATGCAGAATCTCCCGCCGTATCGGATCGGCAAGTGCCCGCATCGTTTCCTGCAATGCCATGGGCTCCTCCTTTTTATTTAACATTTAACCTATTTGTTAAACATAGTATACCATACCCTGCTCCGCCTGTCAAGAGGAAAGAAAAAACATTTCAATTTTTTACATAAAGAAAGACGGCAGCCATACGGTTGCCGCCTTTTTTCAGCAGTCACTCGGATACAGCGTAAGCGTATCGTCCTCCGCGCGGTAGATGCCGAGAAACACCGCCTGAGCGTCTCGGTATCCCTCCGCCTTCAGCCGCTTTTCAAGCCAATTCCCATCCCGTCCGATACGCTGAAGATTCTCCCCCATCACGCGCCCGTCTAAAATCACCTCCGTGCCGATATGCGCCGCTTCGGGCTGTAGATGCAGATCGGCAGGCGTGACGGGACGCTTGTCGCTGACGGGAAGAACGGAGATCTTTCCGTTATGCTCGAATACCGCCGTCCGGATTTCCGTAAGGTCAAAATATCCCTGCTCCCGGCAGAGAAGCAGAAATTCGGAGAGCTCCAGCTTGGCTTTCTTCAGATTTTCCCGATACAGCTTTCCGTCGTTCATAAGAATCGTGGGCGTACCGTTGACGTACTTTCGCATACGCGGACAGTTGGTGGTGATGAGACTGAGGAGAACGGACACGCCCCCGTACACCGCGAGCGCAATCAGCGATTTCCACGGGGCTTCGAGATCGGTGGCAAGCTCCGCAGCGATCGAGCCGATGGTGATTCCGCTGATGTAATCAAAGAAATCGAGCTGTGCGACCTGCTTATGCCCCATTAGCTTCGCAATCACGAACAAAGCCGCCGCAGACAAGAGGGATGTGAGGACGATTTTTACGAAATCCATATTGGCACCTCCGCATTTTCGGGGATAGTATATCCGAAAAGGGGGAGGATGATGCAGGGACGAAAGCGGATACCGGCGTCGCGATGAGTAAAGCACTGGGGTGAGAAACAAATAAAATATTAAAGCCCGAAGCGTGAGCTTCGGGCTTTGTGAAACTTTATTTTAAAATCTCCATTGTATATATCTCTAATTTCCATTTATTATCTTCAGAATCTACTTTAACAATCATATGTACTTTCATCCCTTCGCTAATTAACCCAGTTTTATACTTATTGTAGTGATAGTCGCCTTCTAATTTTAAATCAATAAGATCAATGGTGTCCCAAACAAAGCTCAAACTTTTACTATCTTCAACAGCTACTGTTAAATCCACACCGACCCAAAACCACTTATCATTCCAATCTGTAATGGTTCCACAAAACTCGATATATTCTCCATTATGAGCATTCATAAAGGAGTTAATTGCGTCTGTATTAGATGTGTCACTCTGTATAATATTTGCCAAATCGGAACAATTATCAACAGTTAAAGTAGGGGTGAATGTATGGGTTTTTATTTTGATTTTTAACCACGAACCAAATTCTTCTCCCTTTTTAAACGCCTTGTATTCAGTAAACCATGAATCAGATGATGAATCTTCTATATTCACATTGTAAATTTCAACCTTAGCTTCTCCAAAAGAATCTTTAACATTTGTAACATCAATATCTGTAAAACCAAGAGTTTCAAAGTGTTCAACTAATGATTCAACCGTCCACTCGCCATTTTTGTATTCGCTGCTATCATAAGGCATAGTAATAACATCAACGTTACAAGATGTTAAAGCGAATATAAATATTATTGAAAACAAACATAAAACAATTTTTTTCATAGTTTTTTCTCCTAAATAGTTTTATTAAAGTTTTATCGAATGGGATTTCCGTTGCCGTCTATTTTGAATGTGCGAATAAACCCACTAATAAATTCTGACGGACCTTCTGCTTTACAGTAAGGGCAATATGCAGTTTCCCAATCTTTTCCGCCACCGCAAATGTTCCCATCACTTTCATAATAATAATCTTTTTTACATTTTTCGCACTGTATAATTCTTGTTTTTTTCATAGCATGTTCTCCTTATATGTTTCAAAAAGCCGCAGAACTCCTATGTTCTGCGGCTTCTTTTCGCGGTATATCACCGCCATTGGCGGAAGGAGAGGGATTCGAACCCTCGTGCGATTGCTCGCAAACTGATTTCGAGTCAGCCCCGTTATGACCACTTCGATATCCTTCCGTATATGTTAAGCTCCGTTTGGAGCAAAACAAACTATTCACTTTTCATCGAACAGGAAACCACGTTATGTCCTGTTGCGGTGCCCGAAATTTTCAGCTCGCTATCCGCTTCGCAAAATTTCGACCGCTGCCACTCCGTTTTGCTCGCTTCATCCGCCACCGGCGGCACTCGCAAACGTCCCCACTTCGATATCCTTCCGTATTAACTTAAGCATCCGTTTGGCAGGTATCCCCGTCAAACGAAAGTATTATACCACACTTTAGGCGCAATTGCAAGAGGGAGAGCGAAAATATTTCGCCTCCCTTATGCATCCTCCGTTTTTTTCGCGTCTGTCAGTCCCTTGAGCGCCTCCACGAACGTCTCCAGATCCTTAAATTCGCGGTACACCGATGCAAAGCGGACATACGCGACCCCATCGCGCTCCTTGAGCTTCTCCATCGCGCGCTCGCCGATCTCACGGGAGGTGATCTCCCGTTTCAGCGAGTTCATAATCTCCGCCTCGATCTCCGAGGCAATCGCCTCCGCGTCCACCGGGCGCTTCTGACACGCCTTGAGAAGACCGACGAGCAATTTATTCTTATCGAAGTATTCCTTGGTACCGTCTTTTTTGACGATCACAGGCTGGTACGCTTCGATCACTTCATATGTAGTAAAGCGCTTCTGACACTGCAAACATTCACGGCGGCGGCGGATGCTGTTATTTTCCTCCACCGGACGGGAATCGATCACTTTGCTGTCAAAAAATCCGCAGATAGGACATTTCATGGGAACGCTCCTTTACAGGCACAAAACCGGGCTGAATTTGCTTTTGCCTATTATATCACACATCTGTTTTTTTGTCAATAAAACTCCGCACACACGGGCAAAAAAGTTGCACCGAGGGGGTGGGGTTGACAAAGTACGAAAGTCGTGCTATAATATTCGCACGCGCCAAAAAGAACAAATGTTCGCCATCATGAAAAAGGGATTGTGAAGCGAATCCCCACCGGACGGACAGGTATTTTTGCAGGGACAGCGTAATCATCCAATGAAAGGAATTTATGAAAAAGACAATTGAAAAGGAGCGTGGGCAGGCATGAACGGCGTAACAATTATGCAGGGGGATCAGTATCCGCTGTGCTTTACGCTTATCACAGGCGATTCATCGCCGATGCCGGCGGACACAGTCGGTGAGATTGAGGTAACAATAGGCGCACTGCGCAAGACGCTCACGGCGGGAGAAATCTCGTATGAGGCGGCGACGGGCATCTTCACCCTTCCGCTGACGCAGGAGGAGACGTTCTCGCTCGACGCCCGTGCACACAAAGTGCAGGTGCGTATCCGTTCCGCAAGCGGAGACGTAATCGGCGAGGACGCAGGCACGCTGACGGTACGCGCCGCACAGTCAAAGGCGGTGCTGTGATGTTTGAGGTACAAATAAAAACGCCGGCGGCAATCCGAGTGAATCTCAGAGCGGTCACGGTGCCGATTGACCGCTATCCGCAGGGCTATGAAGCAGGCTTTGCGGACGGCATGGTTGCAGGCACGGAACAAGGCTATGACGCCGGAAAAGCCGATGCGGAAGCGGAAAGCACCGCGGCGCTCGCAAAGATTAACAAAAGTATTCGTGAACACGGCGGCACGTATATCAAAGAAGATGCACCGACGCTCGCCGACGTGCCGGAAAAAGTCCCGTATGTATATGACAACGGATTTGACCGTGGATTTTCAAAAGGGCTGGAGGACGGAAAAGCGATCGGAGAGCAATCCGAATACGACCGATTCTGGGACGCGTATCAGCAAAGCGGTGCGCGTGTGAGTTATGAAAACGCTTTTGCCGGTGTTGGATGGACGGAAGCACTGTTTAACCCAAAATATGATATGCAGCCTACAAACTCTTATATGATGTTCAGAAGCTCGGGA
>JAZNHT010000015.1:0-31976 GCA_045577175.1 Eubacteriales bacterium | reverse complement strand
CGAGGTTCTGAATATCGCCTGCGGTCATTTGGAAGGCAGCTCTCTGCCTGTCGGCGGCGAAAGTACACATTGTGTTCTTTCTGCCCACCGCGGGTTGCCGCATGCCAAGCTGTTTACAGATCTGGATAAAATGGAGCTGGGTGATACGTTCCAGATTACAGTATTGGATCAGGTCTTTACATATCAGGTGGATCAAATCAAAGTCGTTCGCCCGGATGTGATTGACGATGTGCAAATTGTCCCCGGAGAGGATTTTTGCACCTTGCTGACCTGCACTCCGTACGGAATCAATTCTCACAGACTTCTGGTGCGGGGGGCGCGTATCGAAAACGCCGCGCCCAAGTTGTACGTTACATCAAACGCATACAAGATTGATTCGCTAGTGGCAACGCCCGTGGTGGCGGCACCGATTTTGTTGATCCTGTTTATTGTTCTGATGGTCACATATCGGGACAAGGGAAGCAAACCCCTGATTAGCAAGGAGGAAGAAGAATGGCTGCAAGAAGAATGGCAATAATCGGGCTTCTGCTTTGCCTTTGCCTTTGCATAATGCCCCGGTATGTCTATGCTGCTTCGAGTGCGGATGCCAAAGAACCGATTGCCGTAAACAGCGAATGTACGCTGACTGTCTTTTACGGGTATGACGGAACGGTCTTTCCGAACCAAACGGTGAAGCTTTATAAAATTGCCGATGTGTCTGCGGATTGCTGGTATACTCTTACATCTGCCTTTGCCTCCTCCGGCTTGATTCTGAACGGTGTTCAAACGAATGGCGAATGGAATGTTATTCGTTCCACCCTTGAAGCGCACATCCTTGCATACAGTATAGAGCCGGATGCTACGTCTGTGACAGATCAAAACGGGCAGGCGGTCTTTGAAAATCTGAGTGCAGGTTTGTATTTGGCGATACCCGAACAGGTGGACGGGGAGAATCTGCGCTGCTTGTTTGATTCGGCACTGATCGCGCTTCCCGGTCTGGGTGCGGACGGTTACTGGCAGTATCAAGAGGAAGCTTCTGCCAAAGCGGAGCTTTTACCGCCTGTTGAACCGGATGAGGAATTGCATCTGAAAGTCCTGAAGCTTTGGAAAGGCGATGAAAGAAGATCGGATCGCCCACAGAGCATAGAGGTGGAAATATTTCGTGATGGAATCAGCTATGAAACGGTTATTCTCTCGGAGGATAATTATTGGTCGTATACCTGGTCTGTCAAAGACGATGGCGCGGACTGGATGGTCGTAGAGCGAAACATTCCTGCAGAATATACCATGACGCTGGAAGAACGCGGGACCTCTTTTATCCTGACGAACACACGCCTGCTTGACGGCTCCGAAGATCCGGAGGCGCCCCAGACGGGAGATACTGCGAATGGATTTCTGTACATTCTGCTTTTGACGGTGTCCGGCAGCGTGCTGATTATTTTGGGCAGCACCGGAAAGAGAAGAAGCCGATGAAAAAGACAGCGCAAAAGGTTTGTATTCTTGCCGGTGCTTGCCTGCTGATTCTATCCATAACGATGCTTGTTTTTTGGCAGTGGAATATAATTTCATGTGAAAAACGGGCACAAAACTATGTCCGTACACTTCGCGCATTGATTCCCGAAGCGCAAAGCGCCGCTTTGGAAGAACGGCGGGACAATTCCATGCCCGTTCTTTCGGTTGACGGTATAAGTTTTGCAGGAATCCTCGAAATGCCCCGGTATGCATCAGCCCTTCCTGTTTGTGCGGATTGGGGAAAACCCAGTCAATATCCATGCCGTTTCAGTGGGAGTATTTATAACCGTACTATAAAGATTGGCGTAACCTCCCAAAAAGGGCAGTACGATTTCTACCGGGAAATTTCCGTTGGAGATACGGTGTTTTTCACGGATATGGAGGGGAATCGCTATACGCTCGAAGTAACGGATCTGCGCTATGTAAAACATGCAGATCGGTCTGCACTTGAGCGTGAAGAAGCAGCGTTGGTTTTGTTTGTAAAAAACATATATGATTTTGAATATTTGATCGTTTATTGTAACGTTCAGCAATAATTCGAACTGTATTCGATACACGAAACCCAAAAAGCAAAACGCCACCTTTCATCCAAGATGGCGTTTTTTGTTTGTATCACATCGAAACCTCACGGCAAAACTACTGCTGAAAAAGTAGGTGTTCGTCTGAGTTGCGTTTGATGGAGAGCCCCACGCAAAATCCGCAGGTTTTTGCTATATAGTACCCCTCAACCAGCCGAGTGCACAAAAAGCAATACGCCACCTGACAAGGCAATCCTTGACAGATGGCGTGTTCTTGTAATTTCCCACTTTACGTGAGAATGAATGGTGGAGGCGAGGGGAATCGAACCCCTGTCCGAAAACCTCTTAACGCAACTTTCTCCGGGTGCAGAATATCTTTTGAGTTTCCCGGTAAAGCCGCCGGTATTCAGGCTGCCTTACGCGGTAGCTTTTTCATGCATGACCGTTACAAAAGCAAAATCACGGTTCACGTTCGCTGCTGATTTGACGCCCGGGCAGAGCCGCAGCCCTCTCCGCGCGGACGAGGCGGCTTAAAGCCGCGGCAGCTTATGCAGCTGCGAGTTCAGAGTTGTTTGCGTTTAATTTAAGTCGGGGATGATTTGAGAGGTTCCCCAACCTCTACCCGCTTATCACGTCTCAAAATCCCCGTCGAAACCTTTACGCCCCCATAGAGGTGTATATCCGTGCGGATATACAGGGAAATGTGCCGCCCTGCACGTTTTGTCAGTCGTATCGGGAGCCGGATTTCACAAACCGCTCCATCGTGCGATCCGCCTGCCGCTTCGCTTCCGTATCGCGCTTGTCGTAGAGCTTCTTACCGCGGCAGAGACCGACTTCGACCTTCACGTTTGATCCCTTGAAATAGAGCGACAAGGGTACAAGCGTGTATCCCTTCTGCCCGACTAAGCCGTGCAGCTTCATGATCTCACGGCGGTGCATGAGCAGCTTGCGATCGCGCTCCGGCTCGCGGTTGAAGATGTTGCCCTTCTCGTACGGGGAGATGTGCGCTCCCGTCAGAAAAAGCTCACCGTCTCGCACCTCGCACCACGAATCCTTCAGATTCACCTGTCCGGCGCGCAGACTTTTGACCTCGGTGCCGAAGAGGGCAATGCCTGCCTCATACGTTTCATCCACGAAATAATCATGCCGCGCCTTTCGGTTGACGGTGATGATCTTCCGTCCTTCTTTCTCCGCCATGCCTGCCCCTCCTTTCCAAACGGTCGGATACATAGTATATCACATTTTCCCTCGCTTCGCAAGGGGATTGCGGAATTTTTCTTGTCAGATTGCGTCTTTGAACGTTTCGAGCAGCTCGTCCTCCGTGACCGTGCGGATGTGCATCGGTCGGCGCAGATGACGGGCACCGCATACGGCGAGAACGAAGTCCGCACCGACATGCTCGGCAAGATACGGACGCAGTGCGTGATCGCAGACGTCGGGCAGCTTGACGCCCGCAAAAAATCCGGTGCCGTTCCGTTTGAGGATGGCTTCCTTCGCCGTCCAGATGCGGAAGAAATCGAGCACGGGATCGTGCGAATCCCTTATAATCTCCTGCTCCGCACGGGAGAAATAATGCTTTGCAATCTTCAGATTCACCGACGTGCGGTATTCAATGTCCACGCCGACGGGGACGTTTCCGGATGCGTATGCGATGTAGTGCGCGGTGTGCGATACGGAGAAATGCTTGCCGGACGGGACGAGCAGATGCGGCTTGCCGTATTCGTTGTACGTCACCGCGATCTCACCGCCGTCTGCGGCTTCGCGGCGCACGAGCAGCTCCGTCAGAAGCGACTGGATGCGGGCACGCTCCGCACGGTAGCGCTCCGTTTTTTCGCGGCGCTCGGGTGTGAGCAGGGGGAGATACGGAGTGTAAAATTCCCACGACCTGTCTCCGTTTGTTTTCAGAAGCGTTACTTGCATGATAATCCTCCGTTATTTTTGATTCCTGTAAGTATTATACCATATATTTGGCAAATATACAATGGGGAGTTTCTTGGGACGGATCAAATTTTGTTCATATTTTGATACGGCTCTTGCAATCCATGGTTGAATATGGTAAAATACTTAGTAAGTATGTAAAGTGGGGGACTGTATGGAGAAAAAGCCGGATTCCGCGGAGCTTATCCGCATCCTTTCGCGCATTTCTCTTCTGACCCAGCTCGGGCTCTCCGTTGTCACACCGCCGATTCTTGCCGTGCTTCTTGCTTTGTGGCTGCAAAGAAAATTCGGCGTGGGCGATTGGGTGCTCTTTTGCGCGATCGTTTTCGGGATCGTCTCGGGCGTGTCGAGCGTGTTTTCCCTTGTCCGCCGTGAGGCGGCGAGAGAGGCAAAGGGCGAGCATACAGAAAAAAAGGAAGGGGACGGACAATCGTGAAAAGGCAGAAGACGGATCCCGTTGTAAAAAAAGAAATCGCCTTTATGGCGGTCGCCGCGCTGGTCTGTGCCGCGCTTGTGCAGATCGGATTTGTCATTGCCGGCTGCTTTGATGAAACGCTCGGCTGGGGTACGGATGTGCTTCTCGGCGGCGTTGTCGGCTGGGCTTTGACGGTGGGGAATTTCTCCCTCATGAGCCTCGGCGTGCAGAAGGCCGTGTCCGATCCCGATCCGCAGCACGCACAGATGGTCATGAAGGTATCCTACACGTGGCGCACGCTCGGTATGCTTGCCGTCATGGCGGTGTCGTTTCTTCTCGATTTCATTCACTGGCTGCCCGTGGTCGCCGCCGTGTTTTATCCCTCGATTGTGATTTTTGTCCGTCAGCTTTGGACAAAATACGTTTTGAAGCAGACGGGGGACGATCCTTTGCCGCAGGAGGCATCCAAACGGGTAGAGGAGGATGAAGACGACGGCGATGAGGACGAATTTGAAAAAGCGATCGGCTCATTTGCACGGAAAATCAATACCGATTATCTGAAGGACGAACCGTCCGAAGAAAAGAAGGAGGAGTAAGACGTGGACATCAGTATAAACGGCGCACGGGTGTATTTTGAAATCCCGATTTTCGGCGGAATCCCCGTGACGGCTACGCAGGTCAATTCCATTCTTGTCATTGTTGCAATTGCGGCGATTTGCATCTGGCTGACGCATGATCTGAAGGTGCGTCCGACATCGAAACGGCAGATCGTGGCGGAGTGGCTTGTCGAGAAGGCGACCGGTCTTGTCTCTGCGAACATGGGCGAGGCATTTTCCGCCTTTACGCCGTTCATTGCGGCGATTCTCTCGCTTTCAACGTGCTCGTCTCTGCTTGCCCTGCTCGGCATGTACGCCCCGACCGCCGATCTGAATACGGTGCTCGGCTGGGCACTGCTCGTTTTCGCAATGATTACCTACTTCAAAATCAAGACAAACGGCTTTGTCGGCTACCTCAAGAGCTTTACCGGTCCGGTTGTCGTGTTCACGCCGTTCAATATCCTCGGTGAGATCGCAACCCCCGTGTCGATGGCGTTCCGTCACTTCGGAAACGTCGTCTCAGGCTCCGTAATCTCGGCACTGCTGTACGCCGCGCTTGCCGGACTTTCGCATCTGCTTTTCGGCTGGCTGCCCGGTCTGCTTGGCAAAATCCCGTTTTTGCAGGTCGGTATTCCCGGCTTTCTGTCGATCTATTTTGATCTGTTCTCGTCGTGCATCCAGGCGTTCATTTTCGCTATGCTGACGATGCTGTATATCGCCTCGGCGGCAACACCCGAGGAAAACTGATTCCCCCACGGGCGGAGTCCCGTTTTTTATAAAATTTGTAAATCAACACCGAAAAGGAGTTACAATTATGGCAAGTCTTGAAATGGCAAAGGCAATCGTTATGGCAGGCTGTGCAGTCGGCGCAGGTCTTTCTCTGATCGCAGGTATCGGCCCGGGTATCGGCGAGGGCTACGCCGTCGGTAAGGCGTGCGAGGCGATCGGACGTCAGCCCGAGTGCAAGGGCTCTGTTACCTCTACGATGATCCTCGGATGCGCAATCTCCGAGACGACCGGTATCTACGGCTTCGTAACCGGTCTTCTGCTCATCTTCCTGGCACCGAATATCTTCCTCGGCAAGCTCTGATTTTTGAAAAATCGCCGGGTATCGGCAAGGAGAGTAGGAGGATAGAATGAATCAGGAATATCTGGAGCTCATATCGCTGAACGTGTGGCACGTTGTCGCGGCGATTCTGAATCTTCTGATTCTGACGTGGATCGTGAAGAAGTTCCTGTTTGCCCCCGTGCAGAAAATTTTAGCGGAGCGCAAGGGACAGGTGGATACGCTGTATTCCGATGCGGAGGAGGCGAAAAGCACCGCTGAAGCAGACCGTGCCGCGTATGAGGAAAAGCTCGCGCAGGCGGACAGTGAGGCGGAGGAGATTCTTCGCCGTGCTACGGTGCGTGCTGACCGTCTGAGCGAGGAGATTTTGGCCGAAGCGAACACGAAAGCGGCGGCAAAGCTCGCAAAAGCGGATGCCGATATTGCGCAGGAGAAGAAGAAAGCCGTCAACGAGATCAAGGACGAGATCTCGGGTATGTCCGTGGACATTGCCGAGGCGGTTGTCTGCCGCGAGATCAAGGAGTCCGATCACAAAAAGCTGATCGACACCTTTATCGACAGCTTGTGAGGCGACCATGAACGAAATTGTAAAGGAATACGCACGCGCTCTTATGGATCTCGCCATAGAGGCGGAGAGCGCGGACGCGCTTTTGTACGAGACGCGCGTTATCGGGCGGATGTTTGACGAAAATCCCGCGTATACGCGGATTTTGTCCGACCCGAAGATCCCGAAAGCGGAGCGCGTCAACATGATCGGCGAGGCGTTCTGCGGCGGATTTCAGCCGTATCTCACCAATTTTCTGAAATTGGTTACGGAGAGGGGCTATGCCCGTCATATCCCTTCGATGATGGAGGAGTACGAGAGCTTGTACTGCGAAACGTATGGCATCGTCACGGCGACGGCGACCTCCGCCGTTCCTTTGACGGAGGAGCAGAAGCGTCGCCTCACCGAGAAGGTATCTGCCATCACGGGAAAGATGGTGTCCCTCCACTGCAAGGTCGATCCCGCCCTCATCGGCGGCGTCAGTCTGAGTGTGCAGAATACTTTGTTTGAGGGCAGTGTACGTGCCAAGCTGAACGAGCTGCGCGCAAGCCTCAAGGCACTTACCGTATAATTTATTTTGTGTTTCCGTGCCGATTTTTGTAGGGCAGGGGCTTGCTCCTGACGTTCAAACGGATGTGACCGGCACGAAACGGCGGGAGTAACCCCCCCGCCCTACGGGGACACGCGCCTTCGCAGCCGAAACACAGAAGAAATCGGTACAAATTTATTTTATCAGAGAGGACGTAACGTTATGGATCTTCGTCCCGAAGAGATCAGCAGTATTATTAAACAGCAGATCAGGAATTACGAAAACAAAACAAGCGACTCCGAAACGGGTACGGTCATCACCGTCGGCGACGGTATTGCCACCGCGTTCGGGCTCGAAAACTGTATGGCAAACGAGCTTCTCACCTTTGAGGGCGGGGAGTACGGCATGGCCATGAATCTGGAGGAGAGCACCGTTTCCGTTGTGCTTCTCACCAACTCCGACGAAATCAGAGAGGGCAGCCGCGTGCACCGCACGGGCAAGGTCGTCTCCGTTCCCGTCGGGGACGCACTGCTCGGACGTATCGTCGATGCGCTCGGAAGTCCAATCGACGGCAAGGGACCGCACGGATGCACCGAGACGCGCCCGATTGAAAGAGAGGCGCCGGGTATTATCAAACGAAAGAGCGTCAGCGTGCCTTTGCAGACCGGTATCAAGGCAATCGATGCCATGGTGCCGATCGGTCGCGGTCAGCGCGAGCTTATCATCGGCGACCGACAGACAGGTAAAACGACAATCGCCATCGATACGATTCTGAATCAGCGCGATACGGGCGTGCTTTGCGTCTACGTCGCGATCGGTCAGAAGAATACGACCGTGGCACAGATCGCGGAAACGCTCCGTGCGCAAGGCGCGGATGCGTATACGGTTATCGTGTCCGCATCGGCTTCCGAGGCGGCACCGCTTCAGTATATTGCACCGTACTCCGGCTGTGCGATGGCGGAGTATTTCATGGAGCAGGGAAGGGACGTGCTGATCGTCTACGACGATCTTTCCAAGCACGCCGTCGCGTACCGCGCCATGTCGCTTCTCATCCGCCGTCCGCCGGGACGCGAGGCGTACCCCGGGGACGTGTTCTACCTCCATAGCCGTCTTTTGGAGAGAGCCGCACGGGTGGCTCCCGAATACGGCAGCGGCTCGATCACGGCTTTGCCGATTATCGAAACGCAGGCAGGCGATGTCTCCGCGTACATCCCGACGAACGTGATTTCCATCACGGACGGACAGATTTATCTCGAAACGGAGCTGTTCCACGCCGGTGTTATTCCGGCGGTCAACCCCGGTGTGTCCGTCTCCCGTGTCGGCGGCTCGGCGCAGATCAAGGCGATGAAGAAGGTCGCCGGTCGGCTGAAGCTGATCTACTCGCAGTACCGTGAGCTGCAGGCGTTCTCGCAGTTCGGCTCCGATCTCGATGCCGATACGAAGGCGCGTCTGGCACAGGGCGAGAGAATTGTGGAAATTCTGAAGCAGGATAAGAGCGCACCTGTGCCGGTTGAGTATCAGGTTGCAATCATCTATGCCGCGATCGAGGGCTATCTCGATAAAGTTCCCGTGTCCGCTGTCCGTGCGTATGAGGCAGGACTCAGAGAGCATTTCCGCGTCAAAGAGAGCGAGCTGATGCGCCGCATCCGCGAGACGGGCGTGCTCACCGATGAGGATACCGAGGCGCTGGCAAAGGCGCTCGCCGCCTATACGGAAAAATTCCTCGCTGAGGAAGACTGACGGAGCGCACGATGGGAGCGAATACGAAAGCGCTGAAGGCGCGCATACGCAGCGTGGATTCCACCATGCACATCACGAAAGCGATGGAGCTGGTTGCATCTTCCAAAATGAAGAGAGCCCGTGCCCGTATGGACGGCGCGAGCTTTTACCGCACCATTCTCGCCGAGGCGTTCTCCGATCTGGCAACGCCGGACAGCGATTACGCAAGGGTGCGCGAGGGCTTGCCCGCTTTGTGGATCGTGATCGCGGGCGACCGCGGTCTGGCAGGCGGATATAACTCGAATGTTTTCAAATCGGTCGCGCAGACGATCCGCGAGGGCGATTTTGTGTTGCCGATCGGACGCCGTGCGGCGGATTATTACGCTCGCCGCGGATACGCTTCCTTTGACGGAGGAGAGTATTCCGCCGAGACGGTCACCTCCGCCGATTGCGCGAAGATTGCGCAGTCGGTCAAGGATCGCTTTGATGAGGGCGAAATCGGTGCCGTGTACGTCGCGTCCACGAAATTTGTGTCCATGCTCACGCAGGAGGCGGAAACGCAGACGCTTCTGCCGCTTCAGATGCCAAAGCAGAAATCGGAGACGGCGATCCCCCCCGTGTACGAGCCGGATGCGGAGACGGTGCTCTCTGCAATCATTCCCGAATATATCGCGGGAACGGTGTATGCGGCGGCGGTTGAAGCCTTTGCCGCGGAGCTGGCGGCACGCCGTAATGCGTGTGATACGGCGACGAAAAACGCCGTGGAGATGATCGATTCTCTGACGCTCAGGTACAACCGCGCCCGTCAGAGCGCGATTACGCAGGAGATCACGGAGATCGTCGCAGGCGCGCAGATGTAATGCGGAATCCCTTTATAATAAGGAGACAGAATTATGAGTAAAGAACTTCATACCGGCGTCGTGGTGCAGGTCATGGGACCTGTCATCGATGTGCGGTTTCCCGAGGAGCATCTGCCCGAGCTTCTGAATGCACTCGTGATCGAGCACGGGGAGAAGAAGCTGACGGCGGAGGTTTCCCAGCATATCGGTGACGGCGTTGTCCGCTGTGTCGCCATGAGCTCCACGGACGGACTGGTGCGCGGTGCCAAGGTGACGGACACGGGACACTGCATCACGGTGCCTGTCGGAAAAGAGACGCTCGGTCGGATTTTCAACGTGCTCGGCGAGCCTGTCGATGAAAAGCCGGCACCCGAAACAGAGGAGAAGTGGGAAATCCACCGTCCGGCTCCGGCGTATGACGAGCAGAGCACGTCTACGGAAATTTTGGAGACGGGCATCAAGGTTATCGACCTCATCTGTCCGTACGCAAAGGGCGGTAAGGTCGGTCTGTTCGGCGGCGCAGGCGTCGGCAAAACGGTCGTTATCATGGAGCTGATCCATAATATCGCATCCCACCACGGCGGCTTGTCCGTGTTCACCGGTGTCGGCGAGCGTACCCGTGAGGGCAACGATCTGTATAACGAAATGGCGGAGTCCGGCGTCCTCGGCAAGACGGCACTCGTCTACGGTCAGATGAACGAGCCGCCGGGAGCGCGTATGCGCGTCGGTCTTACCGGACTTACGATGGCGGAGTATTTCCGCGACCGTGAGGGGCAGGACGTGCTCTTGTTTATCGATAATATTTTCCGATTCACGCAGGCAGGCTCGGAGGTTTCCGCCCTGCTCGGACGTATGCCGTCCGCGGTCGGTTATCAGCCTACGCTGGCAACGGAGATGGGTGCGCTTCAGGAGCGAATCACGTCCACCAAGCGCGGATCGATCACATCCGTGCAGGCGGTGTACGTCCCTGCGGACGATTTGACCGACCCCGCACCGGCGACGACGTTTGCGCATCTTGACGCGACGACGGTTCTCTCCCGTGCGATCTCGTCGATGGGTATCTATCCCGCCGTCGATCCGCTGGAATCAACGAGCCGTATTCTCTCCCCCGACATCGTGGGCGAGGAGCATTACGAGGTCGCACGCCGTGTCAAGCAGATTCTCCAGCGGTATAACGAGCTGCAGGACATCATCGCAATCATGGGTATGGATGAATTGTCCGAGGAGGACAAGAACACCGTCTACCGTGCGAGAAAGATTCAGAGATTCCTCTCGCAGGCGTTCCACGTCGCGGAGCAGTACAACGGATTCCCGGGACAGTATGTGCCGCTGAAGGAAACAATCCGCGGATTTAAGGAAATCCTCGACGGCAAGCATGACGATCTGCCCGAGTCGGCGTTCCTCTTTGTCGGCACGATCGACGAGGCGATTGAGAAGGCGAAGGGCGTAAAGGCATGAAGACGTTTCATCTGCAAATCGCCGCACCGGACGGGCTTCGTTACGACGGAGATGCCGTGCAGCTTTCCGTCCGCAGCATAGAGGGCGAGCTTGCGATTTTGGCAGGGCACATTCCGTTTGTGACTGCGCTCAAGGCAGGCGAATGCCGCGTGTACGTCGGCGAGGAGATCCGCCGTGCAACGTATTCGGGCGGTATGCTCACCGTGAGCGGAGAGGACGTGCGGATGCTCAGCGCGGATTTTCAGTGGGAGTGAGGGCGTTGCCCTTTGCCCCGAATTAAATAGAACTTTTGCGGAATTTTTCTGCAAGAGGGGGAGAGAAACCATCTCAAGCGCCGAAGTTTTCTCTCCCCCTCTTTCTGCTTCCGCAGAAATTCACCCCTACACATCCTTGGCTAGGCGAAGTTTGTTAAGGAGAGAAATACGCAAATCTTTCGCCCGTAACCACGCCGCTTGAGCGGCGTATTCTGAAACGAAAGCTCGGAGGGAGCCGTTAAAACTTTCGGTTTCCCGCAACGCGGGAAATTGTGGCGCATATGCATCGCAAAGAAAGGCGCTGCACGTTACTCGGCTACGATTTCGGTTGCAGCTTGAACGGCAGCTGACGGCGCCTGTTTCGCGAATCGCCGTATATGGGATGAGAGGTGTCGGAGAGAAGGGGCTCCCCTTCTCTCCGATCGTGGCGGGGGGGCGGAGGCGGTCCACGTTTAACGCCTCCCCGTTTTTTAAATTGCCTCTTCCATTTTCCTTCAAAATATGATACAATAAGAAAAATCCCAATTCGACTTTGTGTTCCTATACAGCAACTGACTCCATAAGGCTCCCTCCGGGAGGGAGCTCCCGACGAAGTCGGGTGAGGGAGAGTGCGTAAACGATGAAATTCAGCAAATTTTTACGTTCCGCAGGCTCCTTCCACCACTTCGTGCTCCCCCTCCCTCTCGGAGGGAGGCACAGCGGGAACACAAAAAGGTAATTGGGAGTAAGAAAAACGCCCTGCGGAGGTGTCCCGATGCGCACGCTCAAAAAATATTCCCTTGAGATTCTGTATGTGTTTCTTGTTGCCGTTACAGCCTATCTTCTTCCCTTGGCAGTACGGATGCATGCTTCGTCGATAGATGATGTTATCGTGTGCTCCATGGTGGTTACACCGATGCTTGCCGCTTTGCACGTCGTTTGGTACACGATTGCGCGACACGGACGGTATACGTTCGCTATCGTTGCCGCTGTACTGACTTGCCTTGGGCAAGGCATTCTTTTTTACCGCCCGAATTATCCGGCGAATGATCTTTTTTCATCTTTAATGCTTGGAGAGTTTTTTGCACTCATTACGGGTGGTGCTGCCGCTATAACCTCAACCATCACCGCATTCATAAACGCATGCCGAAGATGGAGTGCGGACAGAAAAAAGAGACTGACAAAGGAGAATCCCATGAACGAAATTCAGCGCATTACCAGCTTCACCGTCGATCACGATAAGCTCACGCCGGGCATCTATATCTCCCGCGTGGACGGCGACGTGACAACGTACGACCTCCGCACACGAAAGCCGAACGGCGGCGAGTATATGGATACGCGCACCGCCCATTCCGTTGAGCATATGTTTGCTACCCTTGTGCGCAACAGCCGGATCGCCGACCGCGTTCTCTACTTCGGCCCGATGGGGTGCCGCACGGGATTTTATCTCCTCGTCCGCGAGGCGGATAACAGAGAGGTGCTCGCCGTTGTCAAGGACGTGCTTGCCAAAATTCTCGCACACGAGGGCGAGGTGTTCGGCGCGGCCCGGGTTGAGTGCGGCAATTATCTCGATCTTGATCTCGCGGATGCAAAGCGCGAGTGCGCGGCGTATCTTGACGTATTGAATACAAAAGAAGAATGGAGCTTTTCTTATGAATAAACAACCGATCGGCATCATCGGCGCGATGCAGGTGGAGATCGACACCCTCGCCGCCGCTTTGGAAAACAGAACGGTCGAGATCGCGGGGGGGCTGACCTTCATCAAGGGAATTTTGGACGGGGTGCCCGTCGTTTTGTCCGTCTGCGGTGTCGGCAAGGTGTTTGCTGCCATGGCGGCACAGACGATGATTCTCAGGTATGACGTGCGCGCCGTCATCAACACGGGCGTGGCAGGCACGCTCACGGACAAGCTCTCCATCGGCGATCTTGCGATTGCGGAGAACGTCGTTGAGCACGATATGGATACCTCCCCGATCGGCGATCCGGTCGGGCTGATCTCCGGCTTGAATCTCGTGAAGATGCCGGCGGATGCCGTGCTGTGCGAAAAAATCACCGCCGTTTTGGACGGGATGGCGATCCGCTATGCTGTCGGCACGGTTGCCTCGGGGGATCAGTTTGTTGCCGATTCGGAGAAAAAATCGTACATCCGCGACACGTTCGGGGCGATCGCCTGCGAGATGGAGGGCGCCGCGATCGGGCAGGTCTGCACGGTCAATCAGGTGCCGTTTGCCGTCATCCGCGCGATCTCCGACGGCGGAAATGAGGACGCCGTCATGGATTTCCCCACGTTCGTGAAGATTGCCGCGGCGAAATCGGCTGAGGTAGTCCGCGCATTTCTGAAGGCGGAGGCGTGAAAATCCCGAAAATCTCTTGCAGAAGCGATTTTTCTGTGGTATACTACTGTATATGTATAAATTTTCAGAAATCTGACTTTCGGAAAGGCTTACGAATATGAAAAAGATTGCTGTAATAGGATTCGGTGTCGTCGGAGGCGGTGTTGTTTCACTTACCGATGAAAATGCCGCTATGATCCGTGCCGCTGCCGGAGATCACGTGTACGTCAAGTACATTCTCGACCTCCGTGATTTCCCCGATTCGCCGTATGCGGACCGCGTGATCCATGACGTGAATATTATTATGAACGATCCCGAGATTGAGCTCGTCGTTGAGACGATGGGCGGTGTCAATCCCGCTCTTGCGTTCTCGACTGCCGCGCTCAAGGCAGGCAAGCACGTCGTCACCTCCAATAAGGAGCTCGTTGCCAAGCACGGCGAGGAGCTGATGCGACTTGCCGATGAAAACGGCGTCGCATACCTGTACGAGGCAAGCGTCGGCGGCGGTATTCCGCTGATTCGCTCCATCCGTACAAGCCTTGCGTCCGATATTGTGACCGCGGTGCGCGGTATTCTGAACGGTACGACGAACTACATTCTCACCCGTATGCGTGACGGCGGCATCTCCTTTGAGGAGGCGCTCGCCGAAGCACAACAGCTCGGCTATGCGGAGAAGGATCCGTCGGCGGACATCCACGGCTTTGATGCACAGAGAAAGATTATGATCCTCACCGCCGTTGCCACGGGCGTGATCGTAAACGAAGCGGATGTGTATACCGAAACGATGTCCAAGCTCACCACGAAGGATATTGATGCCGCCAAACGTCTCGGCGGTGCTGTCCGTCTGATCGGCTCGTTCGTTCGTGAAGGAAACGGGGTGTCTGTTTCTGTTTGTCCGCGTATCGTGGACGGAAAGAATCCGCTTGCGCACATCGATGACGTATATAACGGCGTTTCCGCCGTTACCTCGCTGACCGGTGACGTTCTGTACTACGGACGCGGTGCCGGCAGATACCCGACCGCAGGTGCGGTCATCTCCGACGTAACCGCGGCACTGAGCGGTGCGTACAAAACGGAGGCAAACCGCACGTGGGAAAAAGCCCCCGCGGGCTTTGTCCGTCCGTTTGCCGAGAGCAAGAACCGCATGTATATCCGCGTGGCGGGTGCATCAGCAGAAGAGGTTATGGACGCCGCACGCCTTCTGTTCGGTGACGTGACCGAGGTTGCGGATACACCGGCAGGTGTGGCGGAATTTGTCACGCCGAGTCTCACCGAGGCGGCGGCTGCGAAGGCGATCGCTTCTCTGCCCGGCACGGTCGAGTCCGTGCTCCGTCTGCTTGACTGAAAATAGAAAACGGTGGGGGTATCCCACCGTTTTTGTGTGCGCTTTATTTCGCTGTGCACCCGGACAGCGCGGCACCGATGACGGGACCGAACTGCGAACGCTCCGGAATCGTGAAATTCATGTCAAACATCTTGTTCAGCGTGCCGAACACCTCGGGCGCGTGCGCAACGCTCGTCAGATTGCCCGTCAGCACGATGTCGCGCAGACGGTGATTGCGCGCGGCGAAAATCGCTACCATGCCGATCGTTTCAAACACGAGATTGATGATGCCGAGCGCGATGTCCGGCTTCGTCGTGATGTCGCTCACGTTGGCAAAGTTGGATGCCGTCATCTTGTCCGAAAATCCGGGGACGATGTCCTGCTTCGTCAGATCGCTGATTTTTAAGTCCACGCGGGAGAGATCGCCCTCGCGGGCAAGCTCCTCGATGTGCTCGAGATTTTCCATGCCGAGCATCTTTTTCGCCAGTCCCATAAGTGTACCGCCGCCAACACCCGTGCCGCCCAGATACTGCGGTGCTTCTCCGCGTTCGGCGTGTACGAGGGCTGTGCCCGTGCCGAGGCTTGCCACGATTGCGCGATCCAAGCCCGACAGATACAAGCCGCCCAGACCGATGCAGCGAAATTCGGGCGTGACCTCGCACGGCAGGGAATAGATCGGGCGCTGGATGTAGGACGAGCCTACGCCGGTAATCATCACTTTTTCAATATCGGTGAGGGCAAGTCCGTTCAGATCGGTAAATTTGCCGAATGCGCCGTAGATGGACGTGATCGGATCGGTTGCGCGCACGAAAAGCGGCTCAATCAGACGGCGCTCGCCGCCGGTGAGGTCAAATCCGCCGATTTTGGTCGTGCTTCCGCCGACGTCGATGCCGATAATCACATGGGAACTCATGATAAGCCTCCTTATGGGGGAACGATATACCACAGTATACCACATTTTTTCGCCAAAAGCAATTGTTTTTACAGAATTACAAGGAGGCATCTATGAATCCGAAAGAAATCCTTTCCGAAAAAAAGCTGTTTATCTTCGATATGGACGGGACGATCTACCTCGGCGGTGTGCCGTTTCCGTTTGCTGTCCGATTTATAAACCGTCTCAGAGAAAGCGGACGGCGCGTGCTGTTTTTCACAAACAACGCCTCCCATTCGAAAACGTACTATTACGCGAAGCTCTCCCGACTCGGCTTTGATCCGCGCGAGGGCGAGATCATGACGTCGGGCGATGTGACCGCCGCCTATCTCACGCGCAAATGCGCAGGGAAGCACGTGTATCTGCTCGGTACGCCCGAACTGTGGGACGAATTTTCGCGTGCGGGCGTGCCCATGATCTCAGACCGCAAGGGCGAGCTTGCCGATCCCGACGCACGGGCGGATATTGTCGTCACGAGCTTTGACACGACGCTCACCTACGAAAAGCTCCGCATCGCCTGCGAGAATATCCGCGCGGGCGCGCCGTTTCTCTGCACGCATCCCGATTTCAACTGCCCGACCGAGACGGGCTTCATCCCCGACAGCGGCGCGATTGCCGCACTGATTACGGCATCCACGGGTGTTGCGCCGACGTATTTCGGCAAGCCGTATCCCGAAACGGCGGAGATGATCTGCGAGATCACGGGCGTTGCGTACGCGGATATGTGTATCTTCGGCGACCGCATCTATACGGATATTGCCACGGGCAAGCGGCACGGGATCACCGCCGCGCTCGTCCTCACGGGGGAGAGCACCGCGGCGGATGTCGAAGCAACCGAGGAGTCCATGCGCCCCGATATGGTGTTTGAAAGCCTTGCCGAGGCGGACGCGCTTTTGTTCGGCTAATCGGTCGTCAGCGTGATCGGGCGCTTCGCTTGTCCCGATTCCTTCAAAACGCGGACGATTGCCTCTGCCGCGAGCTTTCCGGCGCGCTTTGCTTCCGCGAGCGTGTTGCCGCACGAGCCGATCTCCAGAAGCAGCGATCCCTTCGCGTACTGCTGGTTGAACGCCGCACCGCGCAGATTGATGGCACGGACGAAGTGCGGTGCGTACCCGATCAGCTCTTTTTGAATCTTCAGCGCAAAGGCGAGATTTTCTCTCCAGTGCGGATGGTTTGCCCCTTTGGAATCCGTCCCTGCAACGATCATGAACTGCGCGACGTCCTCGCCGCCGATCGTTGTCACGGGGCGGATTTTTGTGTTGTCCGTGCGGATGATCGAATCGCGGTGCACGTCCAAAACGATCTGTATGGACGGATATTCTGCGAGATAGGCGCGGACTGCCTCGGCGGAAAGACTGTACGAATCGGTGTACGATACCGCATCAAACATCTCCGTTACGTGGATGGTCGGAAGCCCTGCTGCTTCAAAAACCTCCGCCATCACCGCGCCGACGGCGACGACGTTTTTTTTCGTGTCCGTTGAACGGAACGTGTCCGCGTCCGTGTATGTATCCGCGCCGTCATCGCTGTATGCCTCCGTGCCGTGCGTGTGAATAATCAGAATGTACGGATCATCTGCCGTCTGCGGTGAGAGCATCAACGGGGATTGCAAAAGGGCGGCGAGATCGGGCTCGTAGGCGGTTTCGTTGTAGATCGCGTATACGTCGCCGCCGCAGCTTACGTCTGCCGCTTCAATCGGATATACCTCCCCGAGCGGCTCCGCTTCATCTCCCGTATCGGGGACGGTGTCGGCGGATTCGGCAGGCGGAAGCACGCTGTCCGTGTCCGCGCCCTCCGACGGATCGATTGCAGGGAAGTGAGGTGCCCCCACGCTTTGTACGGGTGTGATTTTTGCCATGCCGAGAAAGGCACTTTCCCCGAGACGGATGAGTACGTCCGCCGCCGTGACGTTCTCCGTGAGAAGCAGGATATTCACTCCCACGACCGTCAAGGAGACCAGACAGCAGATTGCGCAGGCAAGCGCAGCAAGAAAGGCGGCGAAGGAGCGTTTGCGCGGCGGACTCGGCGGAACGTATGGGATCAGGGCGCGGCACTCCGTGTCGGGCGGAATATTTTCGTGCTTTTTTGCGGATTTGTCAGTCATGGCTCTCTCCTTTGCCTGTCCTTTTTGTCTTATCTATATGCGGCGGCGGCATTTTGTATGCTCACAGAAGCGCCGGTGTAAAGAGGCGGTTGATCGCCAAAGCGAGCAGGGCGGATACCGTGTCCGCGATCCGATCGCTCTCCTTCGGAGAGACGATGTAGCTTCGCCCGTCCTCCAATACGCGGATCAGCTCCTCGCAGGGCGAGTCGATGCCTGCCTTCTCAAGCGCGTCCCAGACGAGCGTGGAGGAATCCACCACGGTCGGCACGCCGAGGGCGATCACGGGTACACCGCACGTCTCCTTTGTGATCGCGGCGCGGTGATTGCCGATCCCCGAGCCCGGCTGGATGCCCGTATCCGCGATCTGAATCGTGGCGGCAAGCCGCTTTGTCGAGCGTGCCGCGAGCGCATCCACGGCAAGGATCGCCTCCGCGTTTGCGGCGCGTGCCGCATCCGCCACAAGGCTTGCCGCCTCAATGCCCGTCTGTCCGAGCACGCCCGGCGCGATTGCGGAAACGCTTGCGCATCCGAGAATGGCGGGGAGGTATTCTTCGCCTGCGGCGTGCCGCGTCACGGTCACAAGATCCGCCGTGCGCGGTCCGATCGAATCGGGTGTGATAAAGCGGTTGCCCAGACCGGCGATCAGAACGGAGCAGCCGTGCCCCGGTGCCTCGCCCGTGGCATCCTTCAGGAAGGAGGAGAGCACCGACGCCGTCGCTTTTGCCGCCCGTGCGGTCTCCTCTTTGTTAAGCAGCCAGATTTTTCCGCAGTGGAGGGTGGCGTACCGTCCGGCACGTCTGCCCGTCGCTTCTTCGCCCGCGCCCGGCGCGATCACTGTTATCTCCGTTTCAATTCCGTAGCGTGTCTCACGGCGGGCGTGCACGCCGCGTCCGTCCGCGCCGCGCGGCATCTCGCAGGCAAGGTCGGTTCTCCCGTAATTTTCCATATTGTGCTCCTTTTTGTGACATATTCCTGTTTTCAGTATGCCCGACGCAGTCGGCGGTATGCACGAAACACGTGCGGCGTGAAAATACATGTAAAAATCGCCAAATTTTCACCGTAAATATTGTGCATCTGTCCGAAACTTTCGCTTTTTTGAAAATACGCTGTTGATTCTGCGCGCCAAAGGTGATATAATAAAACGAAGTATTGTGTACGGGTGTTTTTTGCCGTGCACTATCGCTCTAAACCACGAGGAGGATATTTCCAAACCATGAAACGAATTCTGTCCCTTATGCTCTGCGCTGTAATGCTTTTGACCGCGCTGGTGGGCTGTACCACGATCGAAGGCGACAACAAAGGCATGATTATTGATGTCTATCTGGCAACGGAGCTGACGGACCTCGATCCGGCGCTTCACTATAATGACGATGCAATGGTCAAGTTTTATGACCTCATTTACGAAGGACTTACCAATCTGAAGGCGAACGGTAAGTGGGAAAAGGCAATGATGAAGAAGTACGAGCTTCTCGGCAACGACGAGGACGGCTGGTACCTGCTCATCACACTGGAGTCCACGAGATGGTCTGACGGCCGTACCGTACAGGCACAGGACTTTGTGTACGCTTGGAAGCGCATCCTCGATCCCGATTTCAAGAGCGAGGCTGCCTCGCTTCTGTATGACATCAAAAACGCGCGCGACATCAAGCTCGGCGATGTTTCCGTGGATGACCTCGGTGCTTCCGCTGTCGATGTCTACGTTCTGCGCGTGGATTTTGAAAAGAAGCCGGATCTCGATGCATTCTTCACGGCTACCGCTTCGGCGGCACTCGTGCCGCTTCGTGAGGACCTCGTGTCCCGTGAGCCGAACTTCGGTAAGGCGGCTGCCAACATTATCACGAACGGTCCGTTCGCTGTCAAGGTTATGAGCAAAGGCGAGGTGCTCCGTCTCGACCGCAATAATTACTACATGACCGATGAAGAAAAAGACGAGGCTGTCGATAAGTACGTCATCCCCTACCGTCTTGTGACGAACTACTCCTACGGTGACGCCGAGGCACAGCTCGCCAAGTTTGAGGCAGGTCAGCTCTTCTACCTCGATGAGATTCCGCTGTCCAAGCGTGCCGCTTATCAGAATACGGCTACCATCACCGACGAGATGGCAACGCACACGTACTATTTCAACACGGACAACAAGCTCTTCTCCGATGCCCGTGTCCGCAAGGCGCTTTCCATGGCGATCGACAGAAACGAGATTGTGAATATCGTTACATACGCCAAGGCGGCCACCGGTTTGATCCCGTACGGCGTCTTTGAAACAAAGAGAGGTACCTCCTTCCGCGATGCGGGCGGTGCAATTCTGAATACCTCTGCCGATGTCGCAGGTGCACAGGCTCTTCTGAAGGAAGCAGGCGTTACGAGCGGCTCCTTCTCCATCACCATCCGTCCGAATGAGGTTGACCGTGCGA
The DNA here is from genome assembly GCA_045577175.1 of Eubacteriales bacterium. GTDB lineage: Bacteria > Bacillota > Clostridia > Oscillospirales > CAG-272 > SIG701. The sequence goes on along the minus strand of JAZNHT010000015.1, from coordinate 11,530 downwards.
TTGCGCAGTACGTCAAGGGCGTTTGGGAAAGCCTCGGATTTACGGTGAAGATCGCAGAGGTACAGTCGGTTCAGGTCAAGGATGACGAGAAGGTTATGTACTACGATACGTTTACCGAGAAGTACACAAGCGGTGACTTCGACGTAATCGGTATCGATATGCAGATGCTCACGCCCGATGCGTTCTCCGCACTCGCTCCGTTTGCGCTGGAGTTCTCCGGCAACGGTGTGGATATGAACTCCGAGACGTATGATCTGTTCGGTCACGTCACCGGTTACAGCAGTGAGGCGTATAACGCACTGATCGAGCAGGCATATGCAACGGACGATGCCTCCGCCCGTGCCGCCATTCTCCACAACGCCGAGCAGATGCTTCTGGAGGATATGCCGATCGTCCCGCTTGTCTTCTTGCAGGATGCATACCTCATTCACGACGATCTCTCCGGCTACAAATCTTCCTACTACGGAACCAGAGTGTTCACAAGAATGAAGCTCAAGAACTACACTGCATACCTCCCCGTGGAGACTGCCGCTGTCAGTAACGAGGAAGAAGAATAATACCCGAAATCTGACGTACAGGAGATGTCGCATTTCACCATGCGGCATCTCTTTTTCTCCCATCTGCACGAATTTTGAAAGGAGACTGCGTATGCCTACCCCGCTCAGAGATAAAAACGAGATCAAAATCTTTATTCTGTTTCTGCTTGATAAAATCGGTTATCCGCTCGATTACAATACGCTCGGCTCCATTGTCGTGCAGGACGGTATCGTGCGCTTTTTCGATTTTGCCGATTGCTTTTTTCAGCTGCTCGATGCCGGTCATATCGCCCGTGCGGAGGAGACAGCGGCACAGCTGCACCTCTCCGAGGATGCGGCGGAGGAGGAAGCCTTCGAAATTACCGCTACCGGACGGGAGATCGCACATGTGCTCGGGGAGACGCTCATGATTACCGTGCGCGAGCACGGCGAGCGCAGTGCGCTGCGACATCTTTCACTCAAAAAGCTCGGCGCGTCCGTCGATCAGAGCCATGAGCCGCACGGCGACGGTTTTATGTATCACTGCTCCATCAAGGACAAAAACGGGAAGGTGGTCGGCGTGGATCTTCGCCTTGACAACCGCCGTCAGCTCGAGCGCATCTCACGGAATTTTGCGGATCGTCCGGAGATTATTTATCGCGGTATTCTGGCACTTCTCAGCGGAGATGTGAACTATATTTTTGAGTAACAGGTGAATAATTGCGTGTGAAAATGTACGAACCGTGACGGATTTGCACACTTTTGCACACAGTGAGGGCATCTTGACGCACAAAATATAACGAAAATAAAAATTTTTTTCGTTAAGTATTGACAAATCTGTATTATATGATATAATGTATTCATAAATCTGTAAAGATTTAAGGTGGAAAAGTTGACGGATGCAGCAGATACTCTCCTCAGACGTGTCGCCGAAGGGGATCAAACCGCATTTGAAGAGCTTACCGCGCAGTACGCGCCGCTGATTGCATCGATGAGCGCGCACTTTGCGCCCTCGTTTTCCAAGACGGCGGACGGTGCCGCAATCGGTGAGCAGGATCTTGCACAGGAAGCGCGGCTCGCCCTGTATCGGGCGGCAAAGACGTTCGATCCTGAAAAGAAGGGCATCACGTTCGGTCTGTATGCAAAGATCTGTGTCCGTAATTCTCTCGTCTCCCTTCTTCGAAAATCGTCGGCGGGGGCGCGTGCATCGCGCCGCGGCACAAGAGAGGCGGAGGCGGCAGACGGGAAGGATGCGCTTTCCGTGCTTTTATCCGCGACAGAAACGGGGGCATTGCGCGAGAAAATCCGCGAGGTGCTTTCCCCCTATGAAAACCGTATATTTGAGCAGTATATCAGTGGCATGTCCGTGAAGCAGATCGCGCTGCACGCAGACAAGACGGAAAAATCCGTAAGCAACGCTTTGTACCGTATCCGCGTTAAGATCAAAGGCTTGCTTTCTTCTGACTGACTCCCGATATGTATGCGAGCGCAAGCCGCATTTATATATGTAAGCCCGAATAGCTTAATGCAAGAGCGTTGTTATGCAAAGGTGACGGTTGAACTCCGTCGAGGGCAAAATTTTTATCCTATTTTATTAGCGAGGTTTGAAACATGTTCCAGGACAAGACTCTGACGTGCAAAGAGTGCGGCAACGAATTCGTATTCACCGCAGGCGAGCAGGAATTTTACGCAGAGAAGGGCTTCCAGAACGAGCCCCAGCGCTGCAAGAACTGCCGTGATGCACGCAAGAACGCAAGCAAGGCGCAGAGAGAGATGTTTACCACTGTTTGCGCAAGATGCGGTAAGGAAGCTAAGGTTCCTTTCCAGCCCAGCAATGACAGACCGGTATACTGCAGCGAGTGCTTCGCAGCAATCAAGGAGCAGCAGTAATCCGCTGACCTTGGACAGGAATTGTCAGGATCAAAAGGAGATACGGTTTTTCCGTGTCTCCTTTTTCCTTTTGTTCCACTCGACGAAGTGTTCCCGGACAAATGTTGCCTTATATGAGGTTCCTCACCGGAGGAGAAACAAGTTTCTCGGGGAACTGTCGCCGTTAGGCGGCTGAGGGAGAGTACGTATACGAAAAATCAGCTAAATCGTATCGCTGCGCAGGCTCCTTCCGTCACGCTTTGCGTGCCACCTCCCTCTCGGAGGGAGGCTTTGATGCGCCGAATATCAGTGGGAACACAAAAAATAATTGGAAGTGCCTTTTTGTGCGGATTTTCGGTGTGATTTCCATTATTTTCCCCTGCTGCCGACGATTTTCGCCGAAAAAACAAAAAATAGTATATACAAATCCAAATTTTTATGCTATAATACATATGTATATGTATGCCCAAAACGGAAAGGATCGGCTTTGCCGAGAGAATATATGCCTGCATTTGATAAGAAGCGCCGTGACGGCGCAAACGGAAAGAAATCCTACGACAACCGTCCCCGCAGGGACGATCGCAGCGATCGTTCTCCGAATCGCCAGACGAGAGAGCCGAGGCAGGAAGCGGCGGCACCCGAGAATATCGTCTGCGGACGAAATTCCGTGCGCGAGCTTCTGAAGTCCGGTCGGTCGGTCGATAAAATTTTCGTCCGCACGGGCGACCGTGAGGGATCGATCACCGTCATTGTGGCGGAGGCGATCCGCCTCGGTATCCCCGTGATCGAAACGGACGGTCAGAAGCTGGACAACATGACCTGCGGTGCCCATCACCAGGGAGTTGCGGCGATGGCGGCGGAAAAACAGTACGTCACCGTTGAGGAGATCGTGCAAATCGCGCGCGATCGCGGCGAGAAGCCGCTGATCGTGATCGCGGACGGTATCGAGGATCCCCACAATCTCGGCGCGGTTATCCGCTGTGCGGAGTGCGCCGGTGCGCACGGGCTGATTCTGCCGAAGCGGCGCGCGGTCGGGCTCACGCCCGTCGTGACGAATGCGTCCGCCGGTGCGCTTGAGCATATGGCAATCGCCAAGGTGCAGAATATCGCCGCCACGATTGAACAGCTCAAGGAAATGGGACTGTGGATATTCACCGCGGAGGCAGGCGGTACTCCGTATTACGAAACGGATTTCAACACGCCGGCCGCGATTGTGCTCGGAAGCGAAGGGGAGGGCGTCAGCCGTCTCGTGCGCGAGAGAAGCGATTTCATCGTTTCGATTCCGATGTACGGCAAGGTCAATTCCCTGAACGTATCTACCGCCGCGTCCGTGATCTTGTGCCATGCGGCACGGATGCAGCGTACCTGATGCATATACTCTGCGAGACAGACCAAACATAAATTTTTGAGGATTGGATGGATTGTTTATGAGTACGAAATTCAATTCCGCACAGAACGATGAACGCGAGGGCTACGTCTCCGAAACGGAAAGAAAAGAGGCGGATCTTTCTGCCCCTGCCGAGGACGCGGGAGACAGTGAGCTCAATATTCAGGATCTTTTGAAAAAGTATCTTCCCGATTATACGGAGGAGACGCCTGCGGAGGAAAAAGTGCAGTCAGCCGTATCGGCGGACGAGCCGGCATCTGCGGAGAATTTCGCGGATGCGGAGGTTTTGCCGCTTGCCGATGCGTCTGCGTCGGAGCCGGAGAAAGATGCGTATTTTGCGGAAGAGTTTTCGCTTGCCGCCGAGGAGGAGGTTTCCTCGGTCGCTAAAGAGGAGCTTGTTGTTCCGCCCGTGAGCGAGCAGACGTTTTCGTGGTTTGATGAGGAGCCAAAGCAGGATGCTGCTTCTTTGGAGGAGGACTCTGTCCCGCAGAAGAAACGGGGCGGCTTCTTCGCGCGCTTCCGCAAGCAGGAGGAGCCCGAGGAGGATTCTGCCGCGCCGGACAGTGCGATTTTCTCCGAATTGGTGGAGGAAAGCGGAAGCACGGATTCTGCGGACATGCAGGGGATTTTTGCACCCGTGGCAGAGGAGCTGCCGGAAACGGATGCCGAGCCGATCGCGGAGAGCGCGCTTTCTTTTGAGCCTGAAAAGGCGGAGGATGCTGCCGATGACGTCACTGTTCGAACGGACGGACAGGGCGAGGACGAAACGGATTTCTCCTCCATGGATGAGAAGGACATCAGCCTGTGGGTTGCTTTGGGCATGGAGGATCAGCTGGATAAAAAGATGGGTGCCGGTGCGGCGGATAAGGTCGCCGATCGCCTGAGTGACGAGCAGAAGGAGTACGACCGTCGGCAGAAGCGTGCGCTGGAGTACGAGTACACGGATCGCTCACAGATTCCGCAGATCGCGGATGCGTACAAGTACGCACTCAAATCGCTCAAGATCAAAATGATTGTTGCGGCGGTGCTTACGGTGCTTCTGTTCTTCTATGAGAATATTACCCTGTTCGGTGTGCAGTTCAGCGGCGTGCTCGATCCGGCGGTGTATCCCGTTGTGTATGTCATGATGAGCTTGCAGCTGCTTCTGTTCGTTTGTGCGCTTGCATATGAGCAGCTTTTTGCCGGCTTTGCGAATCTGTTTACGATGCGACCGACGCCGGAAAGCGTTTTGTCCGTCATGTCCGTGTTTGCAGTCATTTACTCCGCGATTCTTGCCGCCGGTGCGAATCCGGAAACGGCAGGCGAGCCTGTGCTTTATAATTTCCCTGTCGCTGTGATCGCGCTGATGGCGTTGATTTTCACCTATTTCAATACGAAACGCGAAGCGTTCAGCTTCAATATCGTCTCCTCCAAGCGGCAGAAATTCGTGTTCAGTCGGATCGCCGCTACGGAAAATTCCGAGGAGAGCCGCGCCTTCGGTGCGACGGATGAAACAAGCCCCGACGTGCTCCGCATTACCCGTGCGGAGTTCGTGGACGGATATTTCGCGCGTACCGGCTCGATTCTCAACAGCACCCGTATCTACGTCGGTGCGATGCTGTCGTGTGTCACCGCCGCGGCCGTTCTGATGGCGGTGTTCGCCATGATCGGCGGCTCCGGTGCCCGTGATGCTGTCACGATTGCGTATCTGACGCTGATCGGTGTCATTCCCGCATCGATGTTCTTTACATACAGCTATCCCTTCTATAAGGCGAACCGCGAGGCGTATGAGTACGACAGCACCATCGTCGGCGAGCCGTCTTTGGAGGAGTATGCCGGTGCGTCGATCGTTTCCTTTGACGATAAAAACGTGTTCCCCTCCACCGGTGTGAAGGTGCAGAACATCAAAATCTACAACAACAACCGCATTGACCGTGTGCTGTATTATGCGGCAAGCGCGTTCTGTGCGGCGGGCGGTCCGCTGTCCGATGTGTTCTCGCTGGCAACCATGGAAATGGAGTGCTCGGCTGACGTGCAGATCGTCTCCGCAGGCAGTGGGTATCTTGAGACGACGGTGGACGGAAAGCAAATCCTGTTCGGTCGCTCCGCAGTGCTTACGGAGCTTGGATATGAGGTGCCGGTCGAGGTCGTCGAGGAGGATTCCTACGTGCAGGGAGATCTGTGCATCCTCTACATGATGCGCGATGGCGATCTTGTCGCCAAAATGTACATCCGCTACGGCATGGATGCCGATTTCGAATTTATCCTCCGTCAGTTCACGAAGGGCGGCACGTGCGTCTGCGTCAAGACGCTCGATCCCAACATTGATGAGGAGATGATCTTCTCTGCCGTGCGCGGCAAGCGGTATCCTTTGAAGATCGTCCGCAATACGGAGGGAAGCGAAGTGCTTGAGAGCGCGGATTCCGGTATCGTTACGAGAGGCACGACGAAGTCGCTTTTGCAGGTTCTCTCCTACTGCGATATGGTGCTCAGCGTGAAGGGCACGAACACGGTCATCAGCATCGTTTCCGCCGTGGTTGCGCTTCTTGTGCTCATCATTGTGATGATGTCGCAGAACGTCGGTGCGCTGAAATCGTGGATGGTCGCCGTCAATCAGCTGTTCTGGCTGCTTCCCGCGATGCTTACGACAAAGCTGTTCATTAAATAAAATCAAATCGGAGAGGGAGGAGTGCGCTCCTCCCTCTTTTTTGACAAGCGAAAGGATTTCCTATGAGAGAAGATATTCGCCCGTTTCTTTCAAAGATCACAAAGCCCGGGCGCTATACGGGCGGCGAGCAGGGCTCTGTTTTCAAAGACCTCTCCGAGGTAAAAATGCGCGTTGCATTCTGCTTCCCCGATACGTACGAGATCGGTATGTCCAACCTCGGTATGCGGATTCTGACGGAGGCATTGAACGGCGTGGACGGCGTGTGGTGCGAGCGTGTGTACGCGCCGTGGACGGATATGCAAGAGGAGATGCGTGCGCGGGGGATTCCCCTGTTCACGCACGAAAGCGGAGACAGTGTCGGGAATTTTGACGTAGTTGCGTTTACGCTCCAGTACGAGATGTGCTACACGACCGTGCTCAATATGATGGAGCTCGCCGGGATTGACCTGCGTGCCGAGTCGCGCGGTGCGGATGCACCGATCATCTTGGCGGGTGGTCCGTGTGCGTACAATCCCGAGCCGATGGCACCGTTTGTCGATATTTTTTCGATCGGTGAGGGCGAGGAGGCGCTGCCCGAGCTTGCGCGGCTGTATCTTTCCATGAAGGCGGACGGCACGTTCACGAAGGAGGCGTTCCTTAGGGAGGCGTCGCATCTTGACGGATTTTACGTTCCGTCATTGTATGATGTGACATACAATGACGACGGCACGATTGCCGCGATCACGCCGAAATACGACGACGTGCCGGCGAAAATCGTCAAGCGGATCGTCGCCGATGTCGATCATACCGTCGTGCCGACCGCGCCCGTTATGCCGCTGATTGAGACGGTGCAGGATCGCGTCACGCTTGAGGTGTACCGCGGCTGTGTCCGCGGCTGCCGCTTCTGCCAGGCGGGCTTCATCTCCCGTCCCGTCCGCGAAAAATCTGTGCCCGTTCTGTGCGATCTCGCCAAGGCGACGGTCGAGAACACGGGCTACGAGGAAATCTCCCTCATGTCGCTGTCTATCAGCGATTATACAGATATTACCGCCTTGACCGATGCGCTTCTCCGCTGGACGAATGACAGACAAATCAATCTTTCCTTGCCGTCCTTGCGCGCGGACAGCTTTACGAAGGAGCTCATGGAGAAAATTTCCTCCGTCCGTACCTCCACGCTTACGTTTGCGCCCGAGGCCGGTACGCAAAGACTCAGAGACGTCATCAACAAAAACGTCACCGAGGAGGAGATTCTGAACGCCTGCCGTATCGCGTTTGCCGCAGGGAAGAACCAGGTCAAGCTGTATTTCATGATCGGTCTGCCCGGGGAGACGGACGAGGACCTTGCCGGAATTGCCGAGATTTCGAAGCACGTGATCGATGCGTTTTACGAGACGCCCGAGCGAAACCGCGCCCGTCCGCCGCAGGTCACGATCAGCGCGGCGTGCTTTATTCCGAAGCCGATGACGCCGTTCCAGTGGGAAGGGCAGGATACGATGGAGTCGCTTGAGAGAAAGCAGAAATTCGTCCTGTCGCAGATCCGAGATCGCAAGATCCGTTTCAATTATCACGACGCCTCCACGTCGCACGTCGAGGGGGTGCTTGCGCGCGGTGACCGCCGTGTGGCAGATGCCCTTGAGCTTGCGCATAAGGAGGGCATGTGCTTTGACGCGTGGGAGGAGTTCTTCAACTACGAAAAATGGATGGACGTGTTTCAGCGCGCCGGTGTCGATCCCGCATTTTATGCGAACCGATCGATCCCCGACGGCGAGATTCTGCCGTGGGATATGATCGATTGCGGCGTGTCGAGAGACTTCCTTTTGCGCGAGCGTCATAAATCGCAGGCAGGTACGCCTACCCCCGGCTGTCACGATGCGTGCTCCGCCTGCGGCGTAAATTCCCTTGTGGATGCGGAGAAATGCACGTGGTGCCCCGGCGGAAAAATGCGTCCGAAATCGGGTGAGAAGAAAGCTCCGGCTGCCGTATCCGCGCCTGCGGAGACGGCGGAGACAGCGGCATCCGAGGTGCCTGCGAAGGCAGAATACCGCCCGATCCGCGTCCGTTTTGCAAAGGAGAAACCTGCACTCTACATCGGTCACCTCGATCTCGCACGGATTATGGCGCACATTATCACGCGCTCGGCGTTGCCCGTGTATTATTCGGAGGGCTTCAATCCGCGCCCGAAGATTGTGTTTGCGTCCCCCCTGTCCGTCGGTACGGGCGGAAGCGGCGAGGTCATGGATCTGCGTATCCGCGCCGATCTCTCGAATGAGGAGGTGCTCGCGCGTCTTTCTGCCGCCGCACCTGCCGGTGTGCGGATGATCGGCGTGTACGACCGTGTGACGAAGCTCACGGATATTGCGTGGGCGCGCTCGTCTGTGGTGATCCATTCGCCTTTGGCGGATGAGGCGCACGCCGCGTGGATTACGGAGCGATTCAAATCTCCCGTGGTTATGCTGAAGAAATCGAAAAGCGGCGAGAAAGAGGTCGATATTACCACGCTGCTCCGCAATCTGACCGCACGGTACGACGCGGCAAGCGGCACGGTCGTGATCGAAGCGATCACGGCAAACAGCGCACAGAATTATCTGAATCCGTCCTACATCGTGGACGCGATCGCGAAAGAAAGCGATCTCATCACCGACGATACGTGGCATGAGATCACCAGAGAGGTGCTGCTCACGGAGAGCTTTGCCGAATTTGCATAAAGAAAAACCGCAGGGGATTTCCTCTGCGGTTTTTCAATTATTTTCCGGTATCCTTGCCGCGCTGGCAAACAGGACACTTTTTCAGATGGATGTCGGAGCCGTTGCACGTGTATTCGGCTTTGCAGTATTCACAGCGCATACGGTACAGCCACTGATTTTTATCCGTTCCTTTTTCGCTCGTTCTGCCCAGATTCTTTTGCTTGTTTTTGTTGACGTAGCCGATGGCGGTGGTGGCAAAGTTTTCTTTTTTCTTGAAAAGATTATCCCAAAACATGATTCTCGCTCCTTGCAGTTTTATAAATACGTCTGTGGGCGGTTACGCTTTTGACGGCGGCGCGGGCAAATTCCTTTTGATTGCGTCAAAGCTCTCCGGGGAGATGTCGTGCTCGATTTTGCACGCATCGTGGTATGCGATCTTTTCGGGTACGCCGAAGGAGATCAGAAACGACGCGATGACCTCGTGCCGTTCGTACATCCGCTGTGCAATCTCCAGTCCGAGCGGTGTCAGTGTAAGCTCCCCTGCGTCATCCATGAGAACGTGACCGGACGCACGCAGATTGCGCATCGCAATACTGACCGTCGGCTTGGAATAGCCGAGATCGGTCGCCACATCGATGGAACGGCAGTGACCGTTCTTCTTGCGCAGCATATAGATCGTTTCGAGATAATTCTCGGCGGCTTCGTGAATGACCATGTCGCACCTCCGTGTGGATTTAATATACATATGATACCACATCCGTGAAAGAAAAGCAAGGGCGGATTTGTAAACATTACGGGCGTATGTGCCCGATCCACTTGTTCACCTCCGCGCCTGTGAGGAAGATAATCATGCAGAAGTAGAGCCACAGCATGAGCACGGTGAGCAGCGCAAGCGATCCGTAGAGGTAGGACGCGCGCGGAAAAATCTGCACGTACAGGGAATAGAGATACGAAAACAGCATCCAGCCTGCGGCGGAGAGGGCGGCGCCCGGCAAAATCGGCGCGTGTTTGACGATCACGCGGTGTACAAGGGAGAAAAACGCCGTCAGCGTGAGAAAGACGAACACGCCGCGCGCCTCCAGCACCGCGGTGATCGGTGTCTCAAGGGATGGCAGGACGGACATGATCCCGTCCGCCAATTGCGCGCCGAATACGAGCAGAATCAGCGTTGCGAACATGAGCAGAATCAGCGTGACGGTGTAGAGGAGAGATCTGAGAATATCGCGAAAGAGACCGCGGCTCACGTTCACGCCGTACACGCCTGCAAGACCGCGCTCCAGTGCCGCCATTCCGCGCGATGCGCTCCAGAGTGCCGCCGCGGCGGAAACGGAGAGCAGGGGCACACCGCCTCCTGCGGCGATCTGCTCGCCGAGCGCGTCCACGGTATCATGCAGGGCGGCAGGGAGAATGTTTTCGATCAGAATGAGCACCTCATCCGAGACGGCGCGGAAGAAAATTTTTCCGATATTGAGCATCAAAACGAGAAACGGCACGGAGGCAAGCAGGAGAAAAAACGACGCCTGCGCCGCGTATACGGGGATCATGTCGCGGCGGAAAACGGCGGCGATCTCTTTTCCCAGCCGAACGAGATGCCGCACGTCCCAGACGGACGAATGCTTTCCCGTGCGCACGGCGTCACCTCCCCGTTTATGATTCGGATAGTATTGTATGCGTCCGACGGGCAAATCATACCGCGCCTTGACAGACGCTTTCGGAATTGGTACAATAATAATAGAGATAATCAGGGAAAACTTTTTGAGAAAAGTTTTCCCCGAACCCCTTTCAAAAACTTTTATAAACAGGAAGCTGACGTTTGATTTGGGCTTTCCTGTTAATTGCCATAAGTTTTTTGCGGAGGGGTACGGGGAGGGGCTTTTTGCAAAAAGCCTCTTCCCGACAGTTGGAGGATATTTATGTTCAAAATCGGATGTCACGTGTCCGTCGCCGGCGGATACGAAGCCATGGGCCGCGACGCGCTGTATGCAGGCGGCAATACGTTTCAGTATTTCACGCGCAATCCGCGCGGAAGCAAATCGAAAACGCCCTCGCCTGAGGACGTAGCGGCACTTCGCTGCCTGATGGAGGAGCACGGCTTCTCCGCACCTCTGGCGCACGCGCCGTATACGTACAATCCGTGCGCGAAGGACGAGCATATCCGCAAATACACCGCCGAGACGATGGCGGAGGAGCTTCGCTTCCTTGAGAATCTGCCCGGATCGCTTTATAATTTTCATCCCGGATGCCACGTAGGGCAGGGAGAGAGCATCGGCATTGAAAATACGGCAAGGCTTATAAATACAGTAATAACTCCCGGGCAGGGAACGACGGTTCTCATTGAAACGATGGCGGGAAAGGGCAGTGAGGTCGGAAGCCGCTTCGAAGAATTGTATGAAATAATCTCGAAGGTAAAATATAACGAAAAGCTCGGCGTTTGCCTCGATACTTGCCA
>JAZNHT010000014.1:0-32049 GCA_045577175.1 Eubacteriales bacterium | reverse complement strand
GTAAGCTCATATCCCATCAGCATGGAAATCTCATTGAGAAGCTCGCGGAAGTCCTTGCTGCCCGTGTTTTTGTCACGCATGATGGTCAGCTTGTGGGTAATCAGCGGATGGTCTACGATGTGCAGTGTACTCATGTCCGTCACTCCGTTCCGCCTTGGGCGAAACGCCTTTCGAAATAAATTTTGATGATCTGACTGTGCGCCGAATCGGTTACTATACTTATTATACTCTCCCCCGTTCGATTTTTCAAGGGAAAATCAGATTCTTTCCGACAGATTTCATTTTTTGTCAGCGGACAGCGCACACTGTCTTTACATTTTCCCCGCGATATGATACAATATTCGGTAGAAAAAACACGGAGGACGTTATGACGGAAGAAACCAGAAGGCCGCGCGCTGCCATAATGACGCTCGGCTGCCGCGTAAATCAGTACGAATCAGAGTCCATCGCAGGAATGCTGGAGGCAGACGGCATCGAGATCGTCCCGTTCGGTACAGAGGCAGATGTGACAATTATCAATACGTGCACAGTCACCGCTGAAAGCGATCGGAAATCGCGCCAGCATATCCGCCGTGCCGCGGCTGTATCCCCAAACGGAAAGATTATCGTGACGGGATGCTTTGCGCAGGTATCACCAACGGAGGCTGCAATCGACGGTGTAAGTGCCGTGATCGGCAACGCGGAAAAATCACGTATCCCCGCGCTTGTGCGCGATCTGTGCGAAGGACGCGATCCCGAGACCGTCATCCTCCCCTCCGAGCTTGACGGTGCACCGTATGATACGCTGACGCTTCCCGTGCCGCGCCGTGCACGTGCCTTCATCAAAATCGAGGACGGATGCGAAAACCGCTGTGCGTACTGCATCATTCCGAAGGCGCGCGGCAAGGTGCGCTCCAAGGATCCGCAAACCGTTTTGTGCGAGGCGGAAACGCTTGCACGGGCAGGCTGCTCCGAAATTACGCTGACGGGCATCGAAACTGGTGCTTACGGCAGAGATTCCGGCGGTGCGTTCTCCCTCGCGTCACTTCTCGCCGAGCTTGCCCACGTGCCCGGGATCCGCCGTATCGGTCTCGGCTCGCTCGACCCGTCTCTTTTGCGTGATCCGTTTCTCGAAACGGCATCGTCCGTACCGACGCTTCTGCCGCATTTTCATCTGTCTCTGCAATCCGGATCGACCTCCGTACTGAATCGGATGCGCCGCCCGTACACGGCTGAGAAAGCGATGGAGCGTATCGAATCACTTCGCCGGGTATTCCCTGCCGCGATGCTGACGGCAGATGTGATCGTCGGCTTCCCGGGAGAATCGGACGAGGAATTTGCGCAGACGTTAGGCTTTTGCCAAAAAACACGTTTTTTGCACTTGCATATATTCCCCTATTCGATCCGCAAAGGCACGGAAGCCGCCGAAATGCCGAATCAAGTCGCAGATGACATAAAGAAAGAACGCGCTGCCCGTCTTGCTGAAGTACAGCGGAAAATCAAAGCGGAAATCCTCACACGGTACGTAGAGGAGCACCGCGCAGAACCCGTCTCTCTGCTGATTGAGGAATTTAAGAACGGATACGCCCTCGGACACTCCGAGCATTTCGTTGAGCTGCGCACGAAAGCGGACGGATACCGCGTCGGTGACACCGTGGCGGTATATCTGACGGACACGGACGGAGAGGTATGTACCGGTGTGATCCGCTGATTTTAGACAAAAACAAAAAGTCCTCCCGAGGCAAAACGGGAGGACTTTTTTCGTAAGCAAATATTCCGCTCGCTTCCGTCATATGGTAATACGGCGCATGTTTCTGCCTCTTTTCCCCGCGAAAGACAGTTTCCGCACCGTTTCCCATGAATTTTGGGGTACACAAACGGGGCACACGCGCTTATAATAATAGGGAATCATACGCCGAAAATTTCGGAAAGGAGGTGCCGCGTATGCGGTACTCTATATGGAACTCATTTTAATCAGCGACAGTAAGCTGAAAATCATGCTCTCGGCGGAGGATATGCGCCTGCACGGCATCACCTGCGACACGCTTGACAAAGGAAGCATCACCTCGCGGAAAGCATTCTGGAACATCATGGACGAAGCAAAGCTGCAAACGGGATTTGATCCTGCCGGCAGCAAGCTGTTCGTTCAGATGTATCCGTCCAAAACGGGCGGATGCGAGCTGTTCGTAACAAGGCTCGGCAGCAAAAGCACTGATACAAAAGTGAGACGCTCACAAGCAGTACCGATTTCGGAATCCGTGCTGACACCGCCGCACAATCCGTTTTACACAGACGCCGAACAGTGTATTTATGCATTTGACGAAATGAACGAGCTTCTCCTCGGATGCCGCAGGCTTTCCGCGCTCGGCGATCCTCCTGCGGCACGCGCGTATGCGGATGAAGAACGGCATCGGTTCTATCTCGTCCTTGCCGCGGATGCACCGATTCTTGCGGAGTATAACGGCACTCGGTGCCGTCCGCGCGATTTTGCATACATAGAAGAACACTGTCGGCTGTTCTGTGCGGATGCAATCCCTCTGCTCTCTCCACTTGCACCGTAATTCGGGACGGAGATCACCTCCGTCCTTTTCTTTTTCTCTTGACAGGAAATCGTCGAAGACGTATAATATCTGTATCGAAAAAGCGCGAAACGGAGGGCGGATTCCGTGGCGGATTGCAAGAACACAACGCTCTGCTACATTGAACAAGACGGAGCGTACCTGATGCTGCATCGGATCAAAAAGGAGAACGACGAAAACCGAGACAAATGGATCGGTATCGGCGGCAAATTTGAAAAGGGTGAGTCGCCCGAGGATTGCATTTTGCGCGAGGTGCGCGAGGAGACGGGACTGACGCTTCTCGATTACCGCTACCGCGGCATCGTGACGTTCGTATCCGATATGTTTGAGACGACGGAATACATGCATCTGTTCACTGCATCCCGCTTCACGGGCGAGATCAAGGAATGCGACGAGGGCGAGCTCTGCTGGCTGCCGAAAACGGAGCTGTACTCGCTTCCGATGTGGGCAGGGGATCGGATTTTTCTCGATCTCCTCGATACGGACGAGCCGTTCTTCTCTTTGAAGCTGGTCTATCGCGGCGAAAATCTCGACGGCGCGTGGCTGAACGGCAAAAAACTGTAAGGGGAATCGGAATGAAAAAGAAAAAAGAAAACGTAACCGCGTGCGAAACGTGCGTGTACTACGATTACAACGACGAGGATGACATCTACGAATGCCGCATGGATCTCGACGAGGACGAATTTCTGCGATTCATGCAGAGCCGCACGCAGGGATGCCCCTATTACAAATTCTACGACGAATACAAAAGTGTACAGAAGCAAAACTGATTGTCCGAGAAATTTTTATCAAAAATTCGTTCACAATTTTTCCATACCTCTTGTAATTTGGTGAAAAATTGTGTATAATGGGAGTAATTATTAATTCTTGTCGATCGCGGAGGGCTGTATGGAGCTTTTGGAAAAGCGGATTATGAAGGACGGCAAAGTGGGTGCCGGAAACGTACTGAAGGTGGACAGCTTTCTGAATCATCAGATTGACGTACCGTTTCTCTCCGAGCTCGGCAAAGAGTTTTACCGCCTTTTCAAGGACGAGGGCATCACAAAGATTCTCACGATCGAAGCCTCCGGCATCGGTATCGCCTGTCTGACTGCGGCGCACTTCGGCGTGCCGGTCGTGTTTGCAAAAAAGACGCACACCAACAACATCTACGCGGACGTATACACCTCGTCCGTCTATTCCTACACACATCAGAAAACATACGACATCGTCGTCTCCAAGCAGTTTCTGCACGCCGATGACCGCGTACTGATTATTGACGATTTTCTTGCCAAGGGCAGTGCCCTGCTCGCCCTGCTCTCCTTAATCAAGGACGCGGGAGCTTCCGTTGCCGGTGCGGGTATCGTCATTGAAAAGGCGTACCAGAACGGCGGTCAGATCGTGCGCGACACGGGCGTCCGCGTGGAATCGCTTGCGCGGATCGCATCCATGACGGAAGAGGGCGGCGTCGTTTTCTGCTGATCCCTCTCATTTCTTCTGTTTATAAAAGCACGGCGCAGGTCTTGCTTTTGTAAAATACATTTATTCTCATTTTGAGGAGGAACATTCCCATGTTCAAGAGAATCCTTTCCCTGTGTCTCGCAGTGCTCATGGTTGCGGCTCTCGCCGTTACGATGGCTTCCTGTGACAAGGACACGAATGACAACCCCGACGCAAACAATCCCTATGCAGATCTGAAGCTCGGCGTTATCCTGCTTCATGACGAGGCATCCACCTACGACCTCAACTTCATTGAGGGTGTCAACCGTGCAAAAGAGCAGCTCGGTCTGACGGATGCACAGATCATCATGAAGAGAAACATCCCCGAGTCCAACGACGTTTACGAAGCAGCTGCTGACCTCGTTGACGAGGGATGCGACATCATCTTCGCAAACAGCTTCGGTCACGAGACGTACCTTCTGAAGGCAGCAAAGGAATTTACAAACGTTCAGTTCTGCCACGCTACCGGTACGATGGCTCACACCGAGAATCTCGCAAACTTCCACAACGCATTCGCTTCCATCTATGAGGGCCGTTTCCTTGCAGGCGTTGCCGCAGGTATGAAGCTCAACGAGATGATCGAGGCAGGCACCATCACCGCTGAAGAGGCTAAGATGGGCTACGTCGGCGCATTCACCTACGCTGAGGTTATCTCCGGCTACACCTCCTTCTATCTCGGTGCCAAGTCCGTTTGCCCGTCCGTTACGATGGACGTTCAGTTCACGGGCAGCTGGTACGACGAGATCAAGGAGAAGGACGCTGCTACCGCTCTCATCAACAACAACTGTGTTCTGATCAGCCAGCACGCTGACTCCATGGGCGCTCCCTCCGTCTGCGAGGAGAAGAACGTTCCGAATATCTCCTACAACGGCAGCACCGTTGCTTCCTGCCCGAACACCTTTATCGTTTCCTCCAAGATTGACTGGGCTCCCTACTTCGTTTACATCTTCAACCAGATGAAGGACGGTCAGGCAATCGCTGCTGACTGGACCGGCACCATCGCTACCGGCTCCGTTGTTCTCACCGATGTCAACACGCAGGCTGCTGCCGCAGGCACTGCCGAGAAGCTCGCTGAAGTCAAGGCGGCTCTCGCAGACGGCACTCTGAAGGTATTCGCTACCGACACCTTCACCAAGGGCGGCGAGACGCTCACCTCCTACATGGCTGACGTAGATACCGATGCAGCGTACACCGCTGACACCGAGGCTATTTCCGACGGCTACTTCCACGAGTCCGAGTATCGCAGCGCACCGTACTTCGATATTCAGATCGACGGCATCACCCTTCTGAACACCAACTACGGCTAATACCGAATCACAACTGAAGGCAGGCGGAGCACACGCTCCGCTTGTCTCGGTTTTACAGCGATTAAGCTACTCTCCGACTACCGTCGGGGAGGTGCTTAAGATCTGTAAAGTAACTTTTCTTTTTGGAGGAGCTTCATGAACAAACAGGTTGCTCTGGAGATGCGTAAGGTCTCCAAGTACTTCGGCACGCTTGCCGCGAACAAGGATGTCGATCTGACCGTATACCGCGGTGAGATTCTTGCCATTCTCGGCGAAAACGGCTGCGGAAAAACCACTCTTATGAACATGATTGCGGGCATCTATTTCCCCGATCACGGCACGATCTCGGTAGACGGACGCGAGGTTGTCATCCGTTCACCGAAGGATGCGTTCAAAAACGGCATCGGTATGATCCATCAGCATTTCAAGCTGGTCGATCTGTTCACCGCAGCGGAAAACATCGTGCTCGGTGCCGAGGATGATGGACAGTACAACATCCAGGAAGTCAACAAACGTGTACGCGAGATCGCCGACCGCTACGGCTTCCGCGTGAATCCCAAAAAGAAAATCTACGAGATGTCCGTATCCGAGAAGCAGACGGTTGAGATTCTGAAGGTGCTCTACCGCGGCGCGGATATTCTGATTCTCGACGAGCCTTCCGCCGTGCTCACACCGCAGGAGACGGACAAGCTGTTTGACATCCTCCGCCGTATGCGCGAGGACGGAAAATCCATACTCATCATCACGCACAAGCTGAACGAGGTCATGGCGATCTCCGACCGTGTTGCCGTGCTCCGCAAGGGTGAGCACATCGCAACGGTTGAGACGGCTTCCACCTCCCCTGCCGCGCTCACCGAGATGATGGTCGGCAAGAAGGTCGCTTTGAACATCGACCGTCCCGAGCCGGAAAACGTCACGGAGCGTCTTGAGGTCAGAAACCTCAATCTTGTAAACGCGGACGGCATCAAGGTTTTGGATGACGTTTCCTTCACTGCCCGTTCGGGTGAGATTCTCGGTATCGCCGGCATCGCCGGAAGCGGTCAGAAGGAGCTGCTTGAATCCATCGCCGGTCTTTGCCACCCGGTCACGGGCGAGATTCTCTATCACAATCCGAAAACGGAAGCAGTCGAGGATTTAAGAGACAAAGATCCGGTCGAAATCCGTGAGCTCGGCGTCCGCCTTTCTTTTGTGCCCGAGGACCGTCTCGGTATGGGACTTGTCGGCAACATGGACATCGTGGACAACATGATGCTCCGCAGCTACAGAAAGGGACACTCCCTGTTCGTTGACAGAAAAAAGCCGAAGGATCTCGCGAATAAGATCGTTCGTGAGCTGGAGGTCGCTACGACAAGCACGCACACGCCTGTCCGCCGTCTCTCCGGCGGTAACGTGCAGAAGGTGCTTGTCGGACGTGAAATCGCCGCCTCCCCGACCGTTCTGATGGCGGCGTACCCTGTGCGCGGTCTCGACATCAACTCATCCTACACGATCTACAACCTGCTCACGGAGCAGAAGAAAAAAGGCGTATCCGTCATTTTCGTCGGTGAGGATCTGGACGTGCTCGTCGAGCTTTGTGACCGTATTGTTGTCATCTGCGCGGGACGTGTCACGGGCATCGTGGACGGCAGAAACGTTACAAAAGAAGAGATCGGTCTTCTGATGACGAAGACATCACACCGCGGCAAAAAGAATCGCCGCACCTCGAAGGAAAAAGGCGCGTTGCAGGACAGTGAGCGCAAACGTTCTTCTCACACGAAGAAGCGCAAAAGCAACAAGCCGCACAAAAATCACAAAAAGAGAGCAAAAAACAAAAAACGTTCGGGTAAAGGAGGAAGAGCGAAATGAACGCACCGGCGAAAACTGCGCACGAACCACTGTTCCACGTTGTCAAGCGCGATACACTCCCACTTTCCAAAGCACTTCTGATCCGTGCCGCCGCCATCGTGTTCGCGCTTCTGTTCGTATCCGTCCTCTCCGTGTTCCTGATTAAGGCAAACCCGATTGAATTTATCGGAACCCTGTTTGAAGGCACGTTCGGCACCGCACGCCGACTCTGGAAATTCGCCAAGGATTCCGCCGTTCTCCTCTGCATCGCTCTGGCGATCACGCCTGCGTTCCGCATGAAATTCTGGAACATCGGCGCGGAGGGACAAACGCTCGTCGGTGCCCTCGCCGCCGTTGCGGTTGCGTATTATGGCGGCAGTACGATTCCGAACGGTATCCTGCTTCTGCTCATGTTTATCGCCGCCGTGCTTGCAGGCGCGATCTGGGGCGGTATCCCTGCCGTGTTCAAGGCAAAATGGAACACCAACGAGACGCTTTTCACGCTTATGATGAACTACGTGGCATCCGGTCTCGTGGCGTACTTCCTGCTTTTGTGGACGCCCAGCGGATCGAGTGTCCTCGGCGAGCTTCCCTTCGGACATATACCTATGCTGTCTATTCCGAAAGGAGCTGTGTTTCTTACGATTCTGATCGGCATCAGTTGCATCGTCACAGCGATTACTGTTGTTAAGAAACTCCGCTCCCACTCTTTGAATAAAGAAGTTCGCTTTTCCAAAAAACCGATTGCTTTTGTCAAAAACAATCTCTCATCATTCAAAAAACTCCTCCCGGTTATCGGTGTATGTGCATTTCAGTGCTTCATCACTCTCCGTCTTTATAAACTTGTGACAGTACCGGCTGTCTTTGAACATGAGTATTTACTTCTCATCCTCGCCGTGCTTCTCCTCACCGTGCTCGTGTACATCTATCTCCAGTACACCAAACAGGGATATGAGATCTCCGTCGTCGGCGAGAGCGAAAACACCGCCCGCTACATCGGTATCGGCGTCGGCAAGGTTATCATCCGCACGATGATCGTCTCGGGCGCAATCTGCGGTATCGCCGGATTCCTGATTGTCGGTGCGCTCGATCACTCCGTCACACCGGAAACGGTCGGCGGCATGGGCTTTACCGCGATCATGGTATCGTGGCTGGCGAAGTTCAATCCGCTGATTATGATCGGCACCTCGGCGCTCATCACATTCCTTGAGCAGGGTGCATCGCAGATCACCACCAACTTCAACATCGACTCCGCTTTCCCCGATATGATGATCGGCATTGTGCTCTTCTTCATTATCGGCTGTGAGTTCTTTATCAGTTACCGCTTGAAATTCCGTGAATCCGAAAAGAAAGGGGGCAGCGCACAGTGAACGCATTTTTTGCCAATCCGTGGATGGATTACATACTCACCGCCATTGCCATCGGCATGACGTTTCTCTACGGCTGTGTCGGTGAGATTCTGACGGAAAAAGCAGGACACTTGAACCTCGGTATCCCCGGCATCATGTGCATCGGCGGCGCTTGCGGCTGTCTCGCTCTCAAATTTATGCGCTGCACTGCCATTCCGCCTGTGCTGATCGTTGTGATCGCCATTCTTGCCGCCTTTGCCGCAGGCATGCTGATGGGCGCAATCTACAGCTTCCTCTGCGTAACGCTGAAATCGAATCAGAACGTGACCGGTCTTGCCATGACGATTTTCGGTGTCGGCACGACGAAGTTTATCATGCTCGGTATGACTGCCGATCCGCAGCAGTATCTGTACGCGCTGAATTACTTCCGCTTCCCGTTTGCAGCCAGCACGACGGGACTGAAGTATAACGGCATCATGGTCTACCTTGCAATCGCCATCGCCATCACAGCCGCGGTCGTTCTGACACGCACGCGCGTCGGACTCCACCTGCGCGCTGTCGGTGAAAATCCGGCTACGGCAGACGCGGTCGGCATCAATGTAACGGCATACAAATATCTCGCCACCTGCATCGGAAGCGGTGTCGCCGCACTCGGCGGTCTGTTCTACATCATGGACTATTCCGGCTCCGTGGAGGCGTATAAGAGTGTTGAGGCGCTCGGATGGCTTGCCGTCGCGCTCGTTATCTTCACCCTGTGGAAGCCGCAGATCAGCATTGTGGGATCGATCCTGTTCGGTATGCTCTACCTTGCCGGATCGCGCATCCCTACCCTGCTCGGTATCAAGCTGGACATCAGCGCAACGCCGCTTCTGCAAATGCTTCCGTACGTTGTTACGATCCTCGTTCTGATCGTGACGAGCGTGAGCAAAAAACGCGAGAATCAGCCGCCTGCCGGTCTCGGCATCCCCTATTTCCGAGAGGATCGATAAAAATTGCAGCCGTCCTTTCGGGGACGGCTGTCTGTACCGAGGTGACTATGGGAAAATACACAGGATACCTGATCGCAAGCGACATTGACGGCACGCTGATTCCGTCTTTGGAGAAAAAATAACACGAAAACGGCATACCGGCACGGCTCGGTCATGCCGTTTTCTCTGTCCAAGACACAACCGCAGGTTGATTTCCAAAGCCAAAAACTCGCCGTTTGATCCATTCAACGCAGCAGTACGGCATGGTACAATGATACCGTGGCCACCAAAACAAAACAGGAGTTACAAGTATGAGTATAGGAACAAGCATATTCACACTTCGCAAGGAGAAGAAGCTCACACAGGCACAGCTTGCCGAAAAGCTCGGCGTATCGGAGCAGGCAGTATCCAAATGGGAGAACGGTCAATGTGCCCCCGACGTCAGCCTGTTTCCGATCATTGCCGAATACTTCGGCGTCTCGATCGACCGCATTTTCGGCTATCACAAAAGCAGCTACGAGTGCGAAGTCAAGAAAATCATCAAAGATGCCGATGTAAGCATGGACACATACAAGGAGATCGAAATTATCGGTGAGGGGCTTAAGAAATACCCGAACAGCCCCGATCTGAAACTCTATCTCGCGTTCTCGCTCTCCATGATAAACCGCATGTCCGAAAAAGAGTCCGAGCGCAAGGACGCGGTGGAAAAGGCGATCCGCCTCTGCGCCGAGGTAGTGGATACCTGCGGAGACCGAGCGCAGGTTGACAGTGCGCTCGGTATGCTCGTGCGGATTTACAACGAAAGCGGACAGTATGAGAAAGCGGAGGAATGTATCGAGAAGATCAGTGCCGACCGTTTCGATTCCCGTATTATCGGCACGGTGAGTATGCTCGGAAACAAAAAATGCTACAAAGAGCAATTACAGTATGCGGAGAAATCCATGTGGAAGCTGTACTGGACGATGAGTCATATTTTTCAGTATATCACGCACTCGCTGTCGGTGAACGGAGAATTCGAAAAAGCGCTCGCATTTGCAGACGCCCATGACAAGCTGCTCTCCGTGTTCGACAGCGGCTGTTCCGATTTTTGCGCGACGTACAAGATTGAATCCTGTCACGAAAAGGCGCGGATGTACATGAAAACAGGCGACAAGGAAAGCTGTCTTTCGGAGCTTAAGCGATTCTTTGCTTTGGCGGAGGAAGTCAAAGCCGTGGCAAAAAGCGATGATTTCAACATTGCCGTGCGCAATCCCGTCTATTTTTCCGATATTGGGGATGAGATTGACGAGGAATATATGTCGGACGTTTCCCCCGAAAAGGCCTTGCCGAAATTCGATGCGTTTTTCGGAGATGACGAACGGTATCTGCAATTCAAGAAGAAAATCCTGTCCGAAAAAGCGTAAAGAAAGCCCACCGCAGAGGTAAATCCGCGGTGGGGGCGTGATGCGCGTGGTTTTATTTCAGAATCACAGACCGATTGTAATCGAATAACCGTGCTCAGCGGATGCACCTGCAGCAAGGTGGAACAGATCGCGCTTCTCCATGATGTCGGTGCTCTTTCCGAAGTAGTCCGGAATGCTCGTCCACGGCTCGATGCAGACATACGGAGCGGCAACGAGCGGCTTGTGCCAGAGGCTGACGTAGTTCATACCGTCGTAGCGGAGCGTGACGCTCTTGTCCGTAGCAGTGGATTTCAGCGAAACAGCAGGAGCCATATCGGTGATGATAACGGCATCGTTATCGAACATATCGTGGGTGAGACGGCGGATCTTGCCGCCCTCCGTTGCCAGCGGACGGAGCGTCTCGGTGATGAAGCACTCCTTGCAGACGATCTCCTTGACGTCGCACGGCGTCTCAAACTCAAGATAGTAATCGGTGAACTCGCCTGCGCCGCCGAGCGGAATGTTGAAGCCGGGGTGACCGCCGACTGCATACGGCATGGTGTTCTCGCCCTTGTTCTCGACCTTGAAATCGGTGCGGACGGTCGTGCCGTCAAGCGTGTGCGTAATCGTGAACACGAAGTTGAACGGATACTGCGCAAGCGTGGACTCGTCCGCGGTGAGCGTCATGGAAATGGACGTGGGCGTCTTCTCGGCAAGGGTGAACTCCATCTTGCGTGCGAAGCCGTGACAGCCGATCTCATACGTTTTGCCCTCGTAGGTGCATTTGCCGTCGGTCAGTCTGCCGCAGATCGGGAACATGGACGGTGCGTGCTGTGCCCAGTATTCGGGATCGCCGATCCAAAGATACTCCGTGCCGTCGTTTTTGCCGATGATGGAGGTAACCTCACATCCGACGGAGTCAACGGTGACCTTCAAGGATTCGTTTTCAATGATAAACTGCATGGTAATCTCCTTTGTTTTCGGAATAATTCCGTAATTTACCTTTCCATTATATCACAATCGCGAAAAAATGCAACAGGATTGCGGAAATTTCACCGATTGACTTTTCGGGCGGTTTGCTGTATACTTATAAAAAACGAAAGGAGTCCGCCATGCTGTCGATTGCGCCGTCCTTGCTTACGTGGTTTTCCGAAAACAGACGCTCCCTCCCCTTCCGCGACGATCCGACACCGTACCACATCTGGATCAGCGAAATCATGCTCCAGCAGACGCGCATGACGGCGGTGCTTCCGTACTACGATCGGTTCATTCGCGAGCTGCCGACGGTTGCGGATTTAGCGGCGTGTGATACGGATCGCCTGCACAAGCTGTGGGAGGGGCTCGGCTACTACTCTCGCGCGGACAATCTGAAGCGTGCGGCGGAGATAATCTGTGCCGAGTACGGCGGCGAGCTTCCCTGCGGTCACGAAGCGCTTCTTTCGCTCCCCGGCATCGGTCCGTATACCGCCGGAGCAATCGCGTCAATCAGCTTCGGCATCCCTACGCCTGCCGTGGACGGAAACGTGATGCGCGTATTCTCCCGCCTGTACAACGATCGCGCGGACATCACGCTCGGGATAACGAAGACGCGTGTGACGGAGCGCGTCACGGAGGAAATGCCCTCCGACCGTGCGGGGGATTTCAATCAGGCCCTGATGGAGCTCGGCGCGCTGATCTGCGTCCCGGGCGAGCCGAAATGCGAAAGCTGTCCCCTCGCCGCACTCTGCGGTGCGTTTGCCGCAGGCACGGCAGCATCCCTGCCTGCGAAATCGCCGAAAAAGCCGCGGCGTATTGAGCCGGTCACCGCTTTGCTCGTTAGGTCGCCGAAGGGTTGGCTTCTCGAAAAGCGTCCACCGTCGGGACTTCTCAAAAACATGTGGCAGCCGTGGACAGTCGAAGCGGAGGCGGATGCGGAGGCACTGCTCCGTGAAAAGATCCCCGGCGCACGGATCGAAAAAGAGCTGCCGCCGGCAAAGCACATCTTCACGCACATCGAATGGCACATCCGTGCATATCTCGCGACAAGCGAGGATGCACCCGATCTGCCCGGCTTCGTCTGGGCGGACGATATGACCGTGTACGCAATCCCGAACGCGTTCAAGGCGTACAAGGAGATTCTGAATACATAAACCGAGCACCGATTTCCAAAAAGAGGGGATCGGTGCTCATAATTTACAAATTGTTTACATGTAAGAATATTGTAAACTTTCATGCGCCGAATTGTAAACTTCCGCTTTTTGGTATTGATTTTCAAAAATCTTGTTGACATTGCGCCTTTTCAGTGATAAAATAGTACACTGTAATAAAATTGCCATTTAGTGCGAATTTTATAGGTTTTCCCTATCAGGTACCCAAAAGAACGGAGTGATATTGGAATGGTAAAGCCCCAGAAAGTCGGCAAGAACATCAGAATGAGCTTTTCCAAGATCGACGAGGCTCTCGAGATGCCGAACCTCATTGAGGTTCAGAAGAAATCCTACAAGTGGTTTCTCGAAGAGGGTCTTATGGAGGTGCTCAGAGACGTGTCCCCCATCACGGACTACTCTGGCAATCTCTTCATCGATTTTGTATCTTATTCTCTTGATTCGAAGCCCAAGTACCCCGTTGCGGAATGCAAGGATCGCGACGTAAACTACGCCGCACCCCTCAAGGTAGAGGTACGCCTCTCCAACAAGCTGACCGGTGAGGTCAAGCAGTCTGAAATCTTCATGGGCGATTTCCCGCTGATGACCGACAACGGTACGTTCGTCATCAACGGCGCGGAGCGCGTTGTCGTCTCCCAGATCGTCCGCTCGCCCGGTGTCTACTACGATATGCAGATCGACAAGACGGGTAAGCGCATGTTCGCCGCTACGGTCATCCCGTACCGCGGTGCATGGCTCGAGTACGAGACGGATGCAAATGACGTATTCTACGTCCGTATCGACAAAAACCGCAAGCTCCCGATTACGGTGCTGATCCGTGCGCTCGGCATCCAGAGTCCCGACGAGATCGAGGCTGTATTCGGTCACGAGGCGAAGCTCATCGCAACGCTTGAGAAGGATGAGTGCGAGAATCTCGCGATTGAAAACAAGTCCTCCATCCGCGATGAGGCACTCAAGGAGATCTACAAAAAGCTCCGTCCCGGCGAGCCTGCCGTGGTCGAGGGCGCAGAGCAGCTCATCAACGGTCTGTTCTTCGATCCCAAGAGATACGATCTCTACCCTGTCGGACGTTATAAATATGATAAGAAGCTCGCGCTCGGCTACCGTATTGCCGGTCACACCCTTGCAGAGCCTGCCGTCAGCCCGCTGACAGGCGAGATCCTTTTTGATGCAGGTGTCACCCTTTCGAAAGAGGATGCCATGGCAATCGAGCACGCCGCCATCAACGAGGTCGCGCTCCAGCTTGAGAACGGCACCGTTGTGAAGGTGTTCTCCAACAACACGATCGAACCGAAGTACATCCTCGGCTACGATCTGACCGACTGCGGTATCGACGAGAAGGTTCGCACGCAGGTGCTTCTTGAGATCAAGGAAGCCGCAGGCGATGACGTCGAGGAAGTCAAGGAGCAGGTGCGCCGCCGCATCGCGGAGCTCTCTCCGAAGCACATCACCCCCGACGATATTCTTTCCTCTATTAACTATCTGCTCGCTCTGTCCCACGACATCGGCTCGACGGACGATATTGACCATCTCGGCAACCGCCGTCTCCGCTGCGTCGGTGAGCTTCTGCAGAACCAGTTCCGCATCGGTCTTGCACGTATGGACAAGATTGTTAAGGAGCGCATGACGATCCAGGACAACGAAACGCTGACGCCGCAGACGCTTATCAACATCCGTCCGGTTGTCACCGCGATCCGTGAGTTCTTCGGTTCTTCCCCGCTCTCCCAGTTCATGGATCAGTCCAACCCACTGGCTGAGCTTACGCACAAGAGACGTCTTTCCGCACTCGGCCCGGGCGGTATCTCCCGTGACCGTGCATCGTTCGACGTCCGCGACGTTCACTACACGCACTACGGTCGTATGTGCCCGATCGAGACGCCTGAGGGACCGAACATCGGTCTGATTTCCTACCTCTCCACCTATGCGCGCATCAACAAGTACGGCTTCATTGAGGCTCCGTACCGCCGCGTAGACCGCGAGACCGGCGTTGTCACCGGCGAGGTTGTATACATGACCGCCGATGTGGAGGACAACTACGTTGTCGCACAGGCAAACGAGCCGCTCGACGAAAACAATCGCTTCGTAAACCGCAAGGTTACCGCACGCGCGAAGTCCGAGATCATCGAGATCGCAAACGATCAGGTTGATTTCATGGACGTTTCGCCGAAGATGGTGGTTTCCGTTGCAACCGCACACATCCCGTTCCTTGAGAACGATGACAACTCCCGCGCACTGATGGGATCGAACATGCAGAAGCAGGCTGTTCCGCTTCTCACCACCGAATCTCCCATCGTCGGCACAGGTATCGAATACAAGGCTGCGATTGACTCCGGCGTTGTTGTTCTCGCAGAGAACGAGGGCACTGCCGAAGCCGTATCCGCAGACGAAATCACGATCCGCCGCGACGACGGCGTGAAGGACACCTACCACCTCACAAAATTCAAGAGAAGCAACCAGGGCATGTGCGTCAACCAGCGCCCGATCATCAACGTGGGCGACCGCGTCGAGAAGGGCGAGGTCATCGCAGACGGTCCGGCTACGGACGGCGGTGAGATCGCGCTCGGTAAGAATGCTCTCATCGGATTTATGACGTGGGAAGGCTACAACTACGAGGACGCCGTTCTTCTGAACGAAAGACTCGTCCGCGATGACGTATATACCTCTATTCATATTGAGGAATACACGCACGAAGCACGCGACACGAAGCTCGGTCCGGAGGAGATCACGCGCGAAATCCCGAACGTCGGTGAGGACGCACTGAAGGATCTGAACGCCGACGGTATCATCAAAAAGGGCACCGAGGTACGCCCGGGCGATATTCTCGTCGGTAAGGTCACACCGAAGGGTGAGACGGAGCTGACCGCGGAGGAGAGACTTCTCCGCGCCATCTTCGGCGAGAAGGCTCGCGAAGTGCGCGACACTTCCCTGCGCCTGCCGCACGGCGAATCCGGTATCGTTGTCGATGTCAAGGTATTCTCCCGCGACAACTCCGACGAGCTGCCCCCCGGAGTCAACCAGGTTGTCCGCGTCTATATCGCACAAAAGAGAAAAATCTCCGTCGGCGACAAGATGGCAGGACGCCACGGTAACAAGGGTGTCGTCTCCCGTATTCTCCCGCCGGAAGATATGCCCTTCTTGCCCGACGGTACGCCTTTGGACATCGTTCTGAATCCGCTGGGCGTTCCTTCCCGAATGAACATCGGTCAGGTGCTTGAGGTTCACCTCGGCATCGCCGCACGCAAGCTCGGCTGGAAGATCATGACGCCCGTCTTTGACGGTGCGGAGGAGCAGGACATCACCGCCTGCATGAAGCTCGCAGGCATGGCTCGTGAGGTTATGCCCAATGAGAATACGCAGGGCAAGGATACCTTCACCGAAACCGATCCCGTCACCGGCGAAGAAAAGACGATGATCGTAGACGGTAAGACAATCCTCTACGACGGACGCACGGGCGAACCGTTTGACAACCCCGTTACCGTCGGCATCATGTACTATCTGAAGCTCCATCACCTCGTTGACGATAAGATTCACGCCCGTTCCACCGGTCCGTACTCCCTTGTCACCCAGCAGCCGCTCGGCGGTAAGGCACAGTTCGGCGGTCAGCGCTTCGGCGAGATGGAGGTCTGGGCACTTGAGGCATACGGCGCGGCTTACACGCTGCAAGAGATTCTGACCGTGAAGTCCGACGACGTCACAG
This sequence comes from Eubacteriales bacterium, assembly GCA_045577175.1. Taxonomy (GTDB): domain Bacteria; phylum Bacillota; class Clostridia; order Oscillospirales; family CAG-272; genus SIG701. Next base: position 15,362 of record JAZNHT010000014.1, on the reverse strand, counting down.
GACGTGTTAAGACATACGAAGCAATCGTCAAGGGTCAGAACATCCCGACCCCGGGTGTGCCCGAATCCTTCAAGGTGCTTGTCAAAGAGCTCCAGTCTCTGGCGCTTGACATCAAGGTGCTTGACGAAGACGGCAGTGAAATCGAGCTTTCGAGCCTCGGCGACGATGATCTTGAAACGCCGAATTACGTCTCCGACGACAGCGACATCAGCGAATCCGATCTCGGCGAGACAGTCGCAACCGACAGCCTGTTCAACTCCTACACGGAAGAGGACAGCGATTACGACGATCCGACGGACGAACAGTTCGAAGCGGATATGGCTACCGGACTCGATTTTGACGACGTAGATGTTGACTTCTGATTTCCACTGAGACGCAGGGCGGCTCATACCGCCCTAAAACACTGAACAAAAAGAAGGTATAAATGCCGATGGAACGCAATACATTTGATTCTATTAAAATAGGACTGGCGTCTCCTGAGATGATCCGAAGCTGGTCGTTCGGCGAGGTCAAAAAGCCGGAAACGATCAACTACCGCACGCTGAAAGCGGAGCGCGACGGTCTCTTCTGCGAGAAAATCTTCGGTCCTACGAAGGACTGGGAGTGTCTCTGCGGAAAGTACAAGCGCATCCGCCACAAGGGAAAGGTCTGTGAGAAGTGCGGCGTCGAAGTCACGCAGAAAAAGGTGCGCCGCGAGCGCATGGGGCACATTGAGCTTGCCGCGCCCGTGTCCCACATCTGGTACTTCCGTGCGATCCCGTCCCGTCTCGGTCTGCTGCTCGACATCTCCCCGAGACTTCTGGAGAAGGTCCTCTATTTCGCATCCTATATCGTAATCGATCCCGGCTCCACGCCGCTTGCAAAATATCAGCTTCTGAAGGAAAACGAATACCGCGCCGCATATGACCGCTATGAAAACGATTTCAAGGTGGGCATGGGTGCCGAGGCGGTCAAGGAGCTTTTGCAGGAGCTTGATATTGAGGCGTTGTCCAAGCAGCTCCGCGAGGAGCTCGCAAACGCCAGCGGTCAGAAAAAAGTCCGCATTATCAAGCGTTTGGAGGTCGTTGAGGCATTCCGCAAGTCCGGCAACAAGCCCGAATGGATGATTCTTGACGTCGTTCCCGTTATTCCGCCGGAAATCCGTCCGATGGTTCAGCTCGACGGCGGTCGCTTTGCGTCCTCCGATCTGAACGATCTGTACCGCCGCGTTATCAACCGTAACAACCGTCTGAAGAGACTGATGGAGCTCCACGCACCGGACATCATTATCCGCAACGAGAAGCGTATGCTCCAGGAGGCTGTCGATGCACTCATCGACAACGGTCGCCGCGGCAAGCCTGTCACCGGCCCGTCCAACCGACCGCTGAAATCGCTCTCCGAGATGCTCCGCGGTAAGCAGGGACGCTTCCGTCAGAACCTGCTCGGTAAGCGCGTTGACTATTCCGGACGTTCCGTTATCGTCGTCGGACCGAGCTTGAAAATTTATCAGTGCGGTCTGCCGAAGGAAATGGCACTCGAGCTTTTCAAGCCCTTCGTTATGAAGCGTCTGGTTGAAACGCAGAAGGCCTCCAACATCAAGGAGGCAAAAAAGAAGGTCGAGAGAGTTCATCCCGACGTTTGGGACGCACTCGAGGTTGTTATCAAAGACCATCCCGTGCTCCTCAACCGTGCGCCTACCCTGCACCGTCTGTCCATTCAGGCATTTGAGCCCGTTCTCGTTGAGGGTAAGGCAATCAAGCTCCATCCGCTCGTTTGTAAGGCGTTCAACGCGGACTTCGACGGCGACCAGATGCCGGTACACGTTCCGCTGTCCGCCGAGGCGCAGGCTGAGGCTCGCTTCCTCATGCTCTCCGCCAACAACCTGCTCAAGCCTGTCGACGGTAAGTCCGTCACCGTTCCGTCTCAGGATATGGTGCTCGGCTCCTTCTACCTGACGCTTGACAAGGCAGGCGAGCCCGGCGAAGGCAAGTTCTTCCGCAACTTTGACGAGGCTATGATGGCGTACGAAAACGGCGTCATCGGTCTCCATGCACCGATCCGTGTCCGCGTTTCGAAGGAAATCGACGGCGTGACGCACACCGGTATCATCGATGCCACCCTCGGTCGCCTCATTTTCAACCAGGCAATTCCGCAGGATCTCGGCTACGTTGATCGTTCCGATCCCGCAAAGCTGCTCGATCTCGAAATCATGTTCGTCACGGGATCCAAGGATCTCGGCAAGATCATCGACCGATGCATCAAGTACCACGGCTTCGGCAGAACGGCTATCATGCTGGACGACATCAAAGCCATGGGCTTCAAATACTCCACGAGAGCCGCTATCTCCATCTCTGTTGCGGATATGACGATTCCGCCGGAGAAGTACGATCTCGTTGCTGCCGCTGAGAAAAAGGTCGAGGTCATCCACAAGCACTTCCAGCGCGGTGAACTCTCCGAAGAAGAGCGTTACAACAACGTCATCCGTATCTGGGAACAGACAACGAACGATGTCGTCGCCGCGCTCCAGGCAAACTTCAACCGCTACAACCCGATCAAGATGATGTCGGACTCCGGTGCCCGCGGTAACATCACGCAGATGCGTCAGCTCGCAGGTATGCGCGGACTTATGTTTGCAACCTCCGGTAAGACGATGGAAATCCCGATCAAATCAAACTTCCGTGAGGGTCTGAATATCCTCGAGTACTTCATCGCAGCGCGCGGTGCACGTAAGTCTCTGTCCGATACCGCTCTGAAGACGGCTGACTCCGGTTACCTGACACGCCGTCTCGTAGACGTTGCACAGGATGTCATCATCCGCGAGCACGACTGCGGCTCCAGACACGGTCTGATCGTTCACGCAATCAAGGACGGCAACGAGGTCATCGAGCCTCTGAAGGACCGTCTCGTCGGTCGTTACGTCATCGGCGATGTTGTCAACCCGCACACGGGCGAGATCATCGCAGAGGACAATACGATGCTCTCCGAAAAGCAGGCTTCCGACATCGTCGCAGCCGGCATCGAGCAGCTTGAAATCCGTACCGTCCTCCAGTGCCGCGCACGCCACGGCGTCTGCTCGCACTGCTACGGTGCCGATCTGGCTCACTCCACGCCCGTCGACCTCGGTGAATCTGTCGGCATCATCGCTGCGCAGTCCATCGGTGAGCCGGGTACCCAGCTTACGATGCGTACGTTCCATACGGGCGGCGTTGCCGGTGCGGACATCACGCAGGGTCTTCCCCGTGTCGAGGAGCTCTTCGAGGCGAGAAAGCCGAAGAAGCCCGCAATCGTTGCAGAGTACGCCGGTCTCGTCACCATTCAGGAGAACAAGCGTATCCGCACGATTGTAATCAAGGCAGACGAATCCGGCGAGGAAACCGCCTACCAGATCCCGTACGGCACGCGCATCAACGTCACGGAGGGGCAGCATGTGTACGCCGGTCAGGAACTGACCGAGGGTTACCGCACACCGGCAGATATTCTCCGTATCAACGGCATCGATGCCGTATACGAGTATATCCTGCTTGAGGTTCAGAAGGTATACCGTTCCCAGAACATCGACATCAACGATAAGCACATCGAGGTTATCGCCCGTCAGATGACACGCAAGGTACGCATCGAGGAGGCAGGCGACACGTCTCTGCTCTCCGGTGCCACGATCGATCTGTCCGAGCTCATCTATGAGAACGATCAGATTGAAGCACGCCGTGCCGCAGGCGAGGAAACGCTTATGTGCGCAACCGCTACCCCCGTGCTTCTCGGTATCACGAAGGCTTCCCTTCTTACGGAATCCTTCCTCTCCGCGGCTTCCTTCCAGGAGACCACGAAGGTGCTCACCGAGGCAGCTATCAAGGGTAAGGTTGACCACCTGCTCGGTCTGAAGGAGAACGTCATTATCGGTAAGCTGATCCCCGCCGGCACCGGCATGGACTGCTACCGCGGTACGAACGTCAAGCGCACACAGCCGTACAACGATCCCGTAATGGCTGAGCTTGAGATGGCCGCCAAGGCTTCCGAATCCAAGCGTGCCATGGACGAGGATGACGGATTCTTCCCGTGCGACGTAATTCCCGAAACGGAAAACGGCGCAGAAAGAACCGCCACCATTTTCGAGGAAATCGATCCCGATTCTATTGATTTCAGCGATCTGGATGATCTTTCCGACGATGATTTCTATGACGAAGAGTTCGACGGCGAAGACCTCGGAGACAACGAATAATCCCCGTATCCCGCAGTTTTTTACTGCGGGATACTTTCGTTTGGTAAAGTTTTGGGAAAATGAATAATATTTTCTCTGCGGGAAATGCTAATTTCCATAGAAATTCCTGCAATAAATCGGCAAAAAAGCCTTGACATCGGTGCTCGGAAATGTTATAATATGCTGTACGTTTATGGTGTATAGTTCTGTCACTGCGCCATAAACGCATAAATCCGATACTTTGGCGGGTTACTCTTCCCGCTGACGTATATAAACAATATCACTGAAGAAATGGAGGAATGAGAATGCCAACCTTTAACCAGCTCGTTAAACAGGGCAGAACCGACAAGACGTACAAGTCCAAGTCCCCCGTTCTCCAGAGAGGCTTTAACTCTTTGAAGAACAAGGCAATCGACCAGAGCGCTCCTCAGAAGCGCGGCGTCTGCACGAAGGTAGGTACCACCACCCCGAAGAAGCCGAACTCGGCTCTCCGTAAGTTTGCAAAAGTCAGACTTACCAACGGTATGGAGGCAACCGCTTACATCCCCGGCATCGGTCACAACCTGCAGGAACACTCCGTCGTTCTTATCCGCGGCGGCCGTGTACGTGACCTTCCCGGTGTGCGTTACCACATCATCCGCGGTACGCTTGACGCTCAGGGCGTTGCAAACCGCAACCAGAGCCGTTCCAAGTACGGCGCAAAGCGCGCAAAAGCCGCTAAGAAGTAATTCTTAAAGCTTTTGAAAATCTCGTAAAGTCCATTTTCACTGTGCCAAAGCAGGGTGCAGACTGTATGTGACATTGTTTATATACGTCTGATCCCTCCACCGCGCGCTAACGAAAAGTATCTTTCGAGTACCTATGATTTCATATATTTTTAATGAAGGAGGGAAGTACAGTGTCGAGAAGAGGTCAGATTTCCAAAAGAGATGTACTGCCGGATCCGCTTTACGGTTCCAAGACGGTGACCAAACTCATCAACAACATCATGTACGACGGTAAGAAGGGCGTAGCTCAGAAGATCGTCTACGATGCATTCAAGCTCGTCGAAGAAAAGCAGGGACAGAATCCGCTGGAAGCATTCACCGAGGCTCTTGAGAACGTAATGCCTGTTCTGGAGGTTAAGGCTCGCCGTGTCGGCGGTGCCAACTACCAGGTTCCGATGGAAGTTCGCGCTGAGAGACGTCAGACCCTTGGTCTCCGTTGGCTCACCGCGGCAGCTCGCAAGAGATCCGAGCGCACCATGGCAGAGCGTCTTGCAGCCGAGATTATGGATGCAAAGAACAGCACGGGCGGCGCATTCAAGAAGAAGGAAGAAGTCCACAAGATGGCAGAAGCCAACAAGGCTTTCGCTCATTTCAGATATTGATGTGTTCAGGGCTATGCTCTACCCATCGATTTCTCTTTACAGTTTATAAGGAGTTAAATCAAAATGGCAAGAGAATATTCGCTTGAGCGTACCAGAAACATCGGTATCATGGCGCATATCGACGCCGGTAAGACGACCACCACCGAGCGTATCCTGTACTACACGGGTAAGACGCATAAGATGGGTGAGACGCACGACGGCGGCGCTACCATGGACTGGATGGAGCAGGGGCAGGAAAGAGGTATCACCATTACCTCTGCCGCTACCACCTGTTTCTGGAAAGATACGCGTATTAACATTATTGATACCCCCGGCCACGTTGACTTTACGGTTGAGGTTGAGCGTTCGCTTCGCGTCCTCGATGGCTCCGTAACTGTCTTCTGTGCAAAGGGCGGCGTTGAGCCGCAGTCTGAAACCGTTTGGAGACAGGCTGATATGTACAAGGTTCCGCGTATGGGCTATGTCAACAAGATGGATATTAACGGCGCAAACTTCTTCCGCGTTGTTGATATGATGCATGACAGACTCCACGCAAACGCTGTTCCGATTCAGCTGCCGATCGGCGCTGAAACTACGTTCCGCGGCATTATCGACCTCATGAAGATGGAAGCCGACGTCTACTATGACGATCTCGGTAAGGGCATGCGTGTCGAGCCGATTCCGGACGACATGAAGGAGATCGCCGAAGAGTATCGCGCAAAGATGGTTGAGTCCATCTGCGAGACCGATGAGTATCTCTTCATGAAATACTGCGAGGGCGAGGAGATCACCGTTGAAGAGCTGAAGGTTGCTCTGCGTAAGGCAACCATCGACAACAAGATCGTTCCCGTCGTCTGCGGTACTTCTTACAAGAACAAGGGCGTGCAGAAGCTGCTCGATGCCATCATCGACTACATGCCTGCACCGACCGACATTGAGGCTATCAAGGGTATCAATCCCGATACCGACGAGGAAGAGGTCAGACACTCTTCCGATGACGAGCCCTTCTCTGCTCTAGCTTTCAAGATCGCTACCGACCCGTTCGTCGGAAAGCTCTGCTTCTTCCGCGTTTACTCCGGTACGGTCAACGCAGGCGACAGCGTTTACAACTCCACCAAGGGCAAGAGAGAGCGTCTCGGACGTATCGTCCAGATGCACGCGAACTCCCGTCAGGATCTCGAGACCTGCTACGCAGGTGACATCGCTGCTGTAGTTGCTACGAAGTACACCACCACCGGTGATACCTTCTGCGATGAGAAGCATCCTGTCATCCTCGAGAGCATGGAGTTCCCGGAGCCGGTTATCCGTCAGGCTATCGAGCCGAAGACGCGCGCCGGTCAGGAGAAGATGGGCATCGCCCTCGCAAAGCTGGCTGAGGAAGACCCGACTTTCCGCACCTACACGGATGAGGAAACCGGTCAGACCATCATCGCCGGCATGGGTGAGCTTCACCTTGAGATCATCGTTGACCGTCTGCTTCGCGAGTTTAAGGTCGAGGCAAACATCGGTAAACCGCAGGTTGCATACAAGGAGACCATCCGCAAGAAGGTCGACCACGAGTGCAAGTACAAGCGTCAGTCCGGTGGTTCCGGTCAGTACGGTCACGTCAAGATCACCCTCGGGCCGAACGAGCCCGGCGCAGGCTACGAATTTGTCAACGCCGTCACCGGCGGTGCAATTCCGAAGGAATTTATCGAGCCTGTTAACCAGGGTATCCAGGGCGCAATGCAGACCGGTGTTCTCGCCGGCTACAACGTCGTAGACATCAAGGTAACCCTGTACGACGGTTCTTATCACGAGGTTGACTCCTCCGAGATGGCGTTCAAGATCGCCGGCTCCATGGCTTTCAAGGAAGCTATGAAGATGGCAGATCCTGTTCTCACCGAGCCTGTCATGAAGGTCGTAACCATTACGCCGGATGACTACCTCGGCGATATTATCGGTGACTTCAACTCCCGCCGCGGTCTGATCCAGTCTATGGAGCCGCAGAACAACGGGGCTACCGAGGTTCTCGCATTCGTTCCGCTGGCAAACATGTTCGGTTATGCAACCGACCTTCGTTCCCGTTCTCAGGGACGCGCACTCTACTCCATGGAGCCGGCACACTTCGCGCCTGTTCCGAAGTCCATTCAGGACGAGATCGTAACCAACCGTGCGAAAAACAACGGTTAATTAAAACAAAGTACTTTATTTTTAGGAGGAAATACCCATGGCAAAGGAAAAATTTGAGCGTAGTAAGCCCCATGTAAACATCGGTACTATCGGTCACGTTGACCACGGTAAGACCACTCTGACCGCAGCAATCACCAAGACCCTGTCTCTCGGCGCAGGCAATGTTGAGTTCCTGGCTTATGACCAGATCGACAACGCTCCCGAGGAGAAGGCTCGTGGTATCACAATTAACACCCGTCACGTTGAGTACGAGACCGATAACCGTCACTACGCACACGTTGACTGCCCCGGCCACGCCGACTACGTTAAGAACATGATCACCGGTGCCGCTCAGATGGACGGCGCTATCCTCGTAGTTGCTGCTACGGACGGCCCGATGGCTCAGACCCGTGAGCACATCCTGCTTGCTCGTCAGGTAGGCGTTCCTGCACTCGTTGTTTTCATGAACAAGTGCGACCTCGTTGACGACGATGAGCTCTGCGATCTCGTTGAGATGGAGATCCGTGAGCTTCTCTCCGAGTACGACTTCCCGGGCGACGATATTCCGATCATCCGCGGTTCTGCTCGTGAGGCTCTTGAGAGCGCAGTTACCGATCCTTCCGATGCAGTTTATGCACCTATCATGGAGCTCATGGCTGCTGTTGATGACTACATCCCGACTCCGGACAGAATGGCTGACAAGCCGTTCCTTATGCCCGTCGAGGACGTATTCTCCATCACCGGTCGTGGTACTGTTGCTACCGGTCGTGTTGAGCGCGGACAGGTTAAGATGGCTGATAACGTTGAGATCGTTGGTCTGACCGATGAGAAGAAGACCACCGTTATCACCGGTATCGAGATGTTCCGTAAGCTGCTTGACTACGCTGAGGCAGGCGACAACGTCGGTCTGCTCCTCCGTGGTATCCAGAAGAACGAGATCGAGCGCGGTCAGGTTCTCTGCAAGCCCGGCTCCATCAACCCGCACACCAAGTTCTCCGGTCAGGTTTACGTCCTTCAGGAGAAAGAGGGCGGTCGTCAGAAGCCGTTCTTCTCCGGCTACCGTCCGCAGTTCTACTTCAGAACGACTGACGTTACCGGCTCCATCACCCTTCCCGAGGGCGTTGACATGTGCCGCCCCGGCGATAACGTCGTTATGAACGTTGAGCTCATCACGCCTATCGCTATCGAGCAGGGTCTCCGTTTCGCTATCCGTGAGGGTGGTCGTACGGTTGGTTCCGGCGTCGTTTCCGAGATCGCTGAGTAATTTTACTCGTCGAATCGGATACTAAACCGATTTTTCCGAAAGCACCGGCGCACCCGCGTCGGTGCTTTTTCCTAAACTGAATACATCTTCAGGGAATGGTGAAAATCCATACCGGTGGTACAGTCCACGAACGCCTTACGGCGCCGAGCAGGTGAAATTCCTGCACCGACGGTTACAGTCCGGATGAGAGAAGATACACGAATCTGCGGCTTTTTGCCGAAGTGAAGTCTCATCCCCCGGGAGAATCTCTCGGGGGATTATCTTCTCCTTGTATATTTTACGAAGGAGAATACGTATGTCTGCCAACAATCTCACAAAAACGCAAAAGAACATTCACAATCTCACAAAAATTGCCGTACTGACAGCAATTTCCGCAATCATTATGCTGTTTGAATTTCCGCTGTGGTTCGCCCCGGGATTCTATAAACTCGATCTCTCCGAAGCGATCATCCTCATGGGAGGATTTGCTATGGGACCTGTCGCCGCGGCAGTTATTGAACTGCTCAAAAATCTCATCAACATTCTCTTGAACGGCACATCAACCGCATACATAGGCGAGCTTGCCAACTTCATCACGGGATGTGCGTTCGTTGTCCCCGCTTCACTGATTTATAAATTTGTAAAGAACCGCAAGGGCGCAATCGTCGCTTTGATCGTCGGTACGCTCTCCCTTGCAACGGTCGGCAGTCTGCTCAATTATTTTGTGCTGATCCCTGCCTTTTCGAACTTCTACAACATGCCGCTGGACACGATCATCGGCATGGGCACCGCTGTCAATCCGTACATTACGGATCTGAAAACGCTCGTCATGCTCGCCGTCGCCCCGTTCAATCTTGTGAAAGGTGTTTTGTGCGCGCTCGTGAATCTGCTGCTGTACAAGCGCGTTTCTAAGATCCTGCATATTTAAGAAACCGTTAAGATTCGGACAATGACTTGCATCCGGCGAAAATCTATGGTATACTTAATATATCAACTGTAAGGAGCGACTTGGTACTGCCGCTATGCTTGAACAAATTCAACATTACTTATACGTGTTCTTCTGTTCCATGGTACCGCTGATCGAGCTGCGCGGTGCAATCCCGATCGGTGCCGCTTTAGGCCTCCCGTGGCTTGCTAATTTCACCCTCAGCATCATCGGAAACATGATTCCCATTCCGTTTATTCTCCTGTTTATCCGCCATATCCTTGCGTGGATGAAGACTACAAAGCACTTTTCAAAGATTGCACTGTGGCTGGAGGAAAAAGCGGAGAAAAACAAAGGAAAAGTCATGAAATACGCAACGTTCGGTCTGGCTCTGTTTGTCGGAATCCCCCTGCCCGGTACGGGAGCGTGGACCGGTGCGCTTGTCGCAGCTCTCATGAACATGCGCATGAAGTATTCCCTGCCCTCCATCTTTGCAGGCGTTGTCCTCGCCGCGTTCATCATGAGCGGTATCTCCTACGGTTTTCTGTCGTTTCTCTCCTTTCTTGCATAATTTTGCGTGCGCCGTACACACCCGGCGCACGTTTTTTTGCTTTTTTTCGATTTCCCTATTGCATTTCAGCGAAAGATGTGTTATACTGTATACGCTAAAAATTTAATCTTATCAAGAGTGGCGGAGGGACAGGCCCCATGAAGCCCGGCAACCTACCGATTTCGGCAAGGTGCTAATTCCCGATAGATAAGAGTCGTACTGCAAATCTGCGTGTTTGCCTCGGACTCTTGTCCGAGGCTTTTTTACTCCGTCAGAAAGGATTCTTTACATATGAGTACAACCGCACGCCATCTTTTTACGTCCGAATCCGTTACGGAAGGACATCCCGACAAAATCTGCGACCAGATCTCCGACGCAATCCTCGACGAAATGCTCCGTCAGGATCCTATGTCCCGTGTTGCCTGCGAGACGACCTGCACGACAGGGCTTGTTGTCGTCCTCGGTGAGATCACGACGAACGCACAGGTCGATTTTCAGACGATCGTCCGCGAGACCGTGCGCGAGATCGGCTACGACCGCGCCAAGTACGGCTTCGACTGCGACACCTGCGCCGTCCTCAACTCGATTCACAAGCAGTCCGCCGACATCGCGCTCGGCGTTGACAAATCGCTGGAGGCAAAGAACGGCGAAACGGACGCATTCGACATCGGTGCAGGTGATCAGGGACTGATGTTCGGCTACGCCTGCAACGAGACGCCCGAGCTGATGCCCTACCCGATCTCCGTATCGCACAAGCTGGCGATGCAGCTGACCGCTGTCCGCAAAAACGGCACCCTACCCTATCTCCGTCCCGACGGAAAAACGCAGGTGACGGTGGAGTACGCGGACGGGAAACCCGCACGCATTGACACGATCGTTGTTTCCTCCCAGCACGATCCGGATGTGACACTTGAGCAGATCCGTGCGGACATCATTCGTGAAGTCATCACGCCCGTTGTCGATCCTGCGATGATGGATGCGGCTACGACGATTCACGTCAACCCGACCGGACGCTTTGTCATCGGCGGTCCCCACGGCGACAGCGGTCTTACCGGACGCAAGATCATCGTGGACACCTACGGCGGATACTCCCGTCACGGCGGCGGTGCCTTCTCCGGCAAGGATCCGACGAAGGTAGACCGTTCCGCCTCCTACATGGCGCGCTACATCGCGAAGAACGTAGTGGCAGCCGGTCTTGCCGACAAGTGCGAGGTACAGCTTGCGTATGCGATCGGCGTGGCACGCCCCGTATCCGTGCTCGTTGAAACGTTCGGCACGGCAAAGGTGGATGAAGATAAGATTTCCGCCTACGTCAGCGAGAACGTCGATCTTCGTCCGGCAGCGATCATTGCCAGATTTGATCTGCGCCGTCCGATCTACAAGCAGGTTGCCGCATACGGTCACATGGGACGCGAGGATCTCGACATTCCGTGGGAGAAGCTCGATCTCGCCGAGGACATGAAAAAAGCGTTGCTGTAATACAGAAAGCCCGACAAAACGTCGGGCTTTTTTATTGACAAATCTCCCTACAGTCGCATATCGTGTGAACAGAGGTAAACGGAGGTGCGGTATGAACGACATTCTTTCCATTCTGATTGCGATGTTTTGTGTATACGGACTGTACGCCGCTTTGTGCGAGGTGCGCAAAATTCTCCGACGGTTTGTGAAACGGCATAGAAAGCAAATTGACAAAACGGAGGAAAAGGAGTATAATAATACTCACACAGACTGAGAAAGGATGCCGTTTATCGGCACGGACACACATGCAGATTTCCATGACAAACGCAGACAAGCACACCGTTGCCGGTACGGTCACCGCGATCATCTACCAGAACGAGGACAACGGCTACACCGTCTGCGAGATCGAAACACCCGATGGCGAGGCGATCACCGTGACGGGCACGCTTCCCTTCCTCGCCGAGGGAGATCGGATCACGGCGCGCGGTGCGTGGGTGCATCACAACGTCTACGGCGAGCAATTCAAGGCGGAGGCATACGAAAAAACGCTCCCTGCCGAGGAGGGCGACATTCTCCGCTATCTTTCCGCCGGAAATATCAAAGGAATCGGTCCGCGCACGGCGGCTCGCATTGTAGACAAATTCGGCACGGACACGTTTGAAATCATCGCCAATCATCCCGACTGGCTGACGGACATTCCCGGCATCTCGCCAAAAAAAGCCGCCGCGATCAGCGAAAACTTCGCAGAGACAGCAGGCGTACGCGCGGTGATGATGTTCTGTCAGGACTATTTTCCGCCGTCCGCTGCGGTCAAAATCTACAAACGCTGGGGCGGCGCGTCCGTGGATCGCCTGAAAGAAAATCCGTATCTCCTCGTGAACGACATCGACGGCATCGGTTTTGCCGGTGCGGATAAGCTCGCCATGTCCATCGGCATCGCACCCGACGCAAAGGATCGCATCGCCGCCGGTGTATCGCATATTCTCGCAAACGAGGCACAGCTCAACGGGCACACCTGCCTGCCTGCGGCGGAGATCGTCCGTCTGTCGGCAGAGCTTCTGGGCGTGCCTGCACAAAACATCGTTGAAACCATTTATGACATGATCGCCGACAAGCGACTGTATAAGATCGGAAACGGTGAGGATGCCCTGCTCTTTCTGCCGCTGTACCACCGCGCTGAATCCTTCTCGGCGCAAAAGCTCTCGCTTCTTAACCGTGTCTGCCCGCAAATTAATCCGAGTGATACCGAGCGGCTGATCTGGAAGCTGGAGGCAGAGAACAAGATCGAATACGCCGCCCTGCAAAAGCAAGCGATCCGCACCGCACTGGAAAACGGCGTCATGATTCTCACAGGCGGTCCCGGCACGGGAAAAACGACAGTCATCCGTGCGCTGATCTCGATTTTTGAAAGTCTCGAGCTTGACTGCGCCCTTGCCGCGCCGACAGGACGTGCCGCCAAGCGTATGAGCGAGGCAACCTCGCGCGAGGCAAAAACAATCCACCGCCTTCTGGAAATGGAGTACGGCGGTGAGGAACGGATGTCGTTTAAGCGAAACGAAAAGGAGTATCTGGATGAGGATGTCGTCATCCTCGACGAGTGCTCCATGGTCGATATATTGCTTTTGGAGGCACTTCTGCGCGCGCTCAAGAACGGCGCGCGGCTGATTTTGATCGGAGATGCGGAGCAGCTTCCGTCCGTCGGCGCAGGCAACGTGCTGAGCGATCTGATCGCGTCTGAAACACTGCCGACCATCCGTCTTACGGAAATTTTCCGTCAGGCGAAGGAAAGCTGTATCGTTACAAACTCGCACGCGATCAATGAAGGCAGATTCCCCGATATTACGCAGAAAACGGGCGACTTCTTCTTCCTTCACCGACGCACGGATGACGAAATCGCCGCAACCGTAGCCGATCTGTGCAAGAATCGACTGCCACGCTCCTACGGGGAATCGATTGTACCGGGGATCCAAATCATCACGCCGTCGCACAGCGGTGCGGCAGGTACAACAAATCTGAATCGGCTTATGCAAGAGGCACTGAATCCGCCTGCGCCAAAAAAAGCGGAGCGAAAGGTGCGTGACAGCATCTTCCGCGAGGGAGATCGCGTGATGCAAATCAAGAACGACTACTCTCTTGCGTGGACGAAAAACGGGAAAGAGGGTATGGGCATTTTCAACGGAGACATCGGTGTGATAACGGATATTGACCCCGTATCGGAATCGCTCGCCGTTTCGTTTGACGATCGCGAGACGATCTACGATTTCGCCATGCTGGATGAGCTGGAGCACGCATACGCGATTACTGTCCACAAAAGCCAAGGCAGTGAGTACCCTGTTGTGATCCTGCCCGTGTTCAACTGTCCGCCCATGCTGCGGACACGGCATCTTCTGTATACCGCTGTCACACGCGCGGCGCGCATGGTGATCCTCGTCGGGCGGCAGGATATTCTCGCGGAAATGGTCGAAAACGAACGCCATGCACTCAGATGCACACACCTTGTCGCCTTTCTGCGGGAGGAAGCCGAATCATGATCCGGCTGAAACGGCTGACTGAGAAATTCGTTCAAACATGCTTTCCGCGCCGCTGTCCGATCTGCAAGGAAATCCCCATCTCAACCGATGCCGCACAGCTTTGTGAGGACTGCGCTGCCGTTTTTGCGGCAGATCTGCACCTGCGCTGTCCCAAATGCCGTCTGCCTGCACCCGATTGCCTATGCACACCGCGGCAGCTGAAGGGCATTACATCCGCAATGGACGGGCGTTCTTCTTTGACGACAGCATTTTATCTGCCGGGTGATCGATCCTCGTATGTAAACAAGCTGATTTACGCACTGAAAACTGACAACGAGGACACGGCGGCACGCGTATTTGCACAAATGATGTCACGTGAAATTTTGCTCCATTTCACAAGAGCCGGCAAGAATGTCGCGGAATGGATTATCACCTATCCGCCGCGCAGGGCGGAAAAGAAGGATGAACTCTGTTTCGATCAGGCAGAACGTTTAGCCCGGATGTGCGCCGAGTACACGGGTGCACGCTTTGCACGCCTGTTCGTCCGGCAAGGCGGTGCGGAGCAGAAACTCCTCAACAGTGCCGAGCGTACGGAAAACACAAAGAGTGCTTTCCGTCTGAAAAAAGCGAGTGCCATCAGGGGCACACGCGTAATCCTATGCGATGATGTGCTCACAACGGGTGCAACGCTTGCCGCCTGCGCTTCTCTTTTGAAAGATGCGGGCGCGGAGGAAATCGCCGTCGTAACCGCGGCGAAGACACTGCGGCGCGAGCAAACGGAAAAGGTTATCTCTGATATGAGCTGGTTTAACGAAAAATAAGACAAAAAATCCGACACAGAGTGTCGGATTTTTCTTTTACGTCAGGTGAACATATTGCGTGCTTTGCCACTGCTCGCCCGAGATGCGGAGCATCCCGATGGAGGGGCTCTGCGCTTACATGCGTTTGCCCACTTTTGACGCTTTCCCTGTTGCCTATCCCCCCGTAAAACCGGAAATTGCTC
>JAZNHT010000013.1:0-10526 GCA_045577175.1 Eubacteriales bacterium | reverse complement strand
GAGGTGGACAAGTCCACCTCGGTTGAGCTTTCCTTTGCGCCATAAGGCAGGCGCAATTTCCGCTTCGCGGAAAACGGAAATCTCCCGCACTCCCCACCTCATAGCGTTCTCTTATCTGTAATTGCACGCCAACATACCACTCTTTCCTCATCTTAGAGGAGATGTCAAGTGCAAATGCCACGCTGAGGCGCGGCATTTGCGTCGAGGATTCCCTCGACTGCCTAAGCAGTCGTTTCCGCTGACGCGGAAAACCGGGAACCTCGCAACGAACTATAGTGCAAACACAGCATAAACGCTATCGCACAAAGACGCGCTCCCGCGCGGGCGAACAGAGATTCAATTGGGACAGCTGACATACATATCGCTTTTGTTCATGGCAACGAATTTCGTACAGATTTACACGTACGATTTCCAATCGAAAACAGCACGCGTGGATAGAGTTTGGTTACGGTTAAACATTTCCGCGATCCTGCAGACATACCGTCTGTGATGGCAGATGGGAGATTCAAAACGCAGCGGTACAGCTTCAGCGAAAGCGGTATGGTTGCGGTGAATTTACCGCTAAACCCCAAGGGAGTGGGGTGCAGGGGAGAGGGAATGCCCCTCTCCCCTTGCCGCGGAGGAGGTGCAGGAGGGGCTACGCGCCTTGCCCCTCCTGCAAAGGTGTGGGCTGCGCGATGCGCCCCTCCTAATCCTTTGGCGCAAATGTAACTTCAAAAAGGAAATTTATAAGGGAGCCCCCTTATCTCCGTGCGCGGAAAAAGCCCCTCAATATCTCCGCGCACGCGTCGGCGCGCACGCCGGCAGTCACATCCGCCTTGTGATTCAAAGGATAGCTTCCCACGTTCAACACACTCCCCATCGCGCCGGCACGGGCATCCTTCGTCCCGTATACCACACGCGGTATGCGTGCATTCACAATCGCACCCGCACACATCGGGCACGGCTCAAGCGTCACGTACAGCGTGCATCCCGTCAGCCGCCAGCCGCCGAGCGCACGGCACGCTGTGTCAATCGCCTCAATCTCCGCGTGCGCAAGGGCGTGCCTGTCCGCCTCGCGGCGGTTTCGCCCCTGCCCGATCACACAGCCGTCGCGCACGATCACACAGCCGACGGGCACCTCGCCCGCCTCTGCCGCTTCCCGTGCAAGCGCGAGCGCAAGATCCATGTATTCTTCGTCCGTGCGGATCATTTCGCCGCGTCCTTCAGCCGCTTTTTCATATGGCGGCGGAACGCGGACGGCGATACGCCCGTTGCCTCCGTAAAGACGCGCGTCAGATACCCCTGCTCCGCAAAGCCGCAGAGCACGGAAATATCGTGAATCGATCGCTCACTCTCCGCAAGCATACGGCGTGCGTGCGATACGCGCACCTCCGTCAGATACGCCACAATCGTCATATCGTACGCGGCGCGGAACGTGTTCATCAGGGTGGATTTACTGCATCCGAAATGCTTGCAGAGCATGTCCAGCGACACCTTCTCCGCATAGTGCACCGTGATGTACTGTCTGATCTGATGCGCTAAATCGGGCTGCGCCGGATGCATACGATCCGTAAGCGTAAGATACGCCGCGCAGATCTGCATGATCGAGACGAACGAGGAAAATCTTGCCTCATCCATCGCCGCCAGTGCCTCAATTGCCGCCCTCAGCGATTGGATGTCCGGCGTATCCGCGCCGAGCACGCCGGTCGCTTTTTTGAAAACCTCGTCCTTCTGATTCTGCGCGCTGTCCGCGATCTGACCGATCATCAGGTACCCCGAAAAAACGCCTGCGCTGTACAGCGGCGCAACCGCCTCATACAGCCCCATGTGACAGCGGTAGATGTACGGCTTGCCGGAACGGCGCACCTCCGCGAGCGCGGCGGCGTCTCCGCCGAGGCAGGAAAGGTGTGCCTGCGGATTCGTCTGCACAAGGCGGCAGAACGGCGAAAGCTCCCTCGGATATGCGGCAATCTCCGTCGATTCGGGATCGTGGACGGACACGCGGCAGCCCGACACAAGGTACAGCTCTCTCAGTATGGTTTCCATGTCAAGTTCGTGATTCATAATTGCCCCTCTCAAAAAAACGATTTTCTATAAATATATGATACTATTTTTTATAAAAAAGTCAAGAGAAAAAGCGCATATTTCTTATAAATAACGGAAATTTTTTTGAAAATCCGTGCCGTAACCGTTTTGACAGGCGAAAAAACAGAAACTGCAAGAGCGTATCGGCTCCTTTTTCAAAAAATATTTTTCGAAAATCCGCACATCTGTTGACGAAAGAGGAAAAACAGGGTATAATAAGTAAAGATACCCCTACTTTTACCATTACGGAGAGAAATTATGATGAAACTTGCCTGCTGCCTCCCCGGCGGCTCCTTTATGCCGGAGGGCGTGAAAGAAGTCCCCTCCGAGGGCTACGAAGCCCTTGTCATCCGCGCACGCGCTATCATGGAGCTCGGCTACGACGGCGTGGAAGCGACCGCCGGTCTGCTTCTGCAGCTCACCGAGGAGGAGTGCGACCGCATTCTTGCCGATAACGAGTTTCCGCTTATTGCCGCAAACAGCTTTATTCCGCCTAAGTATCCGATCATCGGTGTCGATGAAGAGGGAAGGAAAGCGGTCTACGACTACGCCGACAGCGTGATCCGCCGCCTTTCCAAGCTGCATATTCCGTATATCGTATTCGGCTCGGGCGGCGCAAGACAGATCCCCGAGGGATACGATCCCGCAAAGGCGGAAAAGGAGCTTGACGCGTTCCTTGCGCACTGCAACGAAACGTGCGAGAAGTACGACGTGACCGTCGTCATCGAGCCGCTCCGCGGCAAGGAGACAAACTCCATCAACACCGTTGCCGACGGTGCCGAGGTTGTCCGCCGCGTCAATCTGCCGCGCATCCGCCTGCTTGCCGACGGCTTCCATATGGGCTTCAACGGCGAGAATTTTGAGGACGTATACACCTACCGCGACGTTATCCTGCACACGCATATCGCCAGCACGCCGAACCGCCACGGTGCCGGTGCCGAGGGCGGCAAGGAGGAGACGGATTTCCTCAAGAATCTCCACAAGGCAGGCTACGAGGGCTACGTCACCGTCGAGTGCTCGTTCAAGGATTTCTGCCCGGAGGCTGCGGCGTCCATCAAGTTCCTGAGAGAAGTGCTTCCCACTCTTTAATTTTCCCTGCGCATCCAATTTTATTTACATAAGGAGATCACACCATGATCAGAATGTATTGTGAAAAAGATTACGAGGCGATGAGTGCCCGTGCCGCTACCATTATGGCAGCACAGGTTCTGGCAAATCCGAACTCCGTCCTCGGTCTGGCAACAGGTTCTTCCCCGATCGGCATGTACGCCGAGCTGGCAAAGAAGAACGACGAGGGCAAGATCACGTTCAAAAACGTGCGCACCGTGAATCTGGACGAGTACTACGGTCTCGCGCCGGAGCACGATCAGAGCTACCGCTACTTCATGGAGAAGAATTTCTTCTCGAAGATCGACATCCCGGAGGAGAACACGAATCTCCCCGACGGCAAGAATCCCGATCCGGATGCAGAATGTGCGCGCTATGACGCACTGATCGACTCCCTCGGCGGCATCGATATGCAGCTGCTCGGCATCGGTCACAACGGTCACATCGGCTTCAACGAGCCGTCCGACCACTTCACTGCCGGCACGAACTGCGTCACGCTGACGCAGAGAACGATCGACGCAAACTCCCGTTTCTTCGCCTCCGCCGATGAGGTGCCGAAGAAGGCGCTTACGATGGGTGTACGCGCGATCATGCAGGCGAAGAAGATTCTGATGGTTGTCACCGGCGCGGACAAGGCGGAGATTCTTGAGCAGGCATTCTTCGGTCCGATCACACCGAATGTGCAGGCATCGCTTGTGCAGATTCACCCGGACGTTGTTCTCGTTGCAGACGAGGCGGCTATGTCCGTGATTCTGAAGAAGCATCCCGAGGTTAAGATCACGAAATAAGGGCTGAAAAAAGGGGAGGACCGCAAGGTTCTCCCTTTTTTGCGGGGCAAAGCCCCTGCACCCCAAAGTAATTTTACGCGGAAAAGAATTAGGAGGCGCGTAACGCGGCGCGCCTCCTATAACCACCGCCACGCCAAAAGAGGGCGGATGCTTCCGCCCTCCTTGGAACCTCCCACCTCATATGCGTACTTTCAGCGGTAACTGTATGCCAACATACCACTTGATCCTCAGCTTAAAAGGAGAGTCATGATCGGCGTACAATGCGTCCATAGCAAAAACGCTTTTGTAAAAGACGCGCTCCCGCGCGGGCGAAAAAACGCTTGTAAGGACAGACCACCTTTGACAAACAGGTATTAAATGGCGGTTATCATTAATGATAAATTGCCTTCCGAAAAGTCTTGCATTATGTTTGGAATTATGGTAAAATGTTCTTGCGACACAACTTAATATTTGGACAAGCTATAAGAGAAGTGCTTTTTATTTCGGTAAAAACACATTCTCTATTTTGGCGTTCTCTTGTAGTTTGTCAAAAGTTGTGTCGCAGCAATCGGAGTTATGTGTTTTTCGGTGCGTAGCTTCGGCTGCGCACTTTTTAATTTATGGAGGAAAAAATGAAAAAGGGAATCAAGCGAATCATAGTAGGAATCATTCTGATCGTCCTGCAAACGATGAGTATAATCGGAAACGCTTCCGCAGGGATTGGCGTTCAACTCTCGTTTTCTTCTGCGACAGCATTTTTTTATGATCTGTTGTTTTTGTTCGGATACCTATTCTTTGGTATTATTGGCTTAATTCTGCTGATATGGGGAATTGCCGCACACAATAAAAGCAAGCAGTAAAACATAATCATGACTTCTCACACCGAAAAATGAAAAGCAGGCTTTACGCCTGTTTTTTATTCCTTTTTGTAAAAAATCCCCCTGCGCGCTGGGTGTGTGCAAACATAGCGGATATGCTTTGCATATGGGCGCAAATCGCGTGTGAATTTATACGTACAGTTTCCGATCGGAAACAATACGCGGAGATAAAGTTTGATACGGTATTGCATAGCGCGATCTTACAAACTCCCCGTCTGTCGGTGCAGGAAGGGGATGCGAGGTTTCCGGTTTTGCCGGAGGCAAAATTGTGTGCTCTTGCACACAAAGGAAATCCTCGTCGCGAATGGCGGCGTCCTCCTTGACGCCATTCGCACAAAACGCGGCGACTCCGCTATGTTTTGGACGGTGGGTGTGATACAGTTTCAACTGCACCCTAGGGGAAAGGGGTGCAGGGGAGAGGGGATCTTTCTCCCCCCTCTCCTCGTGATGCCTATCTAAAAAGGCATCTCGGCGCGGCAGGCGGTGGTGCAGGAGGGGCTACGCGCCTTGCCCCGCCTGCATAGGTGTGGGCTGCGCGACACGCCACTCCTACATCGTTCCGGACGCGAAGCGTCCCTAATTCCGGAGGCATAGGGGCAAACGCCCCCTTTTTCTCCAATTTTCTCTCCCCCTCTTGCAAAAGAGGGCATACCGCGGTATAATATATTCGCTATTTTAATTATAGGAGGGGAGCCGCGCGCTCCGACTGCTATGAAGACATTCCAACCGAAACTTTTCAGCCTTTTCAAAAATTACTCCGCATCCAAATTCGTTTCCGATCTGATCGCCGGTGTCATCGTCGCCATTATCGCCCTGCCACTCTCGATCGCGCTTGCGATCGCCTCCGGCGTCGATCCCGAAAAAGGACTCTACACCGCCATCGTCGCCGGATTTGTGATCGCCTTCTTCGGCGGCAGTAACGTCAATATCTCAGGTCCCACCGCCGCATTTGCCACCATCGTCGCAGGCGTTGTCGTCACGCACGGTCCGGAAGGACTCATCCTCGCCACCGTGATGGCAGGTGTCCTGCTCGTGCTGATGGGCATCTTCCGCTTCGGATCGCTCATCAAGTACATCCCCATGACGATCACGACCGGCTTTACGGCAGGTATCGCCGTCACAATCGCCGTCGGGCAGGTCAAGGATTTCCTCGGGCTTGATTTCGGCGGTGCCTCCCCCATTGAAACGATTGAAAAAGCGGAGGCGGTCGTCCACTCCGTCGGCACGCTGAATCTGCACGCGCTCCTCGTCGGTGCGGTCGGTCTGGCGATCCTCATCCTTTGGCCGATGCTCGGTAAGACGAAGCTCGGCGCGTTTTCCGCCGTTTGCGCAAAGATTCCGCCGTCCATCATCGCCGTGATCGCGGGCATTCTGCTCGTTCAGCTCACACCGCTTCAGGTGATGACGATCGGCGATCAGTTCTCCACGTTGCAGGGGGGACTGCCGCATTTTGATCTCCCCTCGTTTGATTTTGCGACTGTGAAGGCCGTGCTTCCGAGCGCGTTCACGATCGCCATCCTTGCCGCGATTGAATCGCTGCTCTCCTGCGTCGTCTCCGACGGCATGATCGGCGACAAGCACAACTCCAATACGGAGCTGATCGCGCAGGGACTCGGCAACGTCGCCTCCGGTCTGTTCGGCGGTATCCCTGCCACGGGCGCGATCGCACGCACCGCCGCCAACGTGAAAAACGGCGGTCGCTCCCCGATCGCAGGTATCGTGCACGCCGCTGTGCTCGCCTTGTTCCTCCTCGTGCTGATGCCGGTTGCCAAGCTGATTCCGATGCCGATTATCGCCGCAATTCTGTTCATGGTCGCATACAACATGAGCGAATGGCGTCATTTTGTCCATATATGCCGCTTTTCTCCACTGAGCGACGTTCTCGTGCTCGTCGTCACGTTTGTGCTGACCGTCGTGTTCGATCTCGTTGTGGCGATTGCGGTCGGTCTGGTGCTCGCCGCGATCCTCTTTATGAAGCGGATGGGTGACGTTACAAACGTCCGCCGCTGGGCAGCCGAGGGCGGAAAGGTGATCCCCGACGGCACCGTTGTGTACGAAATCAACGGACCGATGTTCTTCGCGGACGCGGACAAGTTCCTCGATTTCTCCATGGAGGACGGCACGAAAGCCGTGATCCTCCGCATGAGCGGCGTGCCGTCCGTTGACGCGACCGCGATGAAAAATCTGGTGCTTTTGCATCACGTCTGCGCCGAGCGCGGCGTGACGCTGATCTTCTCCCACGTATCGAATGACGTGCGCGCCGTGATGAAAAAAGCGCGGCTGACCGAGGCGGTGGGCGAAGACAATTTTGCCGCCACGATCGATGATGCGCTTTGTATGGCAGAAAAAATCTGCGCAGGCGAATAAGTATTGACAAGCCGTTCGAAATATGGTATAATCACCCATAAGAGGTGTTGTTTTCTCCACCTCTGTCAAAATACATATTTTTTGCCGGCGCGTCCGGCAGACAGGAGTTTTCTATGGAACAGCTCAGAATGATTCGTTATTCCGGTCCCGTCACGGACAAGCCGCTTCCGGAGGGATATTCGTTCAAACTTTTCAGCGACACGCCCGAGGACGTTGCGCAGTGGGTGGCACTTTGCAACAACGGTCTTATGAACGCCACCGAAAAGACGTTTGATGACACCGTCCGCAATTTCGAGACGATTGTCGCGGAGAAGGACTGCGTTTTCGTCGCGGACAAGGACGGAAAATACGTTACCACGTCCACGTTCTATATCAGACCGAACGGCGACGGACTTGTGCACATGGTTGCCTCCGCGCCCGAATCGCGCGGCAAGGGTCTCGGTCACGCAATCCTCGCGGAGGGACTCCGTATGCTGGAGGCGCGCGGATGCAAGGTAATCCGCCTGAAATCGGATGATTGGCGTCTTGCCGCCATCAAGACGTACCTCGTCGGCGGATTCAAGCCGGTGATCTTTGACGATCCCGAAAGCGACATGGAGGATCGCTGGAACAAGGTCTGCGAGCAGCTCAACTTCAAAACGGATTACGTTTACGAGAAATAAAAAATCCCCGGTTCCGAAAGGAATCGGGGATTTTTTGCGAGGCGGAGTGCCTCCAAAAATCGTTCTCCAAAAAGGGGAAAGCACAAGGGAGGGATGCAAATGCGGCGAAACAGTCCCGCCACATTTGCGCCCCTCCCTTTTCCTTATTTCTTCGTAATTTCGAGGAAAACCGCGCCTTCCTTGCCGGTGAAGGAGAGCGAAATCTCCCTCTCCGTAAACGAAACCGCCGTGTCCGCGTCCGACGGATACCCGATCTTCACGTCCTTGATCGCGTCCGGCAGCGATACCGTGAACGCGCTCTCCCCGTGGAGATACCATACCGCAAGATAAATCTTGTCCCCATCCACAAGTCCGCTTGCGATGTGATCCTGTCCCAGGCGCGCGAATCCCTCCGGGAAATACGGCAGCGCACGCTTTTTCGCTTCGGCGATCGCTTTGTAATACGCGATTCCCTCACGCACCAGCTCTTTTTGATCCTCGGGGAGCTTATCGAGACGGGACGCGAGATGCATCCGCCCGAGCAGAGAATTTACCATCGTCATGACAGTAATCTCGCGCGTCAGCGGATGATTCAGGTGCGCGTTTGCCGCCATGTGATTCGCTACGGGATAGCCCCATACCGCCGCCTGCTCCGGCAGAACCGCGCTTGTGATGTTGCCCGCAATGTACGGATACCGCATATACGCCGACTGATCCGACGTGGAAACGAGCGAAAAATGGGACATCGTCTCGTAATCCATGCGCATACCGCCGGCCGCGCACGCCTCCAAAATGACGTGCGGATATTTCTCGCGGATGGAGTCGATCCAGTCAAGGAACGCCGCGCCCTGCTGTTCCAATCCGTCGCCGAGGCTGTCCGCATCACGGTCACAGCCGACACCGAGATCGGCGTTGTAGTCAAATTTGATATACTCCGCGCCGTAATCCTCCACCATGCGGCGGATGACCTCATTCAGGTAAGAAATGACCTTCGGGTGGCGGAAATCAAGGAAATTCTTCCGCTTCACGCCGATGCGCACGCCGTCGCGCTGCAAAAAGCAGTCATCGTCGTACACGGTGCCGCGGACGTGCTTGCAGTACTGACAGACGACCTCCGGCTCAATCCACAAGCCCGGCTTCATGCCGAGGGAACGGATGTAATCGAGCGTCGCCTTGACGCCGCTCGGGAATCTCGTCTTGCTCTCTCTCCAGTGTCCGTGATAGCGGTGCATCACGTCGGCAGGCTCCTCGTTGTGCCAGCCGCAGTCGATGACGTAATAATCCGCGCCCATCTCGGCGGCGATCGGTGCCATGATGCGCGTCGTCTGCTCGGACGGTCCGTCCCAGGCGAAGTGCATGTATTCATTGAAAATGATCGGGAGACTGCTGTCGTTTTCGTTTTTGCCTGCGATATGGCGGCGGTATTTCGTCATGGAGCCGAGGACTTCGTTTACGCTTGTGCCGATCGCAAGGGAGACAGGCATGGCGGCATACGCCTCATCCGGCTGCAAAATTTTGCTCCACGAGCATCCTGTGCGGTTGGCGCGTCCGAGCCAGAGGTAGAGCTTCTTGTCGTAGTCGCCGATTTCGTAGTGCCAGGAGTTGTTGGACTCCATCTGGAACATGATGAATGTGCCGTTTTTTGCGTCCTCGATGATGCCCTGCGGAAACGCCTCCTTCGTGGACCAGCTTCCGACGTTCGTCTGACCGATTTTGTACATGCTGGCGGTAAGGAGATCATCCTTCAGCGCGTTTACAAGACCGAGCGATTCAAACGAATCCCGTTTCGGGCGGCACTCGAGGTGGCTGAACTGAATGAAGCGGTGCAAAAAGAGCTGCTCCGTATCGGGGCGTGCGCCGCCTATGTCGCGCAGAACGAAGGAGGAGACCTCCTCAAGGCGAAGCTCTCTGCCGGAAATATTGCGAACGACGGTCTGCACACGGAACGCATTTGTATCGTCATACGCGGTGAAGATGAGATTTGCCTCAATCAGGCTCGACTGGAGATAGAGCGTGAGCGTATCTCCGTTTGCCAGATGGGTGACGTAGCGGAGTGTACCCGTTTCGCCGGACATGATGAGCTTCTGTGCGTACCACGAATTTTTATATTCGCCGAGGATCTGCACCTCTACGGGGATGCGCAGAGCCTCGTCTCCTTCAAAACGTCTGTCTCCCCATCCCGTGATCGCGGGAACGCCGTCCTCGCCGATCGCCACGGTGAGGTTTTTCCAAGTAAATTCCATGAGACGTCTCCTTGCTTTTTCTTGAAATGATATAGTTTTGCAATTACATTATACATGGGTTTTCGGGGATAGTCAATCACATTTTGTCGGGTGTTGGGGGCGATGCGGGGCTCTGCCTCAAGCTGGCTTGCCAACTCGGGCACCCACGCGAGAAGGACTCGCGCGGAGTCTCACTGAGGTTCTGGTCACCCGAGAAAGCGTTGCTTCCTCGACGGCTCTAACAGCCCACCGCCGCTTCGTCTATGCAAACACAGCAAAAACGCTTTTGTAAAAAACGCTCCGCGCGCGGACGAACAGGGATATAGGCGGGTACGAATCGCGTGCGAATTGAACGTGGGATATTCGATCGCAAACAATATGCGGAGATGAAGTTTGATACGGGAGGACGTAGCGCAATCCTGCAAACTCTCCGTAGGAGATGGCAGGAAGGAGCTTCTAAACGCGGCGGCGAAGCTG
>JAZNHT010000012.1:0-14401 GCA_045577175.1 Eubacteriales bacterium | reverse complement strand
CACCGGCGCGCTTCTTTGCAAGTGCTTCCTCGAGCTTCGCGCGATCTCGCGTCAGAAAGGTCAGAAACGATCGGCGGTGAATGGGAGAAGGACCGTGCTCAAACACGGCGAGCTTGTGGGCAGGGGTAGGGTATCCCTTGTGCTTCGCAAAGCCGTACTGCGGATACAGTGCTTCGTAATCGGCGCAGAGACGGTCGCGCGTGACCTTGGCAATAATGGAAGCTGCGGCGATGGAGGGGGACAGTGCGTCTCCGCCGATGATCGCCTTGGCAGGGAAGCGGAAGCCACGGTCAATATTGCCGTCCACGAGGATCAGATCCGGCTCGATGCCGAGCCCGTCTACTGCACGGCGCATGGCGAGAAGCGATGCCTCAAGAATGTTGATCTTGTCGATCTCCTCAGGGGAGGCGGAGGCGGCGCACCACGCAACTGCGTTTTCGGTGATGATGTCATAGAGCTTTTCGCGGCGTCGCTCCGTCAGCTTTTTGGAATCATCCAGCCCC
Source organism: Eubacteriales bacterium (assembly GCA_045577175.1). Classification (GTDB taxonomy): domain Bacteria; phylum Bacillota; class Clostridia; order Oscillospirales; family CAG-272; genus SIG701. The sequence goes on along the minus strand of JAZNHT010000012.1, from coordinate 13,898 downwards.
TCGGGCAAAAATCCGTCGGGCAGGATGCACGCGGCGGCGACGACGGGTCCTGCCAAAGGACCGCGTCCTGCCTCATCCGTGCCGCAGAGAACGCGCACGCCTGCGTCGGTAAACTGTCTGTCAAAATCAAGCGTCGGCATCGGTGTCTGCTCCTTTTTCGGCGTTCACCTCGGGGATTTCCAGGGAAATACGCCCGATTTTGCCGCCGCGAAATTCGTCAAGCAGCATGGTCGCGGCGCGTTCGGTGTCAATCTCGCCGCCGCTTACGAGGTAGCCGCGCTTCTTGCCGACGAGGGCGAGCAGCTCGTATCCCTTCATTTCGGAAAGCGGCGCAGGATCACCGAGCTTGTATCTCGTGCAGAATGCGGCAGGCGCGACCTCGAGAAGTCGGAGGCAGAGAATGCCTGCCAGCGTTTCAATATCGAGGATTGCATCGCGGATGGCACCCGTGAGCGCGAGGTTTTCGCCCGTCCGTGCATCCTCAAACTTCGGCCAGAGCACGCCGGGCGTGTCGAGCAGATCGATCCCTGCATTCGTCGTTACCCACTGCTTGCTCAACGTGACGCCGGGGCGATCCTCTACCTTCGCTTTTTTTGCGCCGCAGAGCTTATTCACAAGAGAGGATTTGCCGACGTTCGGCACACCGACGATCATCGCCTTGAGGCGGCGACCCGTCATGCCTTTTTCCTCGTACCGCTTCAGCTTTTCGCTCAGCATACGGCGCACGGTCGGCGCGATTTTGTTCATCCCCTCGCCCGTGACTGAGTCGATCGCGAGTGCTTCCGCACCCTCCTCGCGGCACGCTTTGATCCACTTTTCCGTGGAGGCAGGATCGGCGAGAGATGTTTTTGTCAGAAGAACGAGACGCGGCTTGCCCGCGGTCAGCGTTTTGATCTCGGGATTGCGCGAGGAATCCGGGATGCGTGCGTCTCTCAGTTCGATGGTGATGTCAACCAGCTTCAGGTTTTCCGCGATCAGACGGCGGGTTTTCGCCATGTGCCCGGGAAACCATTGAATCGTTTGTGATGGCATGTGCCGCCCTCCTTAAAAATCAGTCAAAAACGGTAAATCGATCAAACGGAAGCACGCGCATGACGGCTTTGCCGACGACACAGCGCGTATCGATCATGCCTATGTCCTTTGAACGGCTGTCCGCCGAGTGATTGCGGTTGTCGCCCATCACGAAAATATACCCCTCGGGGACGGTGATGGGAAAATCCCAATCGGAAGTACGAAGATAATCACTTGTGAGCTTCATGTACGGCTCGTCAAGAGCTTCACCGTCCACCGTGACCGTCCACGTGCTGAAATCAATATCCACCGTCTGTCCGCCCGTAGCGATTACGCGCTTGACGATCGGATCGTTGTACAGATACAACCCGACGTTGTGTACGACAACAATATCGCCCTGCGTAGGCGTGTATGCGAGATCCGTTACGAGAAGATAGTCCTTGGCGATCAGTGTGTCCTCCATCGACGGTCCTTCAACAACAGTCGGGCGGATCACGAACGTAAAGAGAATCAGAATGACCGAGGCGCAGAACACGAACAGCTCCGCAATCTCGAAAAGATCCCGTGCGATTTTGTGAAGAACTCCCGTCTGTCCGGCAGGAGCGTTTTCGCTTGCCTCTGACAGAGGCTGCTTGTCATTGGAAGCCATGGTAGGGCTCCTTTCGTTATTTTTCGATCATTAAATCAAGAAGCGTGCTGCCGTCGGCGATGTAATTGTGCATTGCCTCCGCGTTTGCCTCGGTGAATACGGGCATACCAACCTTCTCTGCGCGGGAATCATACAGGAAGAACGGCACTGCTTCGTGGGAATGCGTGCGAATTTCAATCGGCGTCGGATGATCGGGCAGAACGAGAATCTTGAAATCCTCGCCGCACGTTTTTAAGTATTCCAGAACAGGCGCAAGGATCAGCGTGTCGATCTTTTCGATCGCTTTTACCTTCACGTCAAGCTCGCCGCGGTGTCCGCATTCGTCCGGTGCCTCGACGTGGACATATACGAAATCGCTGCCGTCCTTGAATGCGGCAATCGTGGCATCCGCCTTGCCTGTGTAGTTTGTGTTATAGTTTCCTGTCGCACCGTCTACGTTTACGACGTTCATTCCGGCGCACAGACCGATGCCCTTAATCAAGTCAACGGCGGAAATAATCGTGCCCGTCAGTTCCCATTTTTCTTTGAAAGAGGGAAGCGCCGGCTTTTTACCGGGGCTCCACAGCCACGGAGAGTTTGCCGGACGCAGACCGCGGCGGCGTCTCTCTTCATTTACAGGATGGTGATTCAGCACATCGTAGCCTGCCTTCATGAAAGCGAGAAATTCCGCACCGCCGTCCGCGACCTTCGGCAGATGATCGCCAATCCGCTGACCGATGATGTCGTGCGGACGGTCGAAATTGTAGCGGTCATCTGCGCCGTCCCATACGAGACAGTGACGGTAGCTGACACCGGTGTACAGCTTGCGTCCAGCCATCGGGAGAGCCTCGTTCAGCGCTTTTACAAGTTCATCCGCTTCCGCTGTCGAGATCTCGTCCGCGCTGTGATCGACCATGTGACGGTCCTCGTAGTTTTCTTCCTCCTCGGAGAGTGTGACGAGGTTGCATCGGATGGCGGTATCGTTATCGCCGAGCGTCAGACCCATGCTGACCGCCTCCAGCGGCGAGCGTCCCTTGGAATAAATCGCAGGATCGTAGGAAAGAATGGCAAGGTTCGCCGTATCGCTTTCGGGCACCATATGGGCAGGCACGTTCATCGCCGTACCGCCGACGGATACCTTCGCAAGGGAATCCATGTGCGGCTTAGCTGCTGCCTCCATGGGCGTTTTTCCGCCGAGACCGGGACAGGGACGGTCAGCCATGCCGTCGGGAATCAGAACAAAATACTTCATGGTAATGTACACCTCCGCTGCGTGGAAATATGTGTGCGGATACGGTTTTTCGCATCCGATTCGCATCAAAATTATACCAAACTATAGTATACCACAAAATGTGCGCGAGTACAAGGTTTTTTGGAGAAAAAAGTGCACTGCGTCCGCGCAAAAAAGTTTTCGGGAATTTTTTCAAAACCTATTGAAATTCGCTTTGAAGTGTGATATAATGTGTAACTGTATGAAAGGATGCAGGCATCCCCTCTCAGATGCCGTATCCGGGGATGAAGATTTTATGTAGGGAGGTGAATGTTTTGCCGATTATCAAGAGTGCGAAGAAGAGAGTTAAGGTTATCGCTACCAAAACCCTTCAGAATAAGATGTTCAAGAGCCTGTACCGTACTACTGTGAAGAAGTTCCTCGCAGCAGTTGAGGCTGGCAATAAGGATGAGGCTCTCGTAGCTTACAAGGCTGCTGTCAAGAAGACCGACCAGGCTGTAAAGCACGGTATCATCCACAAGAATGCTGCTGCTCACAAGAAGAGTCAGTTCACGAAGCTGCTCAACTCCATGCAGTAATTCATGTTATAAAAACAAAAGTCCGTCTGGCTGCGACGGACTTTTTTGTTTTACCTGTTGTGCTTCGGATTCTTTGTGAGACCAAGAAGAAAATCAATGGACACATCGTAATATTTGGCAAGTTTAATTAAAATATCGGTAGGAATATCACGCTGCCCAAGCTCGTAATTGCTGTACACTTGCTGTGAGCAGTGAAGGTAGTCTGCAATTTGTTTTTGCGTAAAGTCATGATCTTCGCGCAGTGAACGAATGTTTACGTACAATTTCTCAGTCCTTCTTAAAAACATTTATATAATATTATTATAATTTTTTTTTGCATCTCTATTGACAAATACCGCAAAACGCGGTATAATAGGACAAATATAACCGCAAATTGCGGTAAGGAGGAGCTATATGGCTTATATAAGTATAGAGTTTGCAGGTCAAAAATCATTTGGAGGTTATCTGAGAATAGATAACGGAGCACAAATTCAACTTTTCGACGGACTGATTATACCCATTCAAAGCGGTACTCACCACATTTCCTTTTCAAGTCAGTCGGCGGTACAGAGAAATCTGACAAATGCCAACGTAGCACTTGGAAACTACCGCACTGCTGTATGGACAGAAAAAGATTCGATCGATGGAGAAACAACACAGTCCTTTGATGACAACGACGTTTTATTTTTAACGGTTATTTCAGACGATAGGGGACACATTCTCGACGAGCCCACGTTTTCGATGCGCACATTTTCCGATGCAGAGATGCGTGAAGCGGACCGTCTGTATGCCGAGCAGCAGGATGCGATTCACGAGGGTATTGAGGAGGACAAACGCAGTGCTGTCGTGGAACTCGTTCTTTGTTTCTTCCTCGGATGTCTCGGAGTTCACAAATTTTATGTGAAAAAGACCGGAATGGGTATTCTTTACCTTTGCACAGGAGGACTGTTCGGAATCGGTGTGTTGGTCGATCTGATCAAGATCATCATGCGAATGATGAACAAGTGATTGCTGAAAAAAACGGTACTGCCGTAATGCTTCGTGCTCTTAAGGACAGTTTTTGAGAGTTAGCAAAATATTTGAACCTACCGACAGGAGGACAGAGGATGCTTTGCGTTCTCTGTCCTCTTTGTATATAGCGCGGAAAGTAAAAAAAGCCTTCCTCCGGGAGGAAGGTGGCACGCGATAGCGTGACGGAAGGAGCCCGCGTGACTTTAGGCTTGTGCTGACTTTATTCTAACGCATTCTCCCTCAGTCGCCTACAGCGCCGGCTCCCTCCCGGAGGGAGCCGCGTTTATCTATGCCTTGTCATTTTTCCTGACAAGCACTGCATTTGTGGACACAAATGCAAAATACGGCATACCTCTTTCGAGATATACCGTATTCCTCAAAACTGTCCTTTAGAGAACTGCTCAAATGGGCAGTGCCGTTTTTTTGCGTAAGCGAATTGTCGGATTAAGCTGCGTTTTTTCTGTTGACAATTGACTGGTGTTCATGTATAATTAGGTGTAATTTGATGTATATCCGCTTTTGAACCGAAAGGGGAACCGTATGCCTAATCCGATCATTCAAGGCAGCTTTGCCGATCCCGATATTGCATATTTTGACGGAAGGTACTACCTCTATCCTACCGGCTGCTCAAAGGATGACGTCGGCTTCCGCGCGTTTTCCTCTGCGGATCTTGTAAACTGGAGAGACGAGGGCATGATTCTGCATTTTTCTGATGTTCCGTGGACGGAGGGGCGGAGTGCATGGGCACCTGCCATCGGTGAGAAAAACGGGAAGTATTACCTCTATTACACCGCAAACGTTGAGTACATCGGCGTAGCCGTCGGCGATTCACCCGTAGGTCCGTTTGTGGACAGCGGCAAGCCGCTTCTCACCTACAAGCAGTACGGCGGACGGTCGATCGATCCCGATTTCTTCATGGATGATGACGGACAGGCGTATCTCTATTGGGGCAATAAGCGTATGCACGCCGTAAAGCTCGCCGACGATCTCACCTCCTTTGACGGCGAGGTTGCCGATATTACGCCCACGTGGTACATGGAAGCGCCGTGCGTGTTCAAACGGAAGGGAAGGTACTACTTCACCTGGTCCGTAAATGATACACGTGCCTCAGAGTATCAGGTGCGCTGGGGATGGGGCGAGAACCCGATATGTCTGCCGCGAGGCAATCACAAGCTCCTCTCATGCGAGAATGCGACCGATCCGCGTATCAAGGGGACGGGACACCACACCGTTTTGAATATTCCCGGTACGGATGATTGGTACATCGTGTATCACCGATTCAACGCCGAAAAATTCGGCGGCGTGCGCGGCTTCTGCAAGGATCCCGACTTCTGCCGCGAGCTTTGCATTGATAAGCTCCGCTTTGATGCGGACGGAAACCTTCTCTGCGTCATTCCGACGATGGAGGGCGTATCTCTGTAACGAATGTTTTCCCCAACGGAGGATTTCATTATGCCGAACCCGATTTTGCCCGGCTACTTTGCCGATCCCGATATTGCGTATTTTAACGGGAAATATTATATCTACCCGACTACGGACGCAACAAACTGGGAGCCGACCTCGTTTCATGCGTTTTCGTCCACCGATCTTGTCAACTGGACGGACGAGGGTGTGATTCTTGACCTTGCAGATGTCCCGTGGACGGAGGGAAAGAAGGCGTGGGCACCTGCCATCGGTGAGAAGGACGGAAAGTATTATTTCTACTACACCGCCAATCAGGAGTATATCGGTGTCGCAGTCGGCGATTCTCCTGTAGGTCCGTTTGTCGACAGCGGCAAGCCGCTTCTGACGTACAAGCAGTACGGCGGTCGCTCGATCGATCCGGATTTCTTCCTCGACGATAACGGACAGGCGTATCTCTATTGGGGTAATAAGCGTCTGCACGCCGCGAAGCTCGCAGACGATTACATCTCCTTCGACGGCGAGGTTGCCGATCTCACGCCGTCCTGGTACATGGAAGCACCGTGTGTTTTCAAGCGTAACGGAATTTACTATTTCACATGGTCGGTTAATGACGCCCGTTCGCCCGATTATCAGGTGCGTTGGGCAAAAAGTGACGGCCCGATGACACGCCCGCGCGGCGATCATCTGCTTCTCTCCAAGGACAACGCCGCTGATTCACGCATCAAGGCTACGGGTCACCATGCGGTCATCAACGTGCCCGGAACGGACGATTGGTATATCGTGTATCACCGCTTTTGCGCCGAGCGATTCGGGAATGTGAATGTCCCCTCCACCGAAGCCGGTATGCACCGTGAGGTCTGCATTGACAAGCTCTGCTTTGATGAGAACGGAAATCTCCTGCGCGTCATTCCCACGATGGAAGGCATTTCGCTGTAATACAACCCCCAATTACCATTTGTGTTCCCGTGCTGCATTTCGCTAACCTGTGCCTCCCTCCCGGAGGGAGCCTTATGGAGTCAGTAGCTGTATAGGAACACAAAGTCGAATTGGGATTAATACAAAAGGACTGCCCGAGGCAGTCCTTTTTGATGCTTATTTTTTGCGCACGGCGCTTGCGATCAGCACTGTGATCGCACCGGATGCAAGAATTACGGCAATATCGATCGGTGCGAGGACAATTCCTGCAATCCCGTCGAAGAAAAATCCCGTGCCGAAGCGGTACAGATTCCCGCTTAAAAGGATCATCTCGCCGATATACATCACAAGCGTGATTGCGGATGCAATCACCCCGGGAAGTGCAACCGACAAAAGCGGACGCTGTTTCATCGTAAACGATGCGGTGTAGATACCCGCGGTCACACCGAACAGGATGAAAAATACGGTCATCAAAATAGCGGAAAGGGGAGAGATGTGAATCTCGCCCGTTCTGTAAAACGCGGTGAAGCACGCCCAGATACACATGCCGAGAAACGCCGCACTTGCGACCGATTGCAGAATCAGCGGCTTTTTACGCGAGGTATCCCCCGTGCGGATCATTTTTGCAAAGCCGTAGAAGCAGCTCACCGCCGACAGAATCAGCACAACGGAGATGATGTAGAAATGCATTTTGAACGCAGGGGAATATTCGCCCATCAGTATGTCGACCTCCGTCCACGTCCGTTCTTCAAACAGATCGGCAGGGGCATAGCACATATACATCTGCCAGCTTTCGAGATTCGCCTGTATCCCTGTCACAGTACGCGTAACGGTCACCATGCTTTCCAGCAGAAATTCCGCCGCGAAGAACACCGCCACCGAAATCACCGTGCCGACGGCAAGAGCGAATTTTTCGATATATCGGAACAATAGCGGCATCAAAGCGACACCGAGAATCAGCGCAAGCGCAATCGGTGTGTAGGGGATGATGTATTTCGGGTAATCCTCCGCGTATACCGTGCCGTAGCGGAGCATGTCGCCCACAACCGTGACGCCCATGTAAATCGGGTAAAAAGAAGCGAGAAGTACGCCCAAAAACGTGAGCAGATAATACTTTTTCAGCGTTTTGTTTTCCATGGTTGCCTCCTTATTCAAAATAAATCATAAATCCGAGCCACTTGAACGGGATTTTTGTGACCGTCTCAAAGCTGCTGGAAAGGTAGCTCCACGAAACATCGTGGTACGTCAGCTCCAAGCTGTCCGTCAGTACGTAGTAGCAGTCCTCCCTTTGCGGAATACCGGCCATTCCGTCCAGCTTTCGGAGATACCTGAACTCCTTACCGCCCGAGATGCCGTACTCATTCAGGTCAAATATCCGATATTTTCCGTCGGTATAGTACAGATCGTGATAATAGCCCACCCCGTCTATAAAGTACGCGATGCGCAGAAATGCGTCGATATTGTCCTCTGCCGCTTTCTTGAACGCGAGCCAGTACTCGTATCCGCCCGTTCGGCGAGATTTCTCCACATCGACGCCGTGCTCGTTCGGCTCCTGCGTTACGTCAATGAGCAAGCATCCGTCTGCAAGTGCCCGATCTGCCGTGTACCCGTCGGGAATATCGGAAAATCCGGTGTATATGCCGTCTTCATCAAATTGCGGTGTGCGTGTGAGACCGACCGGCTCCGGCTTATTGCAGGCGCACGCGAGAACACAAAGAACAGCGAGAAGGCCTGCAAGAACAGCTTTTTTCATAAAAATCTCCTTTCAGATTGCGTTTGTCAGCAGAATATACACTGCGGCGGCGATCAGCAGCGTGATGGCAGCGACCGACAGCGCAGACAGCTTTTTGTACGAAAGAATGTTCTCGATGCGCATCCGGATTTTTGCGCCGCCGAATGTCGAAGCAAACACGTTTGTCTCCTCAGCCGAGGAGAGCAGGGCACGTGCGTATTCTTTTCGCTCGCCCTCTCCGCACCGTGCAACCACCGATTCGTCGCACGCGATCTCCATATCCTTGAGCAGGAGTTTCAAAAACAGCCAGCACATCGGATTGAACCAATGCACCGATACCGCGAGAAACGCAAGCAGACGGAAAAGATTGTCCATACGGCGGACGTGCGCCTTCTCGTGCAGGATCACATAGCGAAGATCGCTGTCCTTCATCCCCTGTGGGATCACGATTTTCGGCTTGAGAATCCCATATACCGCAGGCGTGCGGATTTTATCGGAAACGTATACATTTTCCTTGTATGGCTTCGCGTCGCGCATTTCGCGGATCGTCGTGAAATAGAGCACACCGAGCGTGAGGATGAGCGCAAGCGCGACCGCAAGCCAGATCACGGATGCCGCGCCGAACAGATTTTCAAGCAGATTGACCTTGTATGTGATCGGGAAGTATGTGTTCGCCGCCATGACGTGATTCATGTAGGTCACGGACAGATCGGGGGCGATGTCGTGCACCGTTACCGATCGCGTTGTAAATCGGGCGAGAAGCGTCATCAGTCCGTATTTGCCCGTCAGCCAGACGGGAATGCACATGCGAAGATACGGAATCAGCCACAAAATACAGACAGCACGGCGCGGAATCCGCTTCACAAGACGCAGAAGCAGTACGGGCACGCCGCAGATCAGTGCCGCGATGCTCATGTTGAAGATCCAGTAAAACAGATCGCCAAGCATCGTACTACCTCCCATCGATCATTTTCCGGAGTGCGTCGATTTCCTCAGCCGTCAACTCTCCGTCATCGAGCAGGGCAGAGAAGAGCGCCTTTTTTGATCCGCCGAACAGACGGTCAATCAGTCCGCGCGTTTCCGCCTTGCAGACCTCGTCTTTGCTGATGAGGGAGGTGCAGATAAATCCGGGATCCGTGCGGCGGATGTATCCCTTCGCTTCGATTTTTTTGATGACGGTGTACGTCGTGTTTTTGTTCCAGCCGAACGCATCCTCAGCGAGCAGGCTTATATCCTTTGCGCTGATCGGCTCGCTTTGCCAGATCAGCTCCATGACCTTCAGCTCGCTGTCAAACAGTTTTTGATGCATGATTGTATCCTCCGTAGACTACTACTGTAGTATATACTACCACAGTAGTCTGTTTTTGTCAAGAGGGGAGCGGTGTTTTTTGACACTGATTTGCAATAACAAAAGAACCGTTGCATCGCAACGGTTCTTTTAATCCTGAAGTATGTTCTTATGGGTTTATAACTCCTTCTGCTTTCAATTGTCCCACGAATTCCTCACTCAAAAGCCAGCATTCGCCCATTTTTACGACATACCAATTATCGTTCAATTCATACGGGCCTGATAGATATACCTCTATGCGCGGATCATCTTTCAAGTAAAGATACAACGACCGAAAAACTGTTGTATCTATCATTGAAACCTCGACGGCGCTTTTTGTCATCGCATCGGTCAGGGTTATTTCAATATTTGAATCTTCTACGGTATATAATGCGCCGTATAAATCGTAATTCTCTCTCACCCATAAACCCTTGTTAAACGATGCGGATTTGCTGTTGTCGGAAAAAATAAACGGAGGGTTTTCATTGTTAAACGCATAATAGTGAATATCCGGGAAAAGAACAGGACGCTGCCAACCAAGTTCAAATATTTCTTCATAGTTATCAGTTCGCACTTGAAATCGCAGATCGGTACGATAATACGTTTGTTCGTGATAAGACAAATTGTTGTCTCCAATCCACGCAAGTTCGCCGTGCATATCGTTGACTATATGATCAAGGATAGCATTAGCACCGCCGACAAGTACTATAAGACTTATCAAGACTATCGCTGTTATTACAATTGTTTTGATCGGTTTGCGCATCAAAATACTGCCTCCATTGCTACAACGCATTGCCCTTAAAAGACAAAATTATTCGTCACAGCAGGGATCTGTGGGTTTTGGCGTCTCTTCATCCTTTGCAGGGGCGGTTGTGTCGCCCAGTCCCGAGGTTTCGGAGAAGATCACGTTGGCTTTCGTCATCTCCACCGCATCGGTCGGGACGATAATCTTGGATGCCTTGCCGTTGGACATGGCAACGAGTGCTTCATATTTCTTCAGTTCGAGAACAGAAGCATCAACACCTGCCGCCTTGAGTGCGGCAAGACCGTCTGCCTCCGCCTTTTTCGCAAGGAAAATGGCTCTCGCTTCACCTTCGGCTCTGGCGATTCTTGCATCGCGTTCACCCTCGGCGGCGAGGATCATAGCCTGCTTATCGCCCTCGGCGCGGGTGATAACCGCCGCCTTGTGTCCCTCTGCCTCAAGCAGCGTTTCGCGTCTGTCACGCTCTGCCTTCATCTGCTTTTCCATGGCGTTCTGGATTTCGGCAGGTGGGATGATGTTTTTCAGCTCAACGCGGTTGACCTTGATACCCCACTGATCCGTTGCGGAATCAAGGATTTCCGTCATTCTTCCGTTGATGAGATCGCGGGAGGTGAGCGTGTCGTCAAGCTCCAATTCACCGACGATATTACGGAGCGTGGTTGCGGTCAGATTTTCAAGAGCGCTGAGCGGACTTACGGCACCGTATGTGAACAGCTTTGCGTCGAAAACCTTGAAATATACGACCGTATCGATTTGCATCGTTACGTTATCTTTGGTGATAACGGGCTGCGGACGCGAATCAAGCACCTGCTCTTTCAGAGTCACTCTTTTTGACACCTTTTCCAGAAACGGAATCAGAATATGAAATCCTGCCGACCAGGTGCAGCGGTATTTCCCCAAAAACTCGATGACAAATTCGGTTGCCTGCGGAACAATTTTGATGTTGACAATAAGTAAGACAAGAATGACACCCAAAATAATTGCTACATATTCCATCGAAAAATCTCCTTTGCAAAAACAGTATGGTTATACTGTTCATATTGTATCATAACCCTTGCGATATGTCAATGTGTTTTTGGAGATACCGCTGCCAAACGATACATATACGGCTCTGCCGCGGATCGGGTAATTCACTTCATCAATCCCATACACCAAACAACGACAAGTGCCGTTATTGTCACCAATGTATCGATGGTAATTCCATAAAACATGGGTTTCAGTCCGGCTTTCTTGAAATCGCTCACACTTGTTCCCAAGCCAATAGCTGCCAACGCGGTCACCATCAAAAACTTACTGGTGGTTTTGATAACTCCCGAGACTGCCGCAGGGATGGCTCCGACACTGTTCAGGATTGCCAACAGTAAGAAGCCGCCGATAAACCAGGGAATAATCTTCAGTACGTTTACTTTCTGCTCCTTGTTGGCTACTTTCAGCTCTTTTTGCTTTATGCGAGTGCCGATGTATGCAAAAACCAGCACAGTGGGGATGATGGCAATGGTACGCGTCAGCTTGACCATTGTAGCAAAATCACCTGCAATTTCGGAAAAAGCATAACCGGATGCAACAACACTTGCCGTGTCATTCACGGAGGTGCCTGCCCAAATGCCGTAAGCGATGTCGGACATGCCGAGTGCTTTTCCCATTATGGGATACAGCGCGATCATCACCATATCGAAAAGGAACGTGGAGGACATGGCAAACGCAATATCTTTATCATCGGCATCGATGACGGGAGCAATGGCGGCTATTGCAGAGCCGCCGCAGATGCCTGTGCCTGCGGAAATCAGATTGCCCAATTTCCAGTTCAGTCCGAAAATTTTCCGGATAAAGAAACCGCCTCCAAAACACATGGCAAAGGTGAACAGCATTACAAAAAAGGTCATCTTGCCTACGGACATAATGGTGTTGATCGACAGAGATGCGCCCAAAAGAATAATCGCCGCTTTCAGAATTTTTTTTGATGTAAATTTCAGTGCCGGCTGTATCCATGCCGGATGAAAAAAACTGTTAATGATTGTGCCCATAAATAAGGCAATAATGGATGCGCCGAGTAATTCTCCAGGGATCAGTTTCTCAACCAAAACAGACAGACCCGCCACTGCGAAGCAAATAGCAAGTCCGAGTATAAACATACCGCGTTTTTGGACCTTGGATTTCATATTGCAGCTCCTAAAATATTGTTTATATCTGTTATTATACCATATATTCACTGCTTTGACAAGTGAGACATGCGAGGTTTATGTTTATTCTTTTTTCTTGTTATCAGAAAATATATAACAGATGGTACTGTGTGCAAAGCAGCAACAAGGATAATATTCCATATATCTATATGTTTTCCAACGAAAAGAATCAAGAGCATTCATGACTGCAAGATAATACTGAGAGATAGTGTGCTAAATGCACTTATGGCAGAGCGGCAAGAAAAAGGACGGTTGCGGACACGACAGAGGATACATCGTGCGCAAAGATGACAACGAAATAGAATTTTCAGAGCCGTAATATTCAAATGATTTTATTTTGTCCCTCATGATATTACAGCCTCCGTTGAGTTTGTATGGTTATACGGCATTTTCTACACATTTCAACCTTACAATAAAAGTGCTTTTCGCCTTAGCGAAAACTTACATTATCTCTTTACTTTTCGCTATTACTTCTTGCTTTCAAAAAAATCCGCACACACCCAATTCGTGAAAAGTGAAGAGTGATGTGTGAAAAAGCAAAAAATCAGCTCACTTGTGTGTACGAATTATTTGGCAGGGGCACTAAGGTTGAGCGAACAACACGGCGAAATGCATTTCGCCTGCCACGCTCATTTGCGAGTGCGAACAGAGCTGAGCGCAACGGGCTAAAAACGCTCCACCGGAGCGTTTTAGTCGCGGCTACGCCATGCGACCGCCCTTTCGAGTCTGTGCCCACTGCCGTTTGAAAACAAAAAACCGATGCAAAGCATCGGCTTTTTGTTTGGCAGGGGCACTAAGACTCGAACTCAGGACACGCGGTTTTGGAGACCGCTGCTCTACCAACTGAGCTATACCCCTATACAACGGTAGATATTATACCACATCCGAAATGAAAATGCAAGAGCTTTTTCAATATTTTTTCAAAAATCTTATAAAAATGAATATTAATAAATCCCGATGGGAAAACCCATCGGGATTGAGTGTGTTTGTGGATTGTATCAGGTGAACATATTGCGTGCTTTGCCACTGCTCGCCCGAGATGCGGAGCATCCCGATGGAGGGGCTCTGCGCTTACATGCGTTTGCCCACTTTTGACGCTTTCCCTGTTGCCTATCCCCCCGTAAAACCGGAAATTGCTC
>JAZNHT010000011.1:0-84652 GCA_045577175.1 Eubacteriales bacterium | reverse complement strand
GTAAGTTGGTAAGGTCACTTGTAGACTACGAGTTTGATAGGTCGGAGGTGTAAGCGCAGTAATGCGTTCAGCTAACCGATACTAATAGACCGAGGGCTTGAACTGCTATGCAGTTCTTCTCAAGAATTGTTGTGTCCGCTTAATTCATCCCCCTTCCTGTTCAGTTTTCTGTGATCGTCAAAAGCTGCACTGACGTGCGGCTTTTTTTGTTTTTCACGCAGAGAAGTGCCTCTTGCTTAATGTTTGTTTGCAAAAAGCAGTATCGGATGCCTGCACAGGATTTGATCCTCTTTCTATTGACACATTTCGGTTTTTGTGGTATGATATTTTATCATATAGTCTGATCGGATTGGAGGGCATTATGACAGAAATACGCGACCTCTCTTTTTCATACGGATCGCGGAAAATATTGGATCACTTCTCGCTGTCGCTCGATTCGTCTGAATGTGTCGTTTTAGCCGGTGCGAACGGCAGGGGCAAGTCTACGGCGCTTTCGCTGATCGCCGGTGTCTTGCGTCCCGCTTGCGGTGAGGTTCGTTTGGACGGCAAGGTTGCTTATGTCCCGCAAGGATCAGCACTGTTTGAAGATATGACGGTGGCGGAGAATCTGAGCTTTTTTGCATCTCTTGCTAAGGTTCAAGTGCCCGATGATCTTCCGTTCCATTTGAAAAATCACATAAAAGTGAAGGCCGGCAGGCTTTCCGGCGGTATGAAGAAGCAACTGAGTATTGCCTGCGCTCTGTTCGGTGATCCCAAAATTGTCCTTTTCGATGAGCCTTGTGCCGGATTGGATATTGTCTACCGCTCGGAGCTGATTGAGTTGATTCATTCGTTGAAAGCAAAGGGATGCGAGATCATTTATGTTGGTCATGAACCGATGGAATTTGCATCTTTTTACGATAGGGTGGTTTTCCTCGGCGAACAGCAGCAATCCTATTCGCGGGAGCAACTGTCCGGAAATCCCGAAAGTGATTCCCGCTTTTGTGAAGAATTTGCAAGGCTTTTTCACGCATCCGCTCAATAATGTGGTTTAATCCTTTCGTAAGTCCATAAATTTTAATGTATACTTAGGAGGCAATTTATGCAGAACGATAATTATAATTATGATTTCAACACCTATCAGTCTGAGGAGACTCCGATTGAGAGCACCGCGGAGGAGACCACCTCTTTTGATCAGTTTCAGCCTGTAAAACCGAAGCGCTCCATAAAAAAGACAATTATTGCGGCTATTTCTGCCGTTCTGTCTATCGCAGTGATTGTTGGCGGTGTTCTTTTGATTGTCCGCAATTCGGATCCGTTGAATATGGTTTCCAACGCGGCGGTTAAGACATTCGCCGGTATGGTCGGTGAAGCGAACGATGTGATCGACGGCGGAAGTGTTGAGCTTTCGATCGGTCTTGATACGTTTGCCCGGCTCGACGGTGCCGAGAGTGTGGACGGCAATGCCTCCTTCAAAATGTATTTTGACAATACGTCCGAAGCTGCCCTGGTTGCCGCGATCGATCTAAACGACGCCGCTGCTCTGGATGTGACCGCAGTATTCGATGATACCCGAATCGCTGTTCGCTCGGATGTTCTCCTTGGAGATGATGCGTACGGTATTACTTTTGCCGAGATTGCAGAGAATTTGGAGGACTCCGCATTCGGTCCGGGCGGTGCATACGACTTGGGCTTCGACATGGATGAGGTCGAGCAGCTTGTTGAAACGATTGCAAAAAACAAGAGCAGCTCGGCGGCAAGTGTGCGCATCATGCACGATTTTTTCACTGAACTTAAAAAGAGCATCAAAGCGCACGCGGAAATTGAGAAGGGTAAGGATACGCTTGCATTCGGTGATGACGACTGCAAGACGACAACCGTTACCGTTACACTTGATTCTGTCGGCGTCTACAACGTAATCCACGATATTCTTGTCTATCTGAACGAAGATAAAGCCGTCAAAAAGTATCTTGAGGCGAACGAAGAGATGCTTGCAGTCTACGTGGACTATTACGGCGAGGATTTTGTCGAGGATTTCTATGAAAATATAGAGGATCTTCTGGATGAAATGGAAGAAGCCGAGGACGAGGGATATTTTGAGGACGCCGATGTTGAATTTGAGTTCAATTTCTACATAAGCAAATCAGGCAAATATCTTGTAGGCGTTTCCTTTGATGGAGACATTGAAGGAGATGAGCTGAAATTCGAGCTGTTTGCAGGTCCCTCTCCGAAAAAGCTCAACGAGATCACATTCAAAATGGATGACGGATATTCCACAGCCAAAGCCTCCTTTGAGGTCGAAGTAAACGACAAAAACGAATACTATGCAAGTTTTGAAATCAAAGAAGACGGGTACACGTTCTTCGAAGGTGAAATCGAGTGGGATAAAAAAGGCGGCGACTTCGCACTCACAATGGGTCCGGAGGATGAAATGATTACTCTCGAAGGCGAGCTTGTTGAAGAAAAGGATGGCGCGGTGCTTACTGTCGAAACTTTGGATGACGGATACGATTCGTATGATCTTGACATCACGGTTGCCGTGTCGTATTCCGACAAGATGCCCGAAATTTCCGAATACACCGACCTTCTTACCATGGATGAGGATGAAATCGAAGACCTCGCTCTTGAGATTTCGGAGGCCGTCCAATCTCTTGGCTAATGTCGGAATCTGTCTTTGCATCATAAAGGAGAACGTATATGTCTGATAACAAAAAGAAAAATCCGCTTGGCATCATTATCGCGGTGATTGTTTCGCTTGCGGTTGTTGTCGGTGCCGCTTTCGCTATTACGGCACTCGTCCGTGACGGGGATTCCGAACCGGGTATTTCCGACGGGACAGAGAATGAGGATGACGGGAACAAAGAAAGCGGCGATGTCGCAGAAACGGATAGCGGAGATGCTTCCGATACGGAGGATGCAGCAGAAGGTCCGTTGGACGATGTAGTAGATGCAGTGGAGAACACCTCCGGCGGCACTTTCGATGAGGCAGGCGCGCTTCTCGGCGGCGGCAGTGTGGAACTCGCGATTGATCTGGCAAAGATTACGCAGCTTGCATACGGCTATCCGCTTTTGAACGGCACCGCTTCCCTGAAGATGTATTTCAATGATACGCCCGCGGCGGCACTTGTTGCCGGTGTGAATATGGGCGGTGTCAGCGCACTGGATATTACGGCTGTTCTTGATTCGGAGCGTCTGGCAGTCATGTCCGAGGTTTTGCTCGGCGAGAGTGCATACGGCATTGCTTTCGACGATTTTGTGAACAAGTTTGAATCCTCCGTTTTCGGTCCGGAGGGCGCATACTCCCTCGGACTTTCCGCAGAGGATATTCAGGAGATGCTTGACATCTTTGCACAACGGCAAAGCTCTTCGGAGGAGCTCACACTTATCTTCACCGACATCGCAGAGGAAGTGGCGCAGTGTGTCGTTAAATACGCAGCAATCGAGAAGAGCGAGGAGACGGTTTCTTTCAGCGGAAACGACTGTGAGACCGCAACCGTATCTCTTAACTACGACACGGACGGAATTTATAATTTCTGCCACGATCTCCTTGTGTATGTGAAGGAGCATGAGGCACTCCGTGCATATCTCGAAGCAAACGAGGAGACGCTTGCCGTCAGTGCAGAGTATTACGGCGATGATTTAGTCGGCGATTTCTATAAAGAGCTTGACGCGATCCTCACGGAGCTGGAGAACGCCAAAGCGAACGGGGAGGTTGCCGAGTCGGATGTATCTGTCGTTCTTACATATTATATCAGTAAAAACGGCAACTACCTTGTTGGGATTTCCTTCGATGCAACGGCTGACGGTGAAACGGTGAATGCGGCATATTTTGCCGGACCGTCTCCCGAGGCGATGACGGAGATGACCTTGACCGCTGTGACTGATGACTCTGCGGTAAAGTTCACGTACACGGTGAAGGAAAACGATGATACCGCATACGCGGCGGATTTCACGCTGGTGCAGGACGGGGCGTCCGACCTTACCGGAGAGATCTCATGGGATAAAACCACAGGGGAATATTCGCTGACCGTGACCGCGGTAAAGGATACGATTACCCTGCGCGGTACTTTTGTCAAAAATGAGACCGCCGCCGTCTTTGTTCTCGGATCGGTGAGTTACGGAGAGACGGTGTACGACCTTGGCATTACGGTGACTGTGACGTATTCCGATGCGATGCCCGAAATTGACGAATATACCGAGTTGCTGACCATGAGCGAAGAGGAATTTACGGAGCTTATCTACGGTATCGCCGGTCTCCTCGGCGGTACGTGAGATTGATAAATCGCTGAAAGGAAAAAATGCAGATGCTTTTCCCCATGCTGAAGCGGGATGCGGTGTTGTTTCTTCGCTGTCTTTTGCCTGCGCTTTTGCTGACACTGCTTTTCGGACTGGTGTGCACGGTCGCGGCTCTTTCAGCTATGAAAGGAACAGAGGATGTTTTTGTGCCCGTGAAGGCGGCAGTTGTCGATGAGGAAGATTCCATTGCCAGCCGTCTTTTGATAAACCTTGTCTGCGGCACGGAGTATATTTCCGACGTGCTGGAAATCGAGAAAAGAAGCATGGAGGATGCACAAACTGCACTGGATGCCGGCGAAATCGCGGCGATCATTGTGTTGCCTGAAAATTTTGTCGGTGATATTATGGGCGGATCGTACAGCAGGGGACAGATCATTCTGTCTCCTGCCTCTGTATCCAATGCGGATGTCGTTGCGAGTACGGCAAGATTCGGCGAGGTGATGCTGGCGGCAGGTCAGTACGCCGCAATCGGCGGTGATGTCTTGAGTATCCGCCACGGCTTCGACTATGCATTCCGCAGTCAATATCTTGCAAAGGTCAACAGCACTCTGCTCGATGAAGCGATGGGGGCAGGGGAGTCGTATTTTGATATTGTCGTGACTGATTACGCCGATACCTCCATGAGTTCGGAGGCGCACTACGCAGTGACGTGGATCGCGTTTTTGTTCGTGCTCTGCTCGGTATTTTTTACCAAACTCTGCCGTGCGGATTTTTTGCGTCCGATTCTTTGCCGCCTGCGTGCGGTCGGTGTCCGTGACGGTGCGTTCCTCGTCGGGAAAATCGGCTATCCGTTCCTCTTCCGTGCCGCGCTCATGGTGACGGCGGTGTATCTTTTGGGCGAGATGGTCATCCTTTCGCCGACCGTTCTTGTTGGCGCGGTCGCTGCTCTTTTGCTTTCGTCCGTGATCGGTACGGCGATCACGCTCGCTACGGATTCCGGCGTTGCCGCCAATGCGTTTCTCGCAATTGCGGGGCTGTTCTTGTGCGGCGGCATCCTGCCTCGGCAGATGCTGCCCGACGCTCTGTTGCTGCTGGGTGATTATTCTCCCTTTGGCGCCGTTCGCGCGCTTCTTGCTCCTTTGTTCGGTGGGGCGTTTTCTGCGCAGGCGATTGTTTCATCGATTCTCTATACGCTTGCGGCGGTGCTTTGTTGCATTCATGCGCTCCGCAAAAAACGGGTGGGAGGTGACGTGTGATGGTCGCTTGGCTTCTCGCGCTGAAGCGCACCTTCCGATCCTTCACGTTCGTTTTTTTGCTTGCTTTGTCAGTGGCGGCGATTCTGTTTGTCAGTCTGTCGGATGCGGCGGACACAAAGCCGCCGGCAGGTGTCTGCGATCTGAGCGGAAGCGAGGAAGGTGCACGGATTGTTTCGTATCTCTGTGAGAACGGCTTCGTTTCCTTTTCGGATGTCGCTTTTATGGAGGCTGAGGTGGCGAAAGGGCGTCTTGACTGCTGTGTTACCTTGCCGCAGAATCTTTCTGCGCTTGTACAGAGCGACTCTATTGCCGGTTCGGTGCGCTTTGTCCGATCGCCTTCCTCCTATATGCCGGATACGTATCTGAATCTTGCCTCTGCCGCTTTGTTTCGTGAGCGCGCACCGTATATCGCGGCGGATGGATTTGCAGGTACGGAAATCACGACAGAGGAAGTCCTTGAGGAATACTTTGGCATGTTTGCCGACGGATTTGCATTCGCATTCGACGTCGTGACGGCGGACGGTGCGCCGATCCCTCCGATTATCAAAGCGAAATCCCTTACGTTCGGCACCGTTTCCGTTCTCTTGCTCGTGCTTGTCTTTTCCTGCACGGCGGATCTCCTGAACGGTGATTTTCAAGACATTTCGCGCCGTATCGGTCTCGGTCAAAGCATGAAAACGGCGCTTCTGCCGGCGGCGGTGATCCGAATTTTTCTTATCACACTGATCGCGTGTCTGTCCTTGCTTCTTTCGGAGTCGGTTTCTCCGAACGGATTCTGTCGGCAGCTTTTGCACGCCGTTCCGATTTATGCACTTCTTTTGCTCGGCGTCGGGATTTTGTTTTCCGCATTTTTGCCCAAAAGAGAGCATATGCGTCTGCTTGTTCCGATTCTGGTGATTGCCACGCTCGCGCTCTGCCCGATTTTTACGGATACCGCGATTCTTTCGCCTGCACTGTCGGCGGTGCGGTATGTCCTGCCGTCCTACTGGCTGTGGCTGATCGTTGATGCACCGCTTGCGTGGCTTGCCGCGGCGATTGCATCTCTCGGTGCAGGCGTGACGGCTCTTGCCGTGCGGTACTGCGCTTTCGAAAAATACAGATGGACGAAAACCGATAAAAATTTTTAAGTAACCTATTGACAAAGAGAACGGACTGTGCTATAATACCATGGAAAACAAAGTAGAACTGTTCCGTTCTCACCGTGCCGCACCGCGCGTACGGTCAATAAACAATTTCTCAGGAATTGTTATTGTACAGAATGGAGCCGTTTTGCGGCTCTATTTTCATTTTACTGGGGGTGCTTGACTATAGCAAAGGAACTGTTGATCAACGATCAGATCAAAATCAAAGAAGCGCGTATGCTCGACGAAGAAGGCAATCAGCTCGGCATCATGTCTCTGAGCCAGGCTCGTGCGTATGCGTATGACCACGGTGTGGATCTTGTCCTCATCGCACCGCAGGCTACTCCGCCTGTTTGCCGCGCCATGGATTACGGCAAATACCGTTACGAGTGCGACAAGCGCGAGAAGGAAGCCAAAAAGAAGCAGACGACAGTTGAGATCAAGGAAGTACAGCTGTCCTGCCGTATCGACACTCACGATTTTGATACCAAGGTCAATCGTGCAATCCGTTTTCTGCAGGACGGAAACAAAGTACGTGTCTGTCTGAAGTTCCGCGGCCGTGAGATGGCACACCAGGCTCTCGGTCAGGAGATCATGGATCGCTTCGCTCAGGCGTGCTCCGAATACGGAAGCGTTGACAAGAAGCCTACCCTTGAGGGCAGACAGGCAATCATGTTTATCGCACCGCAGAAGCAGGCAACGGCGAAATAACGGTTCCGCCATAGCGCAGCATTTACAGAAACGCACAAATAAAATAACAAACCGAAAGGATTATAACAATGGGAAAGATCAAAACGCATAAGGCGTCCTCCAAAAGATTCACCGTAACCGGCAGCGGCAAGGTAAAGATGTTCCACGATCATCATCGCCACAACCTCGGCGGTAAGACCGCAAAGCAGAAGAGACACCTCCGTGGCAGCCAGATGCTTTCTGAGGCAATGGCAGCAAACGTCAAGAGACTCATCAACAAATAATCAGCGCCCCGCCATGCTTGCGGGAAAGTACATTGAATAACGAAAGGAAATAAAACGATGGCAAGAGTAAAGGGCGCGCTGATGACGCGCAAGAGAAGAAATAAGATCCTCAAGGCTGCAAAGGGTTACTGGGGCAGCAAGAGCAAGCACTTCAAGATGGCTAAGCAGGCCGTAATGAAGAGCGGCAACTACGCATACATCGGCAGAAAACAGAAGAAGAGAGACTTCAGAAGACTGTGGATCACCCGTATCTCCGCACAGGCGAAGGTTTGCGGCATGAACTATTCCACCTTCATGAACGGTCTCAAGAAGGCAGGCATCGAGCTGAACAGAAAGATGCTCGCAGAGATCGCAGTTTCCGATAAGGAAGCATTTGCGGCTCTCGCAGAGAAGGCAAAGGCTGCCCTTTGATTTGATAAAAACCCGGTTTAACCGGGTTTTTATGATACATGGTGAAATAATGATGCAGAGAATATTCGACACGATTCCGCAGGCGGAGACAATAACCTCACGGACAAACAAAACGGTTGTCAGCCTTGCGAAATTGTCCCTCGCCAAGCATCGTGCGGAGCAAAAGCTCTTCCTTGCGGAAGGAATCAAGCTCTCCGAGGAAGCCGTGGGCATGGAGGAGATTCGATATATCCTCATCCGCAGTGATGATGGGATGGCGGAGGAGCGCGTTACCGAGATTTCGCGCCGTGCACCGTCACGCGCGCGAGTTCTTGTTTTGCCGACTTCCGTATTTGATAAAATTTCTACGGAAAATGCCCCACAGGGCATTATTACGGTGCTTTCGCCCATCACACGGTTGCACCGCGTCTTGTCGGAGACGGATTGCGGGGACGTACCCGTGTCGGACGGACGACTGCTCGCTGTGGACAGCGTGCAGGATCCCGGAAATCTCGGCACGATCATACGTACCGCCGCCGCGTTCGGATACAACCGTGTCCTTCTCGGCGGATGTGTGGATATTTACCATCCGAAAACAGTACGTGCCAGCATGGGAACACTGTTCCGTATGCAGATCGACGTCTGCGCGTCGCTTTCGGCACGGCTTGCTTCCTTGAAAAAAAGCGGCAGACGCGTGCTTTCTGCCGCATTGGCGGATACATCACTCACCCTCGGTTCAGATACCCTCCGCGCCGATGACTGTGTAGTTGTCGGAAATGAGGGGCACGGTGTCTCAAAGGAAATTCTTGCGCTGTCCGATGCAACACTTCGCATCCCTATGGCTCCCGATACAGAATCACTCAACGCGGCAGGTGCCGCGGCGGTTCTTATGTGGGAATATTTCAGAACATTCGGCTGATCGCCCGAAAGGAGTACAATATGGACGCACGTCTTGCCTGGGTATGGCTGTCTCTCGCCTGCGGCGCGGGAAGCCGTGTGCCGCTGTCTCTTCTCAGACAGTTTGAAACGCCCGAAAAAATCCTGAGCGCGGATCGCAAAACACTTGCGGCGGCACTGGATAAGGATATTGCACTTCTTTCGCGCCTTGCCAATAAGGATACCTCCGATGCACTGGAGATCATTCGCCTGTGCGATCGCGCAGGTGTCACAATCCTCACTCCGACGGATCCGCGCTACCCGAAAACGCTTTATCAGCTGCGCGATATTCCGTGCGTGCTGTACTGCGCGGGCGAGCTGCCCGATTTTGAGAAAAACTGTGCCTGTGCCGTCGTCGGTACGCGAAAAATGTCCGAATACGGACGGCAGATGGCGTACAGTATCGGACGCGGACTCGGCGCAGGCGGAGCTGTTCTTGTCAGCGGTCTTGCTCTCGGCGTGGACGGCATGGCAATGGCAGGCGCACTCAGCGGCGGCGGTATCACAGTCGGCGTGCTCGGCTGCGGTATCGATATTGTGTATCCGAATGAGCATAAGGATTTGTTCAAGCGTGTCGTCCGCGAGGGCGCGATTATTACCGAATATCCGCCGGGAACACCGCCCACGGGCAGGAATTTTCCGGTGCGCAACCGCATCATCAGCGGTCTTTGCGACGCAGTTGTCGTCGTGGAGGGCGATCTGAAAAGCGGTTCGCTCATCACGGCGCGTCACGCACTCTATCAGGGCAGGGATCTGTACGCCGTGCCCGGAAGAATCGGCGAAAGCGGCTCCGCCGCACCGAATCTGCTTATCAAAACAGGTGCGCGTGCCATCACCGAGGCAGGCGATGTTCTGAAGAATTACGAATTTATCTACCCCCATTCCGTGAATCTGAAGGCTTGTGCGGCGGCTCTTGCCGAGAATGCGTCGCCCGATGAGGTCAAGGATGTCGCCGTGCGTATGAATGTCCGTGCAAGTGACAGTCCACAATATTACGGCGAGGGGAATTACGGCGGCAAGAGTCCGCAACAGACTCCTCCGCCGCAGAAGAAGCTCATGCCGACAAAAAGTCAGCCTGTGCAGAGCATCACACCGCAAAAGATGCTCGCGCAGATTGCCGAGAGCGAGGCGAAGGCTCCGAAAAATATGATCCCCGCCAATATCATCGGCTTCGATCTGCTTGACGACAATGCAAAGAAGGTCTATGCCGCTATGACGGCGGATGTCCCGACCTTGATCGATGATATACCGCTCAGAGATCTGAAAACGTCCGAAATTTTAAGCGCACTCACGCTGCTTGAGCTTTGCGGCGCGGTTGAGTGCAGTGCGGGCAGTCACTATATCAAACGGAGCTTTGACGATCCGATCCTCAGTGATCCGGATAAAGCATAAAACACAGCATATACGGCGCTTGCGCCTTTTCATAGAGAGGAGGATGTCTGCAAGTCAGACAACCCATCATGGCGAATCTTGTAATTATTGAGTCACCCGGTAAAATTTCCACCATCAAAGCCGCACTCGGCTCCAACTATAAGGTGGTCGCGTCCGTAGGTCACGTCCGCGATCTTCCGAAATCCTCTTTGGGTATCGATCTCGAAAACAACTTTGAGCCGCATTATATTAATATCCGCGGCAAGGGCGATCTGATCCGTGAGTTGAAAAAAGAAGCGAAGAACGCAAACTATGTCTACCTCGCAACGGACCCTGACCGCGAGGGAGAGGCGATTGCATGGCATCTTGCGAGCGCGCTCGGTATTCCGCCGGAAAAAACGCGCCGCGTTACGTTCAATGAGATTACCAAAAACGCAATCAAAACGGGCATCAAAAATCCCCGTGCGATCGATATTGACCTTGTCAATTCCCAGCAGGCGCGCCGTATCCTTGACAGAATTGTCGGATATAAGCTCAGCCCGTTTTTGTGGAAGAAGGTCAAAAGCGGACTGTCCGCAGGCAGATGTCAGTCTGTTGCCGCGCGTATCGTTGTCGAAAGAGAAAACGAGATCCGCGCCTTCGTTCCAAAGGAATACTGGACGGTTGATGCGGAGCTGACAACCGCTGAGGGCAAGAATTTTGTCGCGCATTTCTACGGCGATGCCAAAACGAAAGCGAAACGGGAAATTGTTACCGAAGCCGAAGCTCTGAAGGTGCGTGACGCACTGAAGGGCGCGGATTTCACCGTCACCGCGCTGAAGAACGGCACGAAATCCCGTGCGCCTGCCGCACCGTTTACCACCTCCACCATGCAGCAGGAGGCATCCCGCAAGCTGAATTTCCAGTCCCAGCGCACCATGCGCGTTGCGCAGGAGCTCTACGAGGGTATCAACCTCGGCAGTGAGTTCGGCGGTGTGCAGGGTCTCATTACCTACATGCGTACAGATTCGCTCCGCGTTTCTGCGGAGGCGCAGGAGGCGGCACGTGCCTATATCACCGAGAAATACGGCGAGAAGTATCGCCCGACAAATCCGCGCGTCTATAAATCCAAGGCAAACGCGCAGGACGCGCACGAGGCAATCCGTCCTGCGAATCTTTCCTTGATTCCGTCTGCTATCCGCAAGCAGCTCTCAAGCGATCAGTATAAGCTCTATAAGCTCATCTGGGAGCGATTTGTCGCCAGCCAGATGGAGAATGCCGAGTTTGCTACGGTCAACGCCGGCATCACGGCAGGGGAGTATTTGTATCACGCATCCGGCAATACGCTCGTGTTCCCCGGCTTCCTTGCGCTGTATGAGGAGTCTACCGACGAGCCGACCGAGGAGAACGCAACGACGCTTCCGCCGCTTACCGAAGGCGAGAAGCTCAACTGCGTTTCCGTATCCCCCCTCCAGCATTTCACCGAGCCGCCTGCACGGTATACCGAGGCGTCTCTCGTCAAATTCCTTGAGGATAAAGGCATCGGTCGTCCGAGTACGTTTGCACCGATCGTCTCTCTCATCATCGCGCGCGGATACGTCGCAAGAGAGGGAAAATCGCTTGCTCCCACACCGATCGGCGAGATCACGACGAAGCTCATGATCGATCATTTCCCGGACATCGTTGACTATAAATTTACTGCCGCCATGGAGGACGATCTTGACGAGATCGCCAACGGCAAGGATACGGTGGAGGGTGTTCTTTCGTCCTTCTATGAAGGCTTTGCCAAGGAGCTTTCCGCCGCCGAGGAGGCAATCTCCAAGGACGACATTGAGGTTCCCGTGGAGGAGACAGACATTATCTGCGAGCTTTGCGGCGCGAAGATGATCGTCAAAAACGGTCGCTTCGGCAAGTTTGCCGCCTGCCCGAATTATCCGACGTGCAAAAACACGAAGCCGCTTACGAAAGAAGGTGCGGCAGAGCCGACCAAGACCGCCGAGATCGCGCCGTTCAAGTGCGAGACGTGCGGCTCCGATATGGTTCTCCGTTCCGGTCGCTACGGCGATTTCTACGCGTGCGTGCGCTATCCTACCTGTAAATTCACAAAGCCGAAGGTCAAGAGCACAGGCGTAGCCTGCCCGAAGTGCGGCGCGGATATTGTGACGAAATGGGGCAAAAACCGCACGGTGTTCTACAGCTGTTCGAAATATCCCGAATGTGATTTCTCCTCGTGGGATATGCCGACGAAGGAAACGTGTCCCGAGTGCGGCGGTATCCTGTACGCGAAGAAAGGGAAGAACTACCTTTACTGCCGCGGTGAGGGCTGCTCCTACCGTCGGGATACAGATCCGGATATGCTGAAAAATTCCGCCGAAAGCGAAGCCTGATTCCGAAACGATGATGGATTCAATTAACGTATACGGCGCCGGTCTCGCGGGCAGTGAGGCGGCGTGGCAGGCCGCCAGACGCGGTGTGCGCGTCCGTCTCTTTGAGATGAAGCCGAAGAAGAAAACCCCAGCCCACCATTCCGATTTGTTCGGAGAGCTTGTCTGCTCCAATTCTCTGCGCAACGCCGCTGTCGATTCCGCAGCGGGACTGCTCAAGGAGGAGCTTCGCCGCATGGGATCGCTCATCATGGAGGCGGCGGATGCGTCGCGCGTGTCCGCCGGCGGTGCGCTTGCGGTCGATCGCGTGCGTTTCTCTGCGTATATCACGGAGAAAATCCGCTCCTGTCCGCTGATTGAGGTCATCGAGGCGGAGATGACGGACATCCCCGAGGACGAGATCACCGTTGTTGCCACAGGTCCGCTTACGTCGGATGCGCTGGCGGCAAAAATCGTCTCGCTGACGGGGCAAAACGGACTCAGCTTTTTTGATGCCGCCGCCCCGATTGTCGATTTTTCCACGGTCGATATGTCCCGCGCGTTTTTCGCATCCCGATACGGAAAGGGCGAGGCGGATTATATCAATTGCCCCATGAATGAGGCGGAGTACAAGGCGTTTTACGAGGCGCTCATCACCGCCGAGGAGGCGGAGCTTCATGATTTCGATAAAGAGGAAACACTCACCGTTTTCGAAGGCTGTATGCCGGTTGAGGTCATGGCAAAGCGCGGCGAGGATACTCTGCGCTACGGACCGCTCAAGCCGGTCGGCATCCGCCATCCCGAAACGGGAGAGAAATATTACGCCGTCGTCCAGCTCAGACGGGAGGACGACCACGGCTCCATGTTCAATCTCGTCGGCTTTCAGACGCATCTTACGTTTCCCGAGCAGAAGCGCGTCTTTCGCATGATTCCCGGGCTTGAAAACGCGGAATTTCTCCGCTACGGTGTCATGCACCGCAATACGTTTCTGAACTCGCCCAATCTTCTGAACGCCGATTATTCGCTTCGTGCAAACCGCAATATTTTCTTTGCAGGGCAGATGACGGGAGTGGAGGGCTATATCGAATCGACCGCGTCGGGCTATCTTGCCGGTCTTGCGGCGGTCTGCCGTCTGCACGGCACGGATGCACCCGTCTTCCCCGATGTAACGATGATCGGCGCGATGGCACAGTACGTCAGCCGCGGCGGTGTCGGCGATTTCCAGCCGATGAACGCCAATTTCGGCATCATTCCGCCGCTTGCAAATCCGCCGAAGGGCGGTAGACGCGTGCGGTATCCCATGTACGCAGAGCGTGCGCTGACAGCACTCGCCGAGGTCGATCTGATGCTGCCGGACGGAGCGCAGTGAACGCGCAAAGGAGGTTATCCGCTATGAATATTATTCTTGATGCGATGAGTGGGGACAAAGCCCCGCTTGAAATCGTGAAAGGTGCCGCCATGGCATTGAAAAAATACGATGTGCAGCTCACGCTTGTCGGCAACCGCGAGGTTATTACCCGTATCGCCGCCGAGCAGAACCTCTCCCTTGAGAACGTCCGTATCGAGCACACGGAGGAGATCATCACGATGGAGGATGATCCGATTTCCGTCGTCCGTGCGAAGAAAAACTGCTCCATGGCGGTCGGTCTCCGTATGCTGAAGGAGGAGGGAGATGCCTTTGTTTCCGCCGGAAATACGGGTGCATTGCACGCAGGCTCGTCTCTCATCGTCCGCCCGATCAAGGGCATCCAGCGTGCCGCAATCGCAACCGTTCTGCCGCTTGCGAAGCCGATGCTCATGCTCGACTGCGGCGCAAATACGAACGTCACCGCGGAATATATGCTCCAGTGGGCGGTTATGGGCTCGATCTATATGAAGAATATTTTCGGTATCGATTCCCCTGCCGTCGGTCTGCTCAATAACGGCGCGGAATCTCATAAGGGAACGCCCGTCGTTGCACAAGCTCACAAGATCATGGCAGAAAGCCGCGAGCTTCGTTTTGTCGGCAACGTCGAGGGTAACCAGATCGTTACCTCTCCGTGCGACGTCCTCGTCGCGGACGGATTTACGGGCAATATCACTTTGAAGCTGCTTGAGGGCATGGGGAAATTTTTCATGGGTTCCCTCAAGGGAATGTATACGAAGAACGCGCTCACGAAGATGTCCTTCCTCGTTATGAAGGATCAGCTTCGCTCCTTCAAAAAGCAGTTTGACGCATCCGAGCACGGCGGTGCACCGCTACTCGGACTCCGTAAGCCTGTTATCAAGGCGCACGGCTCCTCCGATGCCGCCGCAATCTGCAATGCTGTCCGTCAGGCGATGACGTTTGTACGCACCGGCGTGATCGATGAGATCACCGAGTACGTCGCCGCGCATACACCGGCGAAAACGAGTGCGCCCACCGAGGGAGAAAGCGCGGAGGGAACAACCGATGCGAGCTGACGGAAACGGAGTGTTGCCGCGCCCGATTTCTTCTCTTGAAAGCAAGCTCGGCTATACGTTCAAAAATAAGGATCTGCTCCGTCTGGCGTTGACGCATTCCTCTTACGCCAACGAGCTGAAGGTCAAGAATATGGCGCACGCCTCCAACGAGCGTCTGGAGTTTTTCGGGGATTCGATCCTCTCGTTCATCGTCAGCGATTATCTGTATAACCGCTACGTCTCCAATCAGGAGGGCGATCTCACGAAAATCCGTGCCGCCGTCGTCTGTGAGAAGGCACTCGCTCGGTATGCTGTGGATATAAGTCTCGGCGACTATCTTCTCCTCGGTCACGGAGAGGAGCTCAATCATGGCAGAGAGCGCGCTTCCATTACGTCGGACGCGTTTGAAGCACTTCTCGGTGCCATGTACATCGATTCGGGCAGTATCGATACCGTTCGTACCTTCCTTTTGCCGCATATTGTCCGCGAGATTGATACGGTGCGCGAGACGTCCTCGTTTATCGATTACAAAACGATGCTTCAGCAGATCGTACAGCAGGTCGAGGGCGAGGTGCTTGAATACGTCCTCGTCGGCGAGAGCGGTCCCGATCACATGAAGGTGTTTGAGATCGAGGCACGGCTGAACAGCAACGTGATCGGCAAGGGCTCTGCGCGCTCCAAGCGTGCGGCAGAGCAGGAGGCGGCAAAGCAGGCACTCGTTCTGTTCGGAGAAAGCGCAAAGTGATGCAGACAGCAGAGCGGAGACGAAAACATATAAATATCCCGATTTTTGTCGTGCATATGGGGTGCCCGAATCAGTGCGTGTTCTGCAATCAGCGGCTGATTTCGGGCACAACTTCTTTTTCCGAGGAGTCAGTGCGCGACAAAATCGAGGAGACGCTTCGGACGGTGTCCGAGGATACCGAGGTGGAAATTGCGTTTTTCGGCGGATCGTTTACGGGCATCGAGCGAGGATTGATGATCCGTTTGCTTGATACGGCGGAACAATACGTCCGTCAAGGAAAAGTGCAGGGAATCCGCCTCTCCACGCGCCCCGATTATATAAACGGGGGGATCGCGGAGATTCTTTCGCGCTATACGGTGCGCGAGGTCGAGCTCGGTGTGCAGAGCATGGACGATGCGGTGCTTGCCGCCTCAAAACGCGGGCATACCGCCGCCGATACACATCGCGCGTTCGCGCTTTTGCGTACCGCGAAAATCCCGTTCGGCGGACAGATGATGATCGGTTTGCCGTTTGCGACTTTGGAGACGGAAATCCGCACGGCGGAGGAAATCTGTAAAACCGGCGCATCCTCCTGCCGTGTGTATCCGACCGCCGTTTTTCGCGGCACAGAGCTTGCTTCTATGACAGAGCGCGGCGAATATGTACCGCTTTCGCTTTCGGATGCCGTTTGGCGCATGTGCCGCGTGCTCGATGTCTTTGACAGACACGGTGTACCGTGTCTGCGCGCCGGTTTATGCGAGTCGGAAAACCTTCACGACAGCGATTCCTTTCTTGCCGGTGTCAATCATCCGGCAGTCGGTGAGCTTGCCCGAAGTGCGCTCATGGCGGAGCGGATCGAGGCGAATCTCGCACCGCTTGCGGAGACCTTGCGCGGAGCAGCTGTCCTGATCGAAGTCGCAAAGGGTGCCGCATCCCTCGCCGCCGGTCAGCACCGCGCAAATACTCTCCGATTTTTGGCGAGATACGGCATAAAAAATATAAAAATCCTTGAAAAAGACACCATAATAGGGTATAATAATATAATAAGCATTTTATCGCCATAAATCATTTTACATAGAGAGGAAAGGAAGTGACAACGTTTGAAGCTGAAGACATTGGAACTGCACGGATTTAAGTCATTTCCCGAAAAAACGGTCATCCGTTTCGATGAAGGAAGCACCGTCATCGTAGGTCCGAACGGAAGCGGTAAATCCAACATAACGGATGCGATGCGCTGGGTGCTCGGCGAGCTTTCCAGCAAGAACATCCGCGGCAGCAAGATGGAGGATGTCATTTTTGTCGGTGCGGACGGCTACCGCCCCATGGGCTTTGCCGAGGTATCCGTTACGTTTGACAATACCGATCCGGCGTCGAGAATTGATTCGCCTTACGATGAGATCACCGTCACCCGCCGCTACTACCGCGCCGGGGAAAGTGAGTACTATATCAACCGCAAAAAGGTGCGCCTGCGCGACATCTACGAGCTGTTCATGAACACAGGTATCGGGCGCGAGGGCTATTCCATCATCGGTCAGGGACGTATCGCGGAGATTGTCTCGAAAAAGAGCGAGGAGCGCCGCGGCATCTTTGACGAAACGGCGGGTATTGCCAAATTCCGCTTCAAAAAACAGGAGGCGCAGAAGAAGCTCGACGAAACGGATGCCAACATGCTCCGCGTGGCGGATATTCTCTCCGAGCTTGAATCCCGTGTCGGTCCGCTGGAAAGACAGTCGAGAAAAGCGCGCGAGTATCTGGAGCTTTTTGAGCAGAAGAAAGAGGTCGATATTGCGCTTTGGCTGTACGACGTGAAGCGGATGCAGACCGATGCAGAGAAAACGAAGGCGGATTGCGCACTCTCCAAGCATGAGCTGGAAATGATCCAGGATACGGAGCAGCAGCTTGAGACACAGAGTGAACGACTGTTTTCCGCATCCCAGGATAACAAGCAGGAAGCCGCCCGCGTCTATGAGAAGATCAAGGAAACAACGGCGGAAAACCACGCCGTGCAGGGCGAATATCACAATCTTGAAAAGGAAGCCGTCCATACCGAGGCGGAGATCGCGGCGGCGGATGCACGCCGTGCGAATACGGAAAAAGAAATCGAAGCGGCGACTGCGCGCCTTGCCGAGCAGAACACGAAATACGATGAGATCACCGCATCGTCTGTGCAGGCGGAGGCGGATCTCGGCAAAAAACAGGCAGAGAAGGACGGACAGCTCACACTTTACAAAGCAAAGGAGACGGAGCTTGCCGACGCGCTGACGGAGCAGAAAAAGCACGAAGAGGCACTTACGGAGCTCCGTGTGCGGCTGGAAACGCTTCGGAATTTGATTTCAACGCAGAACGAGCGCTCCGGCGGACTTGCAGAGGATATTGCCAAATACGAGGCGGAGCTTGCGGAGATCGATGCTGCCGCGGCGGAGCTGAACGAATCTGTCAAGCAGTATACCGATGCGATTGAAGCGGCGCGTGCAGCCGCGGGAGATGCTTCCCGTGAGATGGAGTGCAGTACTCAGGAGGCGGATCGTATTACATCCGCCGTCAGTGCTCTCGGCGCACAGCTTGAGGCACTCGACAGCCGTATTGCCGCTCTCAAAAATATGATGGAGCACTTCGACGGCTATAACAACAGCGTCCGCTTCGTCATGAACGAGGCAAAGGCAGGGAAGCTCGCAGGAATCCACGGTCCGGTTTCGCATCTCATTACCGTAAAGCCGGAGTATACCGTCGCTTTAGAAACCGCGCTCGGTGCGGCTCTCCAGAATATCGTTGTCGATGACGAAAAATCCGCTAAGAATGCGATCTACGCCCTCAAAAATGCAGGTGCAGGACGCGCTACGTTTTATCCGCTTACGTCCGTGAAGGCAGGCGAGCGCAACCGCGATACCGAAGCCGCGCAGAAATATACCGGATTCATCGGCTTTGCCGATGCGCTTGTCACTGTCGATGCAAAATACGCCGGTGTCATCGGCTCGCTTCTGAACCGAATCGCCGTGTTCGATACGCTCGATAACGCTACGGTGATGGCACGCAGTCAGGGATGGCGTGTCCGTGCCGTCACGCTGGACGGTCAGCAGATCAATGCAGGCGGCTCGTTTACGGGCGGTGCCGTGCGCCGCGACAGCGGTATGCTTACAAGATCGTCGCAGATTGCCGAGCTTTCCGAAAAGCGGGATGCAATCGCCAAGGATCACGCGGAGAACGCTGAGAAGCTCCGCGCTCTTCGTGAAAAAACAGCCTCTCTTGTCTCCGCCCGCACAGCGGAGGAGGATAAGGAAAAACTCTTGCTCACTCTCATGCGTGCGGATCAAACGCAGCTGGACGAGCTGAGTGCACGCCGTGGCGTTATCGAGAATCTCATGCGCGATCTTCGCGCGGATTGGGAAGAGCTTGCCGAGCTCGGCAAGCGCGGCGACAGCGATGTGCAGACACTCACCGAACAGAGTGATGCCGAAACGGCTGCAATTGCAAAAATCTCTGCCGCACGCGCGGAGACGGACGTCGAGCGAAACGCCATCGGCGATGCGATCGATGCCCTCACCGAGGAAATTTCGCAGATGCATATCCGTATTGCGGAAATCAAAAAGGATCTTGAAACTGCCGCACGGGATATTCTCGATACATCTGCGCTCATCGAGCGACTGAAGTCGGAGATCATCGCCTCCGATGAAAACACAGCACAGCTTCGCGTGACGCTTGCTGAGATGCACCGTACAATCGAGGAGAAAAAGGCGCAGAGTACCGCGCTGAATGAACGGTTGACCGCGTTTGATTCGGAGCGCGCGGCACTCGATGCCGGCAGTATGGATTACGAGCAGCGTTTGAATGAGCTCCGTATCCGCTTGCGCGACATTTCCGCGAAAAAGGAGCTTCTCATCGCGGCACATTCCAAAAACGAAAACAAATACGCACAGCTTACGGCGGACATTGATAAGATGACGCAGAGGCTGTGGGACGAGTACGAGCTGACGGCGACCACGGCGGCTGAACTCGGTTATCCGCCCGTGGAGGACGGAAACCGTGCGCCCATGCACGCCCGTCTCAGCGAGCTGAAGGGCAAAATCCGCGATCTCGGTCACGTCAACGTCGCCGCAATCGAGGAGTATGCCGAGGTCAAGGAAAGATACGACTTCGTCAGCGTACAGATGAAGGATCTTGAGGATGCCAAGAACGATCTGCTCGGCATCATCGGCTCGATTGAGGACGAAATGCGCGTCATGTTTACCGACGCGTTTGAAAAGATCAACAAGAATTTCGGCGAGGTATTCCGTGAGCTGTTCGGCGGCGGTGAGGCGCACCTGTCCCTCTCCGATCCCGAGGACGTTCTCTCCAGCGGCATCGAAATCAGTGCCGCCCCTCCCGGAAAGATGATAAAGAATCTCTCGCTTCTGTCGGGCGGCGAGCAGTCCGTTATCGCGATCGCGCTTCTGTTTGCGCTCATACGCGTCAACCCGTCCCCGTTCTGTATTTTTGACGAGATCGAGGCGGCGCTCGACGAGGTCAACGTACAGCGGGTCGCGCAGTATGTAAAGCGCTACTCCGAAAAAATGCAGATCATCATGATTACGCACCGCCGCGGTACAATGGAGATCGCCGATACCCTGTACGGCGTCACGATGCCGCGCCACGGCGTATCGAAGGTCTTTACGCTGGATGTCTCCTCCATGACCGAGGAGGATTTTGAAAACGCACTGTAATGTGCAGAAATCGAGGTACCTATGGGCTTTTTTGATAAACTGAAAAGCGGTCTTGCAAAGACGAAGAATGCCTTTTTCGGGCAGATCAGTGAGGTTGTGAAGAGCTTCCGCAAGGTGGATGAGGATCTTCTTGAGGAGCTTGAGGAGCTGATGATTATGGCGGATATGGGCGCGGAAACGACCGAGTCCGTCATCGATCAACTGCGCGACCGCATCAAAACGGATAAGATTACCGAGGCGGAGGACGTGCAGGCAGTGCTCAAGGAGATTCTCTGTGAGCATATCGGTGAGGGCGAGCCGCTTTCGCTTAATACGAAGCCGTCCGTCATTCTCGTCATCGGCGTAAACGGTGTCGGCAAAACGACCTCCATCGGAAAAATCGCCGCACGGCTGAAGGCGGAGGGCAAGCAGGTCATCGTTGCCGCCGCGGATACGTTCCGCGCCGCCGCCATCGATCAGCTCGCCGTGTGGTGCGACCGTGCCGGTGTTGATCTCATTCGCCAGAATGAGGGCGGCGATCCCGCCGCTGTCGTCTTTGATGCCGCCGCCGCCGCGAAAAAGCGCGGTGCCGATGTCCTGATCGTCGATACGGCAGGACGCCTCCACAATAAGAAGAATCTCATGGACGAGCTTGCGAAAATCGACCGCGTGCTCTCGCGCGAGCTTCCCGATACGGATCGCGAAACGCTTCTCGTGCTTGATTCCACCACGGGACAGAATGCCGTCATGCAGGCGCGTGAGTTCATGAACGCCGCGAAGATCACGGGACTCATCCTCACGAAGCTCGACGGAACGGCAAAGGGCGGTGCCGTGTTCTCCATCAAAAATATGCTCGGCATCCCCGTCAAGTTTATCGGCGTCGGCGAGCAGATGGACGATATGCAGCCGTTTGACGCATCCATGTTCGTAAACGCCCTCTTTGACGAAACGGAGGCGTGATGATGAAGATCGTTCTCGCTTCCCGTAATCAGAAGAAAATCCGTGAGCTGCAATCGCTTCTTGCCTCGCTTACCAATATGGAGATCGAGGTCCTCTCGCTTGACGACATCGGCTATACCGATGACATCGTCGAGGACGGTGCATCCTTTGCGGAAAACGCGCTCATCAAGGCCTCCGTGCCGGCAAAGCTCGGATATATCGGTGTTGCGGACGATTCCGGACTGGTCGTTGATGCCCTCGGCGGTGCACCGGGGATTTATTCCGCACGCTATTCGGGTGAGCACGCCACGGACTGCGCGAATAATCAAAAGCTGCTCTTTGAGATGGAGTCCGTTCCGGATGAAAAGCGCGGCGCGGCATTCGTCTCCGAGATTGCGTGCGTCCTTCCCGAGGGGGTGGAAGGGAATATCCCCGACGCGATCCGCACCGTTACGAACGATGGACTGACCGCGTTCACCATCCGCGGAGAGTGCCGCGGCACGATTCTCCGCAGTGCAAAGGGAGAGGACGGCTTCGGTTATGACCCTCTCTTCTACGTTCCGGCAAGAGGGCAGACCTTTGCCCAGCTTTCTCCGTCCGAGAAAAACGAGATCAGCCACCGCGGCGTGGCGATGCGTGCGTTCTGCGCCGCATTTACGCACATCTTTTCGGATATACTTTCCGAATGAACCGTAAAGGAGTTACTATGCTGACAAGTAAACAGAGAGCCTCCCTCCGTTCCATGGCAAATTCGATGGATCCCATCATGCAGGTGGGCAAAAACGGCATCGGTGAGGAGCTCATCACCTCAGTGGACAACGCACTGGAGGCACGTGAGCTTATCAAAATGACCGCACTGGAAACCGCGCCTGTCACCGCACGCGAGGCGGCAGATGAGCTCGCAGAAGCAACAGGTGCCGACGTCGTTTCCGTCGTCGGACGGAAGTTCGTCCTCTACCGCCCGTCCAAAAAGAAGCCGAAGATCACCGTCTGATGAAACGCCGTGTCGGTATCTACGGCGGTACGTTTGATCCACCGCATAACGGGCATATCCGTGCGGCGCAGGCTTTTCTGAGAGATGTACATTCGGACGCGCTCTATATTATGCCTGCGGCGGTGCCGTCTCATAAGCAAAACAGTGCCGTGAGCAAGCCGGAGATACGCCTCGCGCTGGCTCACGCCGCTTTTGATGGATTGGATGAACGCATCACCGTTTCCGATTACGAAATCATGAGCGACGGTGTCAGCTATACGTACAAGACGCTGATGCATTTTGCCGAAGCGGAGGAGGCGGAGCTTTATTTCCTTTGCGGAAACGATAAGTTTTTGTCCATGGGCACGTGGCTGCATCCGGAGATAATTTTCTCACTTGCATCGGTCGTTTGCGTTATGCGGCAAAAGAATCCCGAGGCATACAGTGCTGTAGCCGATGCGCAAAAGATGTACAAAGAACGTTACGGTGCCCGAACGCTTGTGATTGAGCATCATCTGCCGGAACTTTCCTCCTCGCAGATTCGTCAATTATCGGTGGACGGCGGCGATGTGTCACCGTTTATTCCCGAAGCCGTGCGATTGCTGATCGATGCTTGCGGACTGTACAGAGGTGAGTGATTATGAGAGAAATAAATGAGGAAACGCTTTCCGAACTGAGAGAGCGGATCCGCCCGTATCTGAAAGAGGAGCGCTACCGCCATACGCTTGAGGTCGAGGAGGAAGCCGCACGCATCGGCGCGGTGTATCTTCCGGATAAGATCGAAAAACTTCGCGTGGCGGCGCTTCTGCACGACATAACAAAAAAAGACTCTTTCGAAAAACAGTTGCAATACGCCGAAGAATTTGGTATAATATTGAAGCATACGGATATTGCATCCCCAAAAACCCTGCACGCAATCACCGCGGAAGGGGTTGCCGCAAGAGATTTTGCCGATTTCGTCGATGACGAAATTCTATCCGGTATCCGCTGGCATACAACGGGACACGACGGAATGAGCGTGTTTGAATCCATTGTGTATCTTGCGGATTATATTGAGCTTACGCGCACGTTTGACGACTGTATCGCACTCAGAAATTATTTCTGGGGATCGATGCCGACGGCGGATGAGCGCAGGGCACAGGCACTCCACCTTTGCCGCACGATGGTTTTGTCTTTTGATTATACGGTTCGCTCCCTTACAGACCACGGAGAGAGAATCGCAGAGGATACGGTGTGCGCGCGAAACTGTTTTCTTTCGCGTGCGGAAGCATTGCTCTGAGCCGTAAGCGGCTTTTGAGACGCTTTCAGTCAGTCATCCGGGACAAATTCGGAAAGGATGTAAGCCGGGAACGGCTTGCTTAAAATATATGAGTATGAAAAGAAAGAAAAGTACGTACGCGCCGTCGCGCGGGCAGCAAATTGCTGTTGTTTCGATCGTTCTTGTGTTTTCGATCGTGATTCTGGTGGCGGCATTTGTCGGCTTGTATAAGCCTGTCACGCCGGACGTTCTGCCGTTTGATACGGGCACAGATACGGACGGCTCCAATACGGGCGAGTTTACGCCGCCTGTCACGAACGTGCCGGATCAGCAGGATCCCGCGACAAAGATTCCGATTTATACCGCACGGCAGGACGTGTATAACTTCCTTTTGGTCGGGCACGACCGTGCCGCAAAACTTGCCGACGTGATTATGCTTGTCAATTACGATGTGAACAGCGGCAAGGTCGCAATTATGCAGATTCCGCGCGACACGTATATCAATGCAGGCTCAAATGTGCCGCAGATCAACGTGCTTTTTGCCGCCAATTACAACCATGCCGTGTACGATAAAATAAAAAATCCGACCGAGTATGCGGCGGAAAAACTTGCCGAGGCACTGGAGCAGAATCTTTGCATCCAGATACACTATACCGCTGTCATGGATCTTGACGGGTTTGCTGCTATCGTGGACGCGATCGGCGGTGTGTATATTGACGTTCCGTTTGATATGGAGTATGAGGATCCCGAACAGGATCTGTATATCAATATCAAAGCAGGACCGCAGACGCTCATGGGCGAGGATGCCGAGGGATTTGTCCGTTTCCGAGAAGACTTTGTTCAAGCGGATATAGGACGCGTAAATATGCAGAAGCTGTTCCTTGCCGCGTTTTTTGACAAGCTGAAAAGCTCCGTCAGTGTAGACACAGTCGGCAAGCTCGCAGGAGAGGTTGTCGAAAATGTTACCTCCACCATTTCGCTGCAGGATGTTGTGTATTTCGCAAAAAGCGCGCTCAGTGTCGATCTTTCCGAGATTACGATGCTCACCATCCCCGGTGACAGCGTGAACGGACACCGTTCTTATTACGTTATCAACCGAGCCGATACGCTGAAAGCGATCAATGCCCACTTCAATATTTACGACCACGATATAAGCGATCTCATTTTTGATAAAAAGCGTGTCTTTACCGATCCCCAGCAGGAGGTCGTGGAGAAGGCATACTATGCGCCCTCCGCCTTTATGAATGACGAATACACGGCGGACGGTGTGCTTGATTCGCCGATCGACGTTCCCCTGAAGCAGACGAATGAGTAATGATTACGAAAGGACAACAGAATGAATAACGAATTGTTTACAAACAGTGCAGAGCGGCCCATCGTCGCGCCGGATGCATCTCCGAAGGAGATCGCCGAGGCGATTGTGCAGGTGCTCGATAAAAAGAAAGCACGCGACATCGCGCTTCTCCACGTGGAGGAGCAGACGAGCATTGCGGATTATTTCGTCGTCTGCACAGGTAATTCCAAAACGCAGGTGCGCTCGTTCATCGATGAGGTGGAGTACAAGCTCTCCCTCTCCGGCATCACACCGCATCACATTGAGGGTGTGGATGCCTCCGGCTGGATGCTTATTGACTTCGGTGCCGTCATCGTGCACGTTTTCAGCCGCGATGCACGCGAATTTTATAACCTCGAAAAGCTCTACGCCGAGACAAGCCGTGTCAATATCGACGCGCTCCTCAGCGAGGACTGATCTTCACTTTGCAACTAATTTTTGAATATATGACAGAGGAATCACTATGAAGTACGAGTTTAATCGGATTGACAAGAAGTGGCAGGACAGATGGGAGAAGGAGGGCGCGTTTTCCGCGGTGGATGCTTCCGAAAAGCCGAAGTTCTACGGTCTTGTCGAGTTCCCGTATCCCAGCGGTGCCGGTATGCACGTCGGACATATCAAGGCGTACTCCGGTCTGGAGGTTATCTCCCGTAAGCGCAGAAAGCAGGGCTACAACGTCCTTTTCCCGATCGGATTTGACGCATACGGTCTCCCCACGGAGAACTCCGCGATCAAATTCAATACCCACCCCCGTATCCTCACTGACAGAAATATCGAGAAGTTCACCTCCCAGCTGAAGCGTGTCGGCTTCTCCTTTGACTGGAATCGCGTGATCGATACCACCGATGAAAATTACTATAAGTGGACGCAGTGGATCTTCCGCAAGATGTTCGACGAGGGACTTGTGTTCCGCGCCAAGACGCTCGTAAACTATTGCCCACACTGTAAGGTCGTTCTCTCCAACGAGGATTCCCAGGGCGGCAAGTGCGATATTTGCCACAACGACATCGTGCAGAAATCGAAGGACGTGTGGTATCTGCGCATCACGCAGTATGCCGATAAGCTGCTT
This sequence comes from Eubacteriales bacterium, assembly GCA_045577175.1. GTDB lineage: Bacteria > Bacillota > Clostridia > Oscillospirales > CAG-272 > SIG701. The sequence goes on along the minus strand of JAZNHT010000011.1, from coordinate 58,654 downwards.
GAGGGACTGGATACTGTCGATTATCTTCCCAACGTCCGCCTCCAGCAGGAGAACTGGATCGGTCGCTCCACCGGCGCTTTTGCGAATTTCGCGCTGGTTGACGGTGACGGAAAGGATCTCGGCGAGTCTCTGCGCATCTATACGACGCGCTGTGATACCATGTTCGGCGTTACCTTCATGGTTATCGCGCCCGAGCATCCGATCCTCGAAAAGTACGCCGATAAGCTGAGCAATAAAGCCGATCTCGATGCTTACAAGGCAGAGTGCGCAAAGAAAACCGAGTTTGAGCGCACCCAGCTTGTCAAGGATAAGACAGGCGTACGCCTTGAGGGCATCTCCGCAGTCAACCCCGCCAACGGTAAAAAGATCCCCGTGTACATATCCGATTATGTCATGATGGGATACGGCACCGGCGCGATCATGGCTGTGCCGGCGCATGACGAGCGCGACTACGATTTCGCAAAGAAATTCGGTATCGATATTATCGAAGTCATCAAGGGGGGCGATATTGAAAAGGAAGCGTACACCGGCGACGGTGAGATGGTCAATTCCGATTTCCTCAACGGTATTCAGACGAAGAAGGAAGCCATCGCTGCGATGCTGAAATTCCTTTCCGATAAGGGTATCGGCGAGGAAGGTGTGCAGTACAAGATGAAGGACTGGGCGTTCAACCGTCAGAGATACTGGGGCGAGCCGATTCCGATCGTGCATTGTCCGTTCTGCGGCGATGTCGGCGTTCCTTACGAGGAGCTTCCGCTGAAATTGCCCGTGCTTGAGAAATTCGAACCCGGTGAGGGCGGCGAAAGCCCGCTTGCCAAGATTGATTCCTTCGTTAACTGCACGTGCCCGAAGTGCGGAAAGCCCGCAAAGCGCGAAACGGATACGATGCCGCAATGGGCAGGCTCCTCGTGGTACTTCCTCCGCTATATCGATCCGAATAACGATACTTGCCTTGCCGATCCCGAGAAGCTGAACTACTGGCTCCCCGTTGACTGGTACAACGGCGGTATGGAGCACGTTACGCGCCATATGATCTACTCCCGTTTCTGGCATCACTTCCTCTATGACATCGGTCAGGTGCCGACGGCAGAGCCGTATGCAAAGCGCACCGCACAGGGACTGATCCTCGGTCCCGACGGGGAAAAGATGAGTAAATCCAAGGGTAACGTAGTCGATCCGAACGACGTTATCGATGCATACGGTGCCGACGTTCTCCGTGTGTATGTCCTGTTTATGGGCGAGTATGCATCCGCGGCTCCGTGGAGCGACAGCTCTGTGCGCGGCTGTAAGAGATTTTTGGACAGAGTTGGTGCGCTCACCGATATTGCCGCAGGACGCGGTGTTACGAAGGAGCTTGAGACCGCTTTCCACAAGACGGTCAAGAAGGTTACCACCGATATTGAGGAAATGAAGTTTAACACCGCGATTGCCGCGATGATGAGCCTTCTGAACGAGATCTACGAAGTCGCTCACATCACGCTTGACGAGCTGGAGACGTTCGTTTCGATCCTCAACCCGTTTGCGCCGCACATCACCGAGGAAATCTGGGAGATGATCGGCGGCAAGGAGCTTCTCAGCCTGAAGGAGTGGCCCGCATATGACGAAGCAAAGACAGTGGACGATACGATCGAGATTGCCGTACAGATCTGCGGTAAGGTGAAGGGAACGATCACCGTTCCTGCCGCCGCTGCACAGGCGGACGTGATCGCCGCCGCAAAAGCGGATGCCAAGGTCGCAGCTGCGCTGGAGGGAAAAACGATCGTTAAGGAAATCTACGTTCCCGGCAGAATCATCAATATCGTGGCGAAATAATTTTCTGAGAAATTTCGGAGAATTTGAAAAGTTTCTATTGACAACCGGGTACGAATCGGGTATAATATTCAAGAGATATTGATTTATCTTTGTTTGCCTTGAGCGAAGGGAGGGATATGGATGGCAGAGATCAGAGTTAAGGAAAATGAATCGCTTGACAGTGCGCTTCGTAGATTCAAGCGTCAGTGTCAGAGATCCGGCATTCAGGCCGAGCTTCGCAAGAGAGAATGCTACGAGAAGCCGAGTGTCAAGAGAAAGAAGAAGTCCGAGGCTGCAAGAAAGCGCAAGTATAAATAAGTATTTGCCTGTTAAGGGAGAGAAGTGTATTCTCTCCCTTTTCCTGCACTTATGCGGACTTTCGAAAAACGGTTGATTTTGCTTTATATTACAAAAGTCAAAACTTTTATTACATAAATCGCTTTGGAATCAAGCGATTGCAAATTTTATGATTTGGAGGATTTTGAAAATGGACTTTGTTCTTGAGGTTGCTTCCCATTTCCGGTATGAGGGTACGCCCGTCTCCTATGAGGCGTGCCACGTCGGTCATATCAACAGTACCTACTTCGTCACTTGCGAGGGTGAGAAGAAGATTCGCTATATGCTCCAGCGCATCAACACCAACGTTTTCCCGAAGCCTGTCTGGGTGGTCGAGAACATGGTCGCCGTCTGCGATTTTCTGAAGAAGAAGATCGCCGAGGAGGGCGGTGACGTTGACCGTGAGACGCTTACGATGATCCCCTGCACGGACGGGAAGATGTACTATCTCTCCCCCGAGGGCGAGTACTGGCGCTCCTACAGAACGGTCGAGGATGTCGTTACATACAATCTCGCCGAGGATGCCGGCATGTTCCGCTCCGCAGGCAGTGCGTTCGGTCGCTTTTTCAACCGTCTTGCCGATTTCCCGGCAGATCAGCTCCATATCACCATTCCGAATTTCCACAACACCGTCAGCCGCTTTGCCGATCTCAAAAAGGCAATCGCGGAGGATAAGGCAGGCCGCGTGAAGGATGCACAGGCGGAGATCGAGTTCGCGCTCGCGCGCGAGAATATCTGCTCGTTCATCATGGACGGTGTGGAGGACGGTCGCTTCAAATGGGGCGTTACCCACAACGATACGAAGCTCAATAATATTCTGATTGATGAAAAGACGGGCAAGGGCCTTTGCATCATCGATCTCGATACCGTTATGCCCGGAAGCCTCCTGTTCGATTTCGGGGATGCGATCCGCTTCGGCGCTTCCAGCGCTTTGGAGGACGAGACCGATCTCGATAAGGTCTATGTCAATACGGAAATGTTTGAGGCGTACGTGGACGGCTTCCTCAGCGAGCTGAAGGGCAACGTCAGTGCCGACGAGATCCGTGCTTTCCCGATGGCGGCACGCGTTATCACGTTTGAGATCGGCATCCGCTTCCTTGCGGACTATCTCAACGGTGACGTTTACTTCCGCACCACGCGCCCGACGCACAATATCGAGCGCGCACGCAATCAGTTCAAGCTCGTTGCAGACGGCGAGGCAAAGTACGATCAGCTCATGGCGATCGTCGAGAAGTACATCTGAACCGAATAAAACAAAAGGGAGACGGCTGTCTCCCTTTTTTCATGTTTTCGTGCCGGTTGGCGTATAAATTACGGTGTGCAATCCTCGCCCACGGTTGCCCGATACAGATATTCCTCGCGGATCTTGAGCGCAAGACCGCGGTACGCATGCCGGTACGGGCATTGACTGTACGCAAAGGAAGGCAGGGTGCCTTCCGTGTACCCGTACTGTGAGCAAAGCTCTTCCTTGATGAGATCGATAAACACATTCGTGCTGCTCGGCAGCTCGCTTTCCAGTGCAATTGTATCCGGATCCATCGTGAGGATTACGTTGTGCAGCATTTTGGCGATCTCGCAGGCGTTTTCGCGGACGGGATTTTCCGCGCGGACTGCGGAGGCAAGCGTGCGGCCGCGGGAAAGCGCCATCGCCCCGAAATTGCCTGCCGCACCGTGTGCCCCCCGCAGAATGCTTCCGTTTTGAAAAATTGCGCCGTGTATGTACCCGTCTGCAGCAAAACAGTACAGGATTCCTTGTTTGTCATATCCGGGGACATCCATCACGTTGGAGCGCGCGGCAGCGTGCACCGCCGCATCAAAATAAACGGGGAGGGAGGGGAACGCCTGCCGTACTTTTGTCGCAATCGGGAGTCCGTACAGCGGTGATTTCGCATCCACACGCGCACAGTCGCTCGCAGGATCGAGCGGTGCGGGCAGGGCTACACCTATACCCATACATGTTTTCTTTTGGTGGGAGGCAAGATATGCCGCCGCTTCCTCCAGAAAGAGAGAAACGTTTTCCTCAAATGTGAAGAGTCCGTTTATCGAATAAGGAATTTCCTCGCACAGCTTCAGATCGGCTGTAAGTACTGCAAATGTAAACGGCGTTGCTGTGAAATCAAGCACAAACGAGCAGAAGTCCGGATGCAGAGAGAGAACGCCGGTACGCCGCCCTGCGGCGTTTTTTGATACCTTGGACTGTCTGACGATGCCGAGATCGAGCAGGGCATCCGCAACCTTGCCAACCGTCATCAGACTCAGCCCCGTCGCTTCGGATACAGCGGCACGGCTGACCGTATCCGCGATAGCTATCGCGTTGAATATCGCCTTGACATTTTCACGTTTTATGCTTTTCAGATTGATACTCTGCATGTCGCGCCTCCGTTTTTCATATCTATGTATTATTATAATCAAAAATAAACGCAAGTCAAGAGACGGCGGCGAATTTTGACGGAGAAAGAAAAAAGGGGTCGAACGGAGGCGGATTTTACGAAAAAAGAAAAAAGACGATTGCGGAAAATAAAAAACAGACGGATTTTTGACGAAATTATTGAAAATTCCTGTTGACAAATGAGTTAGGCGAGTGTATAATATTTAATGTCCCCTGTTCGGACGGATCATTTTCGGCACTTACCGTTTTCGGACAATGCATTACTTTGAGGAGGTTGCGGTCGGTATACGGACTGCGTTTTCAGCATGACTGTCGATTCCATTTTAGCCGGCGCTGTGTCGGCACCAACTACCGAGCGAGTGATTGATTATTCCAAAAAACTTCCCGATGCCGAGTTCGATGTAATGCAGGCAGTATGGGCGGGTGAGCCTCCCGTGAATACGGCGTATCTCATGGAGATGGTCGGACGCGTCCGCGGATGGAAGGCACCGACGCTCATTTCGTTCCTCGTCCGTTTGGAGGAGCGCGGGTATGTTACATCCGAAAAGAAGGGCAAAGAGCGTTACTACACGCCCGTTGCCGATCAGACGGAGTACATACGCACTGCATCCCGTCAGTTTGTGAATCAGTACCACGGCGGTTCGTTTGTCCGTATGATGGATTCTCTTTATGGCGAAAATAAGCTGTCAGAGGACGATATTGACGAGCTTTTGCAGTGGCTTAAGACGAAATATTGATGTATGTCTTACGTTGATATACGGCGTGCCAGTTTTTTGCAGCTTGCCTACGAAGCAAGTCTGCACGCCCATTCCCGTTTCAATATCGGAACCTATAAAGAAAAAACACTGCATCGGGTGCTGAAGAATTACTTCGAGTCGGATGTGGCGCTTCAGGAAGTTCCGGTGGAAGGATTTGTTGCGGATATTTATGACGGCAGCGGAATCATTGAGATTCAAACCTCCGGCTTTGCTTCCCTCAAGGAAAAGCTGGAGGCTTTTTTGCCCCTTTGCCCGGTCACGCTTGTGTTTCCGATTGCCAAAACGAAATGGATTTCGTGGATCGAGCCCGACAGTGCTGTGATCGGGAAGAAGAACCGCTCTCCGAAAAACGGCAAGATTTTTGATGTCGTGCCCGAGATGATTTTTATTCGGGATTTTCTGACGCACGAGAATCTGACGGTGCGCGCGGTTCTTCTGGAAATCGACGAATACCGTATGCTTAACGGGCGGCGGAGCAAATCGCGCAAGCGCGGCTCTACCCGCTATGAACGAATGCCCGTTGATTTGTTCGAAATCTATGATTTCCGCTGTGCGGCGGATTTTACGTCACTTCTTCCGTTTGTTGAAGGAGAGGTGTTTACCGCAAAACAGCTCTGCGCTGAGATGAAATACAAAGGCAGGGCGGTCAGCGCGGTTATGCGCGTTCTGATGGACGTCGGTGCAATTGAGCGCGTCGGAAAAGAGGGGAACGCGTATCTTTACCGTGTCTGCACGCAGAGTGAGACAGATATTTTGCAAGACTGAACTTAGGAGGCCGTATATGCGCCGAAACAGATTCGGATCGAATATTCCGTGGTGGGTTGTGATCGTGGCTTTATGTGTCGCCCCGCCGGTCGGTGTTCTTTTGGCGATTGTCAAGCTGTTTCCGACCGAAATTGCGCGCCTGATTCGAAAGCATCTGCCCGGGCTGGCAAAAATTCTGAATATCGAGACGGATGCCTCCTCCAATGGGTCGTATACTGTAAAGGAACCCTCCCGCACGGAGCCGCTGAATTGGGAAACGCCAAAGACAAAGCCCAAGAAGCAGAAGCGCCGCAACCGTGGTTACCGTATTGCCGCTATCGTGTTGGGCGTGCTGGATTTTTTTCTGTGCGTCGGTGTTTTTGAAGAAGGCATAGACAGGCAAGACCTCGTCGGGGTGCTGCTGTTTACCGCGGCGGTCGCTCTGTGCGCGCTTCTTTCCGAATTTTACCGCCGCCGTGAGGAGAACGGTGCGCGTTTTCTCGCAATTATCGGTTCGAAGGACAGTGTGCATCTGCAAAAGCTGGCGGATGCGGCGTGCTGCCGCCTTTCCGCGGCGAAGCGAGATCTGCAAACGCTGATTAATGACGGTTTGTTCGGAGAGCGTGCGTATATTGACGAGTCGCACCAGTGCTTTATGCGGTTTCCCGAGGCACTGCCGGACGGAAATGCCGCGTTTTACAAAGAGACAAACACGCAGAAGTCCGAACCGCTTGAGGGTGAAGCCGCAGATTCGGTCGGTGTCGATGATTATGATGCGGCACTGAAGCGTATCCGCGAGCTGGATGATGCGATCGATGACGTGTATGTATCCGCCCGTATTCTCAGAATTGAACGTGCTACCCGTCATATTTTTGAGTTTGTCGCGGATTTCCCCGAAAAGAAGAACCAGATCCGCACATTCATGAATTACTACCTCCCCACAACGCTCAAGCTGCTTGAGTCCTACGGTCGGATCGAGCGCGTCGGTGCGGCAGGGAAAAATATGCGCGAAACGAAAGAAAAGATCGAAAAAACACTGGAATTGCTTGCAGAGGGGTTTGAAACCCAGCTGGATATTCTGTACGGCTCGGAAAACGTGGACATCTCCAGTGACATCGAGGTTCTTGAACAGATGATGGCACGCGACGGACTGAAAGAGAACACGGACTTTTTCAAGCCGTAATAAAGAAAAGACATCCGCCTGTGTACGGTCGGATGTCTTTATTTTGCGTAATTTTCAAGGAGTCGTACCTTCTGCGCCGAGTATTGATACGCTGTTTTGAAGTCTCCTGCCACCCGTGCACAGGATTCCAGCGCGGTGAGTACGTGATACCGCGTGAAGAATCCGGGTGTGCCCGAAAGCAGCACTTTTTTGAGAAGCGGAAAGGCTTTTTCCGTTTCGCCGTTTGCCATCAGCATCCATGCGTGCAAAAATTGGAGATAAACCACCGATTGGATTAAGCCGCTTTCATACAGAGAACGCGCAGTTTTTGTGTCGCCTTCATCCAACGCACGGAGCGCACGGATGTATACGGGAAATTCGGCAGGGATCAGCGTGGGAGTATCCACGGAAGCAGAGGCAAGGGAGAGCGGGATTTCTTCCTTACCCGCAGCTTGAATCAGCAAGCGCAGATAGCGGATCGTGGAGAGAATTGTCGGATCTGCATAGACGGAGCTGCCGGCAAACTGAGCCGCACGTTCCAGATGTGCCGCGGCACTGGCAAGCGCACAGTTGTCGAACGCAATTTTTGCCAGTGAGAAAGAACATCGCAGGGAAAGAAGCGCGATCTCATCGTCGGGAGAGGGAAGTGCCGCGCACGCATCGAGACAGGCTTCGTATTCACCGGAGAGATACAGCGTTTGCAGATGATCGATCAATCCCATTTTGGAAAGGCGCGAGGTCTCTTTCTCGCTGTCTGCAAAAAAGTACCCGACGGAAACATCCAGCCGACGTGCGATCTCCGTAAGCGTCGTAAGAGAGGGAGAAGCGGCACCGTTTTCGATCAGACTGAGCATATTCCGCGTTATGAAATCCCCCGCAAGGGCGGATTGCGTGATGTTCTTGCTCAGTCGGAGCATACGGATTCTCTCGCCGATACGTTTGTTTTGTTCGCTCATGCCGATTATTTTCTGTCAGAGGAGGGCGATCCGGCGACGGTTTTCTCATCGAGCTCCTTGAGTGCCGAACGGATTGTCTCCGTAAGAGTCGCTTGATAATATTCCACCTTGTGTGACAGCTCGCGGTTGCGTTTTTCAAAATCCTGAATCAGGAGTGCCGTGTTGTCGCGCATTTCCGTGAGTGCGGTAATCAGCTCACATGCACAGCTGTCAGCCGAGGTGTGCAGCTCACCGCTGATGTGTGCGAGCATTTCGGTGGCTTTCGCGTTCAGCCGCGTGCGAATCGCGTTCGCCTCAATCTCCGTATCGGAGAGGATTTTTGCCGCATGGGTGTTTGCCGCCGCCACAATCGCATCCGCCGAGGTGTTCGCGCTTATCATAATGTCTCCGATCTGCGCGCTGATGCGGTCGTATTTCTGCGATTTTTCCTCTTCCTCCGCGGAGGATTCCATCTCCTTGAGACGGGCGGCAAGCTGTGCTTTTTCAGCCTCCGCCGCCGCGAGCTTTTCGCGCAGGGAATCGTTTTCCTCCTTCAGCTGATCGACCGACTCGCTAAGGGAAGAACGGCTCCCCTCAAGGGCTTCCTTGTCCGCCTTTGCCGCATCAAGATCGGCCGTGAGTGCCGTGATGCGGTCTGCGGCTTCCGCGGCTTTCTTTTCCGCCTCCGCCGCGGCGGAATCCTTTTCCTCAAGCTCACGGTTGATATTCAGAATATACTGATTGACGTCCTCGCGGTTGTATCCGCCGATGGCAGAGCGGAACGCGACGTTTTTCGTATCACTCATGATGGTGCCCCTTCCGGTTCGTTTGATTTTTCGGAATTATCTGTCTTAAGTATAACACATTTTTCGTCCGATTGCAACATGGTAAATGTACTTTACGTAAAAATCAGCAGAAAAGATGCAAAAAAATCGGTAATTCATGAAAAATCCTATGGACGAAAAGGGCACAATATGGTATAATAATAAGAAAACCGATGTGAAGGGGTTTATTGTGGAGTTTCGGAAGATACAGACAAGCGGACACGCGTCCAACTGCTATATTCTCTTTGACGAAATCAGCCGCGAAGCCGCTGTTATCGATCCGTCTGCGGATGCAGAGGAGATCGTGCGCGTGCTTGCGGAGGAATCGCTCACGCTTACGCAGATATGGCTGACGCACGGTCATTTCGATCATATATTTGCGGCGGATACGCTTCGCGAAAAAACGGGCGCGCCGCTCATGATCCACCGAAAGGACGCGCATATGCTGACGGATTCGTTCGCAAATGCTTCCGCGCTGTTTTTCGGTGAGGGGGATACCTACCGCGAGGCAGACGGAATGCTGAAGGGCGGCGACACGTTCCGCCTCGGCGAGAACACCGTCATTGTGCGACATACACCCGGACACACGGAAGGCTCGGTCACCTTTGTCGCGGATAATTTCCTCTTCACGGGTGACACCTTGTTTGAAAACAGTATCGGACGCGCCGATCTGCCAAGCGGAGACGCACAGGCACTTGAGGACTCCCTTCGCAGACTTTTAAAAATGCCCGGGGATTACACGGTCTGCTCCGGTCACGGCGAGATTACGACACTTGAAAAAGAAAAACAAAACAATCCCTTTCTCAAAAATTTGTTCACTGACAGTAAGGAGACAGCAAAATGAGTGAGATGTTGGCGGAGCTTCTGTTTCCGCATATAAAAACGGTGCCTGCCGATATGGAGGCACGCTATCCCGCACGCAATTTGCCCGAGGGTGCGAAGGTCACCAGATTTGCGCCCAGCCCGACCGGATTCGTCCACTTCGGCGGACTTTTCCCGTCTACGGTTGGTGAGAGACTTGCCCACCAGAGCGGCGGCGTGTTCTATCTCCGTATCGAGGATACGGACGCCAAGCGCGAGGTCGAGGGTGCCGCGGAGGGATTGATCCGCACGCTTGCTACCTACGGTATCCATTTTGACGAGGGTGCAATTCTGGACGAAAGCGGCAAGATTTCCGATCAGGGCGCATACGGTCCGTACAGACAGTCCGAGCGCGCGGAGATTTATCAGACGTATGCAAAGCAGCTTGTCCGAGAGGGAAAGGCGTACCCCTGCTTCACCACCGAGGAGGAGCTTGACGAGCTTTCTCAGGTGAATAAGAAGGAAGAACTCAAGAACACCGACTGGCAGGCAGAGGCGGAAGCACGCCGCGCCGAGATGCTCGCCAGACGCAACTTCACGATCGAGGAGGTCAAGGAGCACCTTGCCGCCGGTCATCCGTTTGTGATCCGTATCCTCGCCGATGGGGCGGAGGATAAAAAGGTCAAGTTCACCGATCTCATCAAGGGCAATATGGAAATTCCCGAAAATGATGAGGACTTCGTGCTTTTGAAATCGGACGGAATCCCCACGTACCATTTCGCCCACGCTGTCGATGACCATCTGATGCATACAACGCACGTTATCCGCGGCGAGGAGTGGCTACCGAGCCTTGCCAAGCACCTCCAGCTGTTCCGTTATCTCGGGTTCAAAGCACCGAAGTATATGCACATCGCGCAAATCATGCGTCTGGATGAGGCAGGGAACAAAAAGAAGCTCTCCAAGCGAGATATGGGCGCAAATATGGACGATTACACCCGTATGGGCTATTGCCCCGAGGCTGTCTGCGAGTATGTCATGACGCTGCTCAACTCCAACTACGAGGAGTGGCATATGCAGAATCCGGACAAGCCGTATACCGATTTCCCGTTCAATATCAAAAAGATGTCCACCTCCGGCTGCCTGTTCGATTTCGACAAGCTGAACGATGTCTCCAAAAACGTCATTTCCCGCATGGAGGCAAAGGACGTTACCGAAAAAGTAACCGCATGGGCGAGTCTGTTTGATCCCGATTTCGGAAAAGTCCTTACCGCCGACCGTGCGTTTGCCGAGAGCATATTCGCCATCGGCAGAGGCGGTGCAAAGCCGAGAAAGGATCTCGCAACGTGGGCGGACGCCAAGGGGTATATGGGCTTCTTCTATGACGGATACTTCAAAATTGAAGACGAATATCCCGAAAAATTCGCCCGTGCCGACATTCGCACCGTCCTTGAAAAATTCACCGAGACATTCGATATGGCAGACGATTCGAACACGTGGTTTTCGAAAATCAAGGCGATCGCTGACGGCTGCGGCTTTGCCTCCGATATGAAGATTTATAAGCAGAATCCGGACGGATACAAGGGCAGCGTTGCGGACGTCAGTATGTTCTTGCGCGTTGCCGTTACGGGCAAAATGAACTCGCCCGATATGTACAGCGTTATGCAGATTCTCGGTAAGGATCGCGTGCTTGCGCGTATCCGTGCCATGGTAAATTCCCTTTAATGTAAGGAGAAACGACGATGGAAGAAATCACCTCTAAAAACTTTATTCACGCATTTATCGAGGAGGATATTGCCGAGGGCGGCAGATACGCCGGTCAGACGGTGCATACCCGTTTTCCCCCTGAGCCGAACGGGTATCTCCATATCGGCCACTGCAAGGCATTGATTATCGATTTCGGTACGGCGGAAAAATTCGGCGGTCTGTGCAATCTCCGCATGGATGATACCAACCCCACCAAGGAGGACGTCGAGTTCGTCGAGGCAATCAAGGAGGACATCCACTGGCTCGGCTTCGACTGGGAGGACCGCTTCTACTACGGCTCCGATTATTTTGAGAAGGACTACGAGTACGCCGTCGAGCTTATCAAAAAGGGACTTGCCTACGTCTGTGAGCTGACGCCCGACGAGTTCAAGGAGTACCGCGGCGACTTGAACACGCCCGCGAAATCCCCGTGGCGCGACCGTCCGATTGAGGAGAGCCTGGATCTGTTCGCGCGGATGCGCGCCGGAGAATTTGAGGATAATAAGTACACCCTCCGCGCAAAAATTGACCTCGCCTCCGGTAACTTCAATATGCGCGATCCCGTTATCTACCGTATCCGCCATATGCATCACCACCGCCAGGGCGATAAGTGGTGCATCTATCCGATGTACGATTTTGCACATCCGATTCAGGACGCGCTTGAGGGCATCACGCACAGCCTTTGCTCTCTTGAGTTTGAAAACCACAGACCGCTTTATAACTGGGTGGTTGAAAACGTATCCGTGCCGCATACCCCCCGTCAGATCGAGTTTGCCCGTCTCGGCATCGACCATACCGTGCTTTCCAAGCGCTATCTGAGAGCACTGGTCGAACAAGGCTATGTCGCAGGCTGGGACGATCCCCGAATGCCCACACTGTGCGGTATGCGCCGCCGCGGCTTTACGCCTGCCTCCATCCGCAATTTCTGCGAGCGTGTCGGCGTTGCCAAGAGTCCCAACACCATTCCGCTGGCGTTTCTGGATTTCTGCCTCAGAGAGGATCTGAATGAGTCCGCTGCCCGTGTTATGGCTGTCCTGAAACCGATCAAACTGACCATCACCAACTATCCCGATGGACAGAGCGAGACGGTGGAAGTAGAAAACAACCCCAACCGTCCCGAGGACGGTATGCGCAAGGTTACCTTCTCCCGTAATCTGTGGATCGAGGCGGACGATTTTATGGCGGAGCCGATTCCGAAGTACAAGCGTTTGTTCCCCGACGGTCCCGAGTGCCGCCTAAAGGGTGCGTATCTGATCCGCTGTACCGGCTATAACACCGACGAGGACGGCAATATCACTGAAGTGCTGGCAACTTATGATCCCGAATCCCGCGGCGGCGATCCTGCCGACGGACGCAAGGTCAAGGGTGCTACCATTCACTGGGTGGATGCCGAAACCGCCGTGGATGCGGAGGTTCGTCTGTACGACAATCTGTTCAACGCCGCTGAGCCGGACACCTCCTCTATGGAAGCCCTTGTGCAGGATCTGAATCCCAATTCTCTTGAAATCCTCACCAACTGTAAGGTGGAGGCATCTCTCAAGGATGCCAAAGCACCTGCATCGTACCAGTTCATGCGTCTCGGCTACTTCTGTCCCGACAGTAAGGACTCCTCCTCCGAGCATCTCGTGTTCAACCGCTCGGTCAGCCTGAAGGACAGCTTCAAGCCGCAGTAACGGCTTATTCTGCATCGAAAAACCTCGGATTTTGGTTTCCGAGGTTTTTTTGCAGAAAAAACGAAAAACCTCTTGACAGATTGCTGATTTCGTGCTATTATATATAGGCAATTTTGATGCCCCATTAGCTCAGACGGTAGAGCACTTGACTTTTAATCAAGGTGTCCGGAGTTCGAGTCTCCGATGGAGCACCACACGGAACTGTTTGCTTAGCCGCAAGCAGTTCTTTGTGCTTTACAGACGTTTTTCAAAAAGGAGATGTTTTTATGTCCTCCCGTATGCTTCGTATTCTTTCGCTTCTTCTCGTTTTAGTGTTTCTTTTGCCATGTGCCGTTTCCGCAGCAGAAGAAAACGTCCCGGCATTTACGAATATCGTGCTCCAGCTCGGTGCCGATGAATCCAAACTGAACTTTACATGGTATTCGTTGGATGACGGAGAGGGAACTATCACCTATGCCAAAGCCACCGATCTTGTCGACGGTGCGTTTCCTTCCGATGCATCCGTTGCGACAGCGGCGCGTACCGCCTCCGTCAAAAAAGGATATTACGCCAACAAAGCCACAATTGAAGGACTCCTACCCGAGACGGAGTATGTGTATCAGCTTGCAAACGGTGCGGATAAATCCGATATGATCCCGTTTACGACGGGCAAATCGGGCGATTTCAGCTTCGCCGTTGTCGGTGATATGCAGATCGGTGCCGGTGAACTTGGCGTCGAGCAGAATGAGCTTGATTGGAGCAGAACGCTTAATCAGCTTGTAACCGCCAACGAATTTGAGAGTGCGGACTTCCTTCTGTCTGTCGGTGACCAGATTAATCAGCTTATCTACAATTATGACGAGCACGAAGCACAGTTTGACGCGTATTCCAATCACGAGGAACTGCTCAGCATTCCCACCGTTGTCACGCTCGGCAATCACGATAACTACGACGATTCCGTTTATCCGTATCACTTCAACGAGCCGAATCTCGATCTCAGCGCAGGCGTGACAAAAGATTCCAAAACAGGCGTTGTCAACAGCGCGGACTATTGGTTTACGTATAATTCCGTTTTGTTCCTTGTTCTAAATAATAACGATTTCCTAGATTATTCGGGATCGGACAGTGCGCGTGCCGCCGATAAAGCCGCCGCGGAGCGTCATGCCGCCTTCATCGAGCGCGTGATGGAGGAAACGAAGGATATGGACATCGATTGGAAGATCGTCGTCTGGCACCGATCTCCTTACGGCTCCAGTTATCATAACAACTATACGGTAAACGAAGGCGGCGTATATAACCGTCTGGAGCAGTACAACTACGTCAATATGCGTGAGTATCTTGTGCCCGTTCTCTACGAAAACGGGATCGATCTCGTCCTTTCGGGACACGATCACTGCTACACAAGATCACACATCATCAAACCTGCACAGGATGAAAACGGAAACTACATAGATGCGTCGGTTATCACGCCGTTTACGGATGGCTCGTATACGTTCGGAAACGGCACAAACGTGCCCAAATTCAGAGTATGGCAGGATGCAAGCGGTGTGTATCATACAAATCTGAAAACGGTAGTCAAGCCTGTGTCCGTGACCAATCCCGACGGTATTCTCCATGTGACAGCCGCCACCGCATCCGGCTCGCAGGTCAATGAGACACAGTTTCAGGATAAATATGCCGCTGTGACCGGCACGGCGGATACCCGACAGATGATCCGTATCGATATAACGGAAAATTCGCTCACGCTCGTCAACTATAACCTTGGCACGAGCGATACGGACGAGATTACGGAGTACGACCGCTTCACAATTTATCATGAAGCGCCTGCCGCGGAAGTCGAGCCTGAGGAGACGGATACAGCCGCTTCGGTTGATACAGCACAGACAGAGCCGCCTGCCGATATCGAACCCACATCGGGTGATACGCCGCAGGACGCTTTGCCTGCCGATACGGAGGACAAAAGCGGTTGGGTGCAGATTGTGTCCGTCATTCTCAGTACGCTCGGTCTTGTCGCGATGATTCTCGCGTCCGTCCTCAAGGGACGTACCATGAAGCTGATTTTGCCCCTTGTCTTCTTGGCGAATTTCCTTGTAGCTCTCAGTTATCTCGTTCTCGAAAACGGTGCGGGTGCCGTAACGTGCTTTATAGGCGCGGTGCAGGCGGTCATTTGCGCCGTATACGATACGAAGGAGAAAAAAGTCCCTGTGTGGCTGCTCGCCGTGTTTGCCGCTTCGTTTATTGCGGCGAATCTGATTGTCAGCCGTGAAATTCTCGTTATTCTGCCGATTCTCGGCGCGCTTACCTTTATCGCCGCGATCATTCAGAAAAACGGAAAAATGTATCGCGTGTGGTTTGCCTCCAACGCGCTGATCTGGGGCGTGTACGCCGTGCTCACGGCGGCGTGGGGACCGCTTTTCACAAACATTATTGCGTTTGCCTTTACCGCCCTCGGCATGATCCTGCACGACAGAAAAAAGGGATAAACCAAAACGAAAGCATCTGCGTAAAGCAGGTGCTTTTTTTATGCATATTTTTCGCTTTCGTTTCATATACATAGTTTTTGTGAAGCGCGTGTATCCGAAGCCGCGCTGTGGGGAAAGATTAAGGCAACACCGTACAATTCACGGCTAACGCCTTGGCGGCACACTTGCTTGCATATTTTCCGTCATTCGTCACAAATTTCGTTGGCAGAGGAGTGACTCTCGCCTCCTCAATTTGTTTAGACTGACGAAAAAATCTGACGGCGCAATTGCACCGCCAAAACTGTGCGGTGTTGCCTTAAAAAGCATGATTTTGAAGGACGGTGCATAGTTATGATTACAGTATCCGAATACACAGACAGAGATTCCTTGCCCTTGTACCTGTTTCATGAGGGAACCAACTTTGCCGCATACGCATTTTTGGGCGTGCACGGCGGTGCCGTGGAGGACGGCGGAATTTTTCGCTACACCTTCCGCGTGTGGGCACCCAATGCGGACGGCGTGTCCGTGACGGGCGATTTCTGCGATTGGTCGGACGGGTATCCGATGATGCGGCTTGAGAACGCTGGCATCTGGGAGATCACCTTGGAGAGTGATGAGCCGCTTGAGGGAACGTTTTACAAATACGCGATTCACCGCGGCGGCAGGACGTTTCTGAAAGCCGATCCGTACGCGAGAGCGTCCCAGACGCTCACAAATACCGCCTCCGTCATCCGAACAAATTTTGCATACAAATGGAACGACCGCGCATGGATGACGGCACGGCGGAAAATGTTTTCTCCGACAGGCAAAAAAAGTGCGCACTATCTCCCCGCGCCGGTCAATATTTATGAGATGCACCTCGGTTCGTGGCATACCGAGGGAGATGCCTCCACGGCAGACGGCGCACACTATCTTTCCTACCGCGAGATTGCGGACAGACTGCTCCCGTATCTCTTGGAAATGGGCTATACCCACGTCGAGCTCTTGCCCGTTATGGAGCATCCGTTTGACGGCTCATGGGGGTATCAGATCACATCCTATTTCGCACCGACCGCGCGCTACGGCTCACCCGAGGATTTCATGTACCTTGTCGATACGATGCACAAAGGCGGCATCGGCGTGATTCTCGATTGGGCGCCCGCACATTTTCCGAAGGACGCGCACGGCCTGTACGAATTTGACGGCGGACCGCTTTACGAGTATCAGGGCGCGGATCGCATGGAGCACAAGGGATGGGGTACGCGCTGCTTCGATGTCGGCAGGGAGGAGGTGCAGTCCTTCCTCGTATCCAATGCGCTCTTCTGGTTCAGAGAATACCATGTGGACGGACTCCGTGTCGATGCGGTGGCATCCATGCTGTACCTCGATTACGACCGCGCCCCGGGTGAGTGGATTCCGAATACGCATGGGGATAACAAAAATCTCGAGGCAATCGCCTTTTTCCAAAAATTGAATACGGCAGTATTCGGCGAATTTCCCGACGTTTTCATGATCGCGGAAGAATCGACCGCGTGGCCGATGATTACCAAGCCGGTGGGCGACGGCGGTCTCGGCTTCAATTTTAAATGGAATATGGGCTTTGCCAACGATCTGTTTGCGTACCTTTCCGTTGATCCGATCTACAGAAAAGCGATCCACGAAAAGCTCACGTTTCCGATGATGTACGCCTTTGATGAGAACTATATCCTGCCCGTATCGCACGATGAGGTCGTGCACGGAAAACGGTCGCTGGTCGATAAAATGTTCGGCACGTATGATGAGAAATTCGCAACGATGCGGACGTTTCTCACCTATATGATGACGATGCCGGGCAAAAAACTCATGTTCATGGGCACAGAGTTTGCGCAGTATAGGGAGTGGGACTATGAAAACAGTCTTGAGTGGTTCATGCTTGACTATCCGAGACATGCGCAGATGCAGCGGTTTGTCTCGACGCTCAATCATCTGTATCTCACGACCCGACCGCTGTGGGAGATCGACGACGGCTGGGACGGATTCTCTTGGATTGACGCAGACAACCGCGACGAGGGCATCATCTCCTATCGGCGTATCGATACAGCCGGACGGGAAGTGATCGCCGTTTGCAATTTTGTGCCGATGAGACGGGAAAATTTCATTCTGCCCGTGCCGAGGTCGGGTGTGTATGAGGAGATTCTCACGACGGACAGTATCCTTTTCGGCGGATCGGGTACGGAAAACGGATGCATGAAAGCGGAAGCGGTCAAATGGGAGGACGGAAGCCGCACGTACCGGCTGAAGCTGACGCTTGCGCCGCTTTCGGCAATCCTTATAAGGAAAACCACCGCGAAGCAAGAAACGGAAAGACAGTAAGACAAAATTCACAATGTGAGGTGAGCATATGTATAAGAAAACCGAGTGCGTCGCCATGCTGCTTGCCGGCGGACAGGGATCACGCCTCTACGCGCTGACGGAGAAAACGGCAAAGCCTGCGGTCAGCTACGGCGGAAAGTACCGTATTATCGATTTTCCGCTGTCCAACTGCATCAATTCGGGCATCAGTACACTGGGCGTTCTGACGCAGTACCAGCCTTTGCAGCTTAACGAGTATATCGGCAACGGACAGCCGTGGGATCTCGATCGCGTGTCGGGCGGTGTGACCGTTCTGCCGCCGTATCAGGGCAAGGACGGCGCGGATTGGTACAAGGGAACGGCGAACGCGATCTATCAGAATCTTGATTTTATCAGACGGTACGATCCTGCCTACGTCCTCATCCTTTCGGGCGATCATATCTACAAAATGGATTACGCGAAGATGCTCGCACGGCACAAGGAGACAGGTGCGGAGTGCACGATCGCTGTTCTTGAGGTGCCGATTGAGGAAGCAAGCCGATTCGGCATTCTCACGGCGGATGAGGACGGGCGCATCACCGATTTTGAAGAAAAGCCTGCCGAGCCGAAGAGCACGAAAGCATCCATGGGTATCTATATTTTCGACCGTCCCGTGCTGGAAAAATATTTGCAGGCAGACGATGCCGATGAGACTTCCGCGAAGGATTTCGGAAAAAACGTCATCCCCGCCATGCTCAAGGACGGATGCCGCATGTTCGCGTATCCGTTTCGCGGCTACTGGAAGGATGTCGGCACGCTTACATCCCTTTGGGAGGCAAATATGGATCTGCTCGGTGAAAGCCCTCAGTTCTCCCTTACGGATGCAAAATGGCGTATCTATTCGCGCGGAGGCGCTGAGCCGCCGCATCGGATCGGGGAGTACGGTCGGGTTGTGAACAGTATGCTCGGCGGCGGATGCGAGATTGACGGCATCGTGGAAAATTCCGTTTTGTCCGCAGGCGTGCGTGTTGCCCGCGGTGCATTCGTCAAGGATTCGGTTATCTTGCGCGGCGTGACGGTCGGAGAGGGTGCCACGGTCAACTACAGCATCATCGATGCGGACACGGTCATCGGTGCCGGTGCTGTCATCGGCAAGCCGCAAAGCGCCGCATCCGCACTGACCGTGATCGGCGGCGGAGTAAGCGTCAAAGCGGGCGAGAGCATCTGCGGCGGTGCGGATGCAAGCGGAAAGGAGGCACGGGCATGAGTGCGGCCGGACTGATCTTTTCAAACATCCATGACAACAACTTAAGCGAGCTGACAAGACAGCGCACGATTGCCGCCGTCCCGTTCGGATGCCGATACCGTCTGATCGATTTTACGCTGTCCAACATGGTCAATTCAGAGATTCACAACGTGCACATCATCACGCACTATAATTATCAGTCGCTGATGGGGCATATCGGCAGCGGTAAGGACTGGGATCTCGCACGGAGAAACGGCGGCATCAAAATTTTACCCCCGTATATCACGGCGTTTGATAACAAGCGCAACACGCTCTATTCCACCCGTCTTGAGGCGCTGAAAAGTATGCACAGCTCCATTCGGAGGATCCGTGAGGAATACGTCATCATGAGCGACTGTGACGTGATCTGTAACGTCGATTTCGGAGAAATCCTTGCGGATCATGTGAAGTCGGGCGCGGATATGACCGTCGCTGTCAAGCGGATGCATCTGACGCCCGAGAGGGCGCGGATCAACGTGCTGTTTTCCGCAGATGCGGACGGGCGGATCACGGATGTCCTGCCGTATCCGGAGAATTTTATCGGGGAAGCGGAGGTCAGCCTCAATATCGTCGTGATACGCAAGGATTATCTTGAGCAGATCATCCTTGACTCCATCGCCCACGGATACGAGAGCCTCACAAGAGACGTGATCGGGCGCAATCTCTCACGCATGAATTACCGCGTGTACAAATACGACGGCTATTTTGCCTGCATTTCCTCCCTTGCGGATTACTACAAGTGCAGCATGGAGCTGATCCACAACGCCTACGCGCGCGCATCGCTGTTTGATGTGAAAAACCGTCCCGTCTATACGAAGGTTCGCAATTCCGCGCCCACGTATTACAGCCGATCCTCCGCCGTGCAAAACTCGCTCATCGCGGACGGATGTGTGATCGAGGGCAGGGTGGAAAACTCGATTCTCTTTCGCGGAGTGAAGATCGGCCGCGGGTGTACCGTCTCAAATTCGATTCTCATGCAGGATACGGTTGTCGGCGACGGTGCGTTTCTGAAATGCGTCATCAGCGACAAAAACGCCATGATCCGCGACGGGCAGATGCTCGCGGGATGCGAGGCGAAGCCGTATTACATCGAAAAAGGAAAAATGCTCTGACGGAGGTGGAAAATGAAGATTCTCTATGCAGCCTCTGAGGCGCTTCCGTATGCCGCATCGGGCGGACTTGGCGACGTGATCGGCTCTTTGCCGATTGCCGTCAAGCGCGCCCTCGGCGACGGTGCCGATGTGCGCGTAATTCTGCCGCTGTACCCGGGGATTAAGGAAAAATTCGGCGCGGAGCTTACGTTTCTCGGGGAAACCACGGTCCGCCTTGCGTGGCGCAAGCAGTACCTCGGAATGTACTCGACGGTTAAAGACGGCGTGACGTTTTATTTCGCCGATAACGAGTACTATTTCCGCCGCGCGTCCCTCTACGGCGATTTCGATGACGGGGAGCGCTTCGCTTTTTTCGGCAAGGCGGTCCTCTCCCTCATTTCCGATTTCGGCTTCTGTCCCGACATTCTCCATGCAAACGACTGGCAGAGTGCACCTGCCGTAATCTATCTCAAACGGAAGCTCGGTATCGATGACCGATACGCGGACATCCGCGTGCTCTATACGATCCACAATATCGAATACCAGGGCGTGTACGATTTCTCCATACTCGCGGACGTTTTCGAGCTTGCCGCGTGGGATCGCCCCACGGTGGAATACAACGGCTGTATCAATCTCATGAAGGGCGCGATCGTCTGTGCAGACCGCGTCAGCACGGTTAGCCCTCGTTATGCATCCGAGATTATGACCGATTATTACGCCTGCGGACTGTCACACGTTCTCCGTATGTACGCAGGTAAGGTGTCGGGCATCTTAAACGGCATTGATACGGCGTATTATAATCCGCAAAGCGATCCCGACATCGCCGCCCCGTTTGATTTGTCAGACAGAAGCGGCAAGATTCTCTGCAAAGAGGAATTGCAGACGCTCTGCGGCTTTGCGCCCGATCCGGATACGCCGCTTGTGGTGATGGTTTCGCGTCTCGCCGCGCATAAGGGCTTCGATCTCGTCCGCCGTGTGATTGAGGAGATTCTCGAACGCAACCGTGTCCAATTTGCGCTTCTCGGCACCGGGGATTGGGAACTCGAATCCTTTTTCGGCGATCTCGCATGGCGGTATCCCGACCGGTTTTGCGCAAAGCTGGAGTATAATAAGTCTCTCGCCAAGAAATTTTATGCCGGTGCTGATCTGTTTCTCATGCCGTCGAAGAGCGAGCCGTGCGGTCTTGCCCAGATGATCGCCTCGCGCTACGGGACGGTGCCGATCGTGCGCGAAACGGGCGGCTTGTCTGACACAATCCGCCCGTACAACCGATTCACGGGCGAGGGCAACGGCTTTTCGTTCACGAATTACAATGCGCACGAAATGATGGGCGTGATCGAAAACGCGCTCGCACTGTATCATGATACGGAAAAGTGGGACGCACTCGTTTCGAATGTGATGGCGGTCGATTTCTCGTGGAACGCTTCGGCGGAAAAATATATTAAGCTGTACCGATCCATGATCGGTCGGGAGGAAAGATGAAAACAGCGGAGGAGAAAAAGTATATCCTTAACGGAGCGGCGGAAACCTACACGCCGCGCGGCGTTCTGCCGAGAGATGCGTCTTTGCGCGTTACCCTCACGCTTGCGGACGGTGCGGAGGCGGTGAAGGCTGTCCTCCGCATCCACAACGATAAGGGCGGCAGTATGCACCTTTTTGATATGGAAAAGGAAAACGGTGTGTTTGAAACGACGCTTTCAGCCGATACTCTCTGCGGCAGTGATACGGACGGGCTGTTTTACTACTGCTACGATGTGTATTACCCCGACGGATGCGTCACCTACGGCGGAGAATCCCCGTCGCTTCTGTATCCGTGCGGCGAGGACGGCAAGCGGCAGCTTCTCGTGATTCGTTCGGATGCAGAAACGCCGCGCTGGCTCGCAGGCGGAATCATGTATCATATCTTTGTGGATCGATTCCGTGCGTCCGGCAGGGCGAAAGCGAAGTCCGGCACCGTCATCAATCCCGATTGGGAAAACGGAATCCCGCAGTTTGCCAAGGAGCACGGGGAGGATCTGCCTAATAACGTCTTTTTCGGCGGCGATCTGTACGGGATCGCGGAAAAAATGGACTACATCGCCTCGCTCGGTGTGACGTGTCTCTATCTCAGTCCGATTTTCGACGGCGCATCGAATCACAAATACGATACGGGCGATTACGGTAAAATCGACGAAATGTTCGGCGGCGAGGACGGATTTGCCGCGCTTACCGAGGCGGCGCACGCACGCGGCATCCGCGTCATACTTGACGGCGTGTTCAACCACACGGGCGCGGACAGCGTGTATTTCAATAAATTCGGGCACTATGATTCCGTCGGCGCGTATCAGTCGAAGGAGTCACCGTATTTCGATTGGTATTATTTTCACGAATACCCCGACGGATACGAATCGTGGTGGGGAATGCCGACCTTGCCGAAGGTCAGGTGCGATGAGACAAGCTACCGTGACTACATCCTCGGCGAGGACGGCATCATGGCGAAATGGATGCGAAAAGGCGCGGACGGATGGCGTCTCGATGTCGCGGACGAGCTGACGGACGGCTTTCTTGATGCACTTACCGCACGCGTCAAGCGTGAGAATCCCGAAGCGGTCGTCTACGGTGAGGTGTGGGAGGATGCGACAAACAAATGCGCCTACGGGAGCCGCAGGCGGTATCTGCGCGGCGGTCAGCTCGATTCCGTCATGAATTATCCCCTCCGTGAGGCTGTGATCGCGTATGTGCGGTACGGGGATGCGGAGAAATTCCGCGCGATCACGGAAGGGCTTTACCGCCGGTATCCGAAAGGTGCTTCGGATCTCCTCATGAACGTCCTCGGCACGCACGATACGGCACGGATTCTGACCGTTCTGGCAGGCGATCACGCAGACGGGTACACGAATACCGAGCTGTCCGTCAAACGGCTCACAGAGCCGCAGAGATCGCGCGGCGTGCGCCTTTTGATGCTTGCCTATGCGATTGTGTCCGTGATGCCCGGCGTGCCGTGTATTTTTTACGGCGATGAAGCGGGGATTGAGGGCTACGGCGATCCGTTTTGCCGTATGCCGTATCCGTGGGGCAGGGAGGACGAAGCACTGCTTTCCCACTACCGTGAGATTGGAGAGATTCGCAGAGCCGAGCCGGTCCTTGCAGACGGTGAGATGCGCATTCTTGCGGCAACATCCGATCTGCTCGCCGTGATCCGCGAAAACGAACGCGACCGCGCTGTTCTGCTCATCGTAAACCGCTCGGAGGACAAGAAAACGTGCCGCTTAAGCGCACCTGCCGAGGAGATCGGAAAGAACGGAAAGGCGACCGATACGCCCGTAATCCCGCCGCTGTCAGCGGTGTGGTTTCATGCCGCGGATGGGATAGAGATGAAATAAAAAAGAGGACAGAGAGTGATCCAATGTCATTAAAATATGCATCATTTAAGGGAAAATCTTCGGATTTTCCCTTAACGCTTTTTTGTATTTCAAAAATCCATTAAGATAACACGCCAGATAAAGCGAAATTAAACTGTTTCAATCGGCAATGATCTTCGCACTTTCTCAACAAGTCGGGCAATGTATGAAAATCCTGCAATCTGTCTCGAACAAAAGCAAAATTTCATAGAATCCACACGTCATACCGCATATCACAACAAGTCCGCTCAATGATTCAAAAATCACCTGTATTTCCCGTCACGAATGAAAAAGACAAATTTTCCGTAAGTCCGCAGACGATAACAACAAATCTGTTACATGATTGAAAAATTCAATATCGGCATTTTGGCGCGGTGATGTTTTTCGTTTCCCCAGTTAAATACGAAACTTTCTATGGAATCTAACATCGAAAATTGGAACGTCTTTGGAACGTCTAATGTATAAATCGCGCAAATATACTGAATATTTTCATCTCAAAAAAGCATGTCCCCGATTTTCGGAAATCCCTGCCGCCACACATACATTTTTCAGGAAGCCGTTTTTCTGGGATGTGATCGTGGATTTTTTCGAAATAAATGTGTAGTCATTTTTAATAACGTGGGCATTTTTTGAAAACTGCACAAACGGCGACAATGTATGCCGATGAATTGCAACAAGTCTGCAGAATGATGTAAAAATCCATGCAATCAGTGAACTGTCCTGCAAATGTGACAATTACAACAAGTTGGCTTTAGGGCACATAAATCCCAAGGATTTTTAGATTCTGATTTTGTGGCAGTAGTATTTTTTTTGCGGATTTTTCGGTACTATGCACTGTTAAGCGAAACAGTGCATGATCAGCCGCACGGAATGTATATGATGAATGATTTTAATTTTTATTCCATATTTGCGGTAATCAATTATCCGAACGTTAGTAGCATAACATAAGAGAAGCGAGCCGAAACCCGCCTCTCTTGTGTCAGTTCACGAAAACGCTTTCAGTCGTTCGATCTCACGCCTTGCCCAGTCAACTGTTTCTCCATTACGGATGTCATAGTCTTCAGCGAGTGCAGCAATGATCTGTTCCCACATCCTGATCGCCAAATTGGGCTGATTAAGTTTTTCATACAAAAATGCACGTGAGTAGAGCGAATCCATCCATTTCGGCGCAGATGATTTTTCGTAGGATTTCTCCCACAATTCGATCGCTGTGTTGTATTCACAGACTTTTTCAAACCGTTCACCTGCCTGATAAAATGTCCATGCGTCATCGGATTTTTCTGCAGTGTCACGCCATATTTTCTTTGCTGACGTTTCGTCCCCCTCACTTAAAGCGATATCACCAAGGAACAAATCATACACAGGGCGTGCAGATGGTGCGGCTTTAATAAGCGCCATTGCCTTATCGAAATAGCGATTACGAATACAAACGCTTATGAGATTCTCGCGAATGACATAATTTCTCGCGTCTTTTTCAAGCAACGGCTCCCAGAACGCAATCAAACGGTCAAACTCTCCACGCTTCTCTCTGACACGCATAAGGTTCGCATTCAGATCAACGTTCATCGGCTCAAGCAGAATGCCCTCTTCTGCCAAGCGTCCCCGTGTAAGTGAGTCTCGGTTTTCGCGATGTGCGTACAGCTCGATCAGCAACGCACGCACTCGATTGTCAGTATGGTCTTCGGTCAAAACACCCTTCAGATAGCGTTCCGCCCAAATGAAGTTTTCAGTAGAGATCGTGTGCTCGTCACGAAGCATAACGGAAATTCGCTCGAGATAATCGTCTGATTCCATGGAAAAGAGTGCATCCATGCTAATACCAAAGAAAAGTGCGATGCGCGGAAGTGTAGCAATATCGGGTGTGGTTGTTCCACACTCCCATTTCGAAACAGCTTGAAAACTAACACTAAGTTTTTCTGCAAGTTCTTCCTGAGTCATTTCGCGTTCGACACGCAGTTTTCGGATTACTGTACCAATGTTAAGGTTCATAAGTACCTCCAAGATATTTGAATTATCAGCTGACACGTATATTATAGCATATTTTGAGGGAAATACAATAACCGTGCCAGCGAAGCGATTCGCTTGATGATAGAAATTCCCTTGATAATTCCCTTTTTGAGAGTCAATGGCTATTTCTGGCGATAAACTGCTGTATAAATGACCAAGAATTTACTATTTCGTTGTAAATGTTTTTAATTGAAAGATGAAGAAAAATACCCATAACGATTTCACAGAAATCAAGTGTGGGCATTTTTACGCTGGGATAAATTGGTTGACTTAATGACATTGGAGAGTGATCTCTGTCCTTTATGTTTGAGTGTCATACTTCTTTCCCCGTCTCTGCCACAGCCGGATGATTCCGTAGATCACGAGAATCCCGAGCGCGGCTCCGGAGGCATCGATTAGTACGTCGCGGATTTCACCGCTTCGCCCGGGCACAAACGTCTGATGAAATTCATCCGATGCCGAAAACAACAGCGTAACGCACCACGCCGCAATCGCAGACCGCCCCCATTTTTGAAAGACGACATACGAAGGCAGCATCGCAAGCACACCGAGCAGGGCATAGATTGAAAAATGCGCTGCCTTGCGCACGAAAAACTGTGCCTGTCCGATCACCTGCAGCTTGTGATACGTGCTCATAGCGCGAAAAGAGGGAAAAACGGAGAAAATCTCCGCAATGAAACTGCGGCTTGTAGCCGAAGAGACGGACGCCTCCTGCGAGGAAAAGTGAAAGATCAGAATCATCACGAGTGCCATAGGCACACACGCGACGATGAACTGTAAAACCCGCTTCATACTTCCTCCTCGTTTCTTGGTACTTCTATTATACCTGCAAAATTTGGCAAAAACAAGCACTTTCTGCGATAAACAGAACCCTTTTTTCAAAAGTTTTTGGGGTAGGGTACGGGGAGGGACTTTTTTTTCAAAAAGTCCCTCCCCGCGTTTTTCGTATTCTTACTCTGCCCACGTGCCGTTTACAAAGATCGGCGTAGCCTTGCCGTCCTTGTAGCCCGTGATTGTCATATCGTCCGCACCGATCATGAAATCGACGTGGATCATGCTGTCGTTGATACCGAGCTCGCGGCACTCCTCCAGCGTCTTGTTCTGGAAATCCACAATGGTGTCCATAAAGCCGCGACCGAGTGCGACGTGGCAGCTTGCATTCTCGTCAAATAGCGTGTTGTAGAACAGGATTCCGTTCTCCGAAATCGGGCTGTTCTTCGGTACGAGCGCAAGCTCGCCGAGATACGCCGCGCCCTCGTCCATCGAGAGCATACGGTCGAGCAGCTCCTTGCCCTTTTCTGCACCCCACTCTACAGCCTTGCCGTCCTTGAACGTGATGTAGAAATTCTCAATCAGCTGTCCCTGGTAGGAAAGCGGCTTCGTCGAGACGAGCTTACCCTCGGCATAGCCGCGCTTCGGAGAGGTGAAAATCTCTTCCGTCGGCAGATTCGGATTGAAGAAATTGCCGAGCAGGGAGGTATCTCCGCCGCCGCACCATTTGCCTTCGGGAATGAGCCACGCGCGGAAATCCGTGCCGTTTGCGCTCTGGTAGTGGAGATAATCAAAATGCTGCTCGTTCAGCCAGGTCGATCTCTTCTTCAGGTTTTCGTTGTGCTCACTCCACGCCTCCATCGGATCGTTGTCCTTTGTAACGCGGACTGCCTTGAGGATTGCCTCCCACAGCATTTCGTATGCTTTGTTTTTCTTCTCGCCCGGGAATACCTTCTTCGCCCAAGCGTAAGACGGAACCGCCGCGATCGTCCACTGATCCTTGTTCTCCAGCGCATCGTTGTACTTCTTCATGATCGGATAGATCGCCATACGGGATTTCTGCATCTTCTCCTGATTGATGCCGCGCAGACCGTCGGGAGCCGAGCTTTCAATGCGGATACGGCAGGGAACCTCCTCCACCATCGCCTGCATCTTTGCCTCCTGCCATGCCGGAACGGTGGACAGGGATTTCAGCGTGCGGTATTTGTATGTCATTTTCGTGATCGGCTGGTAGCTCCACTCATGTGTGACACGGGACGCGCCTGCCTTGTAGCACTCCTCCGTTACATAGGAAACGAACTCGCCCTGATCGACGTCGGCGTAGATCACGACAGGCTGTCCCTTTTTCACGTTTGCGCCGACACGGGCAATCAGTGCGGCGTATTTTTTCATCATAGTTTTGGTCATGGTGTTCCTCCAAATAATATATTACTGTTAGAAATTATAGCGCAAAGTGCGCATAATGTCAAGCAAAATCAGCCTTTCCTGTATAAAAAACAGTCCGTATCGTGCGAATACAGCACCCCGATCGCCTGAAGATAGGAGTATATAATTGTCGTGCCGACAAATTTCATGCCGCGTCGGACAAGGTCCGTGCTGATTCTGTCGGAGAGCGGCGAGGACGATTTCCCCGTTTCATACAGTACAGTATTGCCGGTAAAGGTGCGGATATATTCGATAAATGAGCCGAACTCATTGCGAATGTCCAGAAAAACCTGTGCGTTTTTGACTGCCGCGCGGATTTTGCGTTCGTTTCGGATAATGCCGCTGTCTTTCGTCAGAGCACGGATTTTCTCCTCACCGTAAAGGCTTACCGTATTCGGATCAAATCCGTCAAACGCTCTGCGGAATGCGTCTCGCTTGTTCAGAACGCACTCCCACGACAGCCCTGCCTGAAATCCCTCAAGGATCAGAAGCTCGAACAATTCTCCGTCGTCCGTTTTGGGTACACACCATTCAGAGTCGTGATAGGCGATGTAGCGCGGATTTTTTTCGTTACACCATGTGCAGCGGTGCTTTTGTGCTTGATCGTCCATGGAAGTCCTCCGTTTTTGTTGGATTTATTATACGTGCTTTCGCCCGATTTGTCAATAAACTGTTTTGAAAAACATTTTTGGTTGGCGTTTTTTCACAAAAAATATTGACATTTGCTTGCTCAGAGCGTATAATAAACGTGTACATATCGGTGAAAACCGAATTTTATCGTAAACAAAGGAGACATGAAAAATGGGAAAGTTTATCGCAAAGAAAACGGGTACCGGCTACAAGTTTGATCTCGTTGCAGGCAACGGAGAAGTGATCGCTACGTCTGAGGTCTATGCAGCGGAGGCTTCCTGCCTTGGCGGTATTGCAAGCGTAATCAAGTGCGCGGCAGTTGCACAGATCGAGGATCAGACCGCCGAACCGATCGAAGCAAAGAAGCATCCGAAGTTTGAGATGTACACCGATAAGGCAGGCGAATACCGCTTCCGCCTCAAGGCGCGCAACGGAGAGGTGATTGCTGTTTCCGAGGGCTACAAGTCCAAGGCAAGCTGCGAAAACGGCATCGCAAGCGTTGTGAAGAACGCGGCGGACGAGAAGATCGAAAAAGCGTACTGATCGTTTATCGAAGGCGGCAGGGGAGACCCTGCCGCTTTTTTTCGTTTTATCGCTGTTTTTCACGCGAATCTCTTGCAATGAAGGGAATTTTTGACTATAATATACTACATAGACATAGGCGAAAGTGACGGTAACAAAAAATGAAAGTGGTACTTGAGCATCTGACGAAGAAATTTCCCGCGCGCAATAAGAAAACAGGGGCGGACGTAATTGCGGTCAATGATTTCACGTTTGAGATTCCCGACGGAAAGCTGATCGGTCTCCTCGGTCCGTCCGGCTGCGGAAAAAGCACGACCCTTCATCTTCTGAGCGGACTTCAGAAGCCGACTGCGGGAAAAATCTACTTCGGTGAGGATGACGTCACCGATCTCCCTGCGGAGAATCGCGGCGTCGGTCTTGTCTTTCAGAATTACGCGCTCTATCCGCATCTGACCGTTCTCCAGAATATTATCTTTCCTTTGGAAAACCGAAAGGGCGCGGACAAGCTGTCCAAGGAAAAAATGCGTGAGATGGCATACGAGACGGCAAAGCTCGTGCAGATCGAAACGCTTTTGGACCGTAAGCCGAGCGAGCTTTCGGGCGGTCAGCAGCAGCGCGTGGCTATCGCACGTGCGCTTGTCAAGATGCCGCGCATCCTTCTGCTCGATGAGCCGCTTTCCAACCTCGATGCACGTCTCCGCTTGCAGACGCGTGAGGAGATTCGCCGCATCCAGTGCGAAACGGGGATTACAACTATATTCGTCACGCACGATCAGGAGGAGGCGATGAGCATCTCCGATCTCATCGTTGTCATGAAGGACGGTGTCGTCCAGCAGATCGGCAAGCCGCAGGACGTGTACGATAATCCGGTCAATCTGTTCGTTGCGAAATTCCTCGGTACGCCGCCGGTCAATGTTTTTGCCGCAAGTGTGCGCGGCGGTACGCTGTACATCGGCAAGGAAGCCGTTCTTCCCGTAAAGGGAGCACCCGACGGGGACGTTACCGCGGCGATCCGTCCGGAAGGCTTTATCCCCTCAGCAGACGGCGGTTTGACGTGTGCCCTCTCCCGTGTGGAGGTTATGGGACGGGACGTCAGCGTGATTTGCATGCATCCTGCCTGCGAAAACGAAGCGATCCGCGCCATTTTGCGATCCGAGACGAAGATTGAGGCAGGCAGCGATACGGTGCGCTTCTCCTTGCTTCCCTCCAAGGTATACATTTTCGATAAAGAAACGGGTGAGAGAATCCCGTTTGACGCAGAGTGAGGACAGCTATGGGCGAAAAAAATATGAAGGGCTGGCTGTATCTTCTGCCGGCGATCCTCTTTCTCGGCATATTCATGGTGTACCCCCTCATCGACGTGCTGATCTACTCCGTCAAAGAGGGATACAACTTCGCTTCGCAGTCGTTTTTCGGCGTGGGCGGATATAACTATTCCTATGTTCTCCACGATCCGTACTTCTTGCAGGCACTCAAGAACACGTTTATCCTTGTAATCATCACCGTGCCGCTGTCCACGGGCATCGCGCTTCTCATCTCCGTGGGACTTTCTTCCATCAAAAAGCTCCGTGAGCTGTTTCAGACGGTGTATTTTCTGCCGTATGTTACGAATACCCTCGCGGTCGGTCTTGTTTTCATGATCCTGTTTCAGAAAACGCCGTACACGGACGGTTTTGCCAATCTCGTTATCGGTCTGTTCGGCGGTCAGGCGGTCGATTTCATTGACGGTCCGTACTGGGCGAAGATGTTTGTGCTTTGCTTTTATACGGTATGGGTAGTCATGCCGTTTAAGATTCTCATCCTTACAAGCGCGCTCGCCTCGGTCAGACAGGATTATTACAATGCCGCGAAGGTGGACGGCACGTCCCGACTCCGAATGTTCACGAAAATCACTCTGCCGATGATCTCGCCGTCTTTGTTTTATCTGATTATTACAGGCTTTATCGGCGCGTTCAAGGCGTACAGTGACGCGGTTGCGCTGTTCGGTACGGATCTCAATGCGTCCGGGATGAATACGATTGTCGGCTACGTTTACGATATGCTCTACGGCGACAGCGGCGGATACCCGTCTTACGCTTCCGCCGCGGCGATTATCCTCTTCGTCATCGTTTTGACGATCACGGTCATCAATCTGCTCGTGAGCAAAAAGCACGTGCACTACTGAGAGGTGGCAATATGCAAAATACAACAAATTTTGAAAAAATCGAGCGTGCCGCCGCTGTCCGAAAAAAGACGGTCTCGGTCATTACATACGTGCTTTTGTCCCTTTGGGCTGTGATGGTGCTGTTCCCGTTTTACTGGATGATTCTTACCTCTGTCAAGGAGTACGGCGCGTATAACTCCGAGTATATCCCGAAGCTCTTTACGCTTTCCCCGACGTTTGAAAACTATATCTCCGCCTTTACCTCCGTGCCGCTTGCGGATTATTTTCTCAATACGCTGATCTTCACCGTTGTCACGACGGCGATCATGCTGGTTGTGACGGTGTTTGCCGCCTTCGCGTTTGCACGGCTTGATTTCCCCGGAAAGGATCTCACGTTTACGCTGTTTCTCGCGCTTATGATGATCCCGAACGAGCTTGTCGTCATCACAAACTACGTGACCGTGACCGATCTCGATCTCCGCAATACGTTTGCCGGACTGATTCTGCCGTCCGTTGCGTCGGTATTCTATGTGTATCTTCTGAAGGAGAATTTCGCGCAGGTGCCGAATGAGCTGTATCTCGCGGCGAAGGTGGACGGCACGTCTGACTTGAAATTCCTTTTCCGCGTGCTGATCCCCATCTGCCGCCCCACAATCGTGACGATCACAATCCTCAAGGTAATTGAGTGCTGGAACTCGTATGTGTGGCCGCGACTTGCCGCTGACGAGGAATCTCATTTTCTTGTTTCCGTCGGTATCCAGACAATCCGCGAAAGCGGATTCGGACGCGAAAATATCCCTGCAATGATGGCGGCGGTCGTCGTTATCTCCGTGCCGCTGATCGTGTTGTTTTTGATCTTCCGTAAAAAGATCATGGAGGGTGTTTCGCGAGGAGGTACGAAGGGATGAAACGATTTATATCTGTCCTTCTTGCCGTCCTCGTCCTCCTGCCGGCACTCGGCGGATGCCAGGGGGCACGTACTCTGCCCGAATTCGTGATTCCCGAATCGTTTGACACCTCCCGTACATATGAGATTACGTTCTGGGCGAAAAACGACACGAACGTGACACAGACGCGCATTTACGAAAAGGCGATGGCGGACTTTATGGAGCTGTATCCGAACATCAAGGTCACGATGCGCCTCTATAACGATTACGGTAAGATTTACAACGATGTTATCACAAATATCGCCACGCAGACGACACCGAACGTGTGCATCACCTATCCCGACCATATCGCCACCTATCTGACGGGCGACAAAACCGTTGTACCGCTGGACGGGCTGATGGCGGATGAAAAATACGGTCTCAGCGGCAGTGAGCTGCGCTTTGACGGACCGACGTCACAGGAGATCATTCCGCAGTTTCTCGCAGAGTGCGTGCTTGACGGCGATCATTACGCGATGCCGTATATGCGCTCCACCGAGGCTTGTTACGTCAATAAGGATTTTGTTGAGGCACTTGGATTCACGTTGCCCGAGGTGCTCACGTGGGATTTTGTGTGGGAGGTTTCCGAAGCGGCGATGGAAAAGGATGCTGACGGGAATTTCAAGCTGAACGGGCAGAAGGTGCTGATCCCGTTCATCTATAAATCCACGGACAATATGATGATCCAGATGCTCAGGCAGACCGGTGGGGGCTATTCCACCGAAGACGGTGAGATCGGGATTTTCAATAATACGACGAAGGAGCTTTTGTACCGGATCGCCGATCACGCCAAAACAGGCGCGTTTTCCACGTTCAAGATTTCAAGCTATCCCGCGAACTTTCTGAACGCAGGGCAGTGCATTTTCGCTGTGGATTCCACCGCAGGTGCGACGTGGATGGGCGCTGACGCACCGCTGATCGATATAAGCGAGGACAAGCTCGTCGATTTTGAAACGGTGGTGTACCCGATTCCCCAGTTTGATACCGAGAATCCCGTCATGATCTCGCAGGGACCGTCCGTGTGCGTCTTCAATAAAGAGGATCCGCAAGAAGTGCTTGCTTCGTGGCTTTTTGCGCAGTATCTTCTTACGAACGAGGTGCAGATCGCGTACTCGCAGACGGAGGGCTACGTGCCTGTTACGTCGAAAGCGCAGGGAAGTGCGGAGTATACAGAGTATCTTTCCCGCATGGGCGAGGACAACGAGCTTTACTACGACGTGAAAATCAAGGCATCCCAACTGCTGCTTGATAACGTGGGGAATACCTTCGTTACGCCTGTTTTCAACGGATCGGTGTCGCTCAGAAATGCCGCCGGACAGATGATCGAGAACACGGTAAAAGCCGCCCGCCGCAAGCAGACGGTTGATGACGCGTATATGGAGAATCTGTTCAGCGAGGTGTCCTCCCTCTACCGCTTGGATCAGATTGCGAAGGAGAACCGTGACGATTCAAAAAAGGATCTCGGACCGCTGCCGGCGGAATCGGTCGTGCTTTTGTCCGTGCTCGCAGGAATCTGGATTTTGATCGGTGCATATTTATTGACGGAAATGCAGAAAAAAAGAAAGAAATTTCAAAAAAACCATTGATTTATTCTACGCTTTGTAGTATAATGTATCCGCACAAATTTTTTACCAACTTTTTGGAGGAAAAACAAAATGAAGAAAATTCTTGCTTTGGTATTCGCGTTTGTTCTCTGCGTTGGCATGGTTGCCTGCAACACCGTTGACGATCCGAACAAAGAAACGGAAACGACTCCGGCTGATGCAATCACTAACGATCCGAACAAAAAGTCCGAGGGCGTTATGACCTGGGAAGAGTACAATGCCGCCGAGCTTGAGGCAGCAGTTGTGATCGAGGCATACGTTCAGGGCAATCAGGCTTGGTGGGACGAGGACGGTGACGGTATCGGTCTGATCACCCTCTACGCACAGGATCCTACCGGCGGCTACTTCATCTATGAGCTCCCCTGCACGAAGGCAGACGCTGACAAGATGACCGCAGGCGCTAAGATCAAGGTTTCCGGCTATAAGGCTGCATGGGCAGGCGAGGTCGAGATCATCGACGCTACGTTCGAGCTTCTTGAGGGCACCTGGGTTGCAGAGGCTCTGGATGTTACCGATCTCCTCGGCAAGGACGAGCTGATTAACCATCAGAACAAGAAGGTCGCTTTCAAGGGCATGACCGTTGAGTCCATTGCCTACAAGAATGACCAGCAGGGCAACGACATCTACGTTACTCTTACCAAAGACGGTGCTACTTACAGCTTCTGTGTTGAGTCCTACCTCACCGATGCAAGCACCGATGTCTACAAGGCTGTTGAGGCTCTTGAGGCCGGCGCAGTAATCGACGTTGAGGGATTCCTCTACTGGTATGAGGGCGTAAACACCCACATCACCGCTGTTAAGACTGCTGAGTAATTTTTCATACAAAAAACACCGCTTCAGTTTGAGGCGGTGTTTTTTTGTCTTCACAAACGGTCTCTCTCGGTCATATGCTGTTAGTGTCAGCGGCGCGCTCGCTCGCGCCCGACGTGATTATAAACGAAAGGCATATTACGAATGAAAATTTATGATGAAGGATTAACTCCGCGCATCTGCGGTGATTGCACGGACAGAATGATGCGTTCTCCCGTATGCGTACAACCGCTCTCCGGTCTTTGCGGCGATACGGTGGATGAGATGCGTGACACATGCAGTACAGGCGTGTGCGGTGTGGCAAACGAGTGGTCCGATACGCCATTGGCGATCGTTTCTTCGCCGTATCAAGGCTTCGGCGATGTTTTCGATTGTCCGAACGAGGCTCTCAGGCACGGAACGCTGTTCCGCCTTTTGGATCTCCCGATTACAGACGCCCCCGGTCCGAGATGCAAAGGAGGATGTAACGGATGAGAAATGTACGTTATAATAATCGCTGTGCACAGCCGTGGCAGCGCGATGCCATGGAAACTCGTTTTTGCGGAGACCGATCAGAGGCAGGAAAAATGCGGATGCCCGGGACGAAAACACGCACCGTACCGCAGGGAAGAGACATGAATGCATACTGCGAAATGCGTGAGAGACTGATGGGGCTCTACTTCGTGATGACGGAGCTTGAACTGTTCCTGGATACGCATCCCGAAAACAGCGCAGCAATTGCTCGCTACAAATGTGCTGTGAAGGAATACGAGGAACTGGAAGCGATGTATGAATCGAAGTACGGACCGCTTCTCGCGCGTGGCAGTGACTGTGAAAACGAATGGCTGTGGGTGCGCGAGCCGTGGCCGTGGGAGGTGTGAATTATGTGGGTATACCAGAAATCGCTTCAGTATCCGGTTAAAATCAAAAATCCGAACCCAATGTACGCACAGATCATTGTCAGTCAGCTCGGTGGAGCGGGTTGCATTTACCGATGATGCTTACGGACGGAAGAAAACGTCGATGACCTTCAGGTCGGCGTGGTATACTATTTTGTCAATAATATTAAGCAGGGCTTCGTTTTTTAACGATTCGTCAGCGAGGGGATCACGCAGGAGCGTGAGCACGTTTCTGACGGAAGCCGCGTATTCCTCGGGGGAACGTGTGGGGATTTCGTGGATTTCAAGTTTTGATTTCAGTTCAAGGATCCGTTCGGTGATTCTTTTTTTATTTTGGGCGTATTCCTCAAGCGTATCGATCTCTGCCTGATAGGCTTCCTTTGCTCTTTGGAGCCGTCTTTCCTCGGCGGCGATGCTCTTTTGGATGTCGCCTTGGTCGATCAGCGGAGAGGAGGAGAAATCGGGTGGGGAAATGCTGAATGCGTTATTCTCGACGGCGGATTCAAGGGCTTTAACGAGGGCGGCTTCGGCTTTCTCCATGGTGATGGAGTGGGAGCGGATACATTTGCCGCGTGAGTAGTTATGACACTGGAGTGAGGGAGTTTGTGTATACGCGCGCACCATGCTGGCACCGCAAGAGCTGCATCGGAACAGGCTGCGGAGGGCGTATGTGGACGGAGCCTGCTCGCGCCGCGCGTGTTTGGCGTAGCGTCGTTTATTCTCGGCGAGGAGTTTTTGTGTGGCTTCCCACGTTTCCCGGGAAATGATTGGCTCATGATGTCCGTCTGTGATGATGGTATCGGGGCTGTTATAGTCACGCTTGGAGGCGCCGCGTCCGTTTGTGCTCCAACGGATTTTGCCGATATAGACGGGGTTATTGAGCATATACTCGATCCAGCGGTTATCGGGTGGGTTGCCGAACTTGGTACGGATGCCGCGGAGGTTGAGCCGGGAGGCGATGGCACGCATTCCTTCGCCGTTCAGATAGGCGGCGAAAACCTCGCGGACGGTATCCGCGTCGTCGTTGGGGTAGTATTTCTTGTCATGCATATCGTAGCCGAACGCGGGGGCGCAGATCGGCTCGCCTCTTGTGACCTTTTCTGTCATACCGCGGCGGACTTCCCCGGAGAGGCGGACAAGGTAATACTCGTCCATCCATTCGATGATACGCTCGACGAGACCGCCGAAGGGACCGTCGGGAAGAGGCTCGGAGATAGAGATGACGCTGACGCCGATTTTGGCGAGGAGGGATTTATAGACGATGCTTTCCTCCTGATTACGGGCGAAGCGGGAGAATTTCCACACGAGGATCGCATCGATGGGGTGCTCCTTATCTTTAGCAAGGGCGATGAGGTCATGGAACTGATTTCTGCCCTTGGTAGATTTACCGCTGATGCCGTCGTCGTAGAAGACGAAGGTATCGGGGAGGATATAGCCGTTTGCTTTGGCGTACTCGCGGATCCTTTTGAGCTGGCTGTCCGGGGAATACTCGTCCTGTCTCTCATCGGAGACGCGGATATATGCGGCGGCGGTTTTGGGGGTGATGGTGGTCAAGAGTAGCCTCCTTTACGAATTTTTCGTTGTTTCATCTGTCATCTTGCTTTTCTTGTGGTTATCCCAAACTTTACAAAGGGCAGGTGCGGGGACGAAAACAGTTACTGCAGCAAGAATTGCAGTCGGAATGCCACCAAGCATAACTCCTGCATAATTCAAAAGAGCCATAATTACTGCGTAGACGGTCATGCAAGCAAGATAAATTAAGATTTTCATTTTTGCAACCCCTTTCTATGAATGTTCAGAATTTGTTATTCAAATTGACTATAGAATTATATATTCGGTGGTTCGGACATACTGATGCGGATTTCAGGAAAGGTCTGTATCAGATAATCGAGCTGGCTTTGCAGCTCGTTGCGTTCGATGAGAAGTTGTTTCTTTTCGCGGCGGAGGCGGTCGAGCTCCTCCTTTTTGGTGGAACGCGGGATGGAGGCGATCCGTTCGCGGTCGATTTGGTCGTAATACTCTGCGATACGTTTGGCGAGCCACGGGGATCGCTGGGAGGTCGTGGAGACGATTTTCTTTATTTCCCGTTTCTCTTTAACTACAGCGGATTTGAGGTCTGTATATTCGAGAATCATCTGACGGTCAACGCCCTTGAGTGGGGAGAGCTCGGCGTTCATGCGGAGAGCGAGGGCGAACATATGCTTACAGGGTTTCTTGTTTCCGGCTCTGTGTCGGAAATCGTAGCAATCGCAATCAATGAGGGAGGTTTTGTAGCGGTCGCCGTTACTTCTGGGAGAACGGGATTCGAATGTTGCTGTGATGTCTTTACATTCTGCTTCGAGATTATCGCGGAGGGCGTTATACAGTCGGGATACGTCGTCCCGATCCTGCCAATCGAAAGCTGGGAGGGTAAAGGAGAGGGATTTAAGGATGCGTGTGTGATTTTCGGAGAGGGTGGCGTAGTCATGCTGGAGTTTATGAAACTCATCGCGGTAGGAATCACGGTCAAAGCGGGCGTTAGAATATTGCGCTAATCTTTTTTGGAGGTTATCGCACTGTGTTTGCAGGGTCAGACAGCGGTCTCTGAGGCGCATGACTTCTTTGAGTCGTTCTTCATGCAAAAGCTGTGCGAACGGGTCGTGTTTCCTTTTGCGAGGTTCTTCTTCGGGTGGCTGCTTTTCGCCTTCCAGTTCTTCTATACGAGCATCTTTAATACCCATTTGAATGGTCAGCCATTTGTTTTCGGTGGTCAGCAAGGCGTTTGTGTGACGTAAATATAGTATCACCAAAAGAAAGAAAATGGCGGCACAAATGCCTGCCGCAATCAGACCGCCCATAACGTGACCTCGTTGTTCGGGAGATAATTCCCAAAATTTTTATAAAAAACTTAAATTATTTCCAAATGCTTCCTTACTTCTACAAAATTCGATTTTTCTTTTCGATATAATGGAGATAGCAAGGGACGGCTTAGTGCGCCGTCTGAAAGGAGAAAAGAGATGAGTGCGAAACAAGAACTGCTGGAGTACATATTGAATCTGACGCCTGCGCAGGTGGAGAAGGTTATTCGTCACTTTCCACGATTGCTTTCAGAACTCGAAGAACCTGCTTCGCCTTCTCCTCGGGAACGGAAAGGGCAAAATCAATAAGAGCCTGTTTCTCGGCAGACAGCTCATCGGTGACGATGGGCTGTTCTGTTTTTTCGGGCTCTCGACCGAGGAGGTAGTCCACGGAGACGCCAAAGTAATCGGCGATTCTTGCCAGACTGTCGGAGGATAACATCCTGCCGTGTCGCATATTAGACAGTGTGTTGGTGCCGAGTGTGAGGTCAGAAAGCATATCCTTAATAATTACACCGCGCACTTTTGCGAGATTCTTGATACGCTCTGCGACGTCGGACGATTTGTACAAAAAAATCTCCATAATTTGTGCAAACCTCCAAAATCATTAAAATGAGCGATTTGTGTGTTGACAATCGCTAAAAATAGTGATATTATATAACCGTGCTAAAACTTACACCATCATTTTAGCACAACCAATAGAAAATGTCAATGCAAAAAAGAAAGAGGAGGGATTCGAATGTCTTTTGGTGAAAACGTTCGCAGCTGTCGAGAGAGACAAGGACTGAAGCAGGAATCACTTGCGCGAGAGGTTGGCGTGACTCAGGCGATGCTGTGTCAGGTGGAGAAGGGGATCCGTACACCATCGGTTGCGGTAGCGGGAGAGATAGCACGGGCGCTCGGCTGTACGGTGGATGAGCTGCTTCGTCCGAATGAGCAAAAAGAAAATCCCGCGTGAGCGGGATGGTGTTAAAATTACTTACCGTGCTTTTTGAGGATCAGATCGACGGCGAAGCGAATGTCGGGATCAGCGGCGTGGTACGCATCAAGCAGTTTCTGATCGGTGGCGGTTAAGTTGGCGGGTGTGTTGTCAACATCAAGTAGGGCAGACGGTGTTGTGTTGAGCAGTTGGCACAGGAAAAGGATGGTTTCGATGTTCGGTTCACTCTCGCCGGATTCCCACATGGCAACTGTGGAACGGCTGACACCGAGTTGTTCGGCGAGTGCAGTTTGGGTAAGCTGACGCGCGGTGCGCAGTTTTTTGAGATTATCAGGAAAAGGAGAGGGAGTAATGACGGATTCATCTTGAGGGGATTTCTTGCGTCCAAGGAGGTAGTCAACGGAGACGTTAAAATAGTCTGCGATTTTCAGAGTTATCTTAAAATCGGGCTCGCTTACGCCTGTTTCATATTTACCGTACGTCGTGCGATCGATTCCGAGCTGTTCAGCGATTTCTCGTTGCTTTTTCCCTTGTGCGGTGCGCAATTCTTTTAGCAATGTGGAAAACTGCGGAGCTGTACGGGAATTTGCATCGGGAATAATGCTGTCTCTACCGAGAATATAATCAACGGTTACGTTGAAGTGATCGGCAATCTTCATCAGTGTGGAATAATTGGGGTAACGCTTCCCGGTTTCGTACAGAGAGATTGTGCTTTCTGCTACACCGATGATTTCGCCCAGTTGTTTGGCTGTGATGCCGTGCTTGGTACGTAGTTCTTTTATGTGAAGTGGGACTTTATGGGAAAGAGTCAGTAATGCGTCGGTGGATGTACCAAGGAGATAGTCAATGGAAACGTCAAAATAATTTGCAATGGCTTTTAACGTTTCGGTTTTAGGATAACGGGTGCCATTTTCCCAGTTGCCCACGGAAGCTTGAGTAAGTCCTAAATCGGTAGCAAGTTTCTGTTGAGATATACCGGTCAATTTTCGCAATTCTTTTATACGTTTGGCAATCATGTAAGGTTCACCTCGTTTCAGTAATAATTTACCACAAACGAGGGGAGTTTGCAATAGTTTTTCAGAAATAACTGTCTTGCGAGGAGGTGAGAAAAATGACCAGGAAAGAAAAAGCTGCTCTTAGAGATAGCCTTCAGGAATCACTGGACATGATAGACCTGATGGCCGTTTCTGCAGATGATATGTTTCTCGAAAAACTCGGGAATATTCGCGTACTTCTCGAACAGGTTCAATTCGATGAAGATGACGATATACTGACAGAGAAGTTAAGCGTAGCTTTAGACCTTATAAGGAAGGTTATGCCCGAGTATAAACGGAAGAGAGGTGGCGCGTATAAAGTCCTTCTTGCGGGCGGTGTTGGGATTCGACTGGCAGAAGTTCTTTGAAGATGAAGTCGAGCAAAAAGAAAATCCCGCGTAAGGCGGGATGGTTGGAAGGAGGTAAGTAGGATGGAAGATAAAAAAGAGCAGCACCCTCGGGTGGACGAGGGTGCCGGCGAAGAGGGTGGACAGATTTAGCCGTATCTATCCAAATGGCATATGGGACAGTAGGATGTCTCCACATGTGAACTAATCGCAAGAACATTATAACATACCGCAAAACGTGTGTCAAGTGCAAAATGAAATTCTCAGCACGTTACACCAAACATAGGCTATTTTCACGGCGGGTGGCAAGTCCGTGTCTCAACTCGCGTGCTGAAAACTTCAAAAGGGCGCGGCTATGTGCGGGTTACTCGTTTGTGTGATCGCGGTAGATGTCGTATACGAGGGCGACTACAGCAACCACAAGGGAAAGAATTGCAATCAGTTCTGACATAGAGGCATCTCCTACTTCTGCCTACCGTGCAGGTAAATCCATTATACCACGAAAACAAAGGTCAGACAAGATAGTTCGACAAAAATCCCGCATAAGCGGGAGAGGGGAGGTGAGAGGAAAGTATGTTTAACACAATTATGTGTTTGGTTTCGAGTGTGCTTGCGGTTGGTGTGGTAATATGGGCGTTTCACGAGTATGCAGATGACAAAAAGACAGCAGCTCTGATCGCTGTTTGGGAATTACTATGTCTTGCGGCGGTATTTGCTTTATTTTTTCCTTGGTGATGTAAACGAGAGTGGAAAGGTGGTGAGAAAAATGACAGCAGGAGCCAGAGAGCGGATACAGCGGGCTTATGGGATTATCGAAGGGATGACGGCTTTTTCGGGCGAGAAATTGACAGAGAGGTTACTCAACGTGATGGTGCTGCTTGAGCAGGCAATGTGCGAGGATGAGTACGAACAAAAAGAGACTCTCGTTTTCGGTACACCCGTGCAGGGGTTCCCCGAAGCGAATGGAGAGAGCTTTGGGGGTTCCCGTAGGAGCGGGTGACGTACTTTCGAGAGTCGGTTGAGGAGAAGAGGTGATGACTCTTGCCTCATGGATATTGCAGTAAAATTATTATATCACAGTATTGAGAAAAATGCAAGGTGTTATGGGAAAATGTGCTGTAACACGGTACAAGCAAGGTACATATCATGGAATTACTGAGAAAGGAGTGGATGATGTGGCAGGGAAAGGCAAGGAGATCGGGTTTCGGCTTTTTTACAACGGGGAGCAGGTGGATAAGCTGCCTGCGGAATACCAAGCGACGATTTCTGCGAGGCTATCGGCGGCGCTGACGGCATATTTCAAGAAGTACCCGGAGAAATATGCGGCGTTTCAGGAGCTATCCTGTGTGGAGAAGATCCCGGTCACGGAGTATGAGAAACATGGCGAGAGGGCAGTACAATCCGTGGATGCGGGATGAGCAGATCGTTGCCTCGTGGAGAGATGCGAAGAACAGAAATGCACAGGTGGAGATTCTCTCTGAGTTGAACGCGGTACCGAGGCGTGTGATTGAGGATATACTGATCGCGCACGGGTGCGAGGTTGAGAGAAAGAAAAAGCCGCCGGAGAGGGAGAAAGAAAAGAAGCATTGGAAAGCGGCGGATGACGAGAGACTGATGGTACTTCATGGAGAGGGAAAGTCATACGCGGAGATTGCTGTGGAGATGGAGAGGACCGCAGCGGCGGTCAGGCAGAGGATATTTAATTTGAAAAGAAAGGAAAAAGAAATGAACGGAAGAGAGTGGACAAGCGATGAGGTGGCGTTTATGCTTGAGCGGTGGAAGCAGGGCATGGATGCGAGGCACATTGCGGCGGAGATGGGGAGGAGCGTTCCGGCGATCGCGGCGAAGCTGAAGAAGCTCCGCGCGGAGGGAAAGAAGATCGCGGCAGAGATCGAGGCAGAGGAGAAGGTGGAGACAAAACAAAAACGGGGCGTCGAGGACGTCGCCCCCTACGGTAAACAAACGATGTCGGAAAACACGCTTGCGGATAGGATCATGCGTATCGTTCAAGACTACAAAAAGGCTGCCGAAACGGTAGGCGGTGCGCGAGAGATCAAGATCACGGCAGATGAGAAACACGTCACGCTTGTCGGAACGGGCGGGGAAGTTGTATTCCATATGCAGGAAACAGTTATTACAAAATAAAAAGAAGGGCGCGCGAGTTGGCTTGCCAAC
Source organism: Eubacteriales bacterium (assembly GCA_045577175.1). Taxonomy (GTDB): domain Bacteria; phylum Bacillota; class Clostridia; order Oscillospirales; family CAG-272; genus SIG701. The sequence goes on along the minus strand of JAZNHT010000011.1, from coordinate 15,963 downwards.
TCGAAGAATGCGCCCCTACAAAGAAATGAGGTGTGAAAATGAAATTTAATCTGACGATAAAGGACAACGAGACGGGAGAGATTCTCCGAAACATTGACACGAACGCGATCCTTGCGGGGGTATGTGACAATGGACAGCCGCAGGCGATCCTGCTCGCGGATTGTGAAGGCAAGGAGCTGGCTACCGCGACGGTGGCTGTGGAGCGGGCGCTTACAAAGGTATGGGGTGAGAATCCGGAAGTGCAGGGGCTGGCGATGCTGATGAATGTGGTTGACGAGGAAGAGATCGATCTGACGGGGGGAAGAGGGGAACGGGAAGAGGAGTGAAAAGAGAAGAGAGGGGAAGAAAGGAAAATCGCCTCCGGTGCGCAGGGGTTCCCCGAAGCGAATGGAGAGAGCTTTGGGGGTTCCCGGTGTTGCAGCACACGGAAGCGATCAAGGAAATTAATCCAATGAAATTATATCACTTAAAAGAAAATTTGTCAAGGATATATGCAGCGATCCTGTGCGGGGATGCATATGGGTGTCTGTATATATTCGGTGAGCATCTGATCTACGGCACGGAGATTACGGGATGGCTGCTTGTACCCGTTGTGCTTCTTGCCGTGATGGGGGTCGGTCTTTTGGCGTGGGCGGCGGCACGCATGATTCGGAAGATTCGTGCGCCGCGTCGGCTTGGCGTGATCGGCGCGGAAATCATTCGTGAGATGGAGGCAAGCAGATGGAATACGAAATCATAAAAGGACATCCGGCGGATCGCGAATGTGTGATCGGTGCGTATGAGGCGTGCGAGCTTTTGGCGACGTATCGGGGATACTACGACTGGCGAAGACGAGCATGGACGCTGTATCCGATACGCAGGTATGCGCTGCCTTTGGAGGTGGGGATGAAGAAAATGACGCTTTCGGAGAGGGACGTACATTTGAAGAAGGAGACCCTCTCAGTCACCTGCGGTGACAGCTCTCTCCGAGATGCGAAGCATCTCGACGGGAGAGCCTTGGGTGGGTGCTCTGTAGGGGCGGATTCCATATCCGCCCGCTCAGAGACAAAAGCAGAGCCGAAGGGGAAGGCATGGTGGACGCTCCCCGACCCGGATGGGCAGATGAAGCTCGGGGAGGTGTGAGATATGAAGAAAATCGGAGTACTGGTGAAAGAACCGGGGAGAAATCCGCGGCATGTGAATATATCGGACACGCTTGAGAATTTGCAGAAAACGGTTGGAGGATACATAGAAGCGGTGACGCTTTGCTCGGGTTTGGTTGTACTTTGTGATGAAGAAAGTCGGCTGAAGGGGAAGGAGTGCTGCTGTGAGATCGGTGGTATGGAATTTGTCGGAACGGTGATTCTCGCCGGGGTGGACGGGGATGAATTTGCCGATCTGCCGCTGGAGTGGAGTGAGATCAAGCGGTTGTTTCCGCAGTTGTGGGAGGATGGGGATGGCTGATTACGAAAGCCTTCGTGTAACACTGCACACGGGCAGATGGGTTGGCGAAAGTGGCTCACGGTACGGGCATTACCGCTCGGGTATCCGGTGCAAGCTCGGTGACATCGTGGAGGACGAGTGGGTAAAGCTCGCCGAGGACGCGATCATGGAAAACGGAGATGTCGCCGAGTTTGAACGGCTGAAGAAGTTTATCAAAGAAAACATATCATGGCTGAAAAAAGAAGAAGACCTGCACAAATACACGCTGGAGATCTTCGTGAACGGGGTGCACAAGGATCCTGCGTGGTGGGGATACGGTGAGTTTGATGCCCCGTGAGATGCGGCTTATTGATGCGGAGAGCTTTTCGGACAAGCTGAAATCGCTTCTTCGGATTGCGGAGAGAAAGGCGGATGAGAGGGCGTGCTCGACGCTTTCATATGTGCTTGATCTTATGGTGGACGAGCCGTGTGTGGTGATTGGATCGGTGAAAAAGGAAGTGAAGCGGCATAAGTACGGCGAGTATCAGAACGTCCTGCTCTCCGATGAGGAGTATGAGAAGATTCAGGCGGAGTTTCCGGGGGACTTTGAAGCACGGATTGAGAAGCTGTCCGAATACATAGCGAAAAAGGGTGACAGGTACAAATCGCACCTTGCCGTGATCCGCTCATGGGCGAGGGAGGAAGAGGCGGAGTCGGCAAGCGGCGGAGGCAGTTTTGACACGGATGAATTTTTTGAGGCAGCGGTTGCTGCCGCACGGAGGAAAAAGTGAAACAGGCAAGAGAAGAACAGCTTGAGGAAGTTTATGAGAAATATCCGTGTGCGAAGTGCAAGCGGAACGAAGCGACGTGCGCGTTTAAGGATTGCCCGGCGTACATGGTATGGCTGACACGGGCATGGAGACAGGTGACAGGGAGACTGAGGAGAAAGTGAATGGTGAAACGTGAAGCGGGTAAAGCGGAGCACTTATGCGGGGTGTGTTCTTGAGACGGTTGTATACAGTATGCCACAGAGGGCGGATGTAAAGAAGTACAAGAAACGTGTACGGTTCAAGACGGCGGAGGAGTACGAGGCGTTCAAGGACGCGATTGGGAGAAAGAAATTCGCGCAGCTGGTGAATGAGAATCACGATCCTTCCTCTTTTAAGGGGACGCTTACGTTTGATGATGCGCACGAGGTACACACGTTTGACGAGGCGAAAAAGGTACGTGCGGTATATGTACGCAGGCTGAGGCGGATCAATGCGGATGCGAAGATCATCCTTGTGATGGGGCGTGGTAAAAACAGCACTGCGCGGATTCATTTCCATTACATAATGCGTGGGTTGACGGAGGAACAGATTCGTCGGGTGTGGACGTGGGGGGCGATTGTGGAATGTAAGGTGCTCCGTGAGCACAACTACTACGACGGGGTGGATCACGGGCGGGATTACACGGCGATTGCGAACTATTACTGGGGACACTGGACTGTGGAGCAGGGTGGGCATCACTACTATGCGACGAGAAATCATGTGAAGCCTGAGTGTGAGGATGCCGTGGAGATCAAGCGGGAGTATACGCCCGAGAAGCCGCCGAGAGCGCCGAAGGGATACGTGCTTGTGGAGGCGAAGGACACGCCGTTCGGGTATGTATATTTCAAGTTTGTACTGGATGTAAAGTTACAGCGGCGGATAGAAAAGGAGAGACGGAGAAATTGAAAACACGGCGGGGAATGTGCCTGCCGTGTACGGTCTTGTATATGTGTAAGGTTTTAGAACCGTGCAGGAATAGGAGGGGGAGATTTCCCGGGGAATAGTTCGGGGAGATCGAGAGGGATGAGGGAGCATACCGAGGTGGCGATAAAAAACGCGGCTGAGGTATGCATTTTGTGCTTGTATAAAAATTGGGGGGGAGTCGGTTGTGATAACGAAGCAGGATTTGAAGGACTACAGAGACGGGAAAAGAGAACTTATTGAAATTCGTGCACGCCTAAGACAGGCGGAACTCACTGCGAGGGACAGCGGACGGGAGGGGGATCGAAAGCGGGCAGAGCGTCTCATCCGTCGGTATGAGAAGATTGCCGATACACGGGACAGGAAGCAAAAGGAGATCGAGGCGGCGATTGAGGGACTGAAGCGTGCGAATCACAGGCGGGTGCTATACTACCGATACGTACTTGGGTGGGGGAGAGTGAAGACGGCTCTGGCGATGGAGGTATCGGAGAGCCGGGTGGACAAGCTGACGGAGGAAGCGGTGGCGGAGTTGGGGGGAAAGAAAAAGAACGGCTGAGGTCAGCCGTTCTTTTTGTAGGTTACTGCATAATATTGAGGTGGTGTTTGAGCGCGTCTTGGAGGATGCCGGAGAAGTTGAGGTCGTTTGCTTCCGCCATGGTATTGAGCCATGAGGGGATGGTGAGCGTTTTCTTGACGGCACGGGTGTCGTTCTGTCTGCGGTATTCGATCGTATCGCATCCGATGAGGGATACAAACTCCGCATCTGTATGGGTGACTGCTTTGAGAGCGGACGGTTCGGGAATTTCTTCGTGTTTATTCTCCATGCAGACAAGACGGAGTGCGAGCACGTCGCGTGCCATATCGAGGGCATCCGTCATAGATTCGCCGCACGTATAGCAGCATGGAATATCGGGAAACACAACGGAGTATCCTGTTTCCTCGGGTGTAAAGATTGCCGGATAGACGTATTTTGCCATATCTATATCTCCTTTCGTGAGAGGGGAGAGGGGCTCATTTGAGCCCCGAGTCTCTCTTGATGTTTTTCAGTGTGCCTGATGCAACCTCTTGCCGATCGTGGCGACCGACGGGAAAGAGGTTGCCTGTGATCGGACTGTCCACATTTCGTGGCGTGATCCTTCGCTATCTTTATAGCAACCGATCTTTCTTAGGGCGCGTTTGAGTTCGCCATAGTTCATTTGCCCATCTCCTGTATATATTATAACACGTGTTAACACGTGCGTCAATGCTTTTGCGAAACTTTTTTGATAAAATTTCAGAATCCTGCTATGGCGAAATGCTGTGGCAGGTTTTTTGTTTGCCAAAAGTTTTTGGCGGTATGTGCAAAAAGGTGTGAATTTTTGGTGGTAAAATGATAGCGGTCGGAAGATTTGCGGCGGTTGGTGGGCGGGTAAGACGGTTAACGTGGGTGTGCGAGATTGCCGGTGTTTCCGCGCAGCGGAAAATGAACGCCTCAGCGTTCAAGGCGAGCTCGCGTAAATGGCGGCGGCATCTTTGACGCCATTTACTTATTTCCCCCGAATGGCGGGCGGGGGCGCGCGTGTGTGTACGCGAACATATATAGGGCTCAGATGGCAGGTGGGAGGGTGAGTGGCAAAAATGCGTGGTGGAAGACCGAAAAAGTACACAAAAAAGACGTTGGAAGATGCGATTGAGGCGTATTTCCGTTCGATTTCGTGTGTTGTGCCGGTGGTTGGTGCGGACGGGGAGCAGGTAATCAATGCGGACGGTGAGGGTGTTGTGAAAGTGCAATACGCGGTACCTCCGTCGGTGGTGTCGATGTGTCTCTATCTCGGGATTGACAAGCGGACGTGGGCGAACTACTGTGACGCAAAGAAGCATCCGGAGTTTGCCGAGGTGACCTCCCGGGCGATGATGCGGCATGAGGCGTATCTCGTGGAGCAGTCGATTCTCCGCGAGAAGGGGGTACACGGGATCCTCTTTAATCTTGAGAACAACTACGGATACAGGCAGAAGGCTGAGGTGGAGCTTGGAGAGGCGACACGTGGTGTGATGGGGGCGGAGTCGGTGAGTCTCAGAGAGAAGATGGCACTGATTGCTGCTGCCGGGAAGGCGATTGGAGAGGTGCAGGTAGACGAGGGGGAATGAGGCGGGCGCATATGGAATGCGCCCCTACAAAAGGAGTGTTATCCCGTAGGGGTGGATTCCATATCCACCCGTGTAATGCATAGGAGAATGGGACGTGGATAAGAGGGAGATAGATCGTCTGTATGCGCTTGCCCTTTGGTATGACGGGCTGAGGGAGACCAATAACGAGACGTTCATGCCGCTCTTTGCGGACACGCATCGGTATCTTGTACTGAAGGGCGGAGGCGGCTCGGGCAAGAGCATATTTGCGGGGCGCAAGATTCTGGAGAGGGCGATCAGTGAGCCGGGGCATCGGTTTCTTGTATGCCGCAAGGTTGCGAGGACTCTCCGTGAGAGCTGTTTTCGGCAGATACTGGGGCAGCTTATCGAGCATTATCCGAGCTCTGGATACAAGGCAAACAAGAGTGATATGGCGATCTCGTTTCCGAACGGGAGTGAGATCATATTTGCGGGGCTTGACGACGTAGAAAAGCTGAAATCGATCTACGCGATCACGGGGATATGGATCGAGGAGGCGAGTGAGCTGCTTGAGGGAGACTTTAATCAGCTCGACATTCGACTGAGAGGCGAGACCAGGGAGTACAAGCAGATCATTCTGTCCTTCAACCCGATCAGCATCACGCACTGGCTGAAAAAGCGGTTTTTTGACCGGGAGGATCCGAGAGCTTTGGTGCATGAAAGCACGTACCGGGACAACCGATTTCTGGATGCGGCGGCGGTTCGGACGCTCGAGGCGTTCAAGGAGACGGATGAATATTACTACCAGGTATACTGTCTCGGTATGTGGGGTGTGACGGGCAAGAGTGTCTTTGATGCGAAGGCGATCTCAAGGAGGCTGTCCGAGGGGATTCGTCCGAAAATGCGGGGCTTGTTTGTCTATCGGGACGACGGGCTCAGACTTACGGAAATCTCCTTTGAAGAGACGGTGGATGGGTGTGCGTTGGTATACAAAAAGCCGGAGACGGGTGTCCCTTACGTGATCGGGGCGGACACGGCGGGAGAGGGATCGGACTTCTTTGTCTGTCAGGTGCTCGACAATCGAACGGGGGAGCAGGTTTGTATGCTGCGCGGTCATTTTGACGAGGACGTATTCGCCCGTCAGCTCTACTGTCTCGGCATATGGTATAACGTGGCTTTGATTGCGCCGGAGGTGAATTTCTCGACGTATCCTGTACTGGAGCTGGAACGGCTTGGATATGAAAATCTGTACGTAAGGGAGACGGTGGATGATTACACGCACGCGGTGAAGCGGTCGTTTGGTTTTCAGACGAATGCAAAGACGAGGCCGGTGATCCTCAGTGAACTGATCCGCGCGGTACGGGAGGATGTGACGATTCTCACCGATGAGATCACGATGCAGGAGATGCTGACATTTGTACGAAATCCCGAGACGCTGAAGCCGGAAGCAGAGGCGGGGGCACACGATGACACGGTGATGGCGCTTGCGATTGCGCATTTTGTACGGCCGCAGATGCGGTATGTAGCGGACACGGGGGAGTCCTCTGTGGAGTGGAGTGAATCCCAATGGGAGGATTTTGAGAATGCGTCCGAAGAAGAGCGAAAGTATTTGACACGAAAATGGGGAGAACCGAGGAGATAATGATGGCGAAAAGAAAAACGGACAAGGCGAAGCTGGCTTTATGGCAGAGTCGGCTCTCTGTAAATCAGGCGGCGTATGCGGATGAGCTGGCTCTGATGGACAGGCGTGAGGATTTATACAAGGGGGCTCGCGACATCTCTCCGATTGTATCGGGGGAGAAGAAGGACAAGACGCCGCACGTGCGCAACATTTGTGCGGAGCTGATTGAGTCGCAGATCAATTCGTCGATCCCTCAGCCTAAGGTTACGCCTTTACGGAAAGAGGATGAGGGGCGGGCGAAGCTGATTGAGGACATGCTTCGCTCGGAGCTTGACCGTATGCCGTTTGAGGCGATAGGTGACATGATGGAGCGCACGGTGCCGATTCAGGGCGGTGCGGCTTTGCTTCTGGAGTGGGACAACACGAAAAGGACGCACTACACGGTAGGGGAGCTTACGGTATCCGCTTTGCATCCGAAGCAAATCATTCCCGAGGACGGGGTATATTCGGGGATTGAAGACATGGATTTTGTGATTCTGAAGCTGCCTCAGACGAAGGAGTACATTCATCGCAAATACGGTGTGGATGTGACGGACGAGAGTGAGAGTGAGTCTGATGTAAGGACTTCGACGGGAGAGGGAACGGCGGACGAGCTGGTAACGCAGTATGTGGCGTATTACCGAAACGAGTCGGGCGGAATCGGGCTTTACAGCTGGGTGAACGATACAGTGCTGGAGGATCTGGACGATTATCAGGCTCGCAGGCTTTCTCGGTGCGCAAAATGCGGTGCGATTGAGCCTTTGGAGGAGCATCCGAGCAAAGAGCAGGCTGTGGACGGTATTCTGCCCGAGATGCGTGGGATTCTTTTCACGGAGGACGAGGTAACGGAAGCCGAGGAGCGATTTGAGACGGCTAAGGCAAGCACAGGCGGACGGGGAAAGAAGGTTTGTCCGTACTGCGGTGGGGATCGTTTTGAGGAGAGGGTAGAGGAGTACGAGGAGATTTACATGCCGATCCCGCTTTCGGGCGGCGGTGAGATTCCCGGGGCATCTCCTACTGTGATTCCGTCGGAGACGGAGGTTTCCCCGGATGGAGCACCGATCATGCAGACGGTGCTTATGCCGACGCTTATACCGTTTTACAAGCCGAACATTTTCCCGGTGATCCTTCAGAAAAACGTGAGTGTATACGGGCGTTTTTTGGGGGATTCGGACATTGACAAGATCGCATCCCAGCAGAACACGACGAACCGTATTGAGGCGAAGATCATTGACAAGCTCGTAAAGTCGGGCAGCTACATCACGCTTCCCGATCGGGCGAGTGTGCGAAACGATTCCGAGGACATGAAGGTGATCCGTATCGGAAATGCGGCGGACAAGGCACTCATCGGTGTGTACGACATGCAAGGCTCGATTGAGCAGGATATGGCGTATCTTGCTGAGATTTACGAGGAAGCGAGGCAGGTGATCGGCATCACGGACTCGTTCCAGGGGAGACAGGATCACACGGCGACGAGCGGCAAGGCAAAGGAATTTGCGGCGGCGCAGTCTGCCGGACGTCTGGAATCCAAAAGGGTGATGAAGAATGCGGCGTATGCGGCACTCTTTGAGGCGATGTTCAAATTCCGTCTGGCGTATGCGGATGAGCCGCGCCCGGTTGTTTCGCGTGACATTCACGGAAACACGCAGTATGACACGTTTAACCGATACGATTTTTTGGAGAAGGATGAGGCGGGGCAGTGGTGCTGGAACGATCGGTTCTTATTCTCCTGTGATGCGACGGCACCGCTTGCGTCCAACCGTGAGGCGATGTGGCAGGAGACCAGAATGAATCTCCAGACGGGGGCTTTCGGCGATCCGACGAATCTCTCGACGCTGATCCTTTTCTGGTCGAAGATGGAGATGCTTCACTATCCGGGTGCGGCGGAGACGAAGGCGTATCTCACGGAGGAGAGCGCGCGGCAGCAGGCGGCTGCACAGCAGCAGGCGATGATGCAGATGCATCAGGGAGGAGCGACAATGCCGGCGGATTTTCCGGCGGCTGTCAATACATTGAGGGAAGGAGGAATGAACGGATGAAGAAGCAGGGATATGCGGGTAAGATTGCGAACACGTCTTCGCAGATCGTGAAGGCACCCATGCAGATCACGCCGAAGAAGGGCAAGAACGTCGGCAAGACGGGAAGTGATCTGAGAGGCGGTAAGTGAGACGCTGAAAAGAAAAATCTGAAAGGAAGTACACATGGACAAAGATATTGACTACGGTGCGCTGTTTGGCGTGGATGAAGGCGGAAACGGGCAGGAGGTCGCTGAACCTGCGGTGGAAACGGAAAACGGTGCGGAAGGCGGAGAAGATCGGGAAGTCGCCGTACCCGGCGTAGAAGATATAGAGGCTGAGGCTGTGGGGGACACAGTGGAAGCCGGTCAGTCTCCTGCCGAGAATGCCCGATATGCGGCGGCTCGGCGTAAAGCGGAGGCTGAGAGGGATGCTGCGATAAAGGCGGCGAAGGAGGAGGCAGAGAAAGAAGCGGCGGCTCGTGTGGATGAGGTGATCGCGGGGTTATCTCTGTCGAATCCGTACACAGGTGCGCCGATCCGCACGAGAGCCGAGTACGAAGCGTACCGTACTGAGGTGGAGGCGGAGCAGAAAAAATCCGTTCTTAAAAAGAGCGGTATGTCGGATGAGGAATTTGAGGCGTTCGTTCAGTCCCTTCCCGAGGTAAAGGCGGCGAAGGAGGCGCGGGCGCGAGCAGAGGATGCGGCAAAGGCGGCAAAGGAACGTGAGGCGAAGGCGAAGATTGAGGAGCAGCTCCGTGAGATCGGTGCGCTCGATCCTTCCGTTAAGACGCTCTCCGATCTTACGAAGACGGAGAACTATGAAAAGGTATACGAGTATGTACAGAAGGGATACACGATCACTGATGCGTACAAGCTCGCAAACTTTGAGAGGCTCACGGGATCTGCGGCGGCGGCCTCAAGACAGGCATTTTTGAACGCGCAGGCGGGAAAATCCCATTTGTCCTCCACGGTTACGCGCGGTACGGGTGCGATCACGGTACCTGAGGATGTGAAGGCGGAATACCGGGCGTTCAATCCGGAGGCGACGGATGCGGAGATTCAGCGGCATTATCAGAGGTACGCGAAAAGATAACGGATACAAAATGCCCAATTACGTTTTTGTTCACACAAAGGAATGATTTGGTTTGTAGGGCGGGACCTTGGTCCCGCCGCTGCGGTTAGATTAAACCATACGAAACGGCGGGAGTAAACCCCCGCCCTACGGAAAACGGTCACAGAGTGGGAAGAGATAGTCGGATTGGGACAAACGAAAAGGAGAGAAAAAATGGCATTTAAGATTCATTACGTAGATGACGGACACGTTCCGTCGATCGAATATTTGCCTGCGGAGGGACTTGTGCCGGCGGTGGGTATGGCGCTGGTGCTTTCCGGCGGCAATCTTTCGGTGGCAAAGGCTTCGGTTAAGCCGACGTACATCAGCATGTGCGAAAAAGAGGACGCGTGTGCGGCGGGTGAGGTGATCCCCGTGATCCGTGTGACGCCGGGTACCGTTTACGAGACGGAGTTCTCGGCGGCGGCGACGAGTATTAAGCTCGGTGACAAGGTGACGCTTCATGCGACGGACGGCATGAGTGTAACGGCGACGACCACGGACGGTGTTGCCGAGGTTGTCGGTATGGACGGTACTGCTGTGGGTGCGGCGGTACGTGTCCGTTTTGCATAACTTGAGAAAGGAGAGAGATTGAATGTCTAATATTACATTTACCGAGGGATCGGGTCTTCAGGACAGCATTTTCGGAAAAAGCCAGGCGCCGATCCGTATGTTTATCGAGAAGAAGGGGGAGGCATGGGAGCAGCAGTCGATGATTAAGGAGCTGTTCTGCGTGAGCTCCTCGAAGCACTGGGGTGAGAAGTTCACGACGATGACCGCTATGGACGGTTTCAAGCCGGTGGGTGAGAACGGCTCGTATCCCATGGACGGTATGCAGGAGGGATACTCCAAATTCCTGGAGCACATGACGTGGAAAAACTCGTTCTCGCTCTCCAAGGAGATCGTGGATGACGCGAAGGTCATGGATCTGAAAAAGCAGCCTGCAGGCTTTATTGCGGCGTATCACAGAACCCGTGAGCAGTTTGCGGCATCTCTTCTGGGCGGCGCGATCGGCGGGGCTTCCTCGATCGCGTTCGGCGGCAAGACGTTTGATGCGACGGCGGCAGACGGAAAGGCGTTGTTTGCGAAGAATCATCCGTCCAAGCTGAAGAAGGGGGCGCAGTCGAATCTGTTCTCGGATGCGTTCTCAAACGATGCGCTGGCGGCGATGGAGTCGAAGATGCAGGATTTCCGCGGGGACAATGGTGAGGTGCTGGACGTATCTCCGACGACGATCCTGATTCCGAACGATTATGCGCTGAAGAAGGCGGTCTTTGCGGCGATCGGTGCGGACAAGGATCCGGAAACGGCGAACAACGGCTTCAACTTCACGTTCGGTCGTTGGAACGTGATTGTATGGACGTATCTGAATCAGTTCATTACTGCGGGTACGAAGCCGTGGATCCTTCTGGATCAGAAGTACAACGAGGACAACGGCGGTGCGATCTGGCTGGATCGTGAGCATCTGAGCGTGAAGAGCCGCATTGACGAGAGCAATGACGCGAACGTATGGAGCGGACGTGCTCGATTCACTGCCGGCTTCAACGACTGGAGAGCGTTTGCTGTGGGTGGTATCGACGGTGGTACGGCACTGATTTCTGCGACCTGACGGGAATTTGAGAGGGCGGTGGCTTATGCCGCCGCCTTATTTGTTGAAAGGAGGTACGTGAATTGAAAATATCGGATGTGATAAGGCTTGCCGATTCGGTAAAGCCGAATGCGTTTTCCGAGGAGGCGAAGCTGTCGTGGCTGAATGAGGCGGAGGGGCTTGTGCAGACGGAGGTAATGCTTCTTGCGACAGATGAGGTGATCGTATACCGGTGGCCGGAGGATGCGGAGACGGAGCTGCTCGTAAAGCCGCCGCACGACAAGCTGTACACGGCGTATCTGTATGCGATGATCGATTTTGCAAACGGCGAGTACAACAAGTACCAGAACACGATGCAGATGTTCAACGCGCACTTCGGGGAGTTCATGCGGTATTTTGCGGAAAGATACCGTCCTGCGGACACGCATGGGGATGTATACGAGGACGGTGGACTTGGTGTGCCGTGGAGAGGGTATTATCTTTCGGCGTACGGGATCGCCCAAAAGCATGGATATGCGGGAACGGAGGCGGAGTGGCTTGCTTCTCTGAAGGGAGAGAGAGGGGAGCGAGGTTTGCCCGGGGAGAAAGGGGATCGGGGGGAGAAGCCGATTGCCGGTGTGGATTATGGCACAGGTGGTGACATGATCCCGGAGTATGTACGCGAGGAAGCCGAGAGAGTGGTGAGGTTGGTATACTTGCATCAGAACGAGAACACGGTTTCCTTCTTTGCGATCTCGGATATGCATGACATACACGAGGGGTACACGGTGAATACGGATCAGCAGTACATCCCGACTGCGCTTCTGCATGCGGGACAGGCGATGCAGGTGATCCGAAAAAAGTGTCACATTGATTTCGCAGCGGCGCTCGGAGATTACGCTTGGGGACGTGGAGATCTTGCGGACACGGCTGCGTTTGACGGGACGACGGTGGAGGACGGTATCCAGGAGATTCGTGCGGCGAATGAGAAAATCTTCGAGGCATTTGACGGACTGCCGAATTTCCGCGCGATCGGCAATCATGATTCGCTGATGCTGAACTATGCGGGGAACGGAAACGAATATCTGGACGGGCACGATCTGTTTCCTCTCATCAGTGCATACAACGCGGGGGCGGTATATCCCGCAGCTGAGAGGTACAGGGGATACTGCTACAGGGATTTTCCCGACTGCAAGGTACGTGTGATCGTTCTGAACACGTGCGACAACGATGATCTTGACCCGGAGGGTGCGTTTATATCAAGTGGGAATACGACGATCGGTCAGACGCAGATCGACTGGCTGGTGGAGGCGTTGGATCTTTCGGATAAGTCGGATGCAGATATGTGGAGCGTACTTCTCCTCTCACATCATCCGCTCGATTACAGTTTTTGCGTTCGAACGGATAAGGTGCTCGGTGCGTATATGCGTCGGGAGAAGTTACAGACGGAGTATACGAACGGGACATATCCGGAATGTGACGTTTCCGTAGACTGTGATTACACAGCGGGCAATGCGGGAACGGTGATTGCGAATATTCACGGGCACAATCACTGTTATCTGGTGACGGACATGCCGTCGGGTGTGAAGCGAATCTGCGTTCCGAATGCGTGTTTCGGGCGTGAGAATGAGCGATCGGGTACTGTATACGGTGAAGACGTGACATATCCGAAAATGAAGAACACAGCGCAGGACACGGCGTTCTGCGTAGTAACGGTCGATCCTGTGAAACAGGTGATTTGGCTCGATCACTACGGTGCTGGATACTCGCAGGCGGTATCTTACGGGAAAACGCCGATCTATTCGGTGCGCACGGTTCTGACAAACGCGGTTGTGGACAGTGTAATCGCGAGTGCTGCCGAGGGAGATACATACACGGTACGGCTCAGTGCAGAGAATGGGTATACGCTCAGCGGTGTATCGGTTGTTATGGGAGACACGGATGTGACGGCGGCAGCTTATGCAGACGGTGTGATTCGCATAAGAAACGTGATGGGGGATATTCTCCTCACGGCGGAGGCTGTGGCGGATGATAGCGGAGAGCCGGACAGCGGCGGTGGTGATAATGAGGACAGCGGTGAGACGGCGGTGTATACGAATGTGATTCGGGGTGCCAAGGCGCTTTGGAGCACAGGAGAGACTGTGTACGAGCTTGTAAACGGTTACTATAACAATGCGTATTCCGGCTCAAGCGGCGGTTATACTCCGTTGGGTCCTGTCTCCGGATATGTTTGTACAGGACTGATTCGGTATGAAAAGAAAGAGGACGGTTCGTATCCGATCATTTTTGTGAAGAATGGTTTATGGACGGGAGATAATGCACGCATCTATTTCTACGACACTGCCGGCGCTGTTATTAGCTGGGGCGCGGTTGGCGGTAAGGCGACGAATACGAATCTTGATGCGTACCTGAGTATGGATAACACTCTCGGAAATGGATATTTCCGATGGATTCCTGTTATGAATTCTGACGGTACATATGGATTTGATAATGCGTCGGCAGAAGTCGGGTATTTTGCAGCATCTTTCTATTGTGCGGATGCTGACGGTTCCGGCAACGGTGCGGGTTCTGATGGTATTTTGGATACATCGGACGACCTTATTATAACTTTGGATGAAGAAATACTGGAGGCGGAGGAATGAACACGATAACAATCATGCAGGGAGATCAGTATCCGCTGTCCGTTTCACTTGAGCTGTCGGAGGGAACCTATCCGCTGGCAGCAGACATTGGGGACATTGAGGTGATGATCGGGGCGGTGCGCAAGAGCCTTGCCGATGGGGATGGCTCCTACAATGAGGGAACGGGTGTATACACGTTCGGTATTACCCAGAGAGAGACATTCTTTCTCTCCCACGGTGTTCACGAGGTACAGGTACGTGTTCGGTCGTATGAGGGATATGTGATTGGAGAGGATGCAGGCAAGGTGATCGTCCGTGCGGCGAGATCGCAGGAGGTACTTTGATGCTGATCGCGAAGATCACGATACGTGTGCCCGTCATCCGCTTTGGTGCGAAGCTTTCGGATGTGAGTGTTTCATTGTCGGGCGGATACGAGAAGGGATATGACGATGGTTATGGTGCTGGGGAAAAGGTGGCGACGGAGAACGCCGTTGAGCAGGGAAAAATGACGGCGTATGAGGAGATCCGTGAGACGTTCGGGGAGATTAATGAAGCGATCGCCGTACACAGTGTAGAACGCGCGGAGGTGCTCGGTGAGGTTCCCGTGAAGATCAGTGAGGTATATGATGCGGGAGAAGATTCCGGATATACTGCCGGTTACGGTATCGGATATGCGGAGGGATATGGCGAGGGTGAATCAGCGGGTGAAAGAGTCGGATATGCAGCCGGAAAAGCAGACGCGGAAGCGGCGGATGCCGCCGAAGATGCGGCGCTTTTGAACGAGATCAACGATGCGATCATGGCAGCCGCATTGCATTCTGCATCATATGCCGAGACGCTGAACGACGTGCCGGAGAGTGTAGGCAAGCTGTATAAGCAGGGATACGATCGAGGCGAGATCGCGGCAAACGCAGTCATAGACACCGCGCGTGCGGAGGTGAACGCTGTGCTGGCAGGATACGGTCAAGAGGGGGCTGACACGCTCGCAGGAATGTCCGAGGCGGTGGCGGACGGCATCGCTGCCGTGCGGAATGAAGCACGCACCCTTGGATACGAGATTGGACTGAGCGATGGACGTGTCGCCGGATACGCCGATGCGGAAGCGGACGTACAGATCCAGAAAGCCGAGTTTGTCGTTGAGTACAACGGTCATTTAGGCGGTTTCGGAAGTTTTGTTCAAACCGTTGACGAAATCCCCGAAGAACGGCTCGGGGCGGTCAACCAAGCCTATGCACAGGGCGAGACGGATGGCAGAGCTGCCGCAGAAGCCGCGGACGCCGCCGAGGATGCGGTGCTGCTTGACGAGATTAACACGGCGATCATCGCGGCGGCAGAAAATCCGCGATCCTGCGCCGAGACGCTTTCCGACGTTCCTGAGAGTGTCACAAAGCTGTACGAGCAAGGATACAGTCGCGGCGAGACGGACGCTTCTGCCGCCGCAGAGGCTGAGCTCGCAGAGGTGAACGCGGTACTGGCAGGCTACAGTCAGACGGGCGCGGCTACGGTCGGCGAACTGTCGGATGCTGTGTCGAACGGTCTCGCCGGGGTGGAGCTCGATGCACATAACGGAGGATACGCCATAGGACGCGCCGAGGGCTACGTAGTCGGAGCGGGCGAGGAATACGACCGCTTCTGGGACGCGTATCAGCAAAGCGGTGCGCGTGTGAGTTATGAAAACGCTTTTGCCGGTGTTGGATGGACGGAAGCACTGTTTAACCCAAAATATGATATGCAGCCTACAAACTCTTATATGATGTTCAGAAGCTCGGGA
>JAZNHT010000010.1:0-15103 GCA_045577175.1 Eubacteriales bacterium | reverse complement strand
GCGTTAGAATAAAGTTAGCACAAGCCTAAAGTCACGCGGGCTCCTTCCGTCACGCTATCGCGTGCCACCTTCCTCCCGGAGGAAGGCTATTTTACTTTCCGCGCTATATACAAGGAGGACAGAGAACGCAAAGCGTCCTCTGTCCTCCTGTCGGTAGGTTCACATATTTTGCTAACTTTCAAAAACTGTCCTTAAGAGGACGAAGCATTGGGGAGGACCTTTTCATTTAACTCCGTTTTCTCAAAAGAATCCGTCTCAGAAAATCCGCCGGGATAACGGTGAAGGCAAGCAGCGCGCTCACGGTGATCTCCCGTGCGGTAAGCGGTACACAGCGGAACATCTCTCCGCCGAAATAGACGATCAGAAGCTGGACGGCGGCGACCGCGAGCATGATGAGGATGAACGGCTTGTTCCCCGACAGGTGTGAGAGAATTGACAGCCGTTCCGTGCGCGCATTGAAGCAGTTGAAGATGCCGCAGAAGATGAACAATGAGAAAAACACGGTCAGATAGTACACCTCATCGCCGCGGAAGAAAACGCTTCGCATGAGGGGGGATTTCAAAAACCACAGGCAGAGTGCGAGTGTGTAGCCGCCCGTTATAAGGATCGCGCGGATCATCTCGCGAGAAAGCAGAGGCTCCTCGCGCCGCCTCGGCGGATGACGCATGTATTCGGAGAGGGCAGGCTCTCCTGCAAACGCAAGTGCGCCGAGTGTGTCCATAATGATGTTTACCCACAGCATCTGGATCACCGTCACAGGATTTTCGATCCCGATAAACGGACCGATCAGCGAGACGCAGAGGGCGCACAGATTCATCGTAAGCTGGAACACGATAAATTTGCGGATGCTTAAAAAGATCGTGCGCCCGAACAGTACAGCCTTCGTGATCGAGGAAAAACGGTCGTCCGTGATGACGATGTCGCCTGCCTCTCTTGCCGCATCCGTGCCGCTGCCCATTGCAAAGCCGACATCGGCGGCGCGGAGTGCGGGCGCGTCATTTACACCGTCGCCTGTCATACCCACGACCAGCCCGATCGACTGCGAGAGGCGCACGAGACGGCTTTTGTCCGTAGGAAGAGCGCGTGCAACTACGGCGATTTCGGGGAGAATTTCGCATACCTCCCCGTCCGTCATCGCACCGATCTGTGCACCGGTCAGCACGCGCGCAGCTCCACCGTCCGCGATGATTCCGCATTCTTTTGCGATCGCTTCCGCCGTAAGCGGATTGTCGCCCGTAATCATCACCGTCTGAATCCCCGCCTCACGGGCGGTCTGGACCGCCTTTTTCGCATCGGCGCGCAGTCGGTCGCGGATCGCTATAAGCGCGATGAAGGTCAGATTTGCAAAATCCCCCGTGTCCGTACTGTTTTCACCGTCGTATTCCGCTACGGCGATCACGCGGTGCGAGGAGGCGGCAAGCACATTCCACCGCGCACGGAGCCTTGCCGTGACTGCCGGTGAGATCGCACGGATACGTCCGTCTGCGGCGAGATACGTCCGCACAAACGGAAGAATCACCTCCGGCGCACCGCGCACGCACGTTTTTTTGCGCCCGCTTTTCTCCATGATTCCGCTGCTGTACCGTCTCTCGGAGGAAAACGGGACACGGAAACGCACCGATTGGCGCAGGACCGTATCCGTGCCGAAAAACGCCTGCATAGCGCGGTCTGTCGAGTTTCCGCGTCCCTCGGGGGCGCATGAAGCGTGATTTTCACGCAGAGCCGCAAGGACGGGAGGCTGTTTTTTGAGCTCGCCTATGCTGTCCGCCTCCGTTTCCGCTGTGATTACGGAGACGATTCGGTGCTTGCCCTCCGTCAGCGTGCCCGTTTTGTCCGTGAACAGGATGTTCAAGTTTCCCGCCGTCTCAATACCGACCATCCGCCGCACAAGCACGCCCGAAGCGAGCATCCGCTTCATGTTGGAGGACAGAACGACGGTAATCATCATCGGCAGTCCCTCCGGCACGGCGACGACGAGCACGGAGATTGCGACAGTCAGTGCCTGAATGAGTGCAGGAACGGCAAAAGAAACATCCGTGATCTTTTCGCGTATGAGGGTGGTATCCATGCCGCTGTCGATTACAAATACGTTGAACAGATACGCAAATGCGATCGCACCTGCGGCAACGTAGCCGAGGAAGCTGACGCTTTTTGCAAGCCCTGCCAGACGCTCCTTCAGCGGACTCGGGCGCACGCTCTCCTGTACACCTGCGAAGGCACCGCCGTAAAATGTCGCGTCCCCGACGCGGAGGACGAGAATCTCCCCCTCGCCGTCCGTGACACGGCTGCCGCGGAAGAGCTGATGCGCATCCTCCGGATCCCAGCCCGTCTCTTGCGGCGCAAGCTCTCCTGCCTCGGCGAGGCGGAGGCTTTTCGTTTTCTTTCGCTCCTCGCTCTCCCCCGTCAGAAGGGACTGATCGACGGACAAAGTGCCCGATACCAAAATGCCGTCGGCTGGCACGGTGCATCCGCCCGTCAGGCAGATCACGTCCCCGACTGCGATTTCTGAAACGTGCACGGATTTCCATACGCCGTCCCGACGCACCGACAGAACGGTATCCTCCGCCGTATCGTTGAGAGATTCAAACGCCGCCGCACTGCTGTACTCCGACACGGTCGAGACAAGCGTCGCAATCAGAATTGCCGCCGCGATGCCGCCGCACTCCAGCCAATTCACGCGCCCGAGTGTGATGAGTATATTGAGAAGGAGCGCGCCGAGGAGAATTTTGATAATCGGATCGTTGAAGTTTTTGAAAAACTGGACGAGGAAGCCGTCCCGTTTTTGCTTCGTGAGCACGTTTGTGCCGAACGTATCGCGGGAGTGCGCCGCCGCTTCCTCTGTCAGTCCGCGCTCAATATCGTACCGCACGCGCGGCACGGCGGGGATTTTTGCAGTATCCATGTGATCACAACCTTTGCGCTGGTTTTGTCCTACTATATGCGCGCATCGGGAAAAATAGTCGCAAAAAAGAGGCACCGCCCTCCGGCGATGCCCCGTTTTTGTATTCTTATTTGAAAATACGCAGCTTTGCGAGGATGAAGCCTGCCACAATCAGCGAAAAGGCGGAGATGCCGACGATAATGGCAAATCCGTGCGGATTCTGGGCAAACGGCATACTTGCCGAGGAGACGTTCATGCCGTACGCGCTGAAGATCATCGTCGGGACGGACATGGCGATCGTGATGATTGCCAGCACCTTCATCACCACGTTCAGGTTGTTGGAGATGATGGAGGAAAATGCGTTCATCAGCTCGTTCAGGACGCCGCTGTAGATCGCCGCCATCTCGATCGCCTGCTTGTTTTCGACGATGACGTCCTCAAGAAGCTCCGCGTCCTCGGGATACTGCTTGATCGCCGCCACACGGACGAGCTTTTCGAGCACAACCCCGTTTGCACGCAGGGAGGTCGAGAAGTACAAAAGGCTCTTCTCCAGCTTCAGAAGCTCCAGAAGCTCCTCGTTCTTTGTCGATTTATGCAGTGTTTTCTCAATCTCACCGCTTCTGCGGTCGATGCTGCGAAGGTATGCGAGATAGTGCGAGGCGATGCGGTAGAGCAGTTGCAAAACGAAACGGGATTTCATATTTGTATTGAAATCGCGCACCTTTCCGTCCGCAAATTGGCGAAGGATCGGGCAATCCTGCGAGCATACGGTGATAACGCACCCCTGCGTGAGAATAACGGAGAGCGGCAGGGTATCGTACAGCTCGCGGTCTGCCTGCTTACTGACATACGGGATGTTTACGACGATCAGCGTGTACGCTTCGTCTACATCCAGACGGGAACGCTCTTCCATATCGAGAGCTGATCGCAGGATGTCTTCTTCCAGTGAGAATTTTTTGGACAGTGCGGCAATTTCCGCATCCGTGGGGGCAACGACGGAGATCCACGTACCTTTGGAGTCTTCCTCTGCGGTTGTGAGATGTCCGTTTTCTGTTATGTAACGATTTACCATAGCAGCGTCTCCTTTCTGTTTGTAATTTGTATGTATCCGGGCGGAATTAGGGCAGTTCCGCCATGGAGTTGAAGCCGTCGCCGATGACCTCGGCGGCATCTGTGATAATCATGAAGGCTTTCGGATCCGTTTCCTTCACGAGCTTCTGGAGAGAAAACAGTTCAGATCGCTTCATGACGCACATCACAACGTTTTTATCCTTGCCGGTGTACCAGCCGAAGCCGTGCAGGACGGTGACACCGCGGTTGAGGCTTTTGGTGATCTCGTTGCTGATTTTCTCGTACTGCTCGGAGATGATGAGCGCGAGTTTAGCGCGTCCGAGTCCGTTCATCACGGTGTCAATCGCAACGGAATACGCAATCGCCGTTGCCACGGAGTAAAGAATACCGTCGTATCTTTTCAGAAGAATCGCCGCACCGAGGATAATCACGCCGTCGATGATGAGAATCAGCGTGCCGACGGGTAATCGCCGCGCCTTGCGGCGGATGAGATACGCCGCTAAATCGGAGCCGCCCGTGGTGTAGCCGCGCATCAGCATGATACCTGCGCCCGCACCCATCATGGCACCGCCGCAGAAGGAGCTGAGCAGCGGCTCCGCGGAGGCAGGAGGGAAGAACGCGAGCAGATCGGTGAACACGGACGTGGCAAGAATACCGATTATGGTGCGTGACATGCCGCGAAAGCCGGCAACCTTGATGTTGAGAAGCACAAGCGGCAAGTTTACAAGAAAGATACCGACACCGACAGGGAGCGAAATGAGCTCATGCAGGGTGACGGAAACACCGGTTGCACCGCCGACGACGATGCCGGACGGTGTCAGAAAAAACGCGAGCGAGAGGGCAAACAGGATACTGCCTGCCAATACGGTGCCGATTTCGGCAAATAAGGATTTTTTCAGCATACTGCTTCCTCCTGAAATTTTGATAGGGAGCTCGCCGGAATATCGGCGGAGGCTCCGTCATATGCTATACCGTGCAAAAACCGAAGATCAATAAGAAAAACGGAAAGAGGGCATGGTGAAAATGACGGAAAAAAGATATGCACCGGAGGGTGCACGGATCGGCACGGCGGAGAATACGGCGTATACGTCGTCTCTGCACGGACTGGAGCGCGCGATGGCGCAGGGACGGATTCTCGAGGGAATTGTGCTCATGTGCGACTGTACGAGCATGAGCTTGCGCGTCGATCTCCACGGCATCATCGGGATCATTGAACGAGAGGATGCGGTGTACAACCACGACGGCGGCGAGACCAAGGATATTGCGATCATCACGCGTGTGGGCAAGCCGGTCTGCTTCAAAGTGATCGGTATCGAGCGCGGAGAGGGCGGTGTGCGCGTTCGTCTCTCACGCCGTGCGGCACAGGCGGAATGTATGCGGAATTTCGTCCTCGGACTGTGTCCCGGCGACATCATCCCTGCGAAGGTGACGCATCTGGAGCCTTTCGGCGCATTTGTCGATATTGGATGCGGAATCGTCTCGCTTTTGACGGTAGACTGTATTTCCGTGTCGCGTATTTCGCATCCGTCCGACCGCTTCTCTCCGGGAGAGCAGATCATGGCGATCGTCAAAAGCATGGACGCGGACAGCGGGCGGGTGTACATGACGCACCGCGAGCTTCTCGGCACATGGCTGGAGAATGCCGCGGCGTTTGCGCCTACGCAGACGGTTTCGGGCATCGTCCGTTCCATTGAGCCGTACGGGATATTCGTCGAGCTTGCGCCGAATCTCGCTGGGCTTGCCGAGGTGCGCGAGGGCGTCTCGGTCGGCGACGTCTGCGCCGTGTACATAAAAAGCATCGTGCCCGAACGGATGAAAATCAAACTTGTGATAATCGATGCTCATGCCGAGCACGCTCCGCGCAGGATGCGGTATTTTATCGATACGGAGACGGTCAGACATATTTCGTCATGGCGGTACTCGCCGCCCGACTGTCCGAAATATATCGGTACGGATTTTGAATCGACACCCATGTAAGCGGCACCAAATGAAGCACTCCGGCATAGGATAGAGTGAGCCGAAACGGCTCAATTTATCAAAACGAAGGAGTGGAAAATATGGGATGCAATACGGATTGCCGTCCGTCTTTCTGCGGTGTTGCCGTTTTTGGGGCGTTTGTCCTTGCGATTGTTATCGGGATTTTGTTCGGATTTGGAATCTTGCCTTTGTTTGATGCCGGTGTGTATGCACTGATCGGCATAGGTGCCTTTTTCGCGGCGATGTTTGTTGCCGCCGCGGGATTTTCCTGTCGGAACCGACTTTGCGGCTGCTGCTTCGGGCGTGCCGCCCGCACGTGGATCATCGGCGCGGTCGGAACGGTCGCGTCTGCGCTTGCCGTTCTCGCATTTGTGGGGATCGCGCCCGCATGGCTTGCCGGCGTTCTTGTCGGTCTGCTTACGCTGTTCATCGCACTGCTTCTGATCGGCATTCTCTGCTACGCTTTTTGCACAGCAGACGTGCTTGACTGCACAGACGGGGACGATTGATTCAGCAAGCGAAACCTCACCCCGACGCTTCGGCGTCGGGGTTGTTTTTATGCTTTGAGATGCGCGCGGATGAAGATTTCCGCCGCTTCAATGATGCGTCCGATACTCCGTCCGCCGAGCTTGCGGATCGCGGTCGCCTTGTCCGCCCAGAGCGCGTCGGAGATTTCGTTTGCACCGAGGGAGAGCTCTCCCTCCGATTTGGCGAGGAAGATCACCACGTTTTTGGATGCCTTGGCGGATACGGTGTAGGACATTTCCTTACGGAAGCCGTCAATCAGCGAGACGTGCAGCCCCGTTTCCTCGCGGATTTCGCGGAGTGCCGTCTCGGTCTCTGTCTCGCCTGCGGCGATATGCCCCTTCGGCACGCTCCACGTGCCCGATCGGTGCTGATACAGAATCAGATACTCAATCACGCCGTCGTCGCGGATGCGGTAGATGATGGCACCGCAGGATTTTTCATAGATGCAGATAAGGCTCGTGTCAAAATACTGCTCCGCGAAGCGCACCGCTTCTTCAATCATCGGCTCGTATGCGACAACGCCGCTCGGTGCGACAACCAGCTTGTCCTCCGTGTCGTTTTTGCGGTGGATGACCGCGATCACCGTGCCCGTAAAACGGCGGACAGGCTTGTGCACACCGTAGATGTACGCGTCGAGATTCTCCCCGTCGGGGGCAGGGATGCCCGGCACAAAGCCGTAGTTCAGCTCGTATTTCAGATTCGGATAGTCGGGATGTGCGCTTCCAAGCGGACGGTCGATCACGATCGTCAGATGCCGCCCGAGAAACGGATCCGTGAAGCTCAGGCGGAGGATGTTTTTAATGAATTTCGACTTTCCCGCCGCATACGCCTGCGGATTTGTGCGGTGCTTCTGCGCAAGAGATTTTTTCAGTTCCTCGTACTCGTTTGCGGCGAATACGTGATTGTTCAGATAGTGTCTGAACGTAATCAGATCCTGCCACGCAGGACTTTTGTATCTTGTGATGTAGAGGTGATGCGCGTCGCCCTCACGGTTGCGATGGCGTGCCGCCATGCGGATGCATCCCGTTTCGTCCGTCTTGATGCGGAAGAAACCCGCCTCCGTCAGCTTTTTTACAGCCGATTCTACATCCGCATTTTCTGTGAGACCGATGGCGATGTCGATCACAGGTACGGCGAGAATGCCGCGCACGGCGGTGGAGCCGATGTGCTGGATGTCGGTGACGGCATCCTCCAGCACCGAGCGCAGTCGGGTGATGAGAACGGATGCCTCGCTGTCCCACGAGGACATATGTCGGCTCAGGCGGATTTCGTGGCGTGCCGACATACGATCACCTCCATTCTGCGGCTTGTCACATGAGTAAACAATTTATCATTTTATTATAACGCAAAAGGGCGCGTCCCGTCAAGGAGATTCGAAAAAAAGCGGTGGCTCGGGAGGTATTTTTGCATAGCAGAGGCGGAAAATGCGCCCACCTCTTGCAAAGCGCGGGAAAAAAGTGTACAATAATCGTATAGATTCATAAAAGGAGGCGCGTATGCCGCTTACTCTTACATCCCCCGTATCCGTCATGCGCGGCGTCGGCGAGGCGCGTGCGAAGGCACTTTTGTCCCTCGGCATCCTTACCGTGCAGGATTTGCTCAGACATTATCCGCGCGGATACCAGTGCCGCGGAGACGTGCACACTGTCGCTGAAGTCACGGAGTATATCCGCGCAGGCGGCGAGATGCCCGTATCCATGCTTCTTACCGTCTCTGCCGAGCCCACTTACCGTGTGATCCGCCGCGGCATGTCCGTCCTCAAGTTCCGTGCGTTTGATGCCACGGGCGTCTGCGAGATTACATATTTTAATCAAAGCTATCTCAAAGACGTATTCCATACGGGCGGGGAGTTCCGCTTTTTCGGACGGGCGACTTTGGAGGGACGCACGCTGAAGCTCTCCTCGCCGATCCATGAGCCGATCATTCCGGAGCGAACACTGCCCGCGATTGTGCCCGTGTACCGCCTTGCCGCGGGGCTTTCGCAAAAGGTCCTCGCAGGGCTGATCCGCGACGCGCTTTCCTCCGTGGCTGCGCAGATTCCCGAAACCTTGCCGCCCGATGTGATGGCACGGCGCGGACTTTGCACGCTTTCGTATGCGCTTCGGAGTATCCACGCACCGGAGGATGCGGATAGCCTGCTTCGCGCACGCCGTCGGCTTGTGTTTGAGGAGTATTTCTCCCTCGGGCTTATGATGGCGGCGGCAAACGCGCAGACGGTTAGTGAAACGTCGGTGCGGATGCACGCGGTCGATCTTGCACCGCTTCTGTCACAGCTTCCGTATGCGCTGACGGGTGCGCAGAAACGCTCCGTTTCAGAGATCAACGCCGATCTTTCGGGAGGGACGCGCATGAACCGCATCCTGCTCGGCGACGTCGGATCGGGTAAAACGGTCGTCGCGGCGGCGGCGGCGTACATCGCGGCGAAAAACGGATACCAGTGCGCGATCATGGCGCCGACGGAGATTCTTGCCACCCAGCACGCAAGAGAGCTTGCGCCGCTTCTTGAATCGTGCGGCGTGCGCACCGTGCTACTCACGGGATCGGCGACGGCGGCGCAGAAGCGCAAGCTCTACGCTGAAATTGAATCGGGTGCGGATGTCGTGATCGGCACGCACGCCCTCATCAGCGCAGGCGTTACTTTTGGAAATCTCGGTCTTGTGATCGAGGACGAACAGCACCGCTTCGGTGTTTCCCAGCGTGCGGCACTTGCCGAGAAGGGCGAGGGCGTCCATATGCTCACGATGAGTGCAACGCCGATTCCGCGATCGCTTTCGCTTGTCGCCTACGGCGGACTTTCCGTTTCCCGATTGGACGAAATGCCGCCGGGACGGCAGAAGGTCGATACGTTCGTGGTCGATGAATCCTACCGCGATCGCCTGTACGGATTTATCCGAAAGCAGGTTGATGACGGGCATCAGGTGTATATCGTATGCCCCTCCGTGGAGGAGAATCCCGAAGTGAAAAAGAAGAAAACGGAGGATCCCGAGGAGCTTGCGGATCTTCTCCTGACGGAGGAGAGCGACTTGCTTTCCGAAAAGCCGCCACTCAAGGCGGCGGTGGAGTATGCGGCGAAATTGCAAAACGAAGTTTTCCCCGATCTGACCGTTGCCTTTGTACACGGCAAGGTCAAAACGGCGGAGAAGGACCGCACGATGCGCGCCTTCGCGGACGGGGAGATCGACGTGCTTGTTTCCACGACGGTGATCGAGGTTGGTGTGAACGTGCCGAACGCAACCCTCATGATCGTAGAGAACGCGGAGCGGTTCGGGCTTGCCCAGCTTCATCAGCTTCGCGGCCGTGTCGGACGCGGCAAAGCAAAATCGTACTGCGTCCTTGTTTCCGATGCGAAAGGAGAGACGGCACGCCGCCGTCTTGATGTCCTGCGGAAAAGTAACGACGGCTTCGAAATCGCGGAGGAGGATCTCGCTCTGCGCGGTCCCGGCGAGTTCATCGGCGGCGGCGGGGCGGTGCGTCAGCACGGCGCAAATCTTTTGCCGATTCCTGCGGAAAGCGGCGATTTCGCCCTTCTCGGAGAGGCGATGGACGAAGCGCGTGCCCTCCTCGATACCGATCCTGCGCTTACGATGCCCGAGCATGAAATTCTGCGCGATACGGTGGAGCGTATGCGCGAGAAACTCACGACCACACTCAACTGAAAAACACCGCACTCCGAAAAGAGTGCGGTGTTATCTTTTATTTAGATCAGACGGAGAGATCCTCTACATACAGCTCACGCGGTGCACCGGGTTCGGCGGATTTTGCGGGAGCCTCGGGCGCCTTCGGCGTGGGATTGTACTTTTCGGCAAGGAATTTCGATGCGACCTGCGGGAAGAGTGCGTAGCTCAGTACGTCTTCCTCGCACTTTGCGAGATCCTTTGCCTCCTCGCGGTACTTTTCCAATTCCGGCTCAATCATGTCGGCAGGACGGCATTCAATCACGGGATCGTCGCCGATTGCCTTCTTGCGGACTTCCTCATTCACGGGAGCCGGAAGACGACCGTATTCGCCGCGGAGAACTGCCTTGGATTCCTTTGTGACCATCTTGTATCTCTCGCCGGAGAGGACGTTCAGAACGGCCTGCGTACCGACGATCTGGCTCGTCGGCGTGACCAGCGGCGGATAACCGAAGTCCTTGCGGACGCGCGGCACCTCAGCGAGCACCTCGTAGTATTTATCCTCGGCGTTTGCCTGCTTGAGCTGAGAGATCAGGTTAGAGAGCATACCGCCCGGTACCTGATAGAGCAGGGTGTTCGTGTCCACGCTGAGCACCTTCGGGTTCAAGTCTCCCGAGTCGGTCAGCTTCTTGGCAATACCGCGGAAATGGGCAGCCGCCTTGCTGAGCAGAGCGAGATCGAGCTCTGTGTCGCGCTCCGTGCCCATCATCGTGGCGACGAGGGATTCCGTAGCCGGCTGAGACGTACCGTTTGCCAGCGGAGAGAGTGCCGTATCCACAATATCGACACCGGCCTGTGCCGCCATGAGGTAGACCATATCGCCCGTACCGGTCGTGTTGTGCGTGTGCAGATGAATCGGTACACCGACGTTCTGCTTCAGCTTCTTCACGAGGGAGTATGCATCAAACGGCAGGAGCAGATTCGCCATATCCTTGATGCAGATGACGTCAGCGCCCATCTTCTCAAGATCCATGGCAAGGCGGACGAAGTAGTCCTCGTTGTGCACGGGAGAGGAGGTGTAGCTGATCGCGGTCTCGCAGATGCCGCCGTACTTTTTGCACGACTCAACTGCCTGCTTGAGGTTTCTCGGATCGTTCAGTGCATCAAAGATACGGATGACTTCGATGCCGTTTTCAATCGATTTCTTGACGAATGCGTCCACAACATCATCCGCATAATGCTTGTAGCCGAGGATGTTCTGACCGCGGAAGAGCATCTGGAGCTTCGTGTTGGGCATCGCTTTTTTGAGGGCGCGCAGTCTTTCCCACGGATCCTCGTTCAGAAAGCGCATACAGGCGTCAAACGTAGCACCGCCCCAGCACTCAAGCGACCAGTAGCCTGCCTTGTCGAGAAGCTCACAGGCAGGGAGCATATCCTCCAGACGCATACGCGTAGCCGCCTGGGACTGATGCGCGTCGCGGAGAATGGTATCTGTAATACGAAGTTTTGTTGCCATAATGTAATCCTTTCAGCAAAATAGCATACGGCATCAGCCGAACAGGGCGAGCAGAACGCCTGCGGCAATCGCAGAACCGATAACGCCTGCGACGTTCGGACCCATGGCGTGCATGAGAAGGAAGTTCGACGGATTCTCCTTCTGTCCGACCATCTGGGATACACGTGCCGCCATCGGAACGGCGGAGACACCGGCAGAGCCGATCAGCGGATTGATCTTGTTTTTGAGGAACAGGTTCATGAACTTGGCAAGGAGCACACCGCCCGCAGTGCCGAGACCGAACGCGATAACGCCCATCACGATGATCTTGATTGTTTCGAGCTTGAGGAACGTGTCCGCCGTAGCGGTTGCACCGACGGAGATACCGAGCATGATCGTGACGATGTTCATAAGCTCATTCTGTGCCGTTTTGTTCAGACGCTCCACCGCACCGCATTCCTTGAACAGGTTGCCGAGCATGAGACAGCCGACAAGCGGTGTTGCGGAGGGAACGAGCAGGGCGACAAAGATCGTGATGACGATGGGGAAGATGATTTTCTCGCGCTTGGATACCGGACGGAGAGTCGTCATGACGATCTGACGCTCCTCTTTGGTGGTCAGCGCCTTCATGATCGGAGGCTGGATGACGGGTACAAGTGCCATGTACGAATACGCCGCTACGGCGATCGGACCGAGCAGATGCGGCGCGAGCTTCGTCGTGACGAAGATCGCCGTCGGACCGTCCGCACCGCCGATGATACCGATGGAGGAAGCCTCCGCCGGATCAAATCCCATAAGGCTCGCAGCGATGTAGGTGACGAAAATACCGAGCTGAGCCGCACCGCCGAGGAGCAAGCTCTTCGGATTGGCGATCAGCGGACCGAAGTCGGTCATAGCACCGACACCGAGGAAAATAAGGCAGGGATAAATACCCAGCTTGACACCGAGGTAGAGGTAATCGATCAGACCGGGGGTGATTTCGCCGCCGCCGCCGAACAGATCCCAATGGACGTGACCGTCCGCAAAGAGTGCCTCATGGAACATCTCCGAGCCGGGAAGGTTCGTGAGAAGCATACCGAAGGCGATGGGGAGCAACAGCATCGGCTCAAATTTCTTGACGATGGCAAGATACATGAGCAGGCAGGAAATCGCGATCATCACAATGACCTTCCAGTTGTCGGCGATCATGGAGAAGCCGGTCTGGTTCAGAAAGTTGATGATGGTTTCCACGGATGATGCCTCCGATGATTATGCCAGCGTGCAGAGAACTGCACCGGACTCAACGGAGGAGCCTTTGGTGGTGTTGACGGATGCAACAACACCGTCACGGGGAGCCATGATCTCGTTCTCCATCTTCATAGCCTCAAGGATGAAGAGAACGTCGCCCTTCTTGACGGAAGTGCCGTTCGTTACGTTTACGGCGAGGATCGTGCCGGGCATCGGCGCATTGATGCTCTCGGAGCCGGCAGCGGCAGGAGCAGCAGCGGGAGCCGGAGCCGGAGCGGCAGCCGGAGCAGCAGCAGGAGCCGGAGCCGGAGCAGCGGCAGGAGCAGCAGCAGGTGCTGCGGGTGCGCCGTCGAGGATTTCGATGGTGACATCATACACATTTCCGTTTACATTGACTCTATACGTTTTCATGAAAGGGTACCTTCCTTTTAATAATTTTCAAATTTGAATGGGTGAATGAATCGCGGATCAGCCGACTTTCCGCAAAGAATGGATGCGGATGGCGGAGATGTCCGTGCCAAGATCCTCGGCAATCGCCGCTGAGATGGCGGCAACAAGCTCACCGTGTGCAGGATTGGTTGCCGGAGCAGGAGTGCCGACGCGGCGCAGAGAATGGATGCGGATGGCGGAGATGTCCGTGCCGAGCTCCTCCGCAAGGGCGGCGGAGATGGCGGCGACAAGCTCGCCTTTGTTGGGGATAGGTGCTGCGGGGGCGGCGGCGGACGGTTGTACGGCGGAGGAGACGGGCTTGTCTGCTTCCGACTTTTCGAGAAGCTGACATACCTTGCTCATCAGCGTACAAAGCAGAATGATGCAGGTAAGACTGAGCAGGACGGTGCTGATTCCCATGATAGGGACAAAAAGCAGCCCGGGATCTTCACTCGCATTTGCCGCTTGTGCCAGTATGGGTGCGATACGGTTCATGATACACTCCTTTTTTGGAGATTTGGGATTGGCAGAATATTCTGTGCCTGACAGACGTGTGTATGGTTCGCATACAGTGTTCCGCTGTACGTGCGGACGCATACAATTTTTATAGTCTGCATCGGCGGAGAAACAAATTGCCAAATTTCACCTCTATAATTATAGCTCAAAAAATGAGAATGTCAAGAGGGATTCACAAATATACGCTATTTTACAAAAAGATTTTGATATACGACGGATATTTTTTGCGAAATCGGGATTGCAATAGAGGACGAAAACAGGTATAATAAATACATCGGGATTTATTGGAACACATAAAGGAGCACAGGTATGGAAATGACTGTTTTCGGGAAGACGGGACTCACCGTTTCCCGTGTCGGATTCGGTGGGATTCCGATCCAGCGGATCGGAATGGAGGATGCCCCCGCTCTTTTGCGCGCGGTGCATGAGGCTGGGATCAATTTTATTGATACCGCACGGATGTACACCGTCAGCGAGGAGTATATCGGTTATGCACTGGAGAAGGAAGGACTGCGGGAGCAGTTTGTCCTCGCCTCCAAAAGCATGGCGCGAACGAAGGAGGCTATGGAGAAGGATCTTGCCATAAGCCTTGGGAATCTGCGCACGGACGTGATCGATCTGTATCAGATTCACAATCCGAATGCGGCACAGCTGGAGACTGTCTTAGCCCCGGGCGGCGCATTGGAAGCACTTATGGAGGCGAAAGCGGCAGGGAAGATCCGCCACATCGGCTTGACGGCACATTCCGCTGAGGTTTTCCGCCGTGCCCTTGAGGTGGATTGTATCGAAACGGTCATGTTTCCGTACAATATTGTGGAGACGCAGGGCGAGGAGCTGATTGCACTCTGTAAGAAGAAAAACGTCGGCTTTATTGCGATGAAGCCGATGGCAGGCGGTGCGATTGAGGACGGTACGCTTGCGATGCGTTTTGCACTTGCAAATCCTGCCGTCAGTATTGTCATCCCGGGCATGTACTGTGCCGAGGAGATTGCGGAAAACACCGCCGCGGCATCGAATCCGTCTCCGCTTACCAAAGAGGAGCACGCCGCGATTGCGGACGTCCGCGCCGAGCTTGGCGAGAATTTCTGCCGCCGCTGTAATTACTGCGCACCGTGCACCGTCGGGATTTCGATTCCGTCCGTGTTTTTGTTCGCAGGGTATCTTCAGAGATACAATCTTGCCGATTGGGCGCATGATCGCTACTCCACGCTGCAAGTGAAAGCGAGTGCGTGCATCGACTGCGGCGCCTGTGAGCCGCGATGCCCGTACAATCTGCCCATTCGGCAGATGCTGAAGCGCGCCGCCGCCGATTTCGGTGAGTGACGTTTTCCCAAAAGAAAAATCGCCCGTCTTCGTATGAAGACG
>JAZNHT010000009.1:0-38733 GCA_045577175.1 Eubacteriales bacterium | reverse complement strand
CAGGAAAAATGACAAGGCATAGATGAACGTGGCTCCCTCCGGGAGGGAGCCGGTGCCGTAGGCGACTGAGGGAGAATGCGTTAGAATAAAGTTAGCACA
The DNA here is from genome assembly GCA_045577175.1 of Eubacteriales bacterium. Lineage (GTDB taxonomy): Bacteria > Bacillota > Clostridia > Oscillospirales > CAG-272 > SIG701. Next base: position 38,634 of record JAZNHT010000009.1, on the reverse strand, counting down.
AGCCTAAAATCACGCGGGCTCCTTCCGTCACGCTATCGCGTGCCACCTTCCTCCCGGAGGAAGGCTTTTTTTACTTTCCGCGCTATATACAAGGAGGACAGAGAACGCAAAGCATCCTCTGTCCTCCTGTCGGTAGGTTCACATATTTTGCTAACTTTCAAAAACTGTCCTTAAGAGCACGAAGCATTCGGGGTAGCCTTTATTATATCAGATCTTTTCGATCTCACTGCGCACCTCGTGCTTGGTACGGTCGCGTACCTCAGCGCGCTTTGCATCGTTGAAGTGATCCAGCGTACCGACAAGGTATCCCGTAATACGGCGGATGCGCTCAAACGGAACACCGTCCTCCTCATTTCTGCCGCAGCACGGGCAGGTGTTGCCGATAATGCCTGTATATCCGCAGACAGGATCGTGGTCAACGGGGTGGTTGATCGCACCGTAGCCGATACCGGCTTCCTTCATGTTGTGCACGATCTGCTCGAATGCGTCGAGGTTCTCGCACGGATCGCCGTCCAGCTCAATATACGTGATATGTCCGCCGTTCGTCAGTGCGTGATACGGCGCCTCCAGCTTGATCTTCTCATGTGCGGCGAGCTTGTGGTAAACCGGCACATGGAAGGAGTTCGTGTAGTACTCGCGGTCGGTGATACCCGGAATGGAGCCGTATCTCTTGCGGTCCATACGGATAAATCTGCCGGAAAGTCCCTCCGCCGGCGTTCCGATCAGGGAGAAATTCAAGCCGTACTTCTTCGTGGCATCGTCCGTAAAGCGGCGCATGAAGCCGACGATCTCGACACCGAGTGCCTGTGCGTCTGCGCTTTCACCGTGGTGCACGCCGATGAGCGCCTTGAGTGCCTCGGCAAGACCGATGAAACCGATCGTAAGCGTGCCGTGCTTCAGTACCTCCTCCAGAGAATCGTCTGCCTTCAGATCATCGGAATCCATCCAGATGCCCTCGCCCATGAGGAAGGGATAGTTGAGCACGCGCTTGCCGCACTGAATTTTGAAACGGTCAAGAAGCTGCTTAACGACGAGCTCCATCTTGCGCTCCAGCTCCTCAAAGAACCAGTCCACGTTGCCCTTCGCATTGATCGCGATACGGGGGAGGTTGACGGACGTGAAGCTGAGGTTTCCGCGGCCCGTTACGACTTCCTTATCGGGTGCGTAGTAGTTGGCGATTACGCGGGTACGGCAGCCCATGTAGGCGACCTCGGTATTGATATCGCCTTCCTTATAATACTGCGCGTTGTAGGGTGCATCAAGGAAAGAGAAGTTCGGGAACAGTCTCTTTGCGGAAACGCGGCAGGCGAGCTTGAACAAATCGTAGTTCGGATCCTGAGGATTGTAGTTGATGCCCTCTTTGACCTTGAAGATCTGGATCGGGAAGATCGGCGTCTCACCCTTGCCGAGACCGGATTCGGTCGCAAGCAGGATGCTCTTCATGACGAGACGACCCTCGGGGGAGGTATCCGTACCGTAGTTGAGAGAGGAGAACGGAATCTGTGCGCCGGCGCGGGAGTGCATCGTGTTCAGATTGTGGATCAGTGCCTCCATCGCCTGATAGGTAGCGCGCTCGATCTCCTTCTGTGTGTAGGAGAGGACAAGCGAAGCAATGCGTGCGGCATCCCCGTTCGGGCAAGCTGCCGCGATCTCCGTGCGGAGTGCGCCCTCCAGCTCGCGTGCGTTCTTCATCTCAACCGCAAAACCCTTTGCGGCAAGAGCATCGATCATGCCGAGCGCGGTTTTCTCCGCTTCGGTCACGCCTTCCATATCAAGCATCTTGATAAGGTTGTTGCGGAAGAGCTTCTTATACGTTTTCTTGACGCCGGGTGCCATCGCGTAATCGAATGTAGGCACGCTCTGACCGCCGTGCTGGTCGTTCTGGTTTGCCTGAATCGCGATGCACGCAAGAGCCGCATAGCTCTGAATATCGTTCGGCTCGCGCAGATGACCGTGACCGGTGGAGAAGCCGCCATCAAACAGCTTCAGAAGATCGATCTGGCAGCAGGTCGTCGTAAGGGTAAGGAAATCGAGATCGTGGATATGGATGTCACCCTCGACGTGCGCCTTGGACACCTTCGGATCGAGAATGTAGAGCTCGTTGAACTCCTTGGCGCCCTCGGAGCCGTACTTCAGCATCGTACCCATCGCGGTATCGCCGTTGATATTCGCGTTCTCGCGCTTGACATCGTTGTCCTTCGCGCTCTTGAACGTGAGATCCTCGTAAACCTTCATGAGGCGCGTGTTCATCTCGCGCACCTTCGTTCTCTCCGCGCGGTAGAGAATGTACGTTTTCGCCGTTCTGGCGTGACCGTGGTTAATCAGCGTGGTCTCCACCATATCTTGTACCTGCTCGACGGTGGGAACGGTGCCCTCCTCGCGGCACTTTTTGTCAACCTGCTCGGAAACCTCGCACGCAAGCGCCATTGCCTGGTCGTAATCGCTTCCTCCGACTGCCTGTGCAGCCTTGAAGATCGCGTTGGCAATCTTCTCTATATTAAAAGGAACTTCGCGTCCGTCACGTTTTACGATTCTGGTAAGCATGTGATTTTCTCTCCTCCTGCAATTTTAATATATATTGTTTTTGTTTTCGGTCGAAAACACAAGATGTTGTGTCCATCCGAAAGTAGGGTTCGTAGAATATTATACCTGTATTTGTCCGTTTTGTCAAGAACAATCGAAAGAAAAAAGCGCACAAATAACAAGTGCCTAATTTATATATTGTGCTGTATTCTGCATATTCTCGCCGATTATGGGATAAATAACCGCACAAAAAGAGCCTGCTGTACAGGCACAAGCGCCCTCACACAGCGGAAACACAATATTTTGTGTACCGACAGGCGGCAAAAATCGGCATTTTCACAAGGAACGGAGCATATCGGCACGGATAATTACCCAAAAGAAGGAGCGTCACTCCGCGGACACACCGACCGATCGGAAAAAATTCGGAAAAAGCAAAAGAATTTTCGAAAAACGCTTGACAAACGTGGCTTACTACTGTATAATATATAGGCGTTCAGCGAATGCGCCACTAGCTCAGTGGATAGAGTGCCCGGCTACGAACCGGTAGGTCGCAGGTTCGAATCCTGCGTGGCGCGCCAGAAAAAAGCACTTCTTTTGAAGTGCTTTTTTCAACGAAATTTGCCCTTCGGGCAAGTGAAATAGCTACGCTGTGAAATATTTGCTCCGCAAATGTGAAATATTCGCTTCGCGAATGTGGGCAAATTTCATTTCACATTGCGACCAACGGGCGCAATATTTCACAATTTCCGTGGGGGAAATTATTTCACATTCGGCGCAAGCCGAATATTTCACTTATAGTTTTGGCGTTGGTTCAAATCCGATCACAAAAAACGAACAATATCTTTTCTATAGTCGATTGACAGAAACGGATACCGTATGGTGTCCGTTTTTGTTTTTGCAGCCGCAATCGATACACCAAAAATGGGAGGTCGTTTTTTCTGACCTCCCATTTTTTATCTGAACAATCTTCTGAACGCATTCATGTCCGCTTCCGTCGGCACGGTGAACGGTACGCCCTCTTTTCCGATCGCGGCGTATTTGTGCTCACCCATCGCGTGATACGGCAAAAGCTCCACCGAACGGATGCGAAGCGGCGCGAGAACCGCCGCGATTTTCGAAATCTCCTCATCCGTATCGTTGTAGCCGCCGATCACGGGCACGCGGACGATGATCTCCGCCTCCGTTTCCTCGGACAGACGCGCTAGATTTTCGAGAATCCGCGTATTTGACACACCCGTGCCCTCCTTGTGAAGTGCTTCCGTCGCCGCCTTCACGTCGTAGAGGAACAAATCCGTATACGGGAGCACTTTTTCAAACGACTCCCACGGGACATCTCCCGCCGTATCGACCGCAGTGTGGATGCCCTCCGCCTTGCAAAGGCGCAGAATCTCCGAAAGAAAATCCGCCTGCAGCATACATTCGCCGCCCGAAAACGTCACACCGCCGCCCGAGGAAGCATAGAACGGTTTGTCCTTGATGATTTCACGGAGCAATTCCTCGGCGGTATATTCCCGACCGCAGATTTCACGAGCATCATGCGGGCAGTAGATTGTGCATTTGCCGCAGAGGTCGCACGACGTACCTGCATACGGACACATCTGTGCGCATTTGCCGCACCCTGTGCATTTATTTTTCCAAAACAGCATTTGCAGCGATGCGCTCTGGCTTTCGGGATTGTGACACCACGCGCATCGCAGATTGCACCCCTTGAAAAACACCGCCGTACGGATGCCGGGTCCGTCCACGTAGGAATTTCTTTGTATATCGAATATCGTTGCTTTCATTTTCGCCTTTCGCCGTCACCGCTTCGCCGTTCTTTCGATAATATCGTTTTGCAAATCGCCGTTCAGTCTGACGAAATAATCGGAGAAGCCCGACACGCGCACACGGAGATGTCCGTATTTCTCCGGCGTCTCCTTCGCCTTCAGAAGCTCCTCTCTTGAAACATAGGAAAGCTGGAAATGGACGCCGCCGTTTTTGAAATACGTCTCAAACAGATCGACCGTTTTCTCAAAATTTGCATCGTCGCGCACGATTGCCTCGTCCAGCATCACGTTCGTGACCGTCGCTCCGCAGCCGATGCCGTGCGGATCCATCTTTGCAAGCGAGTTCAGAAGCGCGGTCAGTCCCTGTCTGTCCTTGCCCTCGCTCTGACCGATGCCGAATTTCAGGAGATCGCCGTCATGCCGCCCGTCCGGGAATGCACGCATCTTCTCGCCGAACCACTTGTGATGCTCGTTGTAACCGACAAGATCGCCCACGAGAATCGGATAGCCGTACGCGCTCTTTTTGTCCTTCAGATGCGCATAGAAGCTCTCGTACAGTCTTTGCGCCACGGAGTTTGAAAGATCATCATCGTTGCCGAAGAAGTTCGCGCGCTTCAGAATCAGCGTGCGCATATCCTCCTGCCCTTCCCAGTTGTGATGCAGGGCATCGAGCAGCTCGTGCATCGTGATACACTTCTCGTCAAACACAAACTGCTTTATAACGATCAGGGAATCGATCACGTTCGTCATACCGATCAGGGACGGAGAGGAGATCGACCACTTGCAGCCGCCCTGCGTCAGGCTCGTCGCCGTCTCGATACAATCGTTGAAGAACAGGTTCGTGATATAGTTTACATCCTTGCCGCGCTGGAGCATGAATTTGTCGTCCCAATCCAGTGCCTCGTCAAGATCGGCAAGCAGCTCATGCTCAAACAGAGCGTAAAATTCGTCAAACGATTTCGCCGCCCGTACCGCATCCCCCATCTCATGAAGCAGACGGTCAAGGCATCTCGTAATATTCACATACGAGGTCGATCCCGCGATGCAGCCGAGGGCGGTCGGCTCGTTGCACCCGACCGTCGTGTAATTGACGGCTTTTTCCAAAGGGAAGCCGCACAGCTCCGTGTACGTTTTGATTCGCTTGTCGTCGTTTGTGAACGCGATTCGCTTGTTCGGATCGTGCCGTTCGGCATCCATCGCATAGCGGAACGCCTCGCGCGGCATCTTTTCCGTAAAACGGAGCGTTACCTGCGGCGCATACGTCGGCAGCTCGATCAGGGCTTCGATAATCAGCGCGGAGAGCTCGTTGTAGCCGTCTTCACCGTTTGGCAAATATCCGCCGATACAGAAATGCGACTCGCCGCCTCTGGTGAAATTCGGATTCGTCACCTTTGTTTTCGCTTGCAGCATGAGGAACAGCTCCTGTAAATACGTCTTTGCCTCCTCGCGCGTGAGCGTGCCGTCCGCGATGTCCTTTCTGTAGAACGGCAGGAAATATCTGTCGGGCACACCGATGCTGTCGGGATCCGCGCTGTAGCAGAGGTACACGGTGAGCACCGCCTCATAGAAATTCGTCGGGGCATTCTCGGGCACGCGCAAAAGTGCATCCGCGAGGCGCAAGAGATTCGCTTTGTACTCCGTATTCTCCACCGTTGCGGCAAAGGCACGCGCACACGCGGAACACTTGCGTGCCCACAGAATCATCGTCTCGGCGACCTTGCGAAGCCCTTTCAGAAATTCGATCTGCCCGGGCGCGGTATTCACTTTAATGGAAGTGTCAATATCCTCAATAATGCCGCGGATGCCGCGCGTGAGGACACGCTGATAATCCGCCGTGGCGTGCTGCCACTCCATCGTGGAGAGATTGTCGATCTGCTTCAGATAAAACGAGCGCATCGTCTCCTGCGTGATCTTATGCCCGTACCGTCCGAACGCATCCGCCACGACAGCACCGCCGGCAAAACGGAAAAATCCCGTCATCACGGAAAACTCGGTGATCTTCGGCTGTTGGGCGAGAATATATTCGCAAAGTCGTTTTACCTCCATTTCCGTTTTGGAGAGGAAAAGATCCATCCTGTCAAACTCGATCTGCACGTCCTCGACAAACATATCCCCGTTGAGCGTCAGCTCACTGAGCGCTCTGATTCTGTCATTCATAGAAAACACTCCTTGATTTGATAGCTTTATTATACGGGATACGGGAGGGGATGTAAATTCACTTTATGGCACTTTTGTATTTTACAGCACAAATCCTTGACAAAACGGCGCGTTTCTGCTATCCTAATACCGAGGAGGTGATCGCCTTGTTTACCGATGACAAGATGTACATCACGAAAATCCATTCCGTGATTTTCGTAAAGCCGTCCGATGCACCGAAAAAGAAGATGCGGTACGGTCCGAACATACGCAGGCACGAGCTAGTTTTCAAGATTTCCGGCGAGAATATCACGCATTACAACGGCATCGATATGCACCAGACGGGCGGCTTCATCGAATTTCTGCCGAAATGCCCGCAGGCGGATTACACGGTGGATATTATAGCGGACGGCGCGTGTATAGATGTATTTTTTGACACAGATTTCCCGATGCCGACGGAGGCGTTCTGCCTCGACTGCTCCAAAAACGCGCGGATTGCGGGACTGTTTGACAAGATCTTCCGTCTGTGGTCGCAGAAGCAGGACGGATACTACCCGAAATGCATGGCGGTCTTTTACGAAATTCTCGCAGAAATTGCCAAGCCGCAGGGGAACTATCTGCCGAAGGACAAATACAAAAAGATCGAAAAAGGCATCGAATACCTGCATGAGCACTGCTTCGACAAAGAAATCGACTACTACGCCCCCGCAGCTTTGTGCGGCATCAGCTACACGTATTTCAAGAGGCTGTTCGCGGAGAAATTCAACGACGCGCCCGTGCGCTACGTAAGCAAGCTCCGACTTGAGCGAAGCCGCGAGCTTCTCTCCACCGGCAATTACACGGTGAGCGAAATCGCGCAGGAATGCGGTTTTGAGAGCGTGTACTATTTCTCCAAAAAATTCAAGGACGCCTACGGCGTATCGCCGACGAAATACAAGCCGACATAAGAAAAACCGCTGTTTGATACAGCGGTTTTTTGATTGAATTATTCCCCGATTTGCAAAAGGGCGTTCATCCGCGCCGCCTCGGACTCGGCAAGAGGATAATATCCGTTTCCGACACTGCACGTGCGAATTGACGGGGTATACGTCACGGTGAAATAGAATCCGCGCGCAGTCGTGATGCGGATCTGACACTGCCCCGTGTGAAACAAGGCGCTTTTCAGCTCGTAAACATCCGTATTCCCGTTCACCTCCACCGCGACGGTAACACCGTCCTCGGTGGTATAAGTGTACGTTTTTCCCTCCGTGGGGATATTCTTTTCGCGCACAGTGCCGCTTTCTTCATCGTAGTATATATCGTCGTTTCCGTAGGTGTCCTGCCAGAGATTCGCGTACAGACGGTTGTTTTCCGCCATGCCGATGTTCGTCCTCCCCGCAAGGATGGCGAGGACTTCGAAAATCTCCTCTGCGGTCAGGGAGCGAAGCACATCTCCATCCCCCGAAAGAACGGATGCTTCCACGGCGGAATCGGGCAGTCTGTACGCCGCAAGGACGACATCGGAGCTTTGTCCGATTGCATCCTCCAAGCTAAGCCGGCTTGCCGTGTAGTACAGATACCCGTCGGGGGTATCGACGATGCAGATCGAATCAAACGAAGGATACCGTGCGGCATGATACACCGCACATCCGTCAAGGCTTCCGCCCGTCACCGTGCCCATCGGCTCGCCGAGATCGGCTTCGCTAATCGGGAGCAGTGTCTCCTCCGACACGGTAGACGCGCCCTCGACGAGAAGATCGTAGCGCAGAGCCTCCCATATAGACAGCGCGTAATACTCCACGCGTGCGTCATTGTTTATAAGGAAGCAATACGGCGGATACCGATCGTCCGCGATGAGATCGGGGGCAGTTTCGGGCGCGGTATCGGGCGCGGTATCGCTCATCTCTGTGCCAGGCACGGGCGGCACGACGGTCGACGGGCGGTACGCCAGAGCAATCACGCACCCGATCACGATGCACACTGATGCCGCCAAAGCGGCAAAGCGGTAAAACGGAGCTCGGTGCGGCATTTTCTCCGCGGCCGCTTCTTCAATATACTTTTCATCAATCTCTCCGATGGCACGGAGCAGTTTTTTGTTTTTCATAAGGAAATCCCCTCCTTTTCGAGATGTGTGCGCAGTCGGTTTCTCGTGCGGAAAAGCGTCACCTTGACACGGCTTTCGCTCACGCCGTACCGTGCGGCGATCTCTTTGACGGAATCCATGTACCAATACCGTCTGACGAAAATTTTCCGCGTCCCGTCAGGGAGACCTGCAAGAAAACGGTCGATCGCTTCCTTCAAAATTGCGCCGTCCGTTTCGTCTGCGGCTCCGGCAGGAACACATTCCGCGATCTCCTCAAGCACGGCAGTGCTTTCCCCTGCGCCGCGCTTTTCCGCCGTAAGGCGATCCAGTCTGTCCATGGAGAGATTGCGCGTGATCTTGCCGAGAAACGTTTTGAGATTTTCGGGGCGGTGGGGCGGCATGGCGTTCCAAGCACGCAGATACGTATCGCTGACGCACTCTTCCGTGTCCTCGCCATTCCTAAGAATCCCGTATGCGACCGTGCGGCAGTAGCGCCCGTATTTCCGATCACTCTCCGAAATGGCGGACTCGTCACGGGCATGATACAGCTCTACGATTTTCGCGTCGTCCATCATGTGACTCCTTCCCATGTGAGATTGAAGGTCCTTCATCCTAATACACGGAAAACATGCGCCATCGGTTACAGCTTTCCGAAAATTTCAAAAGACTGCCGCCCGTATGAGCAGCAGTCTTTTCCGTGTGACTTATTTCAGCATTCCCGTAAGGATTTCCTCGGCGGCGGCAAGCGCCTCGTCGATCTTTGCGATCTCTTTACCGCCGGACGTTGCACTGTCGGGACGTCCGCCGCCCTTACCGCCGGTGATCGCGGAAACCGCACCGACGAGCTTGCCTGCGTGTGCGCCTGCCTTGACAGCATCGGCACCGCAGACCGCCATAAAGTTCAGCTTGTCACCGTCATGAATGGCGATCACGGCAACAACAGCGGCTTCTTCCTTGATTGTATCGCAGAGCGAGCGCGCCGCATCTATGGACATCGCGCCCATATCCGCCGTGATGAGAGAAACGGCACCGACCGCCTTCGCGCTCTCACGGAGTGCATCGAGCTTCGTTGCGGCAAGACGCGCATTGAGCGACTCAACCGTGCGCTTCTCTTCCTTCAGCTCATTCTGAATCTGTGCCGCACGCTTCGGAAGATCGGCGGCATTGTTCGCCTTCAGCTCCTTCGCCGTCTCGGCAATCAGCGCGTCCTTCGACGCGATCAGTGCAAGCACACCGGCACCCGTGACCGCTTCAATACGGCGCACGCCTGCGGCAACGGAGGATTCGGAAACGATCTTAAACAGACCGATATTGCCCGTGCTCTTGCAGTGCGTACCGCCGCAAAGCTCGGTGGAAAAATCGCCCATCTTGACCATACGGACAACCTTGCCGTACTTCTCGCCGAACAGTGCCATCGCTCCGTTCGCCTTCGCCGTTTCAATATTCGTCTCCATCGTGACGATCTCATTTGCGGCAAGGATGTGCGCGTTGACAGTCGCTTCCACAGCGGCGATTTCCTTCTCCGTCATCGCGGCGAAATGCGTGAAGTCGAAGCGGCAGACCTCCTCACTCACGAACGAGCCGGACTGCTCGACATGATCGCCGAGAACGGCGCGCAGAGCCGCCTGCAAAAGATGCGCGGCGGAGTGATTGCGCATGATAGAGTGACGGCGGCTGTCGTTTACGTCCGCCCAGACCTCGTCACCGACCTTGAGCGTGCCGTTTGCCACCGTACAGAGGTGGATGTACACACCGTCGGATTTCTTCGTATCGTACACGTTGAGCATCTTGCCGTCGGCGTAGATCGTACCGCTGTCGCCAACCTGACCGCCGCCCTCACCGTAGAACGGGGTGCGGTCAAGAACAACGGTGCAGTCGCCCTCGCTGACGCTCTCGACGGACTGCTCATCGACAAGGATGGCGGCAACGTGCGCCGTCGAGCGCAGCTCCGCATATCCCGTAAACTCGGTTTTGGAAAGATCGGCAAGCAGGCTCTTGGAGTTCTCGCTCCAGCCGCTGATGTTCGCTCTCGCCTCACGGGCGCGCTTCTTCTGATCCTGCATGAGCGCGGTAAAGGTAGCCTCATCCAGCTTCAGATGGCTCTCCTCCGCAATCTCTCTCGTCAGATCGATCGGGAAACCGAACGTATCGTACAGCTTGAACACTTCCTCGCCGGAGATGGTGTCGGAATTTTTCGCAATCGCACCGCGGATCAGATCGGACAGAATCGAAAGACCTGCGTCGATTGTGGCATTGAAGCGATCCTCCTCCATGGAGAGCACCTTGCGGATATAGTCGCCGCGTGCCTCAAGCTCAGGATAACCGTCGCGGCACTCCTCAATCGCCACGTTAACCGTATCGATAAGGAACGGGCGGTTAATGCCGAGCAGCTTACCGTGGCGGCAGGCGCGGCGGATGATGCGGCGGAGCACGTATCCGCGTCCCTCATTGGACGGGATAACGCCGTCCGCGATCATGAACATAGCGGAACGGGTGTGGTCGGTGATGACGCGGATAGAAATATCGTTGTCCTTATCCGCACCATACGTCTTGTCCGCAATTTTGCAGACCGTATCGAGCAGTGCGCGAATGGAATCGACCTCAAACATATTGTCCACGCCCTGCATGACGCACGCGAGACGCTCGAGTCCCATGCCCGTATCGATATTTTTCTGTGCAAGCTCGGTATAGTTGCCGGCTCCGTCGTTGTTGAACTGGGAGAACACGTTGTTCCAGATCTCCATGAATCGGTCGCAGTCACAGCCGGGACGGCAGTTCGGATTTCCGCAGCCGTACTTCTCGCCGCGGTCAAAATAGATCTCCGAGCAGGGGCCGCAGGGACCGGTGCCGTGCTCCCAGAAGTTGTCCGCCTTGCCGAGACGCGTGATCTGTCTCTCAGGAACGCCGATCTTCTTCGTCCAGATTTCAAAGGACTCCTCGTCCTCTTCATAGATGGACGGCCAGAGAAGCTCGCCCGGAATATCGAGCCATTCGGGGGAGGTCAGAAACTCCCACGCCCAGAGAAGCGCCTGCTCCTTGAAATAATCGCCGAAGGAGAAGTTGCCGAGCATCTCAAAAAACGTGCCGTGACGTGCGGTGTGACCGACGCGCTCCAAATCCGGCGTGCGGATGCACTTCTGGCAGGTGGTAACGCGGTTTCTCGGCGGAATAACCTCGCCGGTGAAAAATTTCTTCATCGGTGCCATGCCGGAGTTGATGAGCAGAAGAGACTTGTCCCCCTGCGGAATCAGCGGATAGCTGGGGAGGCGCAGATGCCCCTTGGATTCAAAGAAAGCGAGATATTTTTCTCTCAGATCGTTAAGCGATGTCCACTTCATAGGAAAGCTCCTTTTCGGTCGCATAATATATCAATATATTATATCACTCAAACGCTTCGGTGTCAATCGCGCACGGGCGTTTTTTTCGATTTTTTGACGCAAAACAGATGCGGACATCGGAAAAAGAGCGCAGGAAGCACAGGTTTTGCAATTTTGCCCCACAAAAGCTCATAAATCAAGGAAAATTTGTGTATTTTTTCACCACTTTCTCATTGAAAAAACGGAAAAAGTGTGATAAAATAATACCCAATCAAGAAAGGAGGACAGCAGTATGCGCTTTTTAATCACGGGATTTGCGCCGTTCGGCGGCAGTCGGATGAATCCGTCTTATGAAGCGGCACGTCTCCTGCCCGACACGCTCGGACCGCATGAGATTTTCCGCGCCGAGCTTCCCGTCGAATACGGCAAGTGCACCGATGTGCTGATCGAAAAAATCGAACAGTACCGTCCCGACTGCGTTCTCTGTCTCGGACAGGCGGCAGGACGGGAGGTTATCTCGCTCGAAAACACCGCCAAGAACGTGCGCGCCTCCGCATCCCCGGACAACGCCGGCGTGATCTATGAAAACGACACGGTCGAGCCCGGTGCGCCGGAATCGCTCTCGCCGAACTTGCCGATTATGGAGATGCTCTCTGCCTTGAAGGAAGTCGGCATCCCGGCAAAGATTTCGTATTCCGCAGGCACCTATGTGTGCAACGATCTGTTTTATTCCCTGCTCCGCTATATCGCCAAAGAGCGTCCGCGTCTGCTCGGCGGATTCATCCACATTCCCGCATCGGACGCGCAGGCGGCGGATTTTCCCGCAGGCACGCCGACCATGCCCACCGCCGATGTCGTCCGCGCGCTCGGCGTCATCCTCGCCGTCATCGGAGAGACGTGCAAGGGTGCAGGGGTGAATGACGGACTTAAATGAACGCTACAGGGCGGAGGAAGAACCATCTCATACGCCGAAGTTTCTTCCTCCGCCCTCTTTTTCGCTCCGCGAAAAATTCACCCACCACCATTTCCTTGGCTGGCGGCTGACTTTCGAAAAACAACTTCTGCATGTGATGCTTTCCGGATTTCAACCGTACACCGCCGCGCCTTTTGGCTCGGCGGATTTTTTCTGTTGAAAATTTCTCCGCACTGTGATACAATGATAGTATAAACTATCTGCGAGGTGCGAAAGATGAAATACGTGGATTTCGGCAAAACGGGCGTAAAAATTTCCCGACTCGGCTACGGCTGTATGCGCGTGCCGGAAATCGAGAAGGACGGCGTCTGGTCGATCGATGAGGAGCACGCGATCCCGATGCTCCGCCGTGCATACGAGCTTGGCGTGAATTATTTTGACACCGCCATCATGTACAGCCACGAAAACAATCAGAAAACGCTCGGCAAAGCGATCAAGCCGTTTCGCGACAAGGTATATCTCTCCACGAAAATTCCGATGTGGGATGTCACGGAAACCGCGGACTTCCGCCGCTTGCTTGAGGATTCTTTGACAAAGCTCGACACGGATTACATCGATTTCTACCACTTCCACGGACTGAACAAAAAATCGTTTGACGAAAAAACAGTCGGGCTCGGGCTTCTGAAGGAAGCACAGCGTGCCATGGACGAAGGACTCGTGAGGCATATGTCCTTCTCCTTCCACGATAAGCCGGAGGTCATCCGTCACATCGTGGAACGGGGCGAATTTTTTGAGAGCGTGCTTCTCCAGTACAACCTCCTCGACCGCGCGAATGAGGACATGATCGCGTGGCTCGCGGAGCGCGGTCTCGGCGTCGTTGTGATGGGACCGGTCGCAGGCGGCCGTCTTGCGGCACCGTCGGATCTGTACAAAAAGCTCCTCGGCAAGGAGAGCCGATCAACGCCCGATCTGGCGCTCCGCTTTGTGCTCGGCAACAAAAACGTGTCGTGCGCGCTCTCCGGCATGTCCTCGCTTGAAATGGTGGAGGAAAACGTCTCGATCGCCTCGGAGGAAGAGCCGATGAGCGAAGCGGATCACAAGCAGGCAGGGGAGATGATGGAGGAAATCAAGAAATTCTCCGATCTGTACTGCACGGGATGCTCGTACTGTATGCCGTGCCCGATGGGTGTAAATATCCCGGCGGTGTTTAATTGCCACACGTACAAAAACGTATACGGACTGACGGAGCACGCGGCAAAAATGTACGCACGCATCCGCGATCCCGAAAACGAAAAGGCAGGCGCACCCGTGACGTCATGCGTCGAATGCGGTGCTTGTCTCGAGAAGTGTCCGCAGAAGATTGATATTCCGACCAAACTGAAGGAAGTGGACGCACAGTTCTGATACTTCTATGGGGTGAAGCGCACCGTCGCCTCACCCCATTTTTGCCCGTTCGGATGACATTTTTCACAAAAACTCTTCTTTTTTCGCATCACCTCTTTACAAATCCGCCATTTTATGCTATGATTATGTAAATATATTTGAGTCTTTACCGGCGACGCCGTGATGCCGACAAGGCGCATCCTGTCGGTGACAGGCTTTTTTTGTGAGGTAACGATGTTCCGCTTCAAATCGCAGGTGATGGATGAGCCTGCCGTACAGCGCGCACTCCGCCGCATCTCTTATGAAATCGTGGAACGAAACCGCGGTGCTTCCAATATCGTTCTCGTCGGCATCCGCCGCCGCGGCGTGCCGCTTGCCGAAATTTTAGCGGAGAATATCCGCCGCACGGAGGGTGCAGACGTGCCCGTAGGCGCGCTCGACATTACTCTGTACCGCGACGATCTCGTGCACAAAGGGGACGATCCGATTGTCTCCGCGACGGAAATTCCGACAGACATCACAGGAAAGCACGTCATTCTCGTAGACGACGTGCTTTTTACGGGGCGCACCGTCCGCGCCGCCATCGAAGCGTTGATCAGTCACGGACGTCCGGCGTCCGTACAGCTCGCCATTCTCTGCGACCGAGGGCACAGAGAGCTGCCCTTCCGCGCCGATTACATCGGCAAAAACCTCCCCACGTCCAAATCGGAGCTGGTCGTCGTGCGCATCCCCCCGTTTGACGGCGACTGCTGTGTGGAGCTTCACGAGAGATCATCATCACCGAAAGGTGTACAGGAGGATACAATATGAAAGACGCAAAAACCAAGTCCCCGATACCGGAGGAAGGCATTTTTGATGCCCGCACGCTCGGTATCCCCAAGATGCTGGTCCTCGGATTTCAGCACATGTTCGCCATGTTCGGCGCAACCGTTCTCGTTCCCCTGCTGACGGGTCTCCCCGTTGCCACCACGCTTCTCATGGCAGGTCTCGGCACGCTTCTGTTCCACGTCATCACCGGCATGAAGGTTCCCGCATTCCTCGGCTCCTCGTTCGCTTTCCTCGGCGGTTACGGCGCAATCGCACCGATGGACGGCAAGGACGGCATGACCAATGAACAGCTTCTGCCCTACGCGTGCCTCGGTGTCGCGTGCGCAGGTCTTGTGTATCTGATTCTCGCCGGACTGATTAAGCTCGTCGGCGTACAGCGCGTCATGCGCTTCTTCCCACCCGTTGTCACCGGTCCGATCATCGTGGCGATCGGTCTCGGTCTTGCAGGCAGTGCGGTCGGCAACTGCGAAACAAACTGGCTCGTCGCCCTGATTGCACTCGCGATTGTTATCGTGTTCAACATCTGGGGCAAGGGCATGGCGAAAATCGTCCCGATCCTGCTCGGTGTTATCGGCGCGTGCGGTATCGCCGCCGTGCTTGCACTCATCTGGGGTGAGACGATTACAGCCGCAGACGGTGCGCAGTACATTGCCATCGCCGGAAAAGAGAACATGAAGCTCTTCTCCGTCGCCGCTTTGGATAATCTGAAAAACGCCGCATGGATCGGTCTGCCGGTTCAGTGGAATCAGACCGTATTCGGCGGTATCGATTGGAAGAACACCTCCCTCATCATCTCCGCGATCGTGGCAATCGTTCCGATCTCCCTCGCTACCATGATGGAGCACATCGGTGACATTTCCGCCATCAGCTCCACCGTCGGCAAAAATTATATCTCCGATCCCGGTCTCCACAGAACGCTCACCGGTGACGGTCTCGCCACGACGATCGCCTCCCTCTTCGGCGGTCCCGCAAACACCACCTACGGTGAGAACACCGGCGTGCTTGCGCTCTCCAGAGTCTACGATCCGCGCGTCATCCGCATCGCCGCCGTGATCGCCGTGATCTTCTCCTTCTCTCCGAAGTTCGCCGCCCTCGTCAACCTCATCCCGACTGCCGTTATCGGCGGTATCTCCTTCGTTCTGTACGGCATGATCTCCGCGATCGGTGTACGCAACGTTGTTGAAAACAAGGTTGACTTCACGAAGAGCCGCAATCTGATCGTTGCCGCGGTCATTCTCGTCTGCGCGCTCGGTCTCGGCAGCGTCTCCTTCGCAATCGGCTCCGTGACGATCTCCCTCTCCGGTCTGGCTGTTGCTTCGATCGCGGGTATCGTTTTGAACGCGATCTTCCCCGAAAAGGATTTCAAATTCGGTGAGGATGATGCCGGCAAGGAAGCCGTGAATTTCAAGGTCTGACACGCGAAAAGGATGCCTTCGGGCATACTTTTTTGTCGCTTCCCCTTGCCAAGGGAGGGAAAATATGCTATACTTTTCCCGAGGTGATTGAAATGAAGGATATTACGGAACTCGATAAAAATTTCAAGGTAGAAGAAACGATCGTCCGCGACGGAAAGGTGTTTTACAGTGCGCTGAGCGAGCCTTTCCGCGTCTGCGGCGTGTTTTACGAGGACGGACTGTTCAGACGTATGCCCGAAAACGTTGCGGCGAGCGTGAACAGCGGTATCGTCCATCTGAGCAAAAACACGGCAGGCGGCAGAGTCCGCTTCATGACGGACAGCCGCCACATCTCCATCGTGGCAAAAATGCCGTATCTGAGCAATATGTGCCATTTTGCAAGAACAGGCTCCACCGGCTTTGATCTGTATGCGGACAACGTATTCGCCGGCACGTTCGTCCCTCCGAGGGATATTGCCGACGGATACGAAAGCACCCTCGAGCTCCCCGACTTCATGACGGAGACAAAGATGCGTGATTTCACGGTCAATTTTCCGCTGTACAGCATGGTGAGCGAGCTGATTATCGGAATCGATGAGGGCGCTACGCTAACTGCTTCGCCTGCGTACAAAACGGAGGTGCCGCTTGTCTCTTACGGCTCGTCGATCACGCAGGGCGGCTGTGCCTCACGCCCGGGATGCGCCTATCAGGCGATCCTTTCGCGCCGATTCGACTGCAACTATGTGAATCTCGGATTTTCCGGTCACGCCAAGGCGGAAAAAGAAATGGCGGAGTACGTCGCATCGCTTGATATGTCCGTCTTTCTTTACGACTACGACTGCAATTCGCCCACGCCGGAATTTCTCGCCGAGACGCACGAGCCGATGTTTAAAACGGTCCGCGCGGCGCACCCCGATATTCCGATTATCATGATGGCGCGTCCGCACTATTATCTCGATCCGAACGATATAAAGCGGCACGCCGTGATTGAGACGACGTACAAAAACGCACTCGCCGCCGGGGATAAGAACGTCTATTATCTCTCCGGTCCGGAGCTGATGGCGCAATGCGGTCACGAGGGCACGGTGGACAACTGCCATCCGACCGATCTGGGCTTTGCTTCGATGGCGAAGACCGTAGGCGATTTGCTTGAAAAGATCGGCTGCCTGTAAACGAAAAAGGGGATGCCCAAAGCATCCCCCATATTTTTGTGAAAAGGTATTGCTTTTTTCGGATTTCTGTGATATAATACTCTCACAGACGGGGGTATAGCTCAGCTGGGAGAGCGCTTGAATGGCATTCAAGAGGTCAGCGGTTCGATCCCGCTTATCTCCACCAAAATAAAGCACCGATGCAACGCATCGGTGCTTTATTTTGCAGAGATAAATACAACGCGGGATCGAAAGCCCGGGCGCATCCCGTAGGGGCGCAAAAACAGTCCGGCGGACTGTTTTTAGGGCGTGGAGCTGCACTCGCGGTGGATACCGACTGTCCTATCGGGCGCGAGCCGCCAAAACTCGTTTTGGCGATTGCCACAGCCTTAGCGCAAAGCGCGTTTCTGCTCACCGCTTATCTCCACCAAAATAAAGCACCGATGCAACGCATCGGTGCTTTGTTTTGCGAAATACGAAATGGATTGAACCGCCTGCCGCGTATGCGGCATACGCTTTTTGCCCTCGCAATCGAAAATCTCCGTTTTTCCCTTGACAACGGCACAGATCTGCGGTATAATGCAGATGTATGCAAATTTTGGAGGATATTCTCATGCTTTTTGATAAAATCACACCCGAAGAGGCGGGTGTTTCCTCCGCACAAATCGCGGAGTATATCGATTTTCTGGAGAGACACGAATGTAACATGCACAGCGTGCTCATGATGCGCGGCGACAAGCTGTTTGCGGAGTATTACTGGGCGCCGTTTGACCGCGATTTCTGCCACCGCATGTATTCGCAGACGAAAAGCTACGTCGGCATCGCGATCGGGCTTCTCCTTGAGGAGGGCAAGCTGTCCTTGGACGATACGATCGTCTCGCACTTCCCCGAAAAAATTGAACGGGAGGTGCCGCCCTACCTCGCCAAGCAAACGATCCGCGACATGCTGATGATGTGCACCTGCGGCACGCATCCGAGCTGGTTCACCAGCGGCGATCCCGACCGCACGCACTGGTATCTGAACAACATCTCCGCCGATCATCCGTCCGGCACGACGTGGAAATACGACAGCACCGGCTCGCAGGTGCTCTGCTCTCTCGTGGAAAAGCTATCCGGTATGCGCCTGCTGGAGTATCTGAAAGCAAAAATCTTTGATAAAATCGGCACGTTCAACACCGCCGAGGTGCTTCGCTGCGCAAACGGCGATTCCTGGGGCGACTCCGCGCTCCTCTGCACGTCCCGTGACATGGCATCCTGCGCGCGCTTTCTCCTCAATTACGGCACGTGGAACGGCGAGCGTCTCATGAGCGAAGCGTATCTCCGTGAGGCGACCTCTCCGCTGGCGGACAACTCGAACTTTTTGTATGATGAAACCTTCTCAAGCGGATACGGCTATAAAATCTGGTGCACCGAGGACGGCGGCTTTGCCTTCTCCGGCATGGGCGATCAGTACACCATCATGCTGCCCGAGAAGGATCTGATCTTCGTCTGCACGGCAGACAATCAGGGCTACACCGCCGCGAGACACTACATCGTGGACGGATTCTTTGAAAAAATCGTACACAAGATGGCAGACAAGCCGCTTGCCACAGACGCGGCGGCGGAAAAGATTCTCGCGGACAGAACGGCGAATCTCCGTCTGATTACGGCATCCGGCGAGAAAACCTCGCCCCTGTCGGCAGAAATCAGCGGACAGGAATACGTCTGCGACGAAAATCCGACGGGCATCACCCGTTTCCGCTTTGATTTCACCGAGAACGGCGGCGTATTTTCCTACACGAACGCGCAGGGCGACAAGGAGATCCCGTTCGGCATGTGCGAGAACGTCTTTGCGAAATTCCCCCAGCTCGGCTACTCCAACGATTTCGGCAGTCTCCGTACCACGGACGGATTCATGTACGACGGAGCGTTCTCCGCGGCATGGCGGCACAGCGGACAGCGACTCCTTCTGCGCGTGCAGATCATCGACCGATACTTCGGCACGGGCATGTTCTTCTTCACCTTCAAGGGAGATGAGGTTCACGTCCATATGCAGAAGCAAGCGGAGGATTTCTTAAACGAATACACGGGAATGTTCGTCGCACGAAAGGCGTAAACAAAACGGGAGAGGATGCCCTCTCCCGTTTTTCTGTTTATCCCCGAATCACGCCGCAGGCGATCTTCTCGCCCGCGTTGCCTGCCGGCTGGGATGTAAAATCGTCCGGCGAGCCGTGCACGATCACGCACCGCCCCACGATCTCCCCCACGCGGAAGCGATCGGTCAGCACCGCCGAAAACGCCGTCCCATTCGCGCCGAACAGCGGCGGCAGATCCCCTGCGTGATACGGATGGGTACAAGCGCGCGGATTATAATGCGTCAGTGCGTCCGCAAACGGATCTGTATCCGTCCCCGTGCAGCTGCCGCCCCCATGGATGTGCATGGCGAAAATCGGGGCGCGGCACACGTCCGCCGACGTTGGCAGTCCCGTGATATGCGAAACGACGAGCACGCCCGATACCGTCTCGTAAAACCGCACCGTGCCGCGGATGCTTGGGTATTTACGGCTGCCGGTGATTGCGGCGACCGCCTGCGGTCTTTTTCTCAGAATAGGCAGTACACTGTTCATCTTCGTCTCCTTCTCTGTTCTTCCCTACAGAATATGCGAACGGGAGACGGTTGTTGCCGGACAAATAAAAAAGCAGGAGCCGCACGTTCCTGCTTTTATTCTTCAACCTTCACAATGTCGATCGCCGCTTCCAGAAGCATATTGATCAGCTCATTGCGCGAGCGATTCGTCCGCACGGAGAGGTCATCCAGTTTCTCGATCATCTCGTCCTTCATCCGCACCGATACGATTTTGTACCCGTCATCTCCGCGCCGCGGGGATTTTTTTGTGATCTTGATTTCCTCCGCCATCGCTTCCTCCTGAAAAATTTTAGTTATATTAATATTTTACCTTGACAAACGCCTGATTCATATATTATAATTATATATGATATTTATGACTATAAAATTATAGTTAAACAAAGGAGAAGAAAAATGAGTCAATCACCCGAAATGCAGCTTCAAAAAAACGAGTTGACTGCGTATCTCCGCGAAATTTTTCGTTTGGAATACAAGAAGCACTCTGCCGAGCAAACAATCCAAGAGCTGAGAGACGAAATAAAGTCTTTTGAAGATTTCCCCTATCCGCCCCAACCTTATAAAGAAAAAGTAGAGAAACCAAAAAAGCCCGAAAAAAAGGAATATCTTGAGTATTACAACGGTATTCGGTGGCACATTGCGCTTGGAGCAGTTGCTTTTTTTCTTATCATGATTATCGGTGCCACAATCTTCGCCCTCGCTTTCACTTCTCCCGTTGATGAGCTACCCTCCAACACGACCATCCCGCCCGCCGCAGCCGCGTGTGGAGCCATTAGCAGTATAGTCGGTGCCGTTTTAACCACTGTCTTCAGTAAAAAATGGATTGACGAACGTCGGTGGAAGAAAGAACTTGCGCGGCACGACGAGCGCATGCAGGATTACGAAAGAAAGCTCGCAGAAGCTGAAGCGAATTACGCCGTAAAAATGGAAGAACACCAAAAAGACTGTGCTCGTGTCGATTCGAAAAACCTCCCCCGCCGCTATGCACGCAGTGTTCGATGCTCTACCATCGACCAGTTGAATCGCGCAATCGATACCACGAACAACGCCCTCAAGCAGCTCTACTCCTACGACATCATTCATCCGCAGTACCGCTCCTTTATGGCGATTGCGCATCTGCTCAGCTATTTTGAATCCGGGCGTGTGGACACGCTGAAGGAAGCCCTCAACAAATACGACACCGATCTTTTCCAAGGACGGGTGCTTCAATCTCTCGATGCGATTTCCTTCAGTCAGGATCTCACCCGTATGGCAATCGAGGAAAACAACAATCTCCTCGCCGGTGTACGCACCAATATGAACACAATGATCGCGCAGGGAGAGGCTTCGCAGGCACAGCAGCATCTTGCCGCACAAAATTCGCAGGCGATTCTCTCCTCGGTACAGAACATGGAATTCAGGCAGACGATCGACATGCTGGACCGTTACAGCCGAAGATAATCCCCAAAAAGAGCGGACGTTTGTCCGCTCTTTTCTTTTCCCCTTGACTTCCTTCGCAAAACGCGATATAATACTGTCAGATGACCTGTTCGGATATTTTTTTCGAAAAACCTATCCTGAGCGGTCACATTCATGCAAAAATCACCGTGCAAAGGAGGACTGCCATGGAGCTTCTGAAAATTGCCTTCGGCGGATACCGCTTTGAGCTGAGCATCAATCCGGCCATCCGTCTCCACATGAAGCGATGGGGGACGTACCGCCACT
Organism: Eubacteriales bacterium; assembly: GCA_045577175.1. GTDB lineage: Bacteria > Bacillota > Clostridia > Oscillospirales > CAG-272 > SIG701. Next base: position 16,834 of record JAZNHT010000009.1, on the reverse strand, counting down.
GCCATGCGAAGCACGAGGCACATATCATCCTCTCCGGCGAATGTGGGATGGATGTCGGTGACGTATCTCTCCGTCTGTGCGCCGGAGACGTACTTCTCATAGCACCCGGGCAGTACCACTGCACCACCGACGCAAGTGAGGATTTCTCGCACTACGTCCTCTCCTTTCTCCTGAAGGATTCTCCGCCTGCCAGCCATTTTGCCGAGCGCACGACACCGTTTTCTATCGGACAGATGCCGCCGTACACGCTCTCTCTGTGCCATCACGCGCACACAGAAATGATCGGCGATCAGATGTTTCGCACGGAGGCACTGCTTGCACAGTACACCATGCTCCTGTGCGAAACGTGCCGCGCCGTGCTCACCTCCGCCGACAGCGAAATCCGCACCGCATCGAAAACGATTGACGCACGCTTTATACTGATTGACAATTATTTTGAAGCCCATCTGACGAAAGAAAGCTCCGTTGAGCAGATGGCGGAGGAGCTGCATCTCTCCCCGAGGCAGATTTCACGTATTCTGAAAAACGCCTACGGTGTGAATTTCCGCGAAAAGCTCCGCCGCACGCGCATGGACCGTGCAGGATGGCTTCTCAGAACGACGGAATTGTCCGTGAGCGAGATCAGCGAGCAGGTCGGCTACAACTCCGAGACGTCTTTTTTCAAGGCATTTAAGATGCATTACGGATTGACACCGCACGCATACAGAAAAGCAAAGAAAAGAAAAGAGGATACCTGACATGCAAAACAACGTCTATACGCCCTACGATCTGGAAGCGGCCAAAATTCTCGACGATTTTCTGCCGGAGAAGCTGTTTGACGCACATTCGCATATCAGCCATTTCCCGCACGGTGCCATCGGGCAGGAAACGATTGACGGCTTCAGAAAGGATTTCGCTCCGCTTGTCGGAAACAGACTGCTTCGTGCAAACGCGATCAGCGTGCCGGACAAGTTCATCTTCGGAGAAGGAGAGCGAGACCGCGCGGACGCATTTGTGAAGGCGGAGCTGGATGCGCATCCCGACTGTGTCGGTGAGATTCTCGTCATGCCGACGGATACGCCGGAGGAGATCGAAAAGCGCCTTGTACACAAGAATGTGGTCGGCTTGAAATGCTATCACATATTCGCCGCCGGCGAGAACACCATGCAGGCAGGTATCGATGAGTACCTCCCCGAAAGTGCGTGGGAGGTCGCAAGCAAGCACAAGCTCGCAATCACCCTGCACATGGTGCGCGATCGCGCCCTCGCCGATCCGGGCAACCGCACCTACATCAAGGAAATGGCAAAGAAATATCCCGACGCAACGCTGATTTTGGCACACGCCGCCCGTGCATTTGCGGCATGGACGGCAATTGAAACGGTTGGTGAGATCGCGCATCTCGAGAATGTGTGGTACGATTTCGCCGCGATCTGCGAATCCCCTGCCATCATGCAGATCATCAAAAAGGTCGGTATTAGTCGCTGCATGTGGGGTACAGACTACAACATCTGCCGACTTGCAGGCAAGGCGATCTCATTGGCGGACACATTTTACTGGATCAATGACAAGGATCTCGCGTCCTTTGCCGGATCCTCTCCGACGACATTCCATTCGTGGCTGATTGCAACGGAAACGCTTATGGCGCACCGGCAGGCGTGTCAGCTGCTCGATCTCTCCCGCACGGATGTGGAGGATCTTTTCTACAATAACGCGGCAAGACTTTTCCAAAGATAAAAAATCCTTAAAACGGCAGGCAGGATCGCTTGCCGTTTTACATTTTTCGTATCATTTTTGTCAAAAAATCTTGATTTCCGTTTCGAAAGAGTGTATAATAAAATCCGTATATGCCAAAAGGATTTTCCGCGCTTTATTCAGACCTTAACAAATTGCGTTTTTTGGCATTTCTTGCTCTCGAAAGCAGAGCAGGACACCCCTACATAAAAACGGAGGAATCCCATGAATCAGCAAAAAGGACCGCAGAGCAATCTCGCTCTGATCGAGGACGTGCTCACCGAGTACGCCGCCGTGCCCGGCAGCCTTATCACCATTCTGCAAAAAGCGCAGGATGTCTACGGCTACCTGCCGCGCGATGTCATGTATCATATCGCAAGCCGCGTCGGCACAACGCCTGCCGAGGTTGTCGGTGTCGCCACGTTTTATTCGCAGTTCCGCCTCGCCCCGATCGGCAAGTATCTGATTATGTCGTGTCAGGGTACGGCGTGCCACGTCAACGGCAGTGAGCGCGTCAGCGCCGCCGTTGCTTCCTATCTCGGCATCCGCCACGGCGAGACGACTAAGGACGGTCTCTTCACGCTGGAGCACGTCGCGTGCCTCGGGTGCTGCTCGCTTGCGCCCGTCATCATGATTAACGGCGAAGCATACGGCAATCTGACGCCCGAAAGCGCGATCGCCATTCTGAAGGATATTCAGGCAAAGGAGGGTACGTCATGCGCATTGTAATCGGAGAAGGCTCCTGCGGTATCGCCGCGGGTGCGGCCAAGGTGCGCCTTGCGATCGAAGCACTCCTTACGGAAAACGAAAATTTCACGCTCGGCAGTACGGGCTGTATCGGCATGTGCTATCTTGAGCCGATTGTCGATCTGTACGACGGAAAAACGCTTGTGCGCCGTCTCGTGCGCGTCTCTCCCGAGGACGCGGAAGCAATCGTAAACGCAGCACGGACAGGTGATCTCACCCTTGTGGATGCGATCACGATTGCCGCGGAGGACGAGGATTTCCTCAATAAACAGACGCGCATCGCGCTCCGCCACTGCGGTCTGATCGATCCGACCTCGCTCACCGATTACTGCGAGGCGGACGGATACGAGGGACTGAAAAAGGTGCTCACGACGATGACGCCCGAGGAGGTCATTGAGGAGATCAAAATCTCCGGTCTTGCCGGTCGCGGCGGTGCGGGATTTCCGACGTGGTTCAAGTGGAACGCCGCACGTCAGAGCGCAGGTGAAAACAAATACCTCATCTGCAACGCGGACGAGGGCGATCCGGGCGCGTTCATGGATCGCGCCGTCATTGAATCCGATCCGCACAACCTGATTGAGGGTATGCTGATCGGTGCGTATGCGATCGGTGCGAAGGAAATGATCGTGTACGTCCGTGCGGAGTATCCGCTGGCAATCAAGCATCTCGAAGAAGCGATCAAGCAGGCAAGAGAGGCAAATCTCCTGGGCGAGAACATCCTCGGCACGGGATTTTCGTGTGATATGCGCATCAAGGCAGGTGCCGGCGCGTTCGTGTGCGGTGAGGAGACCGCGCTGATCGAATCGCTGGAGGGCAAGCGCGGTATGCCGCGTCTGAAGCCTCCGTTCCCCGCACAGAAGGGATACATGGACGAACCGTCCAACATCAACAACGTGGAGACGTTCGCAAACGTCGCGTGGATCATGAAAAACGGCGGCAATGCGTTCGCCGCGATGGGCACGGAAGCAAGCAAGGGCACGAAGGTCTTTGCGCTGACGGGCAAAATCAAAAAGGGCGGCCTTGTCGAGATTCCGATGGGCAAAACGCTCCGCGACGTCATCTTCGGCATCGGCGGCGGCATCAAGGACGGAAAACAGTTCAAAGCCGTGCAGATGGGCGGACCGTCCGGCGGATGTATCCCTGCCGCGCTTTTGGATACAATCATCGATTACAAGGCGCTCGCCGCAACCGGCGCAATCATGGGCTCGGGCGGTATGGTCGTCATGGACGAGGACACGTGCATGGTCGGCATGGCGAAATTCTTCCTCGATTTCACCGCACTGGAGTCGTGCGGCAAGTGCGTGCACTGCCGTATCGGCACGAAACGTCTGCAAGAGATTCTTACCCGCATCGTGAACGGAGAGGGCAAGGACGGTGACATCGAGCTTCTGGAGGAGCTGTGCACCGCCGTCAAGGACGGCGCGCTGTGCGGTCTCGGTCAGACGGCACCGAATCCGGTACTCACAACGATCCGCTACTTCCGCGACGAGTACGAGGCGCACATCTACGACAAAAAATGCCCGACGAAGGAATGTCCCGCGCTCCGTACATACACAATTCGTGCAGACAAGTGCTGCGGCTGTACTTTGTGCGCGAAGAATTGCCCGGCAAAGGCGATCACGGGCGAGGTCAAGAAGCCGCACGTTATCAATCCCGATCTCTGCATCCGCTGTGATCAGTGCCGCAAGGCGTGCAAGTTCGGCGCGATCGTCATGGACTGAGGAGGCACAAAATGGAACAGATAAAAATCACCGTCAACGGTGTCGAAATGACAGGCACCAAGGGCGAAACAATTTTGAATATCGCTATGAGAAACGGGGTGGAGATCCCGAATCTCTGCTACAACAAGAATCTGAAGCTGTACGGCGCGTGCGGATTGTGCGTGGTCGAAGCCGAAGGTATGCCGAAGCTGCTCCGTGCCTGCGCGACGGTCGCGGCAGACGGCATGGTGATTCACACCGATACCCCCAAAGCGAAAAACGCGCGCAAGGTCGCGCTGGAGCTTCTGATGAGCGATCACCTCGGCGACTGCAAGGGACCGTGCGAGCTGAAATGCCCCGCGCACACGAACGTGCAGGAATATCTCCGCCAGATCGCGCTCGGCAATGACCGCGAGGCTGTACGCATTATCAAAGAAAAAATTCCGCTGCCCGCATCGATCGGGCGCGTCTGTCCGCATCCGTGCGAGGGCGGCTGCCGCCGTCAGCTCGTGGAGGAGCCGCTTTCGATCGCGTATCTGAAGGCGTTTGCAGCGGATCGCGATCTCGCCTCCGGCAATCCGTACCGCGAAAAAGCGGCGGCGGACACGGGCAAGAAGGTTGCCGTCATCGGCGGCGGTCCGGCAGGCTTGAGCGCGGCGTACTATCTCCGCCTCAAGGGGCACGCTGTAACCGTCTACGACGCGATGCCGGAGATGGGCGGTATGCTCCGCTACGGTATTCCCGAATACAGACTGCCGAAGGCGGTGCTTGCGAAAGAAGTCGCCCTGATCGCCGAGACAGGCGTCGTGATGAAAAACGGCGTGAAGATCGGCAAGGACATCACGTTTGCCGATCTGCGTGCGCAGAATGATGCCGTACTCGTGGCAATCGGCGCATGGAAGAGCAGTACCGTCGGCTGTCCGGGTGAGGATCTGGACGGCGTGCTCGGCGGTATCGATTTCCTCCGTGAGGTGAACATGGGCAACATTCCCGACATCGGCAAAAACGTAGCCGTTGTCGGCGGCGGCAACACCGCTATGGATGCCTGCCGTACCGCGATCCGCTGCGGTGCGGAAAACGTATACGTCATCTACCGCCGCACGAGAGCCGAGGCTCCTGCGGAGGATATTGAGATCACCGAGGCAATTGAGGAGGGCGTGACGTTCAAATTCCTGACGAATCCCGCAGAGATCATCGGTGAGGACGGCAAGGTTGTCGCCGTGAAGCTCCAGATCATGGAGCTGGGCGAGCCGGATGCGTCCGGCAGACGCTCCCCCGTGCCGGTGGAGGGCAAATTTGAGACGCTCAAAATCGACACGCTGATCTCCGCGATCGGACAGAAGTGCGATCCGAACGGGCTGTCTGAGATCCCACTCGGCAAGCGCGGCACGATCACGGCAAGCACAGTGAACTGTCTGACGGAGCTTGACGGTGTATTTGCCGCAGGTGACGCGACAAACCGCGGTGCATCGATTGCGATTGATGCGATTGCAGAGGGCGATCTTGCCGCGAAGGCAATTGATGCGTACCTGACAGGGGCATCGATGGAATTTTTCGAGCCGTACTATTCCGAGAAGAAGGTCACGGCGGAGATGCTCGCGGATCGCGAGAAAGCGCCGCGCGCTGTCATGTCCGTAAAGGAGCCGGAAGTGCGCCGCGGTAACTTTGACGCGGTGATTAACGGATTCACCGAGGAGCAGGCGAGAAGTGAAGCAAATCGCTGTCTCCGCTGCGGATGCCACGATTTCGCCGACTGCAAGCTGATCCGCTACGCAAACGGCGAGCCGATCTCCCCTGCCCGTTTCGGCGGCACACTGCATGAATCGTTCACGGAGCAGAAGCTCGGCATCATCGAGCGCGATCAGGGCAAGTGCGTGCTTTGCAATCTGTGCGTGCGCACCTGCCGCGAGGAGGTCGGGCACGGTCTGCTCGGCTTGGTCGGACGCGGATTCTCGACCGTCATCCGTCCCGAATTTGAGGGACAGGCGGAGGAAATCTGCAAGGACTGCCGCAAGTGCGCGGAGCTTTGTCCGACAGGCGCTTTGAAGATATTGAAATAAAAAAAGGGGGGCGCCGCCCCCCCTTTTGAACCCCCTTCGAGCTTTTGAAAAAGCTCGCCTAAAACTTTTAAGGCAAGGGAAAACACAGATTTGTGTCAGCCCTTGCCCTAAAAGTTTTTGTGGGGTCATAGGGGGCTTTTTTCAAAAAGCCCCCTATATTATTTCTTACTTATTCATCAAATCGTACTGAACGTGCACTGCCTGCTCCTGTGCCTTGAGGCAAAGCTCTGCCGCCTTGAGCGTATGCTCCTGCGTCATGGCGTACTCGGTGCGGTTGAGCGCGTCGAGGATCATCTGGCTGAAGAACGGGGTGCCGGTCACGCCGTTTGCATCGATGACGTACTCACCCTTCTCGTTGGCAAAATAGACCATGTTGCCCGGATGATCGGGACGACCGAGATCCTCGTACTTACGAACCTCGATAACGCCCTTCGTACCGAGGAGGTACACGCGTCCGTCGCTCCACGTGCGCAGACCGGTCGGCGTATGCCAGTCAAGGCGGAGATAGCCGAGCGCACCGTTGTCGCCGACAAGCGTTGCGTCGCCGAAGTCCTCAAACTCCGGATACTGCGGATAGGAGTAGTTGCCGACTCTTGCGGAAAGAATCTTTGCGTCCTTGCTCTTCGTGAAGTAGAGGAACTGCTCGATCTGATGGCTTCCGATGTCGCCGAGGATACCGCCGTACTGCTCGTGAATGTGGAACCACTCCGGGCGCGGATTTGCACCGTAGCGGTGTCCGCCCGTACCGAGCACCTGGATTACGTCACCGATCTCGCCTGCCTCCACCATATAACCGGCGAGGAGCGAGCCCTCGTGATTCAGTCGCTCGCAGTAGTAGCACCACATGCGGCGACCGGTCTTTTTGATCGTCTCGCGGACGGCATCCACCTGCGCAAGCGTCGTCATCGGTGCCTTATCAACGAAATAGTCCTTGCCTGCCTCCATGACGCGGATGCAGAGATCGGCTCTCTCGTTCGGGATACCTGCCGCACAGACAAGCTGTACCTCGGGATCCTCAAGAATACGGTCGATGCTGTCCACCACCGTAACGTACGGGAATCTTTTGACGAATGCCTCAATCGCCTCCGGCTTGTCGTCCCAAACGTACTTCAGGACTGCACCGCCTTCGATCAGCTTTTCGCACATCGAATAGATGTGACCGTGATCGAGGTCAGCCGCCGCAATAACGTATTCGCCCTTCTCAACGACCTTCGGATCCTTTTTTTCGGGGGCATAGATTCTGCCGTCTGTCAATTTGAACTCTGCCATTGTTTTTCTCCTTTATATAGGCATACGATTCGCTTCGTATGCAAATTTACGCAAGTTTTTTGTCGAGATTTGCACGGATTGCGGAAAGAAACTCCGCGCTGTTGACCGCTTTCGCGTCGATTCCCTCGGCAAGACCGACGAGATCCTTCGTCATGATGCCGCTTTCCAGCGTTTCGATGCACGCCGCCTCCAGCGCGTCGGCATATTTGCAAAGCGCATCAATGCCGTCAAGCTCGCCGCGCTTTCTGAGTGCGCCGCTCCACGCAAAAATCGTGGCAATCGGGTTGGTCGAGGTCTCCTCGCCCTTCAGATAGCGGTAATAGTGGCGCGTAACCGTGCCGTGTGCCGCCTCGTACTCATAGCATCCGTCGGGGCTGACGAGTACGGATGTCATCATCGCAAGCGAGCCGAACGCGGTCGATACCATGTCGCTCATGACGTCGCCGTCGTAGTTCTTGCATGCCCAGATGAAGCCGCCCTCGGAACGGATCACGCGGGCAACCGCGTCATCGATCAACGTGTAGAAGTAGGTGATGCCCGCCGCCTCAAACTGCGCCTTGTAATCGCTCTCGAACACCTCGGCGAAAATATCCTTAAACGTATGGTCGTACGTTTTGGAGATCGTATCCTTCGTGGAGAACCACAGATCCTGCTTGGTGGACAGCGCAAATTTGAAGCACGCGTGCGCGAAGGAACGGATGGACGAATCCTTATTGTGCATACCCTGGATCACACCGGCGTCCTTGAAATCGAAGATCGTCTGTCTGGTTTCCTTACCGTCCGCGTCGGTAAAGACGATCTCCGCCTTACCGGCACCGGGGATGCGGAACTCCGTGTTCTTGTACACGTCGCCGTATGCGTGACGCGCAATCGTGATCGGCTTTTTCCACGTGCGCACAGACGGCTTGATGCAGTCGATGAGGATCGGCGCGCGGAACACCGTACCGTCGAGGGCGGCGCGGATCGTACCGTTCGGGCTCTTCCACATCTCGGTGAGGTTGTATTCCGTCACTCTCTGTGCGTTCGGCGTGATCGTCGCGCACTTGACGGCAACCTTATATTTTTTATTTGCCTCAGCCGCAGCGACGGTGACAGCATCCTTCGTGCGCTCTCTTTCCGGCAGACCGAGATCGTAATACTCCGTCTTGAGATCAACGTACGGCAGGATGAGCTCATCCTTAATCATCTTCCACAGTACGCGTGTCATTTCATCCCCGTCCATCTCGACGAGGGGGGTGGTCATTTTGATCTTTTCCATATGTATCTCCTTATTTCGCGGCGGATTCCTTGTAGTAATTCATCAGGCAGCCCGCGAGGATGATGTCCCTTTCATCCGCGGTCAGTCCGCGCACGTACAGCGTGATGTCGGCAATTGTGCCGTCCGCCTTGACGATCTTCGCAGGGAATACCTCCTCGCCTGCGGCGATTTTTGCGCGCACGTTCGGGATAAAGACGAGATCGCCCGTCTCATACGCGAACGCCTCCGCCGCATCGATCGTGAACGGAACCATACCCCAGTTGATGCAGTTGGAGCGATAACGCTTCGTGGCGTACTCGTAGCAGATATTTGCCATACCGCCGAGCACTCGCTGACAGGATGCCGCCTGCTCACGGGCGGAGCCGTCGCCTGGCTTGTTGGCGAACACGCAGGAGCCGATCGCGGTGGTTTTTGCAAGGGATGCGTCTCCAAGTGCGGCAAAAGCGGCGGCGTATTTCGCCTCGGCGGCACCGTTACGGCGTGCTTTCTCGGCAGATGCGACCGCTTTCGCGTGACCGACGTATTCCGGCACACGGCGGGAGAGCGTCAGCTCGCTCAGACGAATCGGATTGGAGCGGTAAGAGGACGACTCACCGGACGGAATCAGCTCGTCCGTCGTAGTGACGGGATCGCGGATGACGGCGGCAAGCTCGACCATGAGGTTATCGGTGAGCGCATACATCGCCGGCCAGTCGGTGATGTTCGGACCGAGGATCAGCTCGACCTCCGGCTGGGGTTTTCCGAAGCCGTTGTAGACACGCTTCTCGTAAACCGTGCGGTCGAACACGAACGGGCGCTTCTTCGGCTCGTAATCGATGTCGGTTGCGGCAGTGATAACACCGCCGTTTGCCGCGGTCGCGGCGATGGAACGCGCATCCATCAGTGCGACGGCGGAAATTTGTCCCTCACCCGGCTTGGAGCCCTCGCGGTTGGGGAAGTTGCGCGTCGTATGGCGGATGGAAAATCCGTTGTTTGCCGGAACGTCACCTGCACCGAAGCACGGACCGCAGAACGACGGCTTGATAACCGCGCCTGCCTCCAGAAGTGCGGCACTGTCGCCGTTTCTCGTGAGTGCGAGGCTGACGGGCACGCTCGTCGGATAGACGGACAGCGAGAAATATCCGTCGCCGCAGGACGCGCCTGCGAGGATGTCCGCCGCCTCATCGATGTTTTCGTAAATACCGCCGGCACAGCCTGCGATGATACCCTGATCGGCGTAAACCTTGCCATCCTTCACCTTGGAGGTGTAGTCCGGCTTCGCCTTCGGGAATCTCTCCTTCGCCTCGGCTTCCAGCTTTGCGAGAATCTCGGCGGCGTTCGCCGTGAACTCGTGAATCGTGTACGCGTTGGACGGGTGGAACGGCAGAGCGATCATGGACTCCGCTTTGGAAAGATCGATCTCGATCACGCTGTCGTAGTACGCAACCTTGCCGGGCTTCAGCTCCTTGTACGCCTCGGGACGTCCGAGTGCCTCGTAATACGCCTTGATCTCGTCATCCGTCTCCCAGATGGAGGAGAGGCACGTCGTCTCCGTCGTCATGACGTCGATGCCGCAGCGGAAATCGGCAGAGAGATTCTTCACGCCTGGACCGACAAACTCAAGCACCTTATTCTTAACAAATCCGTCCGCAAACGTCGCGCCGACGAGAGAGATCGCAATATCGTGCGGACCGATGCCGCGCTTCGGCGTACCGGTGAGGTAGACGAGCACGACCTCGGGGGATTTGATGTCGTATGTATGGCGGAGAAGCTGCTTTACAAGCTCGGGACCGCCCTCGCCGACGCCCATCGTACCGAGCGCACCGTAGCGGGTGTGGCTGTCCGAGCCGAGGATCATGCCGCCGCACTTGGCGAGCTCCTCACGGGCATAGGAATGGATAACGGACTGATTCGCAGGCACGTAGATACCGCCGTATTTCTTTGCCGCGGACAGACCGAATACGTGGTCGTCCTCGTTGATCGTACCGCCGACGGCGCAGAGGCTGTTGTGGCAGTTCGTCATGGCGTAGGGGATCGGGAACTCCGTCATACCGGACGCACGCGCAGTCTGGATGATGCCGATGTAGGTAATATCGTGCGAAACGAGCGCATCAAAGCGGATTTTCAGCCCGTCGCCCTCACCGATATTATGCGCGGCGAGAATCTGTGCCGCGATTGTATTTTTGCGCGCCTCGGCAGCGGAAATCTCCGCGCTGTCGCAGATTTTTCCGTCCGCGAGAAACGCGCCGTTTTTGTGAAGTTTAATCATGATTGTACATCCTTTCCGGGAAAAACAGAAATCATCATTAATTATACAGGAAAATCCGCTTTCTGTCAACGGGGAGGCAGGTATATTTTTGCAAACAAAAGAGAAAAAACGCCTGAAATTGCGTTTGATTCCAAGAGTTTTTGATAGCACCGCAAAAAGCGCGGTATCGCTTGACAAGGGTGGAAGCGAATGTTATAATTAAGAAAAATGCATCCCAAAAGGAAAAACAGCATGAAAATCAAGGATCGCTTCCGGCTTTGGGGACATCCCGAGGGAAGATACAACAACGAATGCGGAAACGACAAGATTTCCCGCATGACACCGATGGAAGGGTGCTCCTATCTCGGCGTCAACAACGTATTCATGATTCCCGTCGGTGTGGACGTCAACCGCCGTCAGTACAACAAATCCTTCCGCCGTCTGAACAACGTCGCGTGGGAGGTCGATGCCGCAGGGCTTGATCCGACCGTGGTGGATCAGGTGATCGAGGAAGCGAAGGAGTTTCCGAACATCACCGCATGCGTGCTGGACGATTTCCAGTTTCTGCGCAAGGAGGGAAAGACGAACATCGAGTGCATTTGGGAAACCCGTGAGCGTCTGCACACGAAAGGCGACAAGCCGCTGGACATGTGGATGGTGCTCTACACGCACGAGTTCGGCACGGACGCCCTGCCCTTTTTTGAGGTTTTGGTCGAGAGGCTCTCTCGCCGTTTTGTCTTGCTAAACCGCTTGCCACTTTTTCTTTGACACCACAGGCGCAAAGAAAAAGTTCACAAAAAGAAACGCTGTTCTGCGGGGCGCCGCCCCACGCCCCGCGAGCTTTTGAAAAAGTTTTATCAAAACTTTAAGGCAGGGTATGCAAATCACATATCCTGCCCTTTTTATAAAGGTTTTCTGCTTTTTTGAGAGTCCCCATTGACTCACACAGTCTTGTGCCTTATAATAAGTATGTATACATTCCACCCAAAACGAGGTGTTTTTATGCTGAATCTTGACAGGCATCCGTACTTCACCAAGTACGCGGACGAGCAAAGCGGCGTCGTAAGCTACATCCTCACCGAGCACGTCGCAGCGCTGCAACAGAGCTTTTATTTTTCCCAGCCGTCGGTAACGGAGGACGGAAAATATCTTTGGATCATGTGCGCCAATCCCCCTGCAAGATACCGCACGCTTGCAGTGGTATCCTTGGACTGCGAGAACCCCTTCATCCGTCATTTTCCGCACGCCTCCCCGTCCGGATCGTGCAATCTCCCCTGCATCACGCCCGCAGGAGACGGCTGCTACTTCGGCATCGACAACGCGGTGTACAAGGTAGATGTTGAAGGTGCCGTCACGAAGGTGCTGGAGGTGCCGCTCAGCCATTTCAAGCAACGCCCCATAGAGAGACTCTTCACGCACGCAAGCGTATCCTGCGACAATAAATACATCGCTTTGGATATGGGAGTGTCGGATAAAACATACGTTGGCATCGGCTGTCTCGAAACGGGCGAGGTGAAACTGCTGAACAAGTTCGGAAGAATGTACGACCACGCCCTGTTCTCGCCGACGGATCCCGAGCTCATTCTCATCGATCAGGACTGGTGGATCGACTCCCAAAGCGGCGAATATTTTCCCATCGACAACAGAATGTGGCTTCTAAACACAAAGGGTGACCGATTTGAGCCGCTGATCCCCACGATGTTCTACGGAAGGGACGGAAGCGAAATGGCGCACGACTACTGGAGCCGCGACGGATACGTCTGCTGGTCGGACTATCACCACGGTGCCTATGAGTGCGATCTCAAAACGAAAGTGCCGACACTTGTATGGAGACGTCCCATCTGCCACAGCCACACCTCTGCTGACAGACAGCTTTTTGTCGGCGATCAATCTCCTTATACCTGGGCGAAAAAGCCGTGTCAGGTGCTTTTCTACGACCGCGCCACAAACAAGGAGATCCCCATTTTCTCCGCACTTCCCTGTCCTGCGGAATTTGACAGATTTTATCACCAGGATCCGCACCCGCAGTTTTGCGCAAATGATTCTGTTGTCGTTTGCACAACCACCGTATTCGGCGGAAGAATCGACGTTGCCATAACGCCGGTTGCTCCGCTACTCGAAAAATGCCGAAGCGAGGGCACAAGCATCCCCGACACGGAGTATGTTCCCGCCCCCGTAGCAGGCTGGGTAGCCAATATGAAAAAGCCGTTTCAATAAAACGAAAACAGGCAGGGTATGCGAAACGCATATCCTGCCCTTTTTATAAAGTTTTTTGCTGAGGGGATGCAAATACCGCCAAAAGTCGGGCGGCATTTGCGTCGAGCTTGCCTACGGCAATCTCGCGCGGGGAGCTTTTTCAAAAAGCTCCCCCTTTACCGTTCTCCCTTTTACGCCTGTGCGGCGTCTACGATCTTCGCAAACTTCGCGGGAACGAGAGACGCGCCGCCGATGAGACCGCCGTCCACGTTCTTCTTTGCGAGCAGCTCAGCCGCGTTTGCATCGTTCATCGATCCGCCGTACTGGATCGTCGTTGCCTCGGCGATCTCCTCGCCGTACAGCTTGGCGATCACACTGCGGATGAGGGCGCAGACCTCCTCCGCCTGCTCCGGCGTAGCGGTCAGACCGGTGCCGATTGCCCAGACAGGCTCGTATGCGATAATCACGTTCTTCATCTGCTCGGCAGAGATACCGGCAAGATCGAGCTTCGTCTGCATGGAGACGATCTCCTCCGTGATGCCTGACTGTCTCTCCTCAAGCACCTCGCCGAGGCAGAGGATGACCTTCAGCCCTGCGTTCAGTGCCGCCTTCGTGCGGAGATTGACCGTCGTATCCGTCTCGCCGAAGTACTGACGGCGCTCGCTGTGACCGACGATGACGTACTCCACGCCGCACTCGGTGAGCATGGAAGCGGAAATCTCACCCGTGTACGCGCCCTTTGCCTCAAAATGCACATTCTCCGCGCCGATCTTCACATTCGTGCCTGCAGCAGCGGCAACAGCGGTTGCGATGTCCACAAACGGAACGCACAGAACGACCTCACAGCCGTCCTTTCCCTTCACGAGCTCTGCCGTCTCCTTGACAGCGACAGCCGCCTCAGACGGCGTCATGTTCATTTTCCAGTTGCCTGCGATAATGGTTTTTCTGGTAGCCTTGTTCATGGTGTCCTCCGATATTTTCTACAATAATAATTTACATAAGATACCGGAGAGCCGGCGGCTCTCCGGTACGGTAGAGTCTTATTTATCCATAAGGCATGCGATGCCGGGCAGCTCCAGTCCCTCAAGGAACTCAAGCGATGCACCGCCGCCGGTGGAGATGTGCGTCATCTTGTCAGCGAAGCCGAGCTTCTCAACAGCCGCTGCGGAGTCGCCGCCGCCGATGATGGAGATCGCGCCGGACTCAGCAACCGCATTGGCAACGGCAACGGTACCGCCTGCGAAATTCTCCCACTCGGAAACGCCCATCGGTCCGTTCCAGATAACGGTGCCGGCACCCTGAATGGACTTCGCGTACAGCTCCTGCGTGTACTTACCGATGTCAAGACCCATCCAGCCGTCCGGGATGGAGTCGGAATAAATGCGCATGAAGATGGAATCCGCGCTGTACTCGCGTGCGATTACGTTGTCAACGGGCAAGAGGAAGTTGACGCCCTTCTCCTTTGCCTTGGCAAGGAGATCACGCGCGAGATCGAGCTTATCCTCCTCGCAGATGGACGTACCGGTGGAGTGACCCATCGCACGGAAGAACGTGTACGCCATACCGCCGCCGATGATGAGCGTGTCAACCTTCTCAATGAGGCTGTTGATAACGCCGATCTTATCGGAAACCTTGGCACCGCCGAGGATGGCAACGAACGGGCGCTTGGGATCCTCAAGAGCACCGCCCATGACGGTAAGCTCCTTCTGAATGAGGTAGCCGCAGACTGCGGGCAGATAATCGGCAACGCCTGCCGTGGAAGCGTGCGCACGGTGTGCCGTACCGAACGCATCGTTTACGAAAATCTCAGCGAGAGAAGCGAGTGCCTTGGCAAACTCGGGCTCGTTCTTCTCCTCGGCTGCGTGGAAGCGGACGTTCTCCAGAAGAAGAACCTCGCCGTCCTTCAAAGCGGCAGCCTTTGCCTGTGCATCGGGACCGATGACGTCCTTTGCGAGCGTAACCGGGATGCCCTTCTTGGTAAGGTCATCGGCAACGATCTTCAGAGAGAGCTTGGTAATATCGCCCTTTGCCTTCTCAAGAGCGGCAGCCTTAAAAGCCTCCTGCTCCTCGGCGGGCATAGCCTCGATTTTCTTCTTCTCCTTTTTGGAGAGCGCGAGCTTCTCGTCAAGGACGTTGTGCGGACGGCCCATGTGAGAGCAGAGGATAACCTTTGCACCGTTGTCCACGAGATACTTGATCGTCTTCATGGCACCGACGATACGCTTGTCGTCCGTGATGACGCCATCGATTACGGGGACGTTGAAATCGCAGCGGACAAGCACTTTTTTGCCGGCAACGGCAATGTCTTCGACTGTTTTCTTGTTATAAGTCATAGTATTTCTCCTACTTAAAAATATTCAAATAAATTGTACACTGATTAATATACCACATTTTCCCGTATTTATCAACGGTTTTTCGGAATTTTTCCGAAAAATTCTCTGTCGAGCGAAGATTTTTTTCAAAAAAGGAGGCGTTCGGGCGGTAAAGAAAAAAGTTTTTTCGATTTTCCGTGAAAATTTCAAAAATAGGCTTGACAACGCGCCGCCGTTCTGCTATAATAATTGTCGTCGCAAAGATACGGAGTAACACGCTGGTGTAGCTCAGCTGGCAGAGCAGCTGATTTGTAATCAGCAGGTCGGGGGTTCAAGTCCGTCCACCAGCTCCATTTTCCTTTTGCGAAACCGAATAGTATGGGGGAATTCCCGAGCGGCCAAAGGGGGCAGACTGTAAATCTGTTGTCAGTGACTTCGGTGGTCCGAATCCACCTTCCCCCACCAAGCAAAAGCATCCTAAAAAGGATGCTTTTTGTTTTGCTTGGTGGGATCGGGAAGGTGGATTCGGACAGCCCGTGCCCATCGCGTAGCGAGGCAAAAACAGCCCGGTGGGCTGTTTTTAGGGCGTGGACTTAAGCTATGTTCGCACTTCCTAACGAGCGCGAAGGCAAGTTGCACACAACTCGCACACCTGCGGTATGATTCTTTCCTTGACAAACCTCCCCATATATGCTACAATATTCTTGTGAATCGGGGATGACACCCATCAGAAAAAACAGAAATTCACACTCTATGCGAATCAGAACAAGGGGGCGACACCCATCGAAAAAAACGTGATTGTTGTGGATGAGCAAGGAAACGAATATGAGGCGACCTACCCGAAACGGGCGAAAGGTCTTGTAAAGAACGGCAGGGCGCGCTTCATTGCGGAAAACAAAATATGCCTTGCGTGCCCTCCGGATACGAATTTGGAGGAAAACAACATGGAAGAAACAAAATTGACGGCGAGAGATATTCTCGTGGCAATCGGCGCATTAAACAGTGAATCGCAGCATATAAACGAAGCCTTAAAGCAACTGGAACTTGTAAAGTCGCAAGGCCCCGTTGATGTCGGGGCACAGGCAACAGCAATGGCAATTGCGGATATTGTCGAATCCCGTGAAAAAACGCTCCGTCAAACATTGTCACTGTACGAAAAGATGTACGACGATCTTCAAAAATCCTCAGCCGAATAATCCCACCACCCCAAACATCTGAACAAGTCCGTAAAAAACGGACAATTGAAAAAAATGCCCTCCTATGGTAGAATAGAAATATATCTACCATAGGAGGAAATTTTATGCCAAGAGAGTATCGACACATCGAACAGTATGCCAAAGAAATATCGGAACTCC
>JAZNHT010000008.1:0-21598 GCA_045577175.1 Eubacteriales bacterium | reverse complement strand
CAGTTTTACAACAATGTTCGTATTCAACTAAATACAAAACTGACACCACTTGAAAAGCGATGTCAGTTCGTTGCCTAAATTTTATTTTTTCTACCACAGGGGTGTTTTTTGTACTGTCCGCACAATTTGGGGCAGTTCAGTTTACACAGCTATTCTTTTTCTTGGAATCCAAACGAATTTTAGTAAATCCTATTGAATTGGAAATTAAAGATTGGTGTATTGAATCTGTGTTAGAAATAAAGCAGCAATTAGTACATATTACTCAAGAAGTAAAATTAAAGGATTTCGATGCGGATAGAATTCGCAATTTAATTGATGCTTGTAATCATTATTTAGATGTTGTTACCCCTATGGATTTACCTCGAATTATTTATAAGAGAGATGGAGAACATTGGGCAGATCTAAGTTTCGACCACGCAATGAAAGAGTTTCGCACTTCTTTTAAGCAAGAAATCGAGAAAATTGAAAAGAAGTATCGATTAAAATTTCACAAAATTATTCCAGAAGAGTTTTGATAACGGAGGAAAAATGAAATATTATTTAACACAAGAAGATATGGAAAAAATAGAAATTCTTGCGGATTATGCCTTATCTGCACATAACAAGCAAGATGCCAAAAGATATGTTCAGCAGATGTGCTTTGTAATCAACGATGTTTGGGGCGCGTCCAAGAATATGTTGAATGAGATGGTTGCCGCCGTATCAGATGCTACAGGCCAAGTTGCGGATAAAGCACACCGAGTAAGTATTGCTAATCAATTGATAATTAAAGCAAAAATGAATTGTGTTGAAAAGAAATGACATTCAATTTTTACCTTTAAGAATATTTGCAAGCAATTTGAGAGGATGTAACAGATGTTTAACGCTTTAATTGTATCAATAGCAGAAGGTGTAATTATCTCTTGCGGAAAAAATCTATTTGGGAAGATTTCTTTGTGGTCAAAAAAAGGAAAAATAAAGGAAGAGTTAAAAACAAAATTATGCTCAATGATTAATTCGAATCACGGAGATGAGGTTTATTTTAATTCTTTAGATTCCTTTTTGACGGAAGAGAGATTTTCTAAAAAGATAATATCTTATTGTTTCCAGCCAGCAGAGTCTCCTTTTAACTCTATAAATGCCTATATTAATTACCTTTCGATAAAATTTACGGATAAGAAGCCTGAGTACCTTTATGTAAAGAGCCGTATATTTCAAGATTTATTGTCTTTGTCTAAAGTAATATTTGAGATAATAAATGATTATACGAGCAACGAAACTGCTCGTCTTGTTATTACAAATCTTGGGGATAAATTTGATGAACAGCTCGTTCAACTATCTCAGCAAAACGAAAAAATATATAACTTGTTAAGCGAACGTCTCCCAAAAACAGATAATACCACCGTTGATATTGATAATCAAGATAGCATAAATCTTTATAAAGCCTCATTAGTTTCGCGCTATGTTAACCACACTAATTATTTGAGTAGAAATATCTATACCGAAAACGATACAGCGCAGACATCCGTACAATGCTTATTAAAAGATAAGAGAATCGTATTGTTGGGAGACCCCGGTTATGGCAAAACTTATGAAGCAGTTAATCTGCTCAAAGTTGTATGTACAGATGCTGATTTTGAAAAATATATTCCCATTTATATGAATCTTATAGAATATGGGATTGCTCATAACTCGATTTTCGAATACATACAAAAACAATTAAAAACTTACTTTGGAATAATTGGTGAGGAACAGCTAACACAGATATTGGTAACGGATAAATTAGTAATAATTTTAGACGGAGTTGATGAAATAACTCAAGAGGATAATCGTGTTAAATTTTATGCTGATATAAACCAACTTTTATCTTACACAAACGCATACTACTATATAACTTCAAGAACAAATCCTTATCATAGAAATATAGACAACATCGTAGAATACAAAATTGAAAGTTTAACAGAAGAACAGATTTGCGCAGAACTTCAAAAGAACGGAATTAACATAGATATTGATAAACAATATAAAGCGTTGTTTTCAAATCCATTATTCCTACAAATCGGTATAAAAGTATTAAAAACCTCAAGTGGCAAAATATATAACAAGAGTCAATTGTTTAATGCCTATATAGAAGAAGTATGTTATAAAAGAGATCAAAAAAAGCAACTTGCTAAACGGGTTGAAACAAATTATTATAAAATGCTAATGTCTATTGGTGATTTGGCATTCAATACTTTTGAAAAGACTTTTCTTTCAATTGCTGAATTTGATGAATTTTTCGGTTCAAACGATAAGGATTACACAACAAACAATATTTGCGATGTTTTTCGAATTGATATCTTCAAAATAGGCGAAAATATTATGTTTTCGCACAAACAGTTTAAAGAATATTTTGCTGCCTACTATCTTGTAAAAAAATACAATGTTAATGAAAATAGAGAACTATATTGCTCATTGATGAAAAATGAGATTTGGCAAGAAGTAATGGTGTTTGCAGCAGGATTAATTGCTGACATTGACAAGCAAAATATGTTTCTCGATATGATATTGGAAAGCAACTTGAGTACTTATTTAGATTGTTTGAAACACAAAAATGATCTTTCTAATTCTTATGAAAAACTATCTCATCAAGAGTACGCAAAAACCTATTTAAAAACTCTTTACAATAGCTATACATTGCTTATTGAATCGTATTTCGCAAATATCAACAAGCAATTTCCTCCGTTCAAGAGCAAAGAAGAGTCAAGAGAAAATAATAAAAAAGTGTGTTTGATTGGAAGCATGACCGAAGATCGAAAACACCTACATTTTTGGTTTGATTGGATGGATATAAGCGAAGAAACCGTACAATTATATGACAAATCCGATATGCCTGCGGCGTTTAAGGATATGGAAAAAAGAGCAATTTGGGAAGGACGTAATATAATTACTCAAGGTATTAATCTTGAGCGTTCAAATTTATTGGGAGATTCTGCACGCCAAGTCGCTATTAATATCGCTTACGATAGTATTAAAAAGATACTTGAAAAATATAGGTTGTATGAAAGTGACTATATTCTGTATGAAAAACTTTGTAGTCAAACTAAAAATATAAAGTTGCTTAGAGATAAATCAATCGCTGAAATTGCAGAATGGGCTACGGATTATGTTAGGAAAACATACGAAGCTTTTGATTCTTCCAATGGGGCGACATTAGCAGGCATTCATTACAATAAAGTAGATGTTATCAATTTGATGAATATTGCTAATTATCTCGCCACAAGAAACGAAACACACGAAAGCCTTGCTCTTCCGCAGCCCGATTTACCGCTCACTTCAGGATGGATTTGGGATGTTTATTCTAATGAGAGAGTACAAGAAAGATTACGGGCATTCTTTTTATGGCGTCAAATCAGCTTTCACGAAATGGTTGAAAACAATTTTCCGAGGATGAAAGATTATTTTCCACTATGCAAAGATTATCCGTATAGGTATCGAATACATCTCAAATATAAGGATACCGATGAGTATGCTTCGCGCCCCAGCATAACATACTATCATATTTGTGTAAAGGACGATGAAGATAAAACACCGGAGATTATAACAACGGAACCGTATCCCAATATTAATAACGAAGAAATTTTCAACTTAATAATGTCAAGTTACAGTTCCAACGGAAAGGAAATTGAAAGTTTTTCAGTAGCAGAATCTGGGTTCGATTTAACATTGACATCCCATCATTCAGGATCTAATATGCCGCTTGCAAGTGTTGTATATGATGATTTAAAATCGAATTTTAAGAAACTGTTTGAAAAGTAACTGTCAAAGCATAATTCTTTTGCGTTAAAAGGATACCCAACATAAGCCGCTATCAAAACGTGATTGACACGTCGCGATAGCGGCTTTTAAATGCTTAAAAATGGAAACTAAGCTCTTGGAAATAATAGAAGGCATGTATCGAACGGACGAATTCAGCCACCGTATCTTTAATTATGGGTGAATTCAACTCGAACACCTTGTATCAGATTTTCGCCTATGGTTAACACAACGTGAAGCAATCCAATACATATCTATACAAAAAGGTGGTATCAAAAAGTTAACTACTCTTTGATACCGCCTTTCTCTTTATGACACAAGCTGTTTGTTGCGATAAACCATAGATTTTTAGTTGGTGCTTTATAAATAGTCTATATGATTTGGCATAATAACATATCGGTCAACCGTAAGGCAGGAATACCGATCTTCAAGCAATAATAACTGTTGCTCTGCAATTTTTCCGAATGAGGTATATTCTATACCGTTCATTTCGGCGGGAGCAAGCCCCCGCCCTACGATATGAGACAGCATACACCTTCTGTTTTGCGTACATATCGTTACGAAATATGCGCCTACCGAACTGTAATCATATTTACCCAAACGCGGATGCTTTCTTACCGGCAATTTGTTCTCCATGTATCCCCCATCACAATACAAAATCGGCAGACGGATACTCCTCTGCCGATCTTTTCTTTATATCCGATCGTCCTCAAGCGCGGAGAGGATGATCTCCGCGGAGCGCACGTTTGTCGCAAGCGGAATCGAATTTACGTCGCACAGACGAAGCAGTGCCGATACGTCAGGCTCGTGCGGCTGTGCCGTAAGCGGATCACGGAGAAAAATCACAAGATCGAGATTGCCCTCCGCAATCATGGAGCCGATCTGCTGATCTCCCCCGAGCGGACCGCTTTTCATTCTCGTGATGTGCAGTCCCGTCTCGCCCATGACGAGCGTGCCCGTCGTGCCGGTCGCGTACAGATCGTGCTTTGACAGAATCTCCTTGAAACGGATCGCGAGCTTTATCATATCGTCCTTCTTTTTATCGTGTGCAATCAGTGCAATTTTCATCATTTTCCTCCGAAAATATTCCAATATCACCTACATTATAACACCTTGGGGGAAAAATTGCAAGAGGATGGATTGCAAAACCGGCGGCGGTGTGGTACAATACTGTAAACAAATCCGAAAAACGAGGTTTCAAATATGGATCCGAAGCTGCTTGAAAGAATCAACGAACTGGCGAGAGCCGCCAAGGAGCGCGCTCTCACCAAAGAGGAGATCGCCGAGCGCGACGAGCTGCGGCGGCAGTATATTGTGGAATACCGCGCGTCCCTCCGCGGTATTTTGGAGAACACCTACATCCAGCGACCGGACGGGACGAAAGAAAAATTGAAGGCACGCCCGAAATCGTAAGCGGGGATGGCGGAACATCCCCGTCAATCCCGTAGGGGCGGATTCTCCGAGATGGTGCGCCACACCATCTCGCTCCGCCCGTTGATTTGAGTCGCACAAACATACGGCGGGAGCAAGCCCCCGCCCTACAACGCTTGCACAAACGTATCCGCTATCCTGTAGGGACAGACCGAGGTTGCTTGCAAACTCGGCTCGGCTGTCCGCCCGTGTGATTTATGCAATCGTGCGGGATACCGAGGGCGGCATCCCCTACAACGTGGGGCGAGCATCCCCCCGCGTTTCGACCGATTTTTTGTGAATACAGGAAGTTTTTCACAATTTTTTCCGAATCACTCTTGCATAAACGGAAAAAATATGATATACTGTTTAGGATTCAAAAGGGAGTAGCCGGCGCACATGCGCGGCAGTATCGTCATCCCGGCGAAAGCCCGGTACTGCATTCGCGGCAAGACTTTTATCGGTAAGCGGTAGAGGTCTTTTTCTTTTGCAAACGTATATAAAAATTACAGAAGGGACAAACATCATGAGCATTCTTTGGGAAACCATCCTCCAGATCAACTGGCAGATGATCGTCATGTGGGTGATCGGCGGCGTGCTGATCTACCTCGCGATCAAAAAAGACATGGAGCCGACGCTCCTTCTCCCCATGGGATTCGGCGCGATCCTCGTAAACCTCCCCCTCTCCGGCGCAGTCACGCGCTATTTCCAGAACGGCGCGGAGATCACCCTGCAGAAGTACAACGAGCTTCTTGCCGCAGGCGAGGAGGGTCTCTCCGTCACGGAGGGCGCACTCACCACGCTCTTTGAAGCAGGCATCTCCAACGAGCTGTTTCCGCTGATTCTCTTTATCGGCATCGGTGCCATGATCGACTTCGGTCCGATCCTTTCCAACCCGAAGCTGATGATCTTCGGCGCGGCGGCGCAGTTCGGTATCTTCTTCACGCTCTGCCTCGCGTCCGTGTTCTTTGACATCAACGACGCGGCCTCCATCGCCATCATCGGTGCCGCAGACGGTCCGACCTCCATCGTCGTTGCCAACAAGCTCGAATCCAGCTACCTCGGCGCGATCATGGTCGCCGCGTACTCGTACATGGCACTCGTTCCGATCATCCAGCCGCCGGTTATCAAGCTCCTCACGACGAAGGAGGAGCGCATGATCCGTATGCCGTACAAGCCTGCCGCCGTTTCCAAGACGACGCGCATCCTGTTCCCGATCATCATCACGGTGGTTGCCGGTCTTGTCGCTCCCGATTCCGTATCTCTGGTCGGCTTCCTCATGTTCGGTAACCTGATCCGTGAGTGCGGCGTGCTCGATTCGCTGTCCGAGACGGCACAGAAGGTGCTTGCGAATCTCATCACGATCTTCCTCGGTATCACGATCGCAACGCGCATGGTCTGGAACGAGTTCCTCGTACCGAACACGCTTCTTATCCTCGCGCTCGGTCTTGTCGCGTTCATCTTTGACACCGCAGGCGGCGTTCTGTTTGCAAAGCTGCTCAATCTCTTCCTGAAAGAGAAGATCAACCCGATGATCGGTGCGGCAGGAATCTCCGCGTTCCCGATGTCGGGACGTGTCGTCCACAAGATGGGACTGAAGGAGGATCCGCAGAACTTCCTCCTCATGCACTCGATCGGCGTAAACGTATCCGGTCAGATCGCGTCCGTCATCGCCGGCGGTCTGATTCTGAACTTCTTTATGTAAACGGAGGGGAGTACAAATGAAAAATTCGTTTCTGAAAAAACTGATGGCCATCCTTCTGACGGCACTTGTGGCTTTCTCCGTTCTGAGCGTATCCGTATTTGCAGAGGAAAATCCTGCGGATACCACCACGCCTGCGCAGACAGAGACCTCCGCCGAGGCGGAAGATGCCGACGGCACCGCCGCCGAAGGAGACGCAGACGGCGACAGTGCATTCCAATTCAAGCCGATGAACTTTGTGACAAATCTCAAATATATGGGCATCGGTATGCTCTGCATCATCATCGTCATGGGCGTGCTGATCGGCGCGACGGTGCTTCTGAACAAGGTCACCGCGCCGAAGGAGTGAGTGGGGAACGACTTGAGGAAACTTTTGCCCACTAAACGTTCTAAACCTTGCTGATACAACAAAAAAGCGATACATGGTTTTGACAGCCAAGTATTGCTTTTTTATATATTTGCACCATCATCTTGAAAAAGCGTTGCAAAAGTGTTATAATTTGTTATGATATATTTCTATATAGAAAGGAGTACTCCAATGGATTGGAACAGTTTTCGTTTCATCGATCTGTTTGCCGGAATCGGTGGAATAAGATTGGGGTTTGAAGCCGTGGGCGGTCATTGTGTTTTTTCCTCCGAATTTGACGAAGATGCCTGTAAAACATATGAGGCAAATTTCGGCGAACATCCGTCCGGCGATATAACGAAAATTGATGCGAAAGATATTCCCGATTTTGATATTCTTTTGGGTGGCTTTCCATGTCAAGCCTTCTCCATAATAGGAAAAAAAGAAGGCTTTGCCAACGAAACTTGCGGAACTCTTTTCTTTGACATAGAAAGAATACTAAAGGAAAAGCGCCCCCCTGCATTCATGCTTGAAAACGTGAGAAATCTAACCGCACATGACAAAGGAAACACCTTCAGAATAATCAAGGAACATCTTGAGAAATTAGGCTACCACGTATATGCCAAAGTGCTGAACGCTTTAGATTACGGTGTACCACAGAAAAGAGAACGAATTATCATCGTTGGCTTTTTAGATGATGTGGATTTCTCTTTCCCCGATCCAAATCCAAAAGCAGAGAGAAAGACACTTTCTGATATTTTGGAAGATGATGTGGATAAAAAGTATTATGTGCGAGATGCCATCCGTAAATCTCGTATTGAACGACTGAAAGATAAAAATTACCCAAAGCCATACATTTCACATGAAAACATGGCAGGCTCGATCACTCCACACCCTTATTCATCAGCATTGAGAGCCGGAGCATCCGCAAACTACATCTTGATAAACGATGAACGCAGACCTACCGAGCGTGAACTTTTGAGAATACAAGGGTTTCCGGACGATTACAAAATTGTCGTTCCGTATGGAAAAATAAAAAAACAGACCGGCAATTCGGTAGCAGTCCCCGTGATTAAAGCGGTTGCACGAGAAATGATTGCCGCATTAAAAAACAACATGAGCATGAGGGAGTAGGAAATGGAAATTCGTCCGAGATTGAGAGATTCCAAACATCTCACAACACAGACATTATACCCGTTAAATGTGTTTCCTGAAGATTTAATCAACAAAGTTGGCAGTTACCTTGTGTACTTGATTTACATAGGCAGAAAAGATATTTCGGGTAACGATTGGGGCGATGCTTTTGCGGATGCAATCAGTGGTATACATTTGGATTCCCCTGTTGGTATTGCAGATGTTGTTTTGAATAGAAACTGTTGGTCGGTAAAAACAGTAAAGGTCAAAGACCCATTTGCAAGCACAAGCGTTCGATTGATAAGCGGAAGATGTTCTCCCGATTATTCATACGGCATAACTGACCCACACAAGGATATTCAGAAAACCGGCGAAGCGGTTCTTAACATTTGGAATGAACGAATCAATATTGCAACTGACCATTACAGCAGAGTAAGAACGGCTGTTTTGGTAAGAAGCCATGATCTGCATTCTTACAGATTATTTGAAGAAGAAACTGCGAGATATAGAACAACAGACTACCATTGGGAAGTAAACAGCAACGGTAATTTAGTTGGATTAGACCGAAGCGAAAAAATTTGCTTTACATGGCAACCACACGGTTCCCAGTTCACCATTCACACAGACGTACCGAAAGAAGCAGTGAAATTTCAAGTGAAGCAACCACCAACCTTGCAAAAAGAGGATGTTCTGAAAGCAATCCACTTTGACGAAAGTTGGGTTTCCATTTTGAAAGATTAAGGATGTACAAAAGGTTGTCCACGAATGGTACAGCAAACAAAGCGCATCTGCATTCAAGTGAGAACGAGTATTATATAAACAAAACGTGCAGTGGAAATCACTGCACGTTTTTTCTGTTCGCTGTCCTACATTTCGTAAGATTAACCGTTTGCCGCTTTTTCTTTGACACTATAAGCGCAAAGAAAAAGCTAACAAAAAGAAACGCCGATACGCAAGGGCTGCGCGCCCTTGCAACCGCGCCACCTTTTGAAAAAGGTGGACGAAAACTTTTATACATGGGAAAACTACATCCCTTATTTGCCCCAAAGGCTTTTGAGGAGGGTTGCACATGCCGCCAAAAGGCGGGCGTCATGTGCGCGAGCTTGCCATCGGCAATCTCGCGTGGGGAACTTTTTGCAAAAAGTCCCTCCCCGTCGTATCCTATTCAAAATCAAAAGCGAAAATGTGCACGTTCTCTGCGCCCCACGTCTGCATGACGGTCAGGCGGATGCCCGTGATCGGGCGGCAGATGGCGGCTGTCACGAGACGGTGGCGGTTCTCGTTTTCAAAAAGGATGCCCTCCCACTCGCCGTCCGCCTCGATTTCCAAGGCGTACACCTTTGCAAGTGCGTCTCCGTCCGCGTCAAACACGATCCGCGCGCGGCTGACGTCCACGGGCTCGTCCATGTGGTATTCCACCGATGCGCCCGCCGCCATCGTGAATCCCTGATCGCCCTCGCCGTAAAGCGGACTGTTACCGTCAATGCCCGTGCGGAGATTCAGAATATCCCCCGATACCGCGTCATCACAGCTCAGCTCCGCCGTGCGTGCCGCCTCGCTCACCGTGCGGCGGATGTGCGGCAGAAACGCGCCATCGTACAAAAGCGTCTGCGTAAGCTCGTCCATATGATCCGCAAAAACCTCGCACGGCAGTGCCCCGTGTTTCGCACCGATTGCGGCGGCGGTGCCGATCGCCTTCGCAAGAGACGCATCCATGCCGTCCGCATGGTACAGATTGACACACGAAGGATCGCACACGCAGTCGTACAAAACACCGTACAGCGTTTCGTTCTCATCTGTAAAGCACGAGATCACATGCGCGTACTCCTCTCTTCCGGAAAGGAGCTGCTCGCTGAGCGTATCTATGCCCGAAAGGGCAACCGCGCCGAGGAAATCTCCGCTGCGGCACTGCGCAAACACAGGTGCAAGCACCGTTTTCTCCCCCGCTGTGACGGACTGAATACGGTTATCCTCCGCGCACCGCACCTCCGCCGTTCCGTAAAGGATTTGAAGATTGCGCTCGGCTTTGCCTGCCTCCGGCGAAGTCCCGTCAGGCAAAATCAGAACGGTATCCGTCCCGTGCCGTGCGGCAGAGAGGGCAACACCCATCGCGCCGACACCTTCTCCGAACACACAAAACTGCGCAAACAATTCTTCTTTCGACATACCTTCCTCCGCATTCCAAACATCTCTCATCAGTATAGCAGAAACGGCGCGAAAAAGCAAGCGGATGCGGAAAAATCTCACCCCTCCGCGTGCAAATGCGGCGCGATCTCGTAAAAGCCGCTGTGCTCGATGCGGCGGAAGACGGCGGCGGCGGCATCTGCGAACGCCTCTTTAGTCGGAATTTTGTCCGTATGGCACACCGTCAGCACAAGAAGGATCGCATAAACGCCGCGCAGGACGAAAAACGACTCCGCGTGGGACAAGTCCCGCGGCGGAAACTGCATAAAGAAGAAATGATTCGTAAGTAAATTCGCGTACCAGCGATCCGCGTCCGGAAATCGCGTGCGGAACGCTTCGATCTTCTCACGGAAAAGAGCCGGCGACGCTTCCGTAACGCCGTCTCGCATGGAGAGGCTGTCCATCGCCTCCTCGGTGAGGGCGGAAATGCTGTTTCCCTCCCTGCCGAACGCGCACAGAAGTTTATGCGCAAGGGCGAGCATGGCGGCATCCGTCATCTCGCACGGCGGTGCGCCGAGATATTCCCCGATCTCACGGATGCGCACGGGCAGCGGGGTATCCACCACACCGAAAAAGGAGAGGCACGCCTTGCGCACCGCGCGTTCGTCCCCGTGCACCGTCTCATGCGGCGGCATATCGGCGGAAATTTTGCCCGCGATCTCCGTAAACGGAAGCGGACACGGCTCGTTCATGAGAAGCTCGACCGTCGCCTCACAGCTTGTTGCCGCGACGATTTCGCAAGGATCCCCTGCCCGGACCGCACGGGGATACAATCGGCAGACGGCAGGCTGCACCGTATCGCCGCACTCCGTCTGAATGGAGCAGAGACCGTCCCCGTCCAGCATGGGACATCGCCCGTCCGCGCCGTGCGAAATATACGCAAACGCGTCCTCATCGGGCGCATCAAACACGGTGAGGCTTCGCTCAATCCGCGCGCGCAAGGATTCGGAGCAGGAAAGCGCGGTCAGGCGCAGATACTCCGTTTTCGTCAGGTTGATGCGCCATCCGCGGCAGCAGACCGCGCGGCAGGATTCGCATTTACAGCAGAATTTTTGCATGTAGGTCGGCATGTACACCGTTACCTTGTTCGTAAAGATCGCCTCTTTAATACAGATTTGTTCAGATTTGTTAAAAATATCCGTGGAATATTATAGCAAATCCGTTAGAAAAACGCAAGGGAAAAATGTAAAGTTTTCCAAAAAAATGCAGGGGGCGTGCCCCTGTAACCCCGCTTTTTACGCAGGAGGTGTGTAACGCGGCACTGCCTCTTGCAGATGCCTACGGCATCTGCGACCACCGCCACGCCAATGAGGAGAGGGTGTACCCTCTCCTCTTGGAACTCCTCTCCCCGATAGCGTTCTTTCAACGATAACTGTATGCTAACATACCACTTTCGCTTCAGCTTTAGAGGGGAGTTAAAAACGAACTACAATGCTTCCATAGCGAAAACGCTATTGTAAAAGAAGCGCCATTCGGCGCTGGGTTTGTGAAAACATAGCGGGTACGAATCGCGTACGGATTGAACGTACAAATCCGTCTCGCAAAGAATATGCGGAGCTGATGTTGCGACACAGGATAGCGTTGCGCAATTCTGCAATCTCCCCCGCTGTCGGTGCGGAAGGGAGTCTAAAACGCAGCGATACAGCTTTAGCGGAAGTGGTAGGTGTGATACAGTTACAACTGCACCCCAGGGGAAAGGGGTGCGGGGGAGAGGGGATCTTTCTCCCCTCTCCCCTTGCCGCGGCGGAGGTCGTAGGAGGGGCTACGCGTTTTGCCCCTCCTGCATTTATTCCGCGTAAAGTTACCACCGAAAAAAGGGGAGAGTAAAGGGAGGGGTCTCCCCCTCCCTTTCGTTTATTTGAGCGCGGCTTTGTACCCCTCCGCGGTCAGCGTGTCGATCACCGATTGTATATCCGTCCCCTTCGGGCAGGTGACCGTCACCGTTTTCTCCTCCAGATTCACCGATGCCTTCGCGCCCTTCGTCCTCTCCACAGCGGCAGTGACGCGCGCGGCGCAGTGCTTGCACATCATGCCCTCCACGGTGAGCGTGTACGATTCTTTAGTGAAAAACATAAGCCCTCTCCTTTATGTGAAAAATTAAACGATCTGAATCCTGAGCGCGGTCGCACTGCGGCTGCCTGCCGTGATAACGACACGCTCCCCCTTTTTCAGCAGACCTGCCATCTTCGCGCAGTCGGTAGCGTGGCGGAACATCGCGTCCTCCTCCGCCTGATAGAGCGCGATCACGGGATACACACCCCACGAAAGCGCGAGCTGATGGAACGTCTTGACCTCCGGCGTCGGCGCAATGATCGCCATGTGCGGACGGAATTTCGACACCCGTCTCGCCGTGTATCCGCTTTCCGTCACCGTGATGACTGCGGACGCGCCAATATCCCGCGCCGTCGTGCACGCCGCGTCGCAGATCGCGTTCGTCGTGTCCGTCTCGTCGTTTTCGTACTGCGTCTCCTCGTTCAGCCCCATCTCAAACGCGTCACATTCCGCCTGCTCGGCGATCTTCGCCATCACGCGGATGACGAGCGCCGGCGTTTTGCCGACCGCCGTCTCCCCCGACAGCATGATCGCGGACGTCCCGTCAAAAACGGCGTTCGCCACGTCCGTGATCTCGGCACGGGTCGGCGTCGTGTTCGTAATCATGGATTCCAGCATCTGCGTCGCGGTGATGACCATCTTTCCGGCGCGGTAGCAGCGGCGGATGAATTTCTTCTGCAGTCCGGGCAGCTTTTCGAAATCGATCTCCACGCCCATGTCGCCGCGCGCAACCATGATGCCGTCGGAAATTTGGAGAATCTCGTCAAAATGTTCAACGCCCTCTTCGTTCTCAATTTTGGCGATGATCTTGATTTTGTGACCGCCGTAGTAGTCGAGATAATTGCGCACGGCGAGCACGTCCGCCCCCGTTCTGACAAACGATGCCGCGACAAAATCGGCATCCACCTCCACGGCAAAGCGGAGATCCGCCTCATCCGCCTGAGAGAGATACGGCATATCCAGTCTGACGTGCGGCACGTTTACGCCCTTGCGATCGGAAATCTCACCGCCGTCAACAACACGGCAGTGCACGTCTGTTTCATCGGTGCTCTCAACGGTCAGCGTGATGCGCCCGTCGTCAAGCAGAATCCGGTTTCCCGCCGTCACACGGCGCGGCAGATCGCGGTACGTCACGGAAACCGCGCACTCATCGCCGTCAATCTCCTTCGTCGTAAGCGTGAACGGCGCGCCTGTTTTCAGCGTCACCTTTTTGTTTTTGAACAGACCGAGACGGATCTCCGGTCCCTTTGTATCGAGCATGACGGCAGCCGGCAGCTTCAAAGAATCGCGCACGCGGCGGAACGTTTCAATCGTTTCGCGGTGCAGCTCGTGGGAGCCGTGCGACATATTGATGCGCGCGACGTTCATGCCGGATTTCAGCATTTCCTCCATCACGGTTTCGCTCAGGCACGCGGGGCCGAGCGTGCAGACAATCTTCGTTTTTCTCATGGCGTATCCTCTGTGTAAAATTTGCTGTTTGTATTATATCACATTTTCCCGTCCGATGCAATAGGCTGAGAACAGTACGCTGATATTTTTTACCGCGGCGGCACTGTCTATGCCCACAGAGAAAAATCCCACGGAAAACGCATTCTCCGTGGGGGATTTTTACGGGGTAAGTCCGAAATATTCGTATGCCGCCTGCTCAGCGCAGTCGGGCGCGCCGTCATACTGCGCGAGCCATTCGTCAAAGGCATCCGCCCCGACAATCTCGCGGAGCGTTTCATAAAACGCAGGCTCCGCCGTTTCTGCCTCCGTCGGGGGCGTCGATGCGCCGGTACCCGCATTCTCGGGCACAGCCTCTGTCGGCAGATCGACCGCATCCTCCGTGCCGTCACAGACGGAATCCTTCGGCGGCGGCGTAAACATCGCCGTGGCGGAGGTCGCGTTTTCCGCGGCAACTTCATCATCGGCACCGCTTGGCGAAGCGTCGTATACGGCATCCGCGTTCGTTTTTCCATCCAAGGACATCGTGCCGCCTGCGCTGAGCACAAAATCCTCCGCCTCCGCCGCACTGTACATCATCCCGTCCGCCTCAGCGACAGAATTGCCGCTGCCGCGCAACATCGGCACGACAATCACCAGTGCAGGCACCAAAATGACAGCGGCGCAAACCGCGGCGGTGATCCTTTTCATAAGTCGGCGGTGTGCCGCTTTCGCTTTTTCCGCGCGGATGCGGCGCATCACCTGCACCTTGAGATCGGCAGGCGGCGCATACGCACTCGCTTTCATGAGCGAGAGAAGCTCTGCGTCCTCCGCGCCATTTCGTTCTCGATCAAAACTCATACATCAAAATCCATCTTTGCTTCAAAATTTACGTTTCTGCATCATTGGACGGCGCGTGTGCGAAAAAGTTCCGTCTTATCAAAAATTCTTTTACGGCGGCGCGGGCGCGGAACAGGCGGCTCTTGACCGTCCCGAGCTCCAAGGAGAGCGTCTCGGCGATCTCCGCATACGACATGCCGCCGAGATCGCGCATCGTGACGATCAGGCGAAAATCCTCGGGGAGCGATGCGATCGCTTCGCGCACGGCGGCGATTTCCTCCGCCCGAAGCACCGCTTCCTCGGGCAGGGCTGCAGAATCGCTTACAGGCACGTCGATTTCATGCTCCTCGCCGTCCGCGTCCTCGGTGACGAGGGAGACTGCGGCACGCCTCCGTTTCGCCCGCGCAAAATCGCACGCACAGGAAATGGCGATCCGCGTGATCCACGTGGACAGCGCGCAATCCCCACGGAAGGAGGAGAGCGACCGCCAGATTTTCAGAAACGTATCCTGCGCGATGTCGTTTGCGTCCTCGGCGTTCAGGGCGGATCGGTAGGCGACCGTATAGACAAGACCGCCGTACCGATCGACGATCTCGCCGAAGGCACCGTCATCCGTGATCGCGCGTTTTGCCAGCGCAAGCTCCCCGTTTCGGATGCACTCCATACGCTCCCTCCTCTCCGTTTTATGCTTGATTTACAGTCCCAAAATCTCCTTGATTTCGGCTAAGGTTTCCACTTTCATGAGCCTTGCGCGCGCCTCCGCCGCACCGCGCATCCCCTTGAGAAAATGCGAAATCCGACCGCGGCATTCCCGTGCGGCGGCACCCTCGCCCTCCGCCTTGACGATCGCCTCGGCAAGTGCGTAGGCGGTACGCTTTCGTTCCGCCTCATCGGGCGGCGTGAACGTCTCACCCATGCTCCGTGCACGGATCTCGGCAAAAATCCACGGATCGCCGAGCGCGGCACGACCGATGGCAACGCCGTCACAGCCGCACTGCTCCTTCATGCGGAAATAATCGTCGGCGCAGGTGACATCCCCGTTTCCGATGACGGGAATTTCACGGGGCAAAGCGGCGCGCACGGCGGCGATGACCGACCAATCCGCGCTCGGCGCGTACATTTGCGCCCTTGTACGGGCGTGCACCGTGATCGCGGACGCGCCTGATTCGACGGCGATTTTCGCGATCTCGACGGCGTTTTTCGAGGAATCGTCCCAACCGGCGCGGATTTTCACCGTAACGGGCACGCCGCAGGGCGCGGCACCCTCCACGGCGGCGCGGACGATCTCCCCTGCGAGCTTCGGCGTGCGCATGAGGGCGGAGCCATCCCCTGCGGAGACGATTTTTTTGACGGGACAGCCCATATTGAGATCGATCGCGGCAGGCGCGCACGCACTGCACGCGCCCTCGTACTCGCCCGCGGCGATCATGGCGGCGGCGCGGCGCATCTCATCGGGATCGTGCCCGAACAGTTGGACGGCGCACGGGAAATCGGCAGCAGGAAGGCGCGCAAGCCGTGCGGTTTTGAGATCGCGGTAGCAGAGCGCGGCGGCGGAGACCATCTCCGTGACGGTGAGCTCGCACCCGAATGATCGGCAAAGAAGCCGCATGGATGCGTCGGTGAATCCTGCCATGGGTGCAAGCGCTGTGCCGAGGGGAAACGATGCCTGTCCGATACGCATGGGCAGCCTCCTTGATTTGCTTTATAAACTATTTTTATTATAAAGGATAATTATGTCAAAAGTGTGATCGGGATGAGAATATATTTAGGTAATTGCGTTTTAATAATCGTGGAGGTGTGCAGCGCGCCACACCTCCACACCACCACCGCGATCAGAGGAAAGGGACGGAAGAATCCGCCCTTTCCTCCGATACCTCCATACCCACCTCATAGCGTTCCTTTAGCGAAACATAAGCCAACATACCACTCATGCATCAGCTTTGGCGGAGAGTTATGATTGAACTGCAATGCTTCCATAGCGAAAACGACTTCGAAAAAGAAGCGGCATACGCCGCTGAGTTTGTGCGAACATAGCGGATATGTTTTGGTGTGAATCTCGTACAAATACATACGTTCGATTTTCTATCGGAAACAGCACGCGTGGATGACTGTTTGGTTACCCTGCAAGAGGCAGCTGCGCATTAAGCGTCTCCTGCATGTATCTCCCTCAATGTAACTATAAGGGCACAGGGACAGGAGCAGTAACTCCATAAAAAAGGGATCGGAGCATCCGCCCCAATCCCTTTTTCATCAGATTTTCTCGCCGTGCAGAAACGCGCGGCATTTTTCGCTCTTCGGCTGCCCGAATACCTCCTCGGGCGTACCCATCTCCTCAATCACGCCGTCCGCCATGAAGATCACCTTATCCGCCACGTTCGCGGCAAATTCCATCTCGTGCGTGACGACGATCATCGTGCGCCCGTTTACGGGATCCTTCAAAGATCGGATAACGCGGAGCACCTCGCCCGTCAGAGCAGGATCGAGCGCACTCGTCGGCTCGTCAAAGCAAAGAATATCCGGCTGCATCGCCAGAGCCCGCGCGATTGCCACGCGCTGCTGCTGACCGCCCGAAAGCTGATACGGGTAATTCCCCACCTTATCGGCAAGACCGACGTCGGCGAGCAGCTTTTCCGCCTGTGCGATATTCTCCGCCTTCGCACGGGCAAACGCCTCGCGCCGTGCGTGCCCGAACGGGTACGCTGCACGCAGAGCCTCCTTCGCACGGAGCTGCATCGGGATATACACGTTCTCCAAAGCCGTGTATTGCGGAAACAGATTGAACGACTGGAACACCAGTCCCATCTTCAGCCGCATCTCGCGGATCTCAGCCGGCGTATACTGCACCGCCGCATCAAACGTGAAGCCGTTCTCCATGTGGATCGTGCCCTCGTTCGCCATCTCCAGAAAATTGAGACAGCGGAGCAAGGTGGTCTTACCGCCGCCCGACGCGCCGATGATAGCTAAAACCGCGCCCTTTTCCAGCGAAAAATCAACGCCGTGCAGAACGGACGTATTGCCGAAGCGCTTTTTCAGCCCGGTTACTTCCAAAAATGCCATACCGTCACCTCACACTCTGTAATAGCTGAGCTTCTTTTCGCACCAGCCGAACAGAAGCGTAAGTATACCGATAAACAACAGGAAGAACACCGCGATGCAAAGCAGAGGCCACACCATCGCCTTGGCGCCCATTCGCTCGTCGTATATGTAGAAAATCTCCGCATACGCGATGACGCGCGCAAGCGACGTATCCTTCACGAGCGTGATGACCTCGTTGGAGATCGGCGCGAGAATCCGCTTCACGACCTGCATGAGGATCACGGTGAAAAACGTCTCCGCCGCCGTCATGCCGAGCACCTCGGCGGCCTCGTACTGCCCTTTCGGGATCCCTTCGATACCGCCGCGGAAAATCTCGGAAAAATAACATGCGTAGTTAATCACAAACGCCAGAAGCGCGACGAGGAAGCGGTTTCCGCCGAAAAGCACCGTTTGAAACATGATTCCGGGCAGATACATAAACGCAAACAGCTGGAGCATCAGCGGCGTGCCGCGAATGATCCACACAAAGGTGCGCACAAGCCACGCAAGCGGCTTGAATTTCGCCATGGAACCGAAGGAAATGATAAGTCCCAGCGGCAGCGAGAACACAAGCGTCGCCAAAAACAGCTTGCACGTGCCGCCGAAGCCCTCAAAAAGGAGTCCTAAGACGGTTGAAAAGCTCATCAGGTGTCCGCGCCGATGTTCGGGATCAGGTCGTTCGTCAGACCGTATTTCTCAGCCAGAGCGGCAAGCGTGCCGTCCTCGGAGAGCTCCTTGATTGCCTCGTTGATCTTTGCGGTCAGGTCACTGCCCTTGCGCGCGCCGATTGCGTAAACCTCGCTCTCGGGCTCGTAAGCCGGATTGATAGAAAGTGCCTCATAGTCACCCGTGCCGACCATAGCCTTCGCCATCTGGTAGTCGATAACGGCGAAATCAGCCGTTCCGGCAAGAAGCTCCATCAGCGTAGCCGCCTGGGAGGAGAACGTCGTGACGTTTGCGGCATCGCCTGCAAGCGCCTCAGCAACTGCCTGACCGGAGGAGCCGCCCTCGGCGACAGCCTTCAGACCGGCGAATGCCTCCTTCGTATTCAGCTCATCGAGACGGTCTGCCTTCGTAACGACGACCTGCTTGTTCTCAAGATATGCGTAGGTGAAATCAACGTACTCGGTACGGGATACGCCGTCGCTCTCGTTACCGTAGGTAAAGCCGTTCCAGATGAGGTCGATGGAGC
Organism: Eubacteriales bacterium; assembly: GCA_045577175.1. Classification (GTDB taxonomy): domain Bacteria; phylum Bacillota; class Clostridia; order Oscillospirales; family CAG-272; genus SIG701. Next base: position 2,464 of record JAZNHT010000008.1, on the reverse strand, counting down.
CGGAGTTCAGCTCAAGATACTTGTTCGGCCAGTTGATGACCTGGAATTTCGCCTCAAGACCGAGCTTCTCGGCAACGGCGGTTGCAAATTCGGTATCAAAGCCGGTGAGATTGCCGTCATCATCAAAGTAGTTCATGGGTGCGTACACGGTGATACCGCAGACGAAGTAGCCCTTCTCCGAGACGGATTCCCAATCGCTCTTTTTGCCGCAAGCCGCGAACACAAATGCGGCCATGAGCACTGCCAGTACAAGTGCTGTGATTCTGGTAAAACGTTTCATAGATGTCCTCTTTCCTGCATAAAGCAAGTGAATATTGTCTTTGCAAGGCGTTTTTGCACTTTACCTTGCTAAAGTGTTATAATGATACCATATAATGTAGGATTTGTCAAGGGGGTTTGCAAATTTTGGCGGGTGGGAGGCAGATTCCGCCGAGACGGTGCGGCACACCGTCTCCTCTGTCCGTGCGGTTTGTGCAAACATACGGCGGGAGCAAGCCCCCGCCCTACAACGGTTATGCGAACAATTCCGATGTTCCCGTAGGGGAGGGGCTTGCGAACGACCTCACAAATCTCGGTAGTCCTTACAGTTTGCACCCTCATGCGGGAGGATTATATGTATGGTGTAGTAAGATAGTTTACAGAATGTGAAGGCACATAGTTTACAATTTTATGGTAAAATAAAGGCATGAAGAAGTCGAAAGGAGACGGACGATGCCTTGGAAAGAAACGAGATTGGAAACTATGAGAGAAGAATTTGTAAAACGAGTTTTAGCACACGAAAAAAGCAAGAGTGCTTTATGTCGTGAATATGGAATAAGCCGCCCAACAGGAGATAAATGGATCGCACGTTATCTTGCCGGGGATAAGCTGAAAGATCTGAGTCGAGCTCCAAAAAGCCGACCAAATAAAACCGATCCGGAAATAGAAAAGAAAATTGTAGAGTACAGAGAGCAATATCCTGCTATTGGCGCGGTAAAAATGCGCCGCATTATGGAAAATGACAATTATACAGGACTTCCAAGTGCAAGAACATTTAACGAAATCTTCAAGAGAAACGGACTTATCACAAAAGAAGCCAGTGAGGCAGCTACACCGTATGAACACTTTGAGAAATCATACCCCAATGAAATGTGGCAGGCGGATTTTAAGGGGCATTTCGCAATGAAGAATGGAATCAGGTGCCATCCGTTGAACATTGTCGATGATTACAGCAGAATGAATCTATGCTGTGAACCATTGTTGTCCGAAACCTATACAGAGATAAAACCGTGTATGGAACGGATATTTCAGGAATACGGTATGCCGTTTTCTTTTCTTTGCGACAATGGAAATCTTTGGGGAACTCAACAATCCACGGGATTTACAAATTTCGAAGTTTGGTTGATGGAGCTTGGCGTTCTTTCTCTGCACGGGCGTATTCCTCACCCTCAAACACAGGGAAAAGAAGAACGATTTAACGGATCATTTACGAGGGAATGTTTGAAGTATCACAGCATACAAGATCAGGCAGATGTTGTAAGAATATTTTCAGAATATCGAGATTTTTACAACAACGTAAGACCACATATGGCATTAAATTTAGAGGTTCCCGCGTCAAGATATAATCCCAGTCAACGTAAATATCCGTCAAAGATAACAGAGTGGGAATATTCTAATGATTTGAAAGTACACAACGTTAAATCAACGGGATACATAAGCATTCGAGGGCAAGGATATTTCTTAAGCGAAGCATTTGGAAATAAGCAAATCGCGTTTTGTGAATCGAGGAAAGGTACACATTTGATCAATCTCTACTTCAGACAATTTCGTATTGGTCAGATAGATATTGAAAAGCGCGTGTTTACATTCAAACGCGCGTATTTGATTGATGGCGACCCCCGATACCGTGCGCCCGAGCAATAAATTTTCCGCTTCGGCTACGCCTTCGCTTCAAATTTATTGCTCATATAAGTTGTAAACCATGTTTCTTCACAAATTGTAAACCATGTTTCTCTTGACACAAGCCCCTCCCCTACAACGGATGCACGGACGGTACCGCAATCCCCTCCCGTTCGGTTGCCCACGTACAAAAACGCCCACGGTTTCCCGTGGGCGTTATGTATGCGGTTTTCGGAGAATTATCTTCTCTTCTTGGAAACAACTGCGACTGCTGCGGATGCGCCTGCAACTGCGAGAGCGATCACTGCAACGTCAAACGTAGCCGGAGCAACAGGGGTGTTCGGCGTGGTCGGAGCTGCCGTGGTGTCGTCCTCAACGGGCGTGGTGTCCTCAACGGGCGTGGTGTCCTCAGCCTCATCAGAGGTGTAGGTGTACTGGAAGCCGAAGTAGTACTGGGTATCCTTTACGTTGACAGCCTTCGAGAAGTGGAAGACGTGCTCCCCTGCCTCAAGGTGGATGTTATCCATGCCGTAGTAGGTGTTGGGCGCGGTTGCACCACAGCCCTTGGTCACAACATGATACCAGT
>JAZNHT010000007.1:0-24465 GCA_045577175.1 Eubacteriales bacterium | reverse complement strand
TTTTTTATGATGCTGTATTTTTCTGTTTACTTTTCTGTAAAACTGTGCTACAATAATAAAAGCACCGTACATTTATATGGATAAAAGAGGAGACAGGTACATGAGAAAGGTAATCTTCGGCGGATTTTTGCTTATCGCAGGCGCAATCATGTTTGCGGTCGGTATGCTGGGCGTTGCGGACACGGCCGTGCGATCAAATTACATGGTACTTCCGCAGTACGTCGGCGCTGCAATTCTGCTTGCGGGCGCGATTCTCGGCGTGGTCGGACTCAGAAGCGAAAAATAAGCGAAAAAACAGCACCCGTGAGGGTGCTGTTTTTGTTTTCTTACTTATAGATCAATACACCGTATGCGGTACCCGTTTTCTCGCCCTTGCGGATCAGATCGATATAGCCGCGGCGGAGAGAGGAATCGGCAGGCAGCGCGTCCACGTCGCCCGTGTATTCCATATCAAACAGACGCCATACCTGGGCGTAATCGTCGTACAGCTTTTCCTCAATGATGGTGAAATCGTTCATGAACTTGATGATGTTCGATTTCTCGGTGAGCATCTCGCGGTGGCGGCTGAACAGAAGCCACGATGAGCAGGTGAATACGGGTATTTCAACATACCCGTTCTCCACGAAGAACTTCGCCGCCTCTGCGTAATCGGCGAGCACGAGATCGTGATCCATCGGCGTACCCGTGCGCGGGATATGTACGGCGATGATGGTCGAATCCGGCTTCAGGGTGACATCCCCCTCCGTGTACTCTCTGCCGAAATTGGTGATCTGGAACTGCAGTCTCTGCATGGCAAAGGTGCGGAGATGGAAGAAAAACTTATACCAATCCGGCACGAAGATACCGTACAGACCGCGTACTTCCTTGCACTCGAGCGTTTTGTAGAGAATATCGTGCATCGTGCGGTAGAAGAGCTCCTCGGAGAAGCCTTTTTGCGCATAGTACACCTTCAGCTGCTTGGTAAGGCTGATGATGAGAATTGCGTTGCCGACGGGCACGGGAATGTCGATCATCTCGGAGATCGTTTTCATATCCTCGAGCAGTACTTTGTAGTCGGTGAGCATATCATCCTCATACCGCTTCAGCAGGGCTTCAAACATCACAGACGCACGGCTGCTTTCCATGCAGGTGCTGAGCGCGGTGAGATACGCCTCCTTCGCTTCGGCAGGATACGGATACCGCGACAGAAAATCGTTCATGTAAGTCAGCATAATAAACCTCCGTTTACAGGGCAAACATGCCCCCATTCTTTGGAATGATTATATACCAAAACGGCGGCGGTGTCAAGAGAAAGTCTCGAAAAAACGCGTTTTGGCAGGGAGTTTTTTAGAGAAACCGCTTGCATTTCTCGGATGCATCTGCTATACTGTTTGCGAAGAGTGATTTCTTTGGAAAAGAGCGTGATCGTTTTGACAAATCGGTACGAAATCAATATGTGCGAGGGTCCCCTTTTCGGGAAGATAGTGCGCTTTGCACTGCCCTTGATGCTTTCAAATATTTTGCAGCTTCTGTTTAACGCGGCGGATATTGTGGTTGTCAGCCGATTTGCACAGGACGGAAATACTGCGCTTGCGGCGGTCGGTTCGACGAATGCGCTTGTCTCCCTCCTCGTCACGCTGCTCGGCGGACTTTCGATCGGTGCGACCGTTGTCGTTTCCCGTCTCATGGGTGCCAAGGATCAAAACGGGGTGACGAGGGCGGTTCATACGGCGATCGCGGTTGCTTTGACCGGCGGTGTGCTGATGGGTATGATCGGTGCGTTTTTCGGCGGCACATTTCTTTCGTGGATGGATACGCCGGCGAGTATATTGCCGAGTGCGGCCTTGTACATGAAAATTTATTTTGCCGGACTGCCTGCACAGATGCTTCTGAACTTCGGTGCGGCGGTGCTCCGTGCCGTCGGCGATACGAAGAGACCTCTGTATTATCTGAGTGCCGCGGGCGTTTTGAACGTCCTTCTCAATCTGGTGTTCGTTATCGTCTTTCATATGGATGTCGCCGGTGTTGCGTTGGCAACGGTGATCTCGCAGGTGGTATCGGCAGTGCTTGTGATTCGTGCGCTGATCGTAAGCGGCGGTGCTGTAAAGCTCACGCCTGCCGCAATCCGCATACATAAGACGGAATTTTTTATGATTCTCCGCATCGGTTTGCCGTCGGGGCTGCAAAGTGCGCTGTTCGGTCTTTCCAATGTGCTGATTCAGTCCTCGATCAATATGCTGGATGTATCGATGGCGGCAGCAGGCGTTTTGAGTGCGGAAGGAATCGTGATCGCGGCAAATTCCGCGGCGAATAACATTGAAAATTTTGTCTACTTCTCCATGAACGCCGTTTCGCAGGGGACGGTCAACTTTGTCGGACAGAACGCGGGGGCGAGAAAGATGGATCGCGTGCGCCGTGTCGTCTTTCTGACAGCGGGCATGGTCACTGTGCTCGGACTCGTTTTAAGCAGTATCGTGTATGTCTGCGGAGAGCTTCTGCTCGGCATCTACCGCCCGGGTGAGACGGAAGTGATTGCCACGGGAATGCTGCGTTTTTCGTACATTCTGTTTCCGTATTTCTTCTGCGGACTGATGGACGTGCTTGCAGGCGGTATGCGCGGTCTCGGACGATCCGTTTTGCCGATGATTGTCTCACTCCTCGGTGCGTGCGGCTTTCGGATTTTGTGGATCTATACGTTCTTCGCGTGGAATCCGACGCTCGGGATGCTGTATATTTCTTATCCGCTTTCGTGGGCACTCACAGCCGCCGTTCATGCGGTGTGCCTCTTCTTCACCTATCGCAAAATGAAGCGGTCGGTGGCTTCGGCAGAATAAGAAAATCGGGTACCTTCGGGTGCCCGATTTTTGTATGGAAGGCACTGTTGTTTCAAAAACGAATTGTTTTGTTGAAACGATTTCCTCCCCGAACGGCTTGATTTTCCAAAGCATGTTTGTTATACTGTAGTTGTTCGAATTTACAGAGAGGCGAGGCTTTGTTTATGACAAATCGGTATGAGATTAACATGTGCGAGGGACCGATGTTCGGCAAGATTTTGCGCTTTGCGCTGCCTCTGATGCTTTCGGGCGTTCTGCAGCGCCTTTTCAACGTAGCGGATACGGTGGTCGTCAGCCGTTTTGCCGCTGACGGAAATACCGCGCTTGCGGCGGTCGGCTCGACGGGCGCGCTCATCGCTCTGATTATCAATTTGTTTATCGGTCTCTCTACGGGTGTGACCGTCCGCATCTCCCGCGCATACGGTGCACGGGACACGGACACCGTTGACCGATGCGTACATACCGCCCTTCTGCTTTCTGTCGTGTGCGGCGTATTTGTAAGCTGTATCGGTGTTTTCGGCGCGGAGACCTTCCTCACCTGGATGGGAACGCCAAAAAACGTCCTCGGAGACGCGGTTTTGTACGTTCGTATCTATTTTTTGGGAATGCCCGTGATGCTGCTCTATAACTTCGGCGCGGGGATTCTGCGCGCGGTCGGGGATACAAAGCGTCCGCTTGCTTACCTGACGGTGGCGGGAACTGTCAACGTTATCTGCAATCTCATTTTTGTGACCGTATTTCATCTCGATGTCGCAGGTGTTGCCATTGCGACGGTGATCTCGCAGTGTATCTCCGCCGCTTTGGTGATTCGCTGTCTGGCGGTAAGCGGCGGCTCGGTGAAGCTGGATTTCCGCAGACTGCACATCGATAAAACGGAGCTTTGGCAGATTGTCCGCATCGGTGTACCTGCCGGTATGCAGGGTACGGCGTTCAGCCTTTCAAACGTGCTTACGCAGTCGGCGATCAACGGGCTGGATACCGCGATGCTTGCGGCGGGGAAGACGAGCGCGGAGGGAATCGTCATGGCAGGCAACACCGCCGCGTCGAATATTGAGGATTTCGTGTATCTGGCGATGAACTCGTTTTGTCAGTCGTGCATGAATTTCGTTTCGCAGAATCTCGGCGCGGGCAGGATTGACCGTGTGCGCCGCAGTATCCTTTTGAATCTTTTGACGGTGAGTGCCGTCGGTCTGGTGCTCGGTGTCGGCGGCAATCTGTTCGGTGAGACGCTGCTTTCCATCTTCCGCCCGGGCGAGGCGGAGGTGATTGCGATCGGCATGATCCGCTTGCGGTATCATTTGCTTCCGTATTTTCTGTGCGGTATTATGGAGGTGCTCGCCGGTGCGATGCGCGGCTTGGGAAAATCCCTCATGCCGACGGTGGTGGCGCTGATGGGCGCGTGCGTGTTCCGTATCGGTTGGCTGTTCACGGTGTTTGCGTGGATGCCGCGACCGGAGATTCTGTACATCTCCTATCCGCTTTCGTGGATATTGACCGCGGGGGTGCACGCCGTGTGCCTGATGTATACCTACCGTCAGTTGAAGCGGTCACTGCTCTCGGATAAATAAGAAAACGGGTGCCGAAGCACCCGTTTTTAGTTTCCTGTAAGCGCGTTTTTCTCAGCGCGGCTCAGCTTGTACTGCTCGTTTACGATGTTCATGTCCACGTGATGCAGCAAAAGCTCCGTGATTTTCTCTCCGTCGGCGTACAGTGTGACGGTCAGATTGTTTTCCTCCGTCCACGAGAGCCCGTCAAAGACAACGCGGCGGTAGTTGTACATCCATTTGTCCTGTGAGGCGAGCACCTCGCCTGTGATCTCCTCGCCCGTGACCGAATCGGTCAGACAGTATGTGAATACGGCATCCTCGGGCAGATCGTTGTAGGAGAAGATGCTGTCATTGTAGCGGAGCGTGATCTGCGTCTGCTTGATTGACGGAATCATTACGAGGGAATACCCCGACAGATACCCGTCCTCGGAAATTTCATACGGAAGATCGTGTGTGAGGATTTCGATGCTCGGATCGGCGGCGTATGCCTCGCGGAGCGTATCCGTTACGGTCAGCGATTTGAGCACGCTCTGGTCGGAGGCGATACAGCAGCGAAAGATAAAGAGACCACACAGAAGAAATACAATAAAGGTAATGATATGTTTGGCGATTTTGCCTGCGTTTTTCATAATTCCCTCCCGAAAAGCGGTCGATAACGGTATCATTATAACAAATTCGTGCAAAGATTACAAGAGAAACCGATATTTTCTCCGCAACTTTTTTCTGAACAGCCATTGACACGGAGCGATTTTTCTTATATAATAGATATTCGCAAAGGTATTGCGGAAAAAGATCCGGCAGGAGGCGTTTATATGAAAATAGATCTGACCCAACTGCTTGAGGGCAAAGTTTCCGAGCTTGCGGTTGAAGATTTCTTTACCCCCGGGGAGGACGATGCTGCCGTGCCCCACGGCATCACGCTTGTCTCTCCCATGCACGTTTTTTGCAAAGTCAAGGACAATCACGGCTGTCTGACGCTCACGGCTTCTGTCGAAGCTCCGTATGAGACGGTGTGCGACCGGTGCCTCTCACCGATTTCCACAAGCCTTTCGTTTTCGATTGAGAGACTGATCGAATCGAAGGGATCGCGCATCACGGCAGACGATCCGGATTTTGAAGACGAGGACGACATCCTGCATCTGACAAACGGATGTGTGGACATCGGCGCGGACTTGGCGGAGGCATTCGTGCTTGAGTTGCCGATGTGGCATTTGTGCGACGAGGCGTGCCTCGGACTGTGTCCGAAGTGCGGAAAACGGCGCGCAGACGGCGATTGCGGCTGCAAATTTGAAAAAGAAATCGATCCAAGGCTAAAAGTTTTTGAAAAACTACTTGAAAAGCCGCAATAAATAGTGTATAATATACTGTGTACATTTGACAATAGTCCCATAAGGAGGTTTCAAGGATGGCAGTACCGAAGAGAAAAACATCCAAGGCGCGCAGAGACAAAAGACGCAGCAACGTCTGGAAGCTCGATATGCCCGGCATGGTAAAATGCCCGCACTGCGGCGAGTACAATCTCACCCACCGTGTCTGCAAGGCATGCGGCTATTATGATGGCAAAGAGATAATCAAAAAGGAAGCGTGAGCTTACGCTGAAGACCGCATGAAAAGTGCGGTCTTTGCGTTTTTTAGCGCAGTTTTTAAGGAGGGGTAGGATGTATCACGAGCCGAAGCCGCAGAATAAAAAGCCGCAGATCATCACGACTGTGTCGGTCGCTTTGGGGATTGCCGTATTTCTGCTTGCGCCGATTCTTCCGAAAGGGCAGGCGGTTTTGCAGGCGGTGTCCTTTGTTATGTTCGCGGGCGGACTGTTTTTTGCGATCCGCTATCTGTTCACGTCGTTTTCGTATGCGGTGGAGGACGGCGATTTTACCGTGCAGAAATCGCAGGGGCGCCGTGTCGGTGTTACCGAGGCACGGCTTGCGCTCTCCGAGCTTGCGGATTTCGTGCCGCTTTCCAAGGGGAAGATCGGCAAGGACGTGCGAGGGAAATATCCTGCGATGCAAATCTACAGCTATACAGTCACCTACCGTCCGGACGGTGCGTATCTCGCCGTGTTCGTGGACGGTGCCGATAACGCCATCGGCGTGATCTTTGAGCCGTCCGCCGAGATGGTGGGGCTGTTCACCAATCGAATATAAAGAGAAGGATGCTGTGTTTATCAGCATCCTTTTTTATAAAGTTTTTAGAAGCCGATCCTTTTTTAAACGTCCAATCACTTTTTGTGTTCCCGGGCAGACAGCAGGTTTAACCTGTAGGGCGGGGCCTTGCGTCCCGCCGCTCAAAACAGCCGAAACCACGCGAAACGGCGGGAGTAAACCCCCGCCCTACGATGAAATCGTTCGTTTTCGGACAGCGGAAACACCAAATCGAACAGGAAATTTATTAAAAGTTTTCGGAATCAAATCCCTTTTTTAAAAATCCCAATTCGACTTTGTGTTCCTATACAGCAACTGACTCCATAAGGCTCCCTCCGGGAGGGAGCTCCCGACGAAGTCGGGTGAGGGAGAGTGCGTAAGCGATGGATCTCAGCAAAATTTTACGTTCCGCAGGCTCCTTCCACCACTTCGTGGTCCCCCTCCCTCTCGGAGGGAGGCATAGGTCAGCGGAATGCAGCAGCGGGAACACAAAAGGTAATTGGGAGTTTCATAAAAGTGCACATGCCGCCAAAAGGCGGGCGGCATGTGCGACGAGGTTGCATAGCAACCTCGCAGTGGCAGGGGTGTCGGTGACATGGTCACGTCACTCCCCCTTCAATTCTTCCTCTTCCTCATAAAGCTGCATCAGGCGATCCTCCACCGTGATGCGCTCATCGTCCAGCTCCGCCGCACGCTTGTAATCCGAGGCGGCATCGCCGAAGAGCTCGTCCTGAATCTCCGTCAGCCGTTTTTCCATCGCTTCGATTTCCGCCGCGATCGTGACCTTGCGCTTCTCGCGTTGCCTCAGCCGTGCCGCTTCCTGCTTGCGCGCCAGATATTCTTCCTTCTGGGAGGACGGCTTTTCTTCCTCTGCCGCCTCCACCGTGCCTTGCGCCATGCGATTTTTCCACTTCACGTAAGCATCGTATCCGCCGCGGAAATCGTCGCATCCGTCGGGGGAGATCGCCACAATGCGCGTCGCCAGCTTTTCGATGAAATAGCGGTCGTGCGATACGGCGATGATCGTCCCGTCAAAGGCGGACAGCGCATTCTCCAAAGCCTCGCGCGACTGAATGTCGAGGTGGTTCGTCGGCTCGTCCAGAATCAGCACGTTCATTTTGGAGAGGATCAGCTTCGCAAGCGTCAGCCGTGCGCGCTCACCGCCGCTTAAGACCGATACCGTCTTTTCGATGTCATCTCCGCGGAAGAGAAACAGCGCGAGCGTGTTTCGTACCTCCGTCTGCGTGAGCGCAGAGTACGCGTCCCACAGCTCGGCGAGCACCGTCTTTTTCGGATCGAGATTCTGATTTTCCTGATCGTAGTAGCCGATCGTTACGTTGTAGCCGAATTCGATTTTGCCGGCGTCGGGGATCATTTTGCCCACGAGAATTTTAATCAGCGTCGATTTGCCGCATCCGTTCGGACCGAGAATCAGCACATGATCCCGTTTCTTTACTTCAAAGGAGAGATTCTTGAAAAGCTCCTTCCCCGGGAAAGCCTTCTCCAGCTTGCGCACGGAGAGCACGTCGTTGCCGCTTTCCCCCGCATCGTTGAACGCGAATCGGATCGCCTTCGGCGCGTCCATCGGACGTTCGACCTTTTCCATGCGGTCGATTGCCTTCTCGCGGCTCTCCGCCGCGATGATGTTTCTTTCGCGGTTCCACTGCCTCTGCTGGGCGATGTACGCCTCCAGCCGCGCGATCTCCTTTTGCTGGAGCTCGTATTTTTTCTCCATCGCCGCACGGTGCTCTTCCTTCAGCTTTACAAAATCCGTGTAGCTTGCTTTATAAAGCGTCGCCTTGCCGTGCTCGATGTCAAGCGTCTTGTTCGTCACGCGATCAAGGAAATAGCGGTCGTGGCTGACGAGGATGAGCGTCTTTTTGTACGATGCCAGATGCCCCTCCAGCCAGATCATCGTGTCCATGTCGAGATGGTTTGTCGGCTCGTCAAGCAGGAGAATATCCGGCTCGCGCGACAGAAGCCGTGCGAGGGCGAGACGGGTACGCTGACCGCCGCTCAGCTTTTCGATCGGCATACCGTGGAACGTCTCCGCAAAGCCGAGACGAACGAGAAAGCTCTTGCAGCGGGATTTGTAGTGCAGACCGCCGTCTGCGGCAAATTTTGTGTTGAGGGAGGCAAATTCACTGCTCAGCCTTGTGAGCGTGTCTCCCTCCGCCGTGGTGAGCTCGCGTTCAATTTGCGCCAGGCGCGCCTCCATACGGCAGAGCTCGGGAAACGCCGCGTACATCTGTCCGAGCACAGTCTCATCAATCGGGGAGTCGGGATCGCCTCTGAGGAGGTTGAACGCGTCATCCTGCTCAAGCATACCGACCGTCTTATCTTTGGCGATAAAGACCGCGCCCTCATCGGGCGTGTATTCGCCCGTAATCATCCGCATGAGGGTGGATTTTCCGCTGCCGTTTACGCCGACAATGGCGAGGTGGTCTCCCTCCTCCAGCGAAAACGTCACATCGGTCAGAATATCGCGCGCACCGACGCGGTACGCAAGATTTGAAGTGCTTATGGAAATCATACGTGCATCTTTCGTTTCGTTGAAATTTAGTATTTACAGGATAAGGCAGTACCGCTTTGGGCACGGTACTGCCTGTTTTTTATCTGCGTCCGGCTCCGCCGCCGCGAGATGAGCCTCCGCCGCCGCGGAATCCGCCCGAAGAGCCTCCGCCGGAAAATCCGCCGCGAGATGAGCCGAACGAGCCTCCGCCGAACGAGCCACCGCTCGGACGGTTTGGAGGACGGACGGTCGGGCGCGGTCCCGGATAGTATCCGCCGCGCATGACGGTGCGCGGAATCGTGACTGTGGGGGAATGACGGCGTCTTGTGCCGCCGCCGGACGAACCGCCGCCGGAGAAAGCGATCAGGATAATCACCACAATCACGATCACAATGAAGATCGCAATAAAGATTGCGCTTGATCCGTCGTTTGTGTCGGAGGCGGATGCATCGCCCGATGCCTGCGTGTACTCGCCCGGCGCGCCGTTCCATGTGTCGAGATCGACGGAGTAGAGCGTTTCAAGATGCGAGATCACTGCGTCAAAATAGAGCCGTACACCCGCATCGTAATCCTTCGCCGCAAAGTCCGGCTCCAGATACGTGTTCTGCATCGTTTTAATCAGACCGCTCGGGAGAGTGTCCTCAAGCCCCTCGCCCTGCAGCGTCCAGTAATCGTCCTCGCCGATGGAGAGCAGGATGAGCACACCGTTGTTCTCCTCCGCCGAGCCGATGCCCCAGCTGTTGAACAAAGAGTAGGCATAATCGCTGATGCCGGTTGAGCCGGTTGTATCAACGCAGGCGACGACGATCTGTGCGCCGGTCATGGCGAACAGCGCATCGTTTTGCGTGATGATGTGATTTTCCGTCTCGGTCGTCAGCACGTCTGCCCGGTCATAGCAGTACGAGCCCACATCGGGGGAGGGCATATCGGGCGTGCGGTTTTCGTCGCATCCGGTAAGTACGGTGCAGAGAAGGAGCGCAAATGCCGCAAGCACGGCAAAAAAACGGCGTGTAATCATCATTTTTCAGTCCTCAATTGGGAATGGAATCGTTATCCGAACAGTGCGGCAGGCGTACGCCCGGGACAAAAAACGGATGCCGGAAAAGATTCGATCGCGCGGTTGTACGCGTCCGCACGTTTGGCGTAGCCGGTGTTTCGTGCGAGACGGTCGGCGTCCGACTGCATCTCGTAGTAGTAGGCGATCAGCGAATTTTTTAAGGATTCGTCTCCCTCTGCCAGCGTCGCCTTGTAATACGCATTCGCCGCGAGCGCGGAGAGCGTTTCCATCTCATCCGTCATGACAAACGGCGTATCAATCACGGTGCGATAGGCACCGAATGCCTGCCGCAAGGCGGGATCGCTTCCGCAGAACGCTTCGTATGCCGCGATGAAATTCTCCGCATGGGAGGCGTATTTTTTCAGATCGGACTGCACCTTCGTGTCCGTAAACGAATCCTGCACCCGTCCTTTGAGGGAGGAAACAGAACGGATCGTGCCGAGCGGAATGCACAGTATCACGATCAGAACAAGCGCAATGATCGCCGCGGTGCGGTTATATTTGAAAAACTGCATATCAGCCCTTGGCGCTCAGAAGTTTCTGCTTCAGCTCAGCCTCAATGCGGCTCAGCTCGACTTCCGCTTCGCGTCTCTTTTCGCGTCCCTCTGTCTGAATCTTCTGAACCTCGTCAAGCGTTGCGATCAGCTCTGCGTTCGTCTGCTTCAAGGTTTCGATGTCCACAATGCCGCGCTCGGATTCGCGTGCAACGGCGACCGTGCTCTGATGGAGCTTCTCCGCGTTCTTCTTAAGCAGCTCGTTCGTCATATCGGTGACGGCGCGCTGTGCGGCGAGTGCCTCCTCGGAATGCGCAAGACCGAGTGCGATGACCATCTGGCTCTTCCAAAGCGGGATCGTGTTCAGGATAGTGGACTGGATTTTTTCGCACATCATGGCATCGTTGTTCTGCACGAGGCGGATCTGCGGTGCCATCTGAATGGAGACCATACGGGTGAGCTCGAGATCGTGAATCTTTTTCTCAAACCGATCGCACTTGTCGGCAAAATCGGATGCCTTCTGCGCGTCCTCGGGCAGTCCGGATTCCTTTGCCTTTTCCTGCAAGGCGACCAGTGTTGTCTCGCGCTCCTCGGCGAGCTTCTTTTTGCCGGCGAGGATGTACATCGTCAGCTCTTTGAAATAGATGAGGTTTGTGTCGTACATGTTGTCCAGAAGCGCAATGTCCTTCATCAGCGTTACCTGATGATTTTCAAGCACGGAAACGATGTTGTTTACGCTTACCTCGGTCTTGTCATAGCGCGCTTTCATGACGATGACTCTCTTTTTTGCGCCGCGGAACAGACCGAGGAGACCTTTTTTCTCCGTGGATGCGTTGAACGTTTTCAGCTCGCCGACCAGATCGGCAACCTTCTCGCCCATCTCGCCGATGTCCTTCGTGCGGACGTTCTCCAAAGCGGAGTCGGAAAAGTTGGCGATTTTCTGCTGCGTGCCTGCACCGTACTGCATGACGGCGGTTGTGTTCGAGATGTCGATTTTTGCGGAGAACTCGGCGATGGCTGCTTTTTCTTCCTCGCTCAGACCGTCCTCTGCCTGCTTGGTATAATCCTCAACGGCATCTTTGGCGTCCAGGCTGAGCTTGGGGATGACGGGGGCATCGGCAATCGCGGCGGCGGTGCTGTCGCCGAACGGATCCAGTGTCAGTTTGATGGAAGTGGTGTTTTCTGCCATGATAGTATCCTCCAGATAATATTATTTCAGATTATCCCGTGCAAGGAGAGCTTCCAGCACGGTGATGTCGGTCGAAATATCGAGCGCGTCGTCTGCGAACAGGGCGTCGAGCTGATGCTTGAACGCAGTGTCGATCTGCGCAAGTGCGCCTTCAATAGACGAGGCAGTGGCGGTAATGTTCTCGGAATCGGCATCCTGCCGCATCACGAAAACGTATTTATTGACGAGCTTTTGCGTGGTGGGGAGATAGTAATTCATAAAGCGGCGCACAACGGGGAGGTCTCTCGGCTCGCTGATGAGTGCGTCGCGGATTTTTTCGGTCGTTTGGGAGATGGAAGCGAGCGAATCGGCGGTTGGTGCGTTCTTTTCCCGAATCTGCTTTTCAGCCTCGCCGAATTGCGTAAGTGCTTCGCCGATCGTTTTGACCATCGTATCCAGATCGGCGTTGCCTGTGTAGAAGGGGATCTCCTTCAGCTCCGTTTCCCGCGGCAGAAGTTTTGCTGCCGCCAATCCGACACCGACGGAAACAGCCGCGATAGCGATAATGTGGAGCATATTGTACATCGGAAGAAAGAGTGCCGCAATCACCCACACGGCGGCGGCTATCCACAAAGGGAGTGCCGATTTTTTTGTGACCTCGCGGTACTTGCGCCCGTCTTTTTCGATGATTTTTTCGGTCGGATTTTTGTCAGCCATCGGATTCCTCCTTTTCAGAAGGTGCGCTGTCAGCCGCGAACAGGCGAACAGCGGCATACAGGGCGACTGTGATGCGAACAGCGCAGTCAAGGACAGAAAATCCGTGACCGACCGTGTCGTGCAGCGCGATGACGAGTTGCGAAAGACCGAGCGCGCCTGCAAAGATGAGGCAGGCGGCGGCAAAAAACGTATACAGAAACGGGGAGGGCTTTCGGAGAACGGCGCGTGCCTCCGCGCTGAAAAACAGCGCCATCGAAATGTACACGAGGAGCAGATACGATTTCACGGGAGAGTTCATCGCGTATGAGGTATCAAAATATACAAGAAGCAAAGAGAGAACGGCGTACATCATGGGGCACAGGGAGAGCAGTGCGAAACCGCCGCTTGCTTTTGCATCCTTAGCGGCAGTGAGGAGAAAATATGCCGCGGACAGTGCCATCAGCACAAGCTGCACGAGCCTCAGAACAGCGATCCCCGTGGAGAGGGCACGGATGGAAACGATGAAGGAAGCGAGCATCAGAAAAGCGGTGCAGGCGGCGAAAAAAGCGCCGACCGGAGGGAGGGGATTGGCTACAGTGATGCTGCCGCTTTTTGCTCGGACTATGCCTGCCGCGACGGCGGACAAAAGCGCGATGCCGATACAGACGGCGGCACCGAGTGCGTGCGGCGAGTTTTTTGCGAAATGCCGGATGGTAATATCATACCCGACTGTCTGCGCAAAATAGAGCAGTACGGCGGCTGCCAGCGAAGCGGCGGCGATGGCGGCAAGCAAGAGGATGTATGGCTTGCGGCTACGGTTCATGGACTGTACCTCGTTTTTTCGGTAAAACTTCATCTATAATGATACCATAAAACTGCGCGTCACGCAAGAGCGTTGCGGAAATTTCTTTCATTTTAATAATATTATTACGTCTTCGTGAGCGGTGTATTCCTCGCGCGACGGTCGGTCGGTGTGTAAAAGTGCGCTTGTGTGTGCGTAAAGTGAGGGTCCGAGCGAAATTTTTTCGTGTTTGTCTGCCGTTTTTTTGAAAAAACAGGGCAAAAACATGCATAAACGCCCGATTTCTGTGGGATTCGCCCAATTTTAGTGCAAGATGCACAAAAACGATGGCAAAATTTCTACGGAATTTCTACGGGAAAATCATTCAAAAAATGCAAAAAAACTGTTGCCGCAGGGGCATTTCTGTGGTACAATATATAGGCTTGATGTGCGATGAAACGGGAGGTTGCTGCCTTTTCCGACGGGAAAAGCGCAGGGAATTTCCGTGGAGTATGTCCGATGTGATTCGGGCGAATAGCACTCACGCTTTGCGAAATCCCGCTTTTTCCGTGTGTTTTCCGGATTCCCCCGCGGTTATGCTGGCCGTATGGAACCCGGTTTCATTCAGGAGGGGCAGGAAACGCCCGGCTGAGTGTTCCGCGCCTCAAAGACAAAAATCCAACAGGAGGCAAACGAAAGTGGCAGGCAACGAAAAGATCCGTGTGAGACTCAAGAGCTACGAACACACCATCGTCGATGCGGCTGCGGAGAAGATCGTCGAGGTCGCCAAGAGAAACGGCGCCGAGGTTTCCGGTCCGATTCCGCTTCCCACCGAGAAAGAAGTGGTTACCATTCTCCGTGCAGTCTTTAAGTACAAAGACTCCCGCGAGCAGTTCGAGCAGAGAACGCACAAGCGACTGATTGAGATCAAGAATCCTTCCCAGAAGATGATCGAAGCTCTCATGAACGTCGAGCTCCCCGCCGGTGTTGATATTCAGCTGGGCTGATTGTCACCCGAAGCCGTAAAACCCCGCCGTACAGAGTGATAAGCGGATACGCCGTATCCGTGAGCTTGATGACGGTAAGGTCATGTTGACACTCCGCCGCCGTGGCTGGCGGAAAAATCACGGATGTCAACCAATAACCTTTATCAGGAGGAAAGAAAAATGAAAAAAGGCATTATCGGCAAGAAGCTGGGTATGTCCCAGATCTTTGACGAAAAAGGCAACGTGATCCCGGTAACGGTGATCGAAGCCGGCCCCTGCACTGTTGTCCAGAAGAAGACCGTGGACACCGACGGCTATGATGCCGTTCAGCTCGGATTTGAGGACGTGAGCGAAAAGCACGTCAACAAGCCCGCAGCCGGTCACTTCAAGAAAGCGGGTGTTTCCGCGAAGAAGCATCTGAAAGAGTTCCGCCTTGAGAATGCAGCTGAGATGAACCCGGGTGACGTGGTAGCCGCCGATACCTTCGCCGCAGGCGAGAAGGTCGACATTACCGGTATCACGAAGGGCCACGGTTACACCGGCGCAATCAAGAGATGGAATCTCCACATGCTCGGCAAGACCCACGGTATCGGCCCGATCCACCGCCAGTCCGGCTCTATGGGCGTTATCGATCCTGCAAGAATCTTCAAGAACAAGAAGATGGCAGGTCAGTGGGGTAACGAGCAGGTTACCATCCTTAATATGGAAATTGTTAAAGTAGACGCTGAGAAGAACCTCATCGCAGTCAAGGGTGCCGTTCCCGGCGCACGCGGCAGCATCGTGTTCCTTCGCAACAGCGTGAAAGCATAATCGGAAGGAGGAAGTACAATGCCAGAGATTAAAGTTGTAAACATGGCAGGCGCAGAGGTTGGAACGATGACTCTTTCCGACACCGTGTTCGCTGCCGATGTAAACGGCGCTGTCCTCCATACGGCAGTCAAGGCTTACCTTGCAAACCAGAGACAGGGCACTCAGTCCACGCTCACCCGCACGGAAGTTTCCGGCGGCGGCAAGAAGCCGTGGAGACAGAAGGGTACCGGTCGCGCCCGTCAGGGTTCCACCCGCGCTCCCCAGTGGACGCACGGTGGTGTCGCTCTCGGTCCGAAGCCGCGCACCTACACCATTAAGCTGAACAAGAAGGTCAAGAGACTCGCTCTCTTCGGCGCGCTCTCCTCTAAGGTTGTAGCCGGCGAGATGATCGTTGTCGACAAGATCGCAGCTACCGAGTACAAGACGAAGACCATGGCGGCTATGCTCAGCGCAATCGGCGCGGGCAAGAAGGCTCTCGTTGTTCTCCCTGAGGCAGACGAGAAGGCTATCGCCAGCTTCGCAAACATCCCGGGTGTAAAGACCACCCTCACCAATACGCTCAGCGTATACGACATCCTGAACTGCAACACGCTCGTGGCTGCACAGGACGCCGTTAAGAAGATCGAGGAGGTGTACGCAAAATGAAGTTTGCACAGGACATCATTCTGAAGCCGGTTATCACCGAGCAGAGCATGGACGGCCTTGCCGACAAGAAATACACCTTTAAGGTTGCTGTAGACGCTACGAAGCCCGAGATCGCCAAGGCGGTTGAGGAGCTGTTCGGCGTAAAGGTCGCAGCAGTAAACACCATCATGATGAAGAGAAAACCCAAGAGACTCCGTTACAAGGTGGGCTACACCGCCGAGTGGAAGAAAGCGGTTGTTACTCTGACCGCTGATTCCAAGACGATCGAGTTCTTTGAAGGTCTGAACTAAGGAGGAGAACAGAATGGCTACCATGAAATTTAAGCCGACGACCCCGTCGCGCCGTAATATGACGGTCCCCTCCTTCGAGGAACTGACCAAGTTCACCCCCGAGAAGAGCCTCATCGTTACCAAGAAGAAGCACGCAGGTCGTAACAGCTACGGTAAGATCACCGTTCGTCATCACGGTGGCGGCAACAAGATCAAGTACCGTATCGTGGACTTCAAGAGAGCAGATGCCAGCGCGAACAAGGTCATCGGTATCGAGTACGATCCGAACCGTACCGCATACATCGCCCTGCTTGAGAACGAAGCCGGCAAGAAGAGCTACATCATCGCTCCTGTCGGTCTGAAGGACGGCGACGTCCTCTACTCCGGTGAGAATGCGGACATCAAAGCAGGTAACACCCTGCCGCTCGCAAACATCCCGGTCGGTACGTTCATCCACAATATCGAAGTCAACCCCGGTAAGGGCGCACAGCTCGTTCGCTCCGCCGGTGTACAGGCTCAGCTGATGAGTAAAGAGGGCGGTCTCGCTCTCGTCCGTCTCCCCTCCGGTGAGATGAGATACATTCAGATGAACTGTAAGGCAACGATCGGTCAGGTCGGTAACATCGAGCATGATACCATCAAGATCGGTAAAGCCGGTAAGAAGCGCCACATGGGTATCCGCCCGACTGTCCGCGGTTCCGTCATGAACCCCTGCGATCACCCGCACGGTGGTGGTGAGGGTAAATCCCCGATCGGACATCCCGGTCCGCTGACCCCGTGGGGCAAGCCCGCTCTCGGTCTGAAGACGCGCAACAATAAGGCGAGAACGAACAAGTTCATCGTCAAGCGCAGAAACAGCAAATAAGGAAGGAGGCACCGTAAATGAGCAGAAGCTTGAAAAAAGCACCCTTTGTCGAAGAGAAACTCTACGCACGTATCTGTGCTATGAATGAGAAGAATGAGAAGAAGGTCCTCAAAACATGGTCCCGTTCTTCCACCATTTTCCCGGAGTTCGTCGGACACACGATCGCTGTCCACGACGGTAAGAAGCATATCCCGGTGTATGTAACTGAGGATATGGTCGGCCACAAGCTCGGTGAATTTGCACCGACCCGCACGTTCAAGGGACACGCCGGCTCCAAAACATCCAACAACGGTAAGTGATTCGCAAAGGGAGGATTAAGACATAATGGAAGCAAAAGCAACCCAGAATTTCGTCCGCATCTCCCCGCGCAAGGTCAAGATCGTCCTCGATCTGATTCGTGGAAAGGACGTCGCCGTTGCAGCCGGTATTCTGAAGAATACTCGGAAGGCTGCCTGCGAGCCCCTCGAGAAGCTGCTTGACCGCGTAGTGGCAGACGCGCAGAACAATTTCCACATGGACGGCGAGAAACTTTACGTTTCCGAGTGCTATGTGACCCCCGGCATGACGCTGAAGAGAATGATGCCCCGCGGTAAAGGCTCGGGCGACAGAATCCTGAAGCGTACAAGCCATATTACCATTAAGGTAGCAGAGAAAGAATAAAGAGGGAGGCTGGAATAATGGGTCAGAAAGTAAATCCGCACGGACTTAGAGTCGGCGTGATCAAAAACTGGGATTCGAGATGGTATGCCGCAGACGAAAAGTTCGGCGACACGCTCGTTTCGGATTACAACGTAAGAAAATATCTGAAGAAGAAGCTCATGGATGCCGGCATCCCGAAGATCGAGATCGAGCGCGACAACGCCGGTAAGGCACGCGTGTTCATCCACTGCGCTAAGCCCGGTATGGTTATCGGTAAGGGCGGCACGGAGATCGAAAAGCTCCGCGTGGATCTCGAGAAGATGATGGGTACCTCCGTTGCGGTGAACGTAATCGAGGTTAAGCCGATCGACATGTGCGCTCAGCTCGTAGCTGAGAACATTGCAAGCCAGCTGGAAGGTCGTGTTTCCTTCCGCCGTGCTATGAAGCAGGCAATCGGACGTACCATGCGCCTCGGTGCAAAGGGTATCAAGATCAACCTGAGCGGTCGTCTCGCCGGCGCGGAAATCGCAAGAAGCGAGCACTACCACGAGGGAACGATCCCGCTGCAGACGCTGCGTGCGGACATCGATTACGGCTTCGCAGAAGCAAACACCACCTACGGTAAGATTGGCGTTAAGGTCTGGATCTACAAGGGCGAGGTTCTCTCTGAGGTAGCTCGCACGCAGACCGGCGCAACGATCGCAGCCGAGGATAAGAAGAAGTTCGGCGGCGACCGCAGAAACGGTGACCGTCGTGACCGCAGAAGCGGTGACCGTCGTGAAGGCGGCCGTGGCTTCGGTGGCGACCGCCGTGACGGCGGCAGAAACTTCGGTGACCGCCGCGGTCAGAACCGCAACGGCGACCGTCCGATGAGAAATTCTGACCGTCCGATGCGCGCACCTGTCGCTCCGGCAGCTCCGAAAGAAACTACCGAAGGGGGCGCAAATTAACTATGTTGATGCCTAAGAGAGTTAAGTTCAGACGTGTCCAGCGCGGACGTCTGAAGGGTCGCGCACTCCGCGGCAATACGATCACGAACGGCGCATACGGTCTCGTTGCTATGGAACCCGCATGGATCACCAGCAACCAGATCGAGGCAGCCCGTATCGCAATGACTCGTTACACGAAGCGTGGCGGTAAAGTCTGGATCAAGATTTTTCCCGACAAGCCGATCACTGAGAAGCCGGCTGAGACCCGAATGGGTTCCGGTAAAGGTTCTCCCGAATATTGGGTAGCCGTTGTAAAACCCGGCCGCGTAATGTTCGAGATGGGCGAGATCAATGAGGAAATCGCAAAAGAAGCAATGCGTCTCGCAATGCACAAGCTCCCGATCAAGTGCCGCTTCGTAACGCGGGAGCAGCTCAATAAAGAAGTGGAGGGTTAAGCTGTGAAGGCTACGGAAATCAAGAATATGACGGAAGTAGAGCTTGAGGCAAAGCTGAAAGAGCTGAAGGGCGAACTCTTCAACCTCCGTTTTCAGCATGCAATCAATCAGCTCGATAATCCCCACAAAATCGCAGACGTCAAGCGCGACATCGCTCGCGTAATGACCGTCATCCGCGAGAAGAAGAACGCATAAGGGGGTACTGAGAAATGGAAGAAACCCGTAATCTGAGAAAGACCAGAGTGGGCAAGGTCGTGAGCGACAAGATGGACAAGTGCATCGTAGTCGCAATCGCTGACAACGTCAAGCACCCCACCTACGGCAAGATCATCAAGCGCACCACGAAGATCCACGTCCGCGACGAGGAGAACACATGCGGCATCGGTGACACCGTAGAAGTCATGGAGACCAGACCGCTTTCGAAGACCATTCGCTGGAGACTGGTGAAGGTCATCGAGAAGGCGAAATAAGGTATCCTCAAACCGTACGTCAAAGAACGTACAATCACAAATTACAGGAGGACTAGCTCAAGTGATTCAGCAGCAGTCATTGATGACGGTAGCCGACAACACGGGCGCGAAAGAGCTTATGTGCATTCGCGTACTCGGCGGCACCGGTAGACGGTATGCGAACATCGGCGACATCGTTGTCTGTGCAGTAAAGAAGGCTGCACCGGGCGGCGTAGTCAAAAAAGGCGATGTTGTGAAGGCTGTAATCGTCCGCAGCGTATCCGGACTCCGCCGTGCAGACGGATCCTATATCAAGTTTGACGAAAACGCAGCCGTTATCGTCGGTGAAGATAAGAACCCCAAGGGAACCCGTATCTTCGGGCCTGTCGCTCGCGAGCTCCGCGAGAACGACTTCACGAAGATCCTGTCCCTCGCACCTGAAGTACTGTAAGGAGGAATAACGAAATGGCAAACAAGATGCATGTTAAGAAAGACGACCTTGTCATCGTTATCTCCGGTAACAGCAAGGGCGCTAAGGGTAAGGTAGTCGAGACCTCCCCGAAAGAGGGAAAGGTCATCGTTGAGGGTGTGAATATCGTAAAGAAGCACGTTAAGCCGAGAAGCCAGCAGGAGCAGGGCGGCATCGTAGAGACCGAAGGTGCTCTCTATGCTTCCAAGGTTCAGCTTTTCTGCGAGAAGTGCGGTAAGCCCACCCGCGTTGCCCACAAAGGTGAGGGCAAAGAAAAAATCCGTGTCTGCGCCAAGTGCGGCGCCGCACTGTAAGCGGAGGTACACAGATGGCAGCAAGACTTCAGAAACTTTATAAAGAAGAAGTAGCTCCGGCTCTCATGAAGAAGTTCGAGTACTCGAGCGTCATGCAGATTCCGAAGCTCGACAAGATCGTGATCAACGTCGGTGCAGGCGAGGCTAAGGAGAATTCCAAGGTTATCGACAGCATCATCGCAGATCTCGCTCTCATCTCCGGTCAGCAGCCGGTTCCCACCTACGCAAAGAAGTCCGTCGCTAACTTCAAGCTCCGTCAGGGCATGAAGATCGGCGTAAAGGTCACCCTCCGCGGTGAGAGAATGTATGAGTTTATGGACAGACTCTTTAACTTCTCCCTCCCCCGCGTTCGTGACTTCAAGGGCATCAATCCCGACGCTTTCGACGGCCGCGGCAACTACGCCCTCGGTCTGAAAGAGCAGCTCATTTTCCCCGAGATTGAGTACGACAAGGTTGACAAGATCCGCGGTATGGACATCGCGTTCGTCACCACCGCTACTACTGACGCTGAGGCCAGAGAGCTTCTCGCTCTGCTGGGTGCTCCGTTTGCGAAATAAGGGGAGGATTGAAAGATGGCAAAGAAGGCTATGGTCCTGAAACAGCAGGCTCCGGCGAAGTTTTCCACCCGGAAATACAATCGCTGCAAGATCTGCGGTCGCCCGCACGCGTATCTGCGCAAGTACGGTATCTGCCGTATCTGCTTCAGAGAGCTGGCTTACAAGGGCGAGATTCCCGGCGTAAAGAAAGCAAGCTGGTAATCAAAAAGTAATCCCGCCGGGGATCCGGCATAAAGTTCCGCATCGGAAGGAAACCGCACGGTTTAACCACCGATGAGCGGCCGTGTCAATGACGCGGCAGCAAGAAATCATTACTTGCATGACAGGAGGAAAAAACAATGCAGATTTCTGACGTAATCGCCGATATGCTGACGCGTGTTCGCAATGCGAGCAACGCAAAGCATGAAACGGTGGACATCCCCGCTTCCAACATGAAGAAGGCAATCGCCGACATTCTCCTCGCTGAGGGCTACATCAAGGGCGTTCAGATCATCGAGGACGGCAAGCAGGGTCTCATCCGCATCACCCTGAAGTACGAGGCTGGCAAGCAGAAGGTCATTCACGGTCTTCGCCGCGTTTCCAAGCCCGGTCTCCGTATTTACTCGAACTACGAGGATATGCCCAAGGTTATGAACGGCCTCGGCATCGCCATCGTATCCACTTCTAAGGGCATCATGACCGACAAAGCGGCAAGACGCGAAAAAGTCGGCGGCGAGATTCTCGCCTTTGTCTGGTAAGGGAAAGGAGAGAGTACAATGTCAAGAATTGGTAGAGAACCGATTGCAATCCCTGCCGGCGTAACCGTTACGATCGATGCAGGCAATGCAGTCACTGTAAAGGGTCCGAAGGGCACGCTTTCCTTCACCTTCTCGTCTGTACTGACGATCGAGAACAAGGATGGCACCCTCACCGTAACCCGTCCGAACGACGACCGCGAGGTTCGTTCGCTGCACGGTACCACCCGCGCTCTTCTGAACGATATGGTCATCGGTGTAACCGAGGGCTACGCAAAGAAGCTGGAGATCGTCGGTGTCGGTTACCGCGCACAGAAATCCGGTAAGACGCTTACCCTTAACCTCGGTCACTCTCACCCCGTAACCTTTGACGACACGGCAGACGTAACCTATGAGGTTCCGGACTCCAACACCGTCATCGTAAAGGGTGCGAACAAGCAGATCGTCGGTCAGATGGCAGCGGAAATCCGCGCTAAGAGACCGCCGGAGCCGTACCTGGGCAAGGGCGTCAAGTACGAGAACGAGCGTATCCGCCGCAAGGCTGGTAAGACCGGTAAATAAAGAAAGGAGACGTAAGACATGGTCGCAAAGAAAGACAAGAACGCTCAGCGCGTTAAGAGACACATTCGTGTCCGCGCCAAGATCAGCGGCACCGCAGATCGTCCGCGTCTCGCTGTATTCCGTTCCAACAAGCACATCTATGCACAGATCATCGACGACGTGCAGGGCAAGACCCTTGCCGCTGCTTCCTCCAACGAAGCAGGCTTCGAAGGCATCGGCTCCAATAAGGAGGCTGCTAAGAAGGTCGGCATGGCTATCGCAGAGCGTGCAAAGGCAAAAGGTATCGAAGTGGTCGTTTTTGACCGCGGCGGTTATATCTATCATGGACGTGTATCGGAGCTGGCAGAGGGCGCACGCGAGGGCGGTCTGAAATTCTGATTTCAGATACTCGCTGAGTCCGCCGGAAGTCCGGTTTGTACACTGTTTAATTCCGCAATTAAACATTTCATTCAATTCAATTAGGAGAAATTAGAATGGCAAAGAGATTTGACCCGTCGACGCTCGAGCTGCAGGAAAAGCTCGTCGTCGTTAACCGTGTGTCTAAGACGGTAAAAGGTGGTCGTGTTGCTCGCTTCGCTGCACTTATGATCGTCGGCGACGGCAACGGTCACGTTGGCTACGGTCTCGGCAAGGCTGCTGAGGTTCCGGAAGCAATCCGCAAGGGTATCGAAGACGCAAAGAAAAACATGATCGAGGTTTCCCTGAAGGGTACCACGATTCCGCACGATGTTCTCGGTCAGTTCGGCGCAGGCTCCGTGCTTCTGAAGCCGGCCGCAGAAGGTACCGGTATTATCGCAGGTAAGACGGTTCGTGCCGTTGTAGAGCTTGCAGGTATCAAGAACATCCGCGCAAAGAGCCTTCGTTCCAACAACCCCACGAACGTCGTTAAGGCAACGTTTGAAGCACTGAAGGACCTCCGTACGGTAGAGCAGGTTGCTAAGACCCGCGGCATCGATGCGGACAAGGTCATCGGCTGAGGAGGTACGCAATGGAAAAGGTAAAAGTAACGCTCGCAAAGAGCCTCATCGGCGCAAAGCCGAACCAGAAGGCTACCGCAGCTTCCCTCGGTCTCCGCAAGATCGGTGACGCGATTGTTCACGAGGACAGTCCGGCACTGGCAGGCAAGGTAAAAATCCTTGCGCATCTTGTGTCTGTGGAGAAGGCGTAAAGCCCTCCGAACAAGCAACATCCATATACTTGAAATCATAAAAGGAGGACTAAACCATGAAGCTCCATGAACTTGCACCGGCAGAAGGCTCCGTAAAGCCTGCTTGGCGTAAAGGCAGAGGCCCGGGCTCCGGCAACGGTAAGACCGCAGGCAAAGGCCACAAAGGTCAGAACGCTCGCTCCGGCGGCGGTGTACGCCTCGGTTTCGAAGGCGGTCAGATTCCGCTTTACAGAAAACTTCCGAAGAGAGGTTTCAACAACAAGTTCGCTAAGCATTACGCAATCGTAAATGTCAGCGATCTGAATCGCTTCAATGACGGCGATACGATCAATCTCGCAGTACTGATGGAAGCCGGCCTTGTTACGAAGGCACTGGACGGACTCAAGGTACTCGGCAACGGTGAGATCACCAAGAAAATCACCGTCGAAGCTACTATCTTTTCTGCAAGCGCAAAGGAAAAGATTGAAGCCGCCGGCGGAAAGACTGAGGTGATTTAAGTGTTTAAGACTCTCGTGAATGCATGGAAGATCGCTGATCTGCGTAAGAAGATTTTCTTCACGCTGTTCATCGTTCTGCTTTACCGTGTCGGTGTTGCGATTCCGATCCCGTATCTGGATCCCGCACTGATCGAAAGCGCCAGCAAGCTCTCCGGCGGTATTTTCCAGTTTCTGAATGTTCTGTCCGGTTCTGCATTTTCACAGGCAACACTTTTTGCACTCGGTGTATCCCCCTACATCACGTCTTCGATCGTGATGCAGCTTCTGACGATCGCCATCCCCGCCCTCGAAAGATTGGCGAAGGACGGTCAGGACGGTCAGAAGAAGATCACGCAGATCACCCGTTACGTAACGGTCGGTCTGGCACTGATCACCGCAATCGGTTATTACATGCTTTTGAAGAACAGCGGTGTCATCATGGATACCTCGTTCTTTGCAGCAGTCGTAATCGTTGCCTGCTACTGCGCGGGCTCGTCCCTCGTTATGTGGCTGGCTGAGAAGGTCAATGAGCACGGTATCGGCAACGGTATCTCCATGATTCTGTTCGCAAACATCATCGCCAGCTTCCCCAGCATGATCCAGACTGCTATTGACGGTCTGGATAAGAGCACCGGTATCAGAATTGAAAATGCTGATGGCTACCGGACTGTGTTCTTCCAGTGGTGGCATCTGGTGATTATCGGCGTCCTGCTGCTGGCGGTCGTTGTGTTCATCGTTTATGTCAATGATGCAGAGCGTCGGATCCCCATTCAGTATGCAAAGCGCGTGGTAGGCCGTAAGGTCTATGGCGGCCAGAGTACCAACCTGCCCATCAAGGTGAGCATGTCCGGTGTTATGCCCGTTATCTTCGCCAGCTCCATCGCTACCATCCCCGGCACCATTATGACTTTCGCCAAATCCCAAGACGAA
>JAZNHT010000006.1:0-3479 GCA_045577175.1 Eubacteriales bacterium | reverse complement strand
AGTTTTACAACAATGTTCGTATTCAACTAAATACAAAACTGACACCACTTGAAAAGCGATGTCAGTTCGTTGCCTAAATTTTATTTTTTCTACCACAGGGGTGTTTTTTGTACTGTCCGCACAATTTGGGGCAGTTCATTCTGTCGGGGTCGTTTTTAATCTGTTTGACAAAAAAATTTTACAGTTCAATTGTTTTGGCATATTCCTCTAATATATCATTAAGCTCTGCTTCGTTTTCATAAAAAACATCATCGCACCGCTCCAACGTTTTCTCCGCGAGTTCATCTTCCCTTTCTTCTAATACTAGATACGCTTTATACGCTTTCCGAAGATTATCTTTATGTATTACGGGGAGAATCTTTTCTAAAATAGACATTTCGTTTTGTAAATCCGCAGTGTTTTCAACATTTGTAAAATATTGATCATGTCCTCCATTATTGATCTCACTTTGATACGTCATCAGTTGCGCATACGGGGAGTCTGCTTTTTCTTCAGTCCATAATTCCCACATTTTGTTCCACTTGCGTTGTTCTTCGGTTAATTTCACTTCCTTTTTCTTGAAAAAGCTAAACAGTCCCATTTTATTGCTCCTTATAAATTTTATTTATCGTTCTGCGTTATCGCCAGTTTCGCCTTTGTAATACAAAGGCATAGGGCAAAGCCCATACCCTTAAGGTAGCACGTACCAAAGGCTCCCTCCGGGAGGGAGCTGGCACCGTAGGCGACTGAGGGAGAGCGCGTTACAATAAAGCTAATTCAAACTCCAAGTCGCGCAGGCTCCTTCCACCACTTCGTGGTCCCCCTCCCTCTCGGAGGGAGGCTATAGAGCGTCCTCTCCATTTATTGCAAGTTTCGCATTTGTATTACAAATGCTGTCGGGCTATGCCCATACCCCTATTTCAAATTCTCCGACAAGGACAACTCCCGTTGGGTGCGCCTGTGTTTTTATATCGAATAATTCACTGCGGCATCGCGGACGGAGTAGCGGGCGATTTCTTCCTCGTTCACCGTGATCTCACCGAGCATCGATTCGAGATACGCGTAGAAATCGGCGCTTGCCACCGTGTCGGCGTATTCGCTGAAGAAATCACTGTTTGTGCTTTCGTTGTAGGCGTTGTCCTCCAGCGGCAGACGTTTGATGTAATGCGTGCCGTAGTCGCTTGTGACGGAGATCCAGCCGTCAACGGCAAGCGCGAACGCGGCGTCTACGACTTCGCTGATAAAGGGTGTATCCTCCGTCAGGTAGTAGCCGTTCACGTAGTATTTGTCCTCGGAATATTTCTCGTATACGGCAGCGAAATCCTCGCCGTTTGCGAGGGCTTCATCGATCGCATCGATGATTGCCTGTTTTTCGGCAAGCTCCTCCTCCGTCAGCGCACGCGTCAGTGCGTTGCCCGAGGAATCGTACTGGAGATAGCCTGCCTCATTCGTCACCTGCGTGTACGCATTGTTTACGTAGATGTGGCGGATGCGGACGTAATTTTCGCGGTAGTACGCGTCGAGGTCTTCCTCGCTCAGCGCACGCGGACCGCCCTCGCCGTACAGATAGTCATACAAAACCATCGCCTGATCCTCTGCGATGTAGATTTCGCGGAGCATGTCGATGTTGATACCGTATTCGGCAAGGAGCGCGTTGAACTCGCGGCGGTTGCCGTCCGAGTATTCGTTTACAAGATCGTCGATGTACGTGTCGATCTCCGCGAGCATGGATTCCGGCATCGTCAGATTGTACCGATCAAACAGCTCCATGCAGAGGAGCGATCGCTTCGTGTTTTCAAGCACGACTCCGTTCAGGTATTCCTCGGCGGTCACGCCCTCGTACAGGATCGAATCCCAGAATGCGTCCGTGTCGGTCATGTCCGTGTAGGTGTAGAGGAAGCGTCCCTTGTAAGAGGAGAGCCAGTAGCGGTACATGTTTGTGGTGATTTCGTTCTCGCCGTAGGAGAGGGCGGCGGTCGTTTTTGCACAGCCTGCCATCGGCAGAATGAGGATGCAGGCGAGCATAAGGGATAGCAGTTTCAGCGTGGTTTTCACGTTTGTACGTCCTTTCGCTTTATGATGGTGACAGTATAGCGCATTACTTTAGAAAAATCAAGCGTTAGTCATGACGGATTTGCAGATATTTCGTTAACAGATCGGTGGCGAAGTCCGTCATACGGATTTTTTTCTTCGTTCCCGGTCGGCAGACGAGGGCAGGCTCACCGCCAAGCACCATGCGGATCTGTGTTTGCGGAAAAGCATTTGCCAGTGCCGTCATCGCAGCGGCATCCACCGTATCGGGGACGAGGCGGAGGGCGCCATCACGCTCCTCGATTTTTTTCAGTCCGGTCTTTGCGCCGAGTGCGCGGATCAATGCAATCTTGCAAAGGCTGACGGCCGCTGCCGGCGGCTCACCGAAGCGATCGCACAGCTCGTCGAGCGTGTCCTCGTAGTCCTCATATACGTCGATGCGCGCGATTTTTTTGTACATCTCCATCCGCTGCGGTGCACCCGGGATGTAGCTTGCCGAGAGATACGCGTCCTCGCGCATATCGACGGCGCATTCGGGCTTCGCCTCGGGCGTGATGCCCTGTTCCTCCAAAACCGCCTCGTTCAAGAGCTTCACGTACATATCGTAGCCGACGGCTTCCATGTGTCCGTGCTGCTGTGCGCCGAGCAGATTGCCTGCGCCGCGGATTTCGAGATCACGGAGGGCGATTTTGAAGCCTGCGCCGAACGCGGCGTATTCCTTGATGGCGGAGAGGCGCTTTTCCGCGATCTCCGTCAGCTGCTTCATCTTCGGATAGGTGAAGAACGCATACGCGCGGCGGCTGGAGCGTCCGACTCGGCCGCGAATCTGGTGGAGCTGGGAAAGTCCGTAGCGATCCGCGTTTTCAATCACGAGTGTGTTCGCATTCGGCACGTCGATGCCCGTTTCGATGATCGTTGTCGATACGAGAATGTCGATCTCGCCCTTGACAAGATCGGACCAGATCTCCTCCAGCTCCTCGCGGTCCATCCGCCCGTGTGCCACGGCGATGTGTGCGTCGGGGAGATCTTTTGCGAGCCGTCCGGCGACGTTGTACACCGCTTCGATGCGGTTGATGAGGTAGAACACCTGACCGCCGCGGCGGAGCTCCCGGCGCAGTGCTTCCAGAATGATGCCCTCGTCGTGCTCCAGCACGTACGTCTGTACGGGAGAGCGCATACCGGGTGCCTCCTCCAGCACGCTCATATCCACGATGCCGCCCATCGCCATGTTGAGCGTGCGCGGAATCGGCGTTGCGGTCAACGTCAGAACGTCCATGTTTTCGCCGATCTGTTTCAACTTCTCCTTCTGCTCCACGCCGAATCGCTGCTCCTCATCCACGATGATGAGACCGAGATTGGCAAACTGCACGTCTTTGGAGATCAGGCGGTGCGTGCCGATGATGATGTCCACGTCACCGCGGCGGAGCTTGCGCACGGTTGCCGCCTGCTGGGACGGCGTGCGGAAGCGC
>JAZNHT010000005.1:0-54687 GCA_045577175.1 Eubacteriales bacterium | reverse complement strand
ATGATGGCATCCCGGTCCGCCACCGCGGCAATGCGGCCGGTGTTGGCGCCGATGGAATCGCAGATCTGGGCTGCGAAATCCTGCAGATCCCCCATGGGGGAATATTTACGGAAGATCACACCGCCGTTTTTTTCTGTGTAGATCTCCAGCGGGTCACCCTCACGGATTTTCAGCGTTCTTCTAATTTCCTTAGGAATCACGATTCTTCCCAAATCGTCCACTCTTCTGACAATGCCAGTAGCCTTCATAGTATATCTTTCTCCTTTTCTGTGGCTGATAAGGCCCCCTTGTGTAAAGGGGGCTGGCAGAAATCTTTGATTTCTGACTGGGGGATTGTCTTATATCGATGCCCTACAATCCCTGC
This sequence comes from Eubacteriales bacterium, assembly GCA_045577175.1. GTDB lineage: Bacteria > Bacillota > Clostridia > Oscillospirales > CAG-272 > SIG701. The sequence continues at coordinate 54,323 of JAZNHT010000005.1, read as the reverse complement.
GTCACGGCTTCGCCGTGCCACCTCCCTTTGCACAAGGGAGGCTTTAGCCGGCTGCCTCCAACATATTCTCAATAAATATCCCATACCCCCGCGTGGGATCGTTAATCAGAACGTGCGTGACCGCACCGATCAATTTGCCATCCTGGATGATCGGACTGCCGCTCATCCCCTGTACAATTCCGCCCGTGATTTCTATCAAGGCAGGATCGGTTACTGTGACCTCCATACATTTGTTGTCCGTGGCGTTTTTGATCTTGCGGATCGTTACTTCATACGATTTTATTCCGCTTTCGTCCAGCGTGCAGTAGATGTGTGCTTTTCCGTCGTGAATCTCATCCTTCAACGCGATCGGCAGGGCGGTGTCCTTTGATACTTCGCTCGGTATATCCGACAAAATGCCATATACCCCTGCCGAGGTGTTGCCGAGAAGAGCACCGATTTTCCCCGAGGAAAAATACCCCTTCAGCTCGCCAGGTGTGCCGCTTGTTCCGCGCCTGACGCCGCTGATCGACACGTTTGCGATCATGCCGCGGGAAAGGGGAAGCAGTGCGCCCGTCTCACCGTCGCAGATGCCGTGTCCGAGACCGCCAAATGCACCTGTCGAAGGATCGATATACGTCACCGTGCCGATGCCTGCCGTGTTGTCTCGCACCCACATGCCCGTTTTGTACGTTTGTTCCCCTACGGAAAACGCAGGCGATACGGAAAACTGCATTTCTGTTTCCCCGCGGCGGATTGTGAACGTCATCTCCCGTCCCTCAGACGCACTGACAATTTCGGACATATGCGCGGCGGAGGCAATCGGCTCATCATTAATTTTCAAAATTACATCGTGCATACGGATTCCGGCATCGTAGGCAGGCTGCTTGCTTCCGCTTTCGCAGTCCACCTCGGAGAATCCGACAACGATCAGCCCGTCCGTGAACATCTTTGCGCCGAACGGCATCCCGCCCGGGCAGAGGCGGATGTTGTCAAACCGATTGACCGAGACTGTTTTCAAAGGTACGGCTCCGAACAGCTTCGCTACATAGGTGGCGGCCGTTCCCGTTGATGCCGCTACCGCCGGATCCGCCGCTTCCACTGAATAGAAGGAGGCAGAGGGAAGCGGTGCATCGGTGCGCAGGGAGATCGTGTCGTCTATGCTGTAATCGGCGGCTCCGAGGAAGGCTGCCGCCGCAATGAGCAGTGATAAAGCCGCTCTGAGCGGCAAATGTTTTCTTGTTTTCATAAAGTAGTACATCCTTCACTTTGTCTTTGGCGTGGATTTTGCTGCATTTACTATGTGCCGATTTCGGGCGAATATGAGTAACAATATTGCTTGCCGTTGTCTATTCTTTCCGCAAACATTGATTCCGAGGCGAAAAAATGAAAGTTTTCTGCGTTTTTTCATTAAAATTATAAAATAGGGTTTGAAATATGTGCGCAGATGTGATACAATATATATTAATTATACTTATTTGGGGGGACATCTATGCTTCCGGTTTGGCTTTCGGATTTTTGGGACAGCTTTGTGCGGAATATCAAAGCGGCATCTCTGCTTGATGTAATCGATATTATCTGCGTTGCTTTCCTGCTTTATTACGGGTATAAATTCATACGGGATCGCCGTGCGGGAAAGCTCGCGCTCGGTGTTGCGTTCATTATTCTGTTTTTGATTCTGAGCGATCTCTTGGAAATGCACGCGCTTCAGTATATTCTGACAAACGTGTTCCAGGTCGGTCTGATTACGCTGGTTATCCTCTTTCAGCCCGAGCTTCGAAGTGCGCTTGAGAAGATGGGTAACGAGTCTCTGCGCGGCTTGCGCAGTATTTCCGAGCAGAAAAACGATGTGGCGGCAGATAAGGTTATCACCTCCGTCTGCTCTGCGGTCACCGATATGTCTGCGAGCCGCACAGGTGCGCTGATCGTTTTTGAAGGAACAACCAAGCTCGGCGACCTCATCCTCACGGGAACCGTTATCAATGCGGATGCGTCCTCTTTTTTGATTAAAAATATATTTTTCAATAAATCTCCCCTCCATGACGGTGCACTGATCGTCCGTGACGGACGTCTTTATGCCGCCGGATGTCTCCTTCCTCTTTCTGCGAAATCGGATATAATCCGCGATCTCGGTACACGCCACCGTGCGGCGATCGGCATGAGCGAGAACAGCGATGCGCTTGTTGTCGTTGTTTCCGAGGAGACGGGTGTGATCTCTGTGGCGCACGACGGTGTGCTCAAGCGCCGTTTTACCGCCAAAACGCTGGAAGCGGAGCTGCGCTCCTTCTTGATTCCCGAAAGTGAGACAGCAAATGTCGGACGCCGCTTCATCCGACCGAAGGGCGGAAAGGGCGGAAAGAAAACAAAAGAGGCTAAGGTGAACAGTGCTCCCACTCAAAACACGCCCAACACGGACAACGGAGGTGACGGCAAATGAAAACAAAACAGACCGCAACGGTTCTTGATGCGGAGGAGCAGTCTGCTGTACGCTCGGGCGGAGACTGGCTGCCTAAGATTCTTTGCCTTGTCATTGCGTTTGTTATCTGGTTTTATGTCATGCAGGTTGACAGCCCCGAATACCGCGAAACGTTTCATTCCGTGGACGTCACTTTAACGAGCACGCAGATTTTGGATGACACAAGCGGTCTTTCCGTATACAGCGGATACGGTGCAACTGTCGATATAACGGTTATCGGTAAAAAAAGCGTAATCAATAAGCTGAACTCCGAGGATTTTTCCGTCACGGCGGATCTTTCCGAAATCACATCAGCCGGTATGCATTCGGTGCCGATCAATGTGCACCTGCCTGCGGGATTGTCACTTGATTCCACGTCACAAAACGCGATTCAGGTGTACGTTGATGAAAAATCCAGTGCCGTCATCGAAATCCGTGCAAACATCACCTCGATGATGATCGGCAGTCATCTTGAGGTCGGTGAGCCGAAGCCCAGATATGAAACGGTGGTTGTTACCGGACCGAAATCTGCGCTCGATGAAATCAGTTACGCTGAAATCAGCCTTTCTCTCGGCAATGTAAATGCGTCGATGACTGCATCGGGACCGCTTTCTCTTGTCGGCAAAAACGGCGCACAGATCGACAATCCGTATCTTCGTCTTGCGAGGACGGATGTTACGGTTGATATTCCCGTATATACTACGAAGAAGCTGCCGATCGTTGTCGCTTACAAATACGGATACTTCAATGAGACAAATGTGCGCGTCACGGCAGAGCCTGCCGAGATAACTTTGCGCGGCGATCCCGCTGTACTGGACAGTATGACGGAATTTGTGATTACAACCTTGGATGAAAAGAAGATAGCCGCGGATTTTTCCCAAAAAATCCGCCTGTCTCTCGAGGATGGAATTACGTCTGTGGATGATGTGGAATATGTGATGCTCAGCGTCTCGCATATCGGCATCCATACAGCGACGTTTTATGTTACGGATATAGACATTCGCGGCGTTTCCGGTGTGGATTATGAGATACTCAACGATGTCATCAAAGTAAACGTCCGCGGCACACTTGCGGATCTCGCCCTTCTGAAATCTACGGATTTCACCGCAATTGTGGATTTGAGCGGCTATCCGGCTGAGTTTTCCGGCGTTGTGGAGAAGACTCCCACCATAGTGATTGATTCCGGGTACGATGTGAACGTATACGAGGTGGATGACCCCGATACGGATGAGGATAATTTCGTAGTGAAGGTGAGACTGAATTGAACAGAGAAACAATCCACCGACTCCTGATCGAAAACATCCGCGTTCCGGCGTCTGCATCGGATCGCGCCGTGCTCGATGCGGCACTCCGTATTCTCAAAAAATCGGGAGCCTTTTCGAAACCTGTCCGGCTTGAGATACACCGTAAATCGATCGATGCACGAAGGAAACCGAATATATCGTTCGTGTGCTCTGTCTATGCCGAGGCGGAAAGTATAACCGCAGCGGATGATGCCGCACTGCTCGCGCTCGGGATCAAGCGGTATGCGTATGAGCCGCTTACACTTCCGTGCGGCGACAAACTGATGGAGGGGCGACCGGTTATCATAGGCTTCGGACCTGCGGGGATGTTTGCCGCACTCGTTTTGGCGGAGTGCGGATTTGCACCGCTCGTTTTGGAGCGCGGCGGATCTGTTGACGAACGGATTGCCGCTGTCGAAGCGTTTTCAAAGGGCGGCAGCTTTGATCCGCAAACGAATATCCAGTTTGGAGCAGGCGGTGCAGGTACGTTTTCCGACGGAAAACTGACCACGCGTATAAACGACAGCCGCATTACCTACGTGCTCGAGCAGCTCGTGCGCCTCGGCGCACCGGAGGATATTCTGTGGCGTGCGAAGCCGCATATCGGCACCGACATCCTGCGTGACGTCGTTCGCCGTACAGATGAGCGCATCCGCGCACTCGGCGGTGAGATTCGCTATCACGCTCGGGCTGAGCGTATTTCCGCCGATTCGCTGTATGTCGGGGAGGAAAAGATTCCTTTCAGTACGCTGATTATCGCGTGCGGTCACAGTGCGCGTGATCTGTATGCCGAGATGCTTTCCGCAGGCTTTTCCATTGAGGCGAAGCCGTTCTCCGTCGGCGTGCGCGTCGAGCATCTGCAAAAGGATATTGATTTCGCCATGTATGGCGCGAGTGCCGAGAAATACGGCTTGCCGCACGCTGAATATGCGCTGTCCGCACGAAGCGGCGATCGGGGTGTGTACTCGTTCTGTATGTGTCCCGGCGGCGAGGTCGTTGCCGCCGCATCCGAAGAGGGCGGTGTTGTCACAAACGGTATGAGCTTTCGTGCCCGTGACGGGCGAAATGCCAACGCTGCGATCGCCGTGTCCGTTCACCCGTCCGATTACGGTGCCACGCCGACGGATGCGATTGCGTTTCAAAGACACCTCGAACGTGCGGCTTTTGAAGCCGGCGGAAGAACGTATGCCGCACCGTGCCAGACGATCGGTGATTTTCTGACCGGCAAAAAGGGAAGTGAGCCGAAGCGGATTCTTCCCACCTATCGCGGCGGTGACGTCGCGATGTGTGATTTTCGCGAGATTCTGCCGCCGTTCGTTACCTCCATGCTGGAGATGGGATTTGTGAATTTCGGACGGAAGATTCGCGGCTTTGACGCCGCGGATGTGCCCATGACAGGCATCGAAACGCGCACGTCGGCACCTGTCCGTATTCTCCGCGGTGAGGATACGTGCCTCGCGCTCGGCTATGACCGCATCTATCCGTGCGGTGAGGGCGCAGGCTACGCAGGTGGCATCGTCAGCGCGGCGGTGGACGGAATCCGTGTCGCGCAGGCGATTCTTACACGATACAAACGACCAGGCAGGGAGGCATAAGTATGCGCCAGAAGGCGACTGTCATAGAGCTTGTGGGTGAGGGCGGCGAGATCGCCCGTGTTCGCGTTTTGCGCTCGGCTATGTGCGAGGGATGCGAAAATCGCTCCGACGGAAAAGCGTGTGCGTGCAGTGTCATGCTCGGCACGGCACGGGAGATGATCGTGGACGCGCAAAATCCTTTGTCCGCCGCCGTCGGCGATGATGTCGAGATCGAAACGGAAACGAACGCCGTTCTTTCGTATGCCGCGCTCGTTTTCCTTTTGCCGATCGTCGGCGCACTCGCGTTTTACCTGATCGCGTTACGCATTTTTGCAAGTGACGGTGCCGCTTGGATTGCCGCCTTGGTCGGCTTTGTTCTCTCTTTTCTCCCTGCTTTTTTCATCGATCGGGCGAAAAGAAAAAAACTGCCGGATATACGGATCGTCTCTGTGTTTCGGCACGAACATGAAGAAACGGAATGAATACACATATGCAGAAAAAGGCTAAGAGAAGTGCGCTCAAGGAGTGGGCGCTGCAAGCGGATGCCGCCTCGATTCACGAAAATCCCGCTGTCTGCGAGATCGCGGACGCACTGATGATTACGCGCCCGACCGCGCAGCTTCTCATAAATCGCGGATGTACCACGCCCGAGGACGCGCGTATGTTTTTGGCGAAGGCGGAGGAGATGTTCCACGATCCGTTCGCCATGACGGATATGCGCAAAGCGGCGGAGACGATTCTCGCCGCCGTGGAGGACGAAAAGAAAGTCGCCGTGTTCGGTGACTACGACGTGGACGGCGTTACATCCGTTTGCTGTTTGCAGCTCTACCTGCGCTCCCTTGGTGCGGATGTTACGTATTATATCCCGTCCCGTATCGGTGAGGGCTACGGCATGTCCGAAAACGCTGTCCGTAAACTTTTCGAGGACGGTATCGGACTGATTATCACAGTTGATACGGGTATCACCGCACAGGCGGAGGCACGTGTTGCGAAGGATCTCGGCATGGCGCTTGTCATCACGGATCACCACGAATGTCACGGAGAAATCCCCGAGGCGGATGCCGTTGTCAATCCGCACCGCCCGGATGATACATATCCGTTCAAGGAGCTCGCCGGTGTCGGCGTGGTTTTCAAGCTCCTGTGCGCACTGGAAGCGTGCCGCGATCCCGAAAAATCCATGGCTTCGTGCGTCCGAACGATCGGTATGCAGTTTGCGGATCTCGTTGCGATCGGTACGGTTGCCGACGTAATGCCCATACGGGACGAAAACCGCCTGATCGTTGCGCTGGGACTTCAGCTGATCGAGCGATCTCCCCGTGAGGGCGTGCGTGCGCTTCTGGATGCCACCGCAAACGAGGGCAAATCGAAGCAGCCGCGCCGCGTTTCCTCCTCGCTGATCGGCTTTACCATCGCGCCGCGTATCAATGCCGCAGGCAGACTCCGTGATGCATCTGCTGCGGTCGAGCTTTTTATGGAGAGCGATCCCGAAAAAGCAAACTATCTTGCGCATAAGCTCTGCGACATCAACCGCGAACGGCAGAACGAGGAAAATAAAATCGTTGACGTTGCATACGCACGCATTGATGCCGAGCATGATTTTGAAAAAGATCCCGTCATCGTCCTTGCCGATGAGCATTGGCATCACGGCATCATAGGAATTGTTGCCTCCCGGATTACGGACAAATACGGATGTCCGTCCATTCTGGTTTCCTTTGATAAGGGTGAGGACGGCGATCCAAAGCCGGACGATGCAGGTAAAGGCTCCGGACGGAGCATCAAGGGCATGAACCTTGTCGATGCGCTTGCCGCCTGCTCCGATCTTCTTGTCAAATTCGGCGGACACGAGCTTGCCGCAGGACTTACCGTCCGCCGTGAGAATCTCCCTCTGTTCAAAGAACGGCTCAACGGGTATGCACGCACCCATTTTACCGACGGCGTGCCCGTGCAAACGGTAGATATTGAGTGCGAGCTTACGGGTGCCGATCTCACGATGCGGCAGGCGGAGGAGCTTTATGAGCTTGAGCCTTACGGCGTGTCCAATCCGGTGCCGCTTTTTCTGACGTATGATATGACGGTCGCAGACGTTGCCGCGGTCGGTGCAGGGAAGCATCTGCGCATGAAACTCACAGTGGGGGATAAGGAATTTACCGCGATGTATTTCCGCCACGGTCTCGCCGATATTGATGTGTATCCCGGTGACCGGATCGACGTGCTCTACACCTTGGACGTAAACGAATTTCAAGGAAGAAAGAGCCTCCAGATGATTGTAAAGGAGTTCAGGCTTACCGAGTCAGTCGCACAGGCGGAGGAAACTGCGCACGGGATTTACAACCGTGTGTGTAATGCGCTGGCTCTCGGCGAGACTCCCACGCAGGCGGATGCCGCCGCCGTGCTGCCAAACCGCAGCGAGTGCGGTATTGTCTATAACACGCTGAAGCATGAGCTTCACCTTGGACACGAGGTGTTCAGCATCCGTGCGCTGTCGCATCTGCTTCGTTCTTTGGGGCATGATATTTCGTACGGGAAGCTGAAATGCATCCTGCGCGCCTTTTCCGAGCTCAATCTGCTTGAGGTGAAGGAAAACGATCCCGTAAGGGAAATCTACACGTTCCGATACGTGTATCTGCAAGGCAAAACGAGCCTTGATAAATCGTCACTCCTGCAATCATTGCAGGAGGCCGCAGGGGAGCAAACGCCCCTCTGATTTCGCAAAAGGAAGTGATGTTATGTCGGAGATCAGACCTGTCGCAGATGACTGCGCGGATGTATCGAGAATTGAATCTTTGCTTGAAACTTTGCAGAGCAGCGGAAAGAATTACGATCTCGATAAGATCAAGCGAGCGTATCTGTACGCTGAAAAACTGCATGAAGGGCAATTCCGCAACAGCGGTGACCCGTATATTTGTCATCCGATCGCGGTAGCGGAGATCGTAGCGTCTCTCGGACTGGATACGGATTCTGTCTGTGCGGGCTTTTTGCACGATACGGTCGAGGACTGCCCCGATAAAACGAATCTCGGTCTGATCCGATCCTACTTCGGTGAGGAGGTCGCCATGCTGGTTGACGGACTTACGAAGATGGAAAACATCAATATCGAGGATAAAGAAGAAGCGCACATGGAGAATATCCGCAAAATGCTTCTCGCCATGTCCAAGGATATACGCGTCATCTTCATCAAGCTCTGTGACCGACTCCATAACATGCGCACGCTCGCCGCCAAGCGCGAGGCAAAGCAGCGCACCACCGCGCTTGAGACGATGAACGTCTATGCGCCGCTGGCACACCGCCTCGGTATGCAGATGATGAAGCATGAGCTTGAGAATCTCGCACTCCAGTATCTCGACCCGATCGGTTATGAGGAGGTCAATACGAATATTGCGGAGAAGTACGGGCAGACACGCGATTTTTTGGAAAATGTCCGTTCGTATATCGGGGAAAAGCTCGCGGAATACAATATCCATTTTACGCTTGAGTACCGCGTCAAATCGGTATACAGCATATACCGCAAAATGTTCAACCACAACAAGACGTTTGACGAGGTTTACGATTTCTACGCCCTCCGCATTATCGTCGATACGGAGCTGGAGTGCTACACCGCGCTCGGTGTTATCCATGAGCTGTACAAGAGCGTCCCCGGCAGATTTAAGGATTACATCTCTACGCCGAAGCCGAATATGTATCAGTCGCTCCATACGACGGTTATCGGACGTGCAGGCGTGCCGTTTGAGGTGCAGATCCGCACATGGGATATGCACCATATCGCTGAGTACGGTATCGCCGCCCATTGGAAATACAAAACGGGGCAGGACAGCAAGGCTGAGATCGACCAGAAGCTCTCGTGGATTTCGAAATTGATCGATACGGAGAACAGTGCCGCCGATCCCGACGAGTTTATGCACGCGCTCAAAATCGACCTGTTCCATGATGAGACGTTTGTGTTTACGCCGAAGGGCGACGTTATCTCCATGCCGCAAGGCTCGACGCTGATCGATTTTGCTTATGCGATCCATTCCGGTGTCGGAAATAAAATGGTCGGCGCCAAGGTCAACGGTATGATTACACCGATCGACCGTGTGCCGCAGACGGGCGATATTGTGGAGATTCTCACCTCCGCTTCTTCCAAGGGACCGAGCCGCGACTGGCTCGGCATCGTGCGGACAAGTGAGGCGCGCAGTAAGATCCGCCAGTGGTTCAAAAAGGAGAAGCGCGCCGAGAACATCGTCGTCGGTAAGGCTGATATTATGCGTGAGATCACGCGCTTCGGCAGACAGCTGACCGATTCGCAGAAGGCGGAAATCGCGCTTGCCGCATCACGCCGCGTCGGTATGCAGGAGCTCGACGATCTGTATAACGCCATCGGCTACGGCGGACTTTCCGTGAGCAAAATCCTGCCGAAGCTGCGCGATGAGTTTGATAAATACGTCAAGCATCTTGCCGAAACCGAGCCGCAGATTCCGACAGAGGCACAGCAGGTCAAAACCGTTACGCACAGACGGGCGCATACGGGCGGCATCATCATCGACGGCGAATACGGATGTGCCGTCAAATTTGCGAAATGCTGTAATCCCCTCCCGGGTGACAGTGTCATCGGATTTGTCACAAAGGGCTTCGGCGTGTCCGTCCATAAAAAGGACTGTCCGAACGTCATCACAGGGATGCAGAACGAAGAAAACCGCGGTCGGTGGAAAGAGGCTCGCTGGGACGATACCGCAGAGAACGCGGACAGCCGTGCCGTATTTGAGTCCGGCATCGTGATTGAAGCGGAAAATCATATTATGCTCCTTGCCGAGATCACGACCGCACTTGCCGATATGAAGGTATCGCTTCTTTCGATCAATACGCAGAAGCGCTCCGCAACCGGCATCCTCATTCATCTGACTGTCGGATGTAAAAACACAGACCATTTCAACTCAATCCTTGCGCGCCTGCGTTCGATCCGCAACATTGATTCCGTCACGCGCGCCATCGGATAACGGAGGATGTATGATAGCTATTTTACAGCGCGTAAAGAACGCATCCGTCACGATTGACGGGGAAGTAACCGCATCTGTCGGGCAGGGATTCATGATTTTGCTCGGCGTTGCCAAGGGAGATACCGAAACGGATGCCGAGCTGCTTGCGGATAAAATCGCCAAGATGCGCGTGTTCGAGGATGAAAACGGAAAGATGAACCTCTCCGTCAACGATATTGGCGGAGAAGTGCTCGTCGTGCCCAATTTCACCCTGCTTGCATCCTACCGCCGCGGCAACCGCCCGGATTTTATAAATTCCGAGCGTCCCGAGGAGGCAAAGCGCCTCTTTACGTATTTCTGTGACTATATCGCAAGGAGTGTGCCCACAGCGCGCGGCACGTTCGGCGCGGATATGAAGGTTGCGCTTCTGAATGACGGACCGGTGACGATCCCCATGGATTCCGCCGTTCTGAAAGCACCGAAAAACGGATAACCGAGGAAAACTATGATTCTCAGAATTGACGGCAATCTCAAGCCGTATTATGCGCAGACGCTCTGCATGATCTTCTTCCCCGGCGTGAAATTCCCCGAGGGGGAGATGCACGGAGAGGGCGTTCCCGAAGCGCATTTCACCGTCCGTGAGGATGAAACGGGTGCGGACGCATCCGCTACGCTGATTCTGGACGGAAAAGCGGAGACGAGATCAAGCAGATGCAATACAGGCGACGGAATCGATGCCGCCCGTGCACGGCAGATCGCCGCAGGATGCGCGTTTTTTGAAGCCGCATCCGCGCTTACAGGCATCCGTCCGCCGTGGGGCGTCCTGACCGGTGTGCGCCCTGCCAAAATTGCCTCGGAAATGTTCCGCTACGGCTATTCTACCGACGATGCGGCAAAGTGGATCTCGGCGCACTATCTCACCGATCCCGTAAAAGCACGCCTTGCCGCATCCGTTGCGGAGGCGGAGCATCGCCTTATTACCCCCGATCTCGTGCGCAAGTGCAGCGTGTATATCGCAATCCCGTTTTGCCCGACAAGATGCGCGTACTGCTCGTTTGTTTCCTATACATCCCAAAAGCTCCTCTCCCTGATTCCCGAGTACCTGATCGCACTTCGTGAGAATATCCGTACCGTCTTTGAGACGGTGCGCCGCCGCGGTCTGACCGTGTCAACGGTGTATATCGGCGGCGGTACGCCGACAGTTTTGAGCGAGGATCAGCTTCGCTTCCTTCTTGAAACGGTCGCGGCGGAAACGGACGTAACCGCACTTGCGGAATTTACATTGGAAGCCGGTCGCCCCGATACGATCACTGCGGAAAAACTCCGAATTGCAAAATTCTACGGCGTCACGCGTATAAGCGTGAATCCGCAGACCTTGAACGACGTGATCCTTGCCTCCGTCGGCAGACAGCATACGGCGGAGCAGTTTTTTGCCGCATACGATGCCGCCCGTGCCGTCGGAATCCGCCATATCAATGTCGATCTGATCGCAGGATTGCCCGGTGAGAGCACGGAGAGCTTTGTCTCTACGGTTGACAGAATTTGTGCGCTCCGCCCCGATAATATCACGGTGCATACGTTCACCGTCAAAAAATCCGCCGAAATCCGTCAGGAGAGTGATTCTGTCTACGACTGCGAGGGACTTGTCGCAGGTGCGTCCGTTCTGTATTCGCAGAAGGCGGTTACCGAGGCCGGGTATCTGCCGTACTACATGTACCGCCAGAAGAACACGGTCGGCAATCTGGAAAACGTCGGCTACGCGCTCCCGGGTGCTGAGGGACTTTATAATATTTATATGATGGAAGAAGTCCACAGCATTTTCGCCGCAGGTGCGTCCGCCGTCACGAAATTCGTCTCTCCCCCGTTTGAGGACGGCAGCTGCCGTATCGAGCGCATATTTGAATCAAAATATCCATATGAATATCTAAAGGATTACGAAGGGGAGGCAGGACGGGCGCGCGCCGCGCGCTATGAAGCCGCCGCCGAGGAATTTTATCGGACGTATTTCTGATTCGTCATACTGTGAGGTGTCTTATGATTACCGTCAATCAAACATCGTTTACCTATGAGGAAGCCGCCGCGCTCGTCGCAAAATCGGAAGCACGCTTTTCCGAAGCGATGGATTCGCTGATTTCCCATTTGCTCGCGGATGCTAAAACCGAATGTATCACGCTTTCCGGTCCGACCTGCTCCGGAAAAACGACGATGGCGAACAAGCTGACCGATTCGATCACAAAGGCAGGGAAGAGCGCGGTCGTTCTTTCAATCGATGATTTTTTCAAAAACCGTGTTCTGCCCAAATCCACAGAGCACACGGTCGATTACGATTCCGTCAACGCGATCGATCTTGACTATCTCGCCACGTGCGTGGATAAAATGCTTCGCGCGGAGTGTACGCCTCTGCCGCGCTTTGATTTCGTTTCGGGTATCCGCACCGAGTGTGCCGAGTATATCCCGCAGGCTGACGACATCATCATTTTTGAGGGAATCCAGGCGGTATATCCCGAGGTGGTCGCTTTGTTCAAAGCGTATCCGTATAAGAGCATTTTTATCTCCGTTGCCGAGCCGATTTGTGTGAACGGCACGGTGTTTACGGCGGAAGAAGTGCGCCTCTCGCGCCGCCTCGTGCGCGATTTCCGTGCCCGATCCGCTTCTCCCGATTTCACGCTCCATATCTGGGAGAGCGTGCGCGCCAATGAAGAAAAAAGCATCTATCCCTATATGGGCGGATGCGATTATCATATCAATTCGCTGATGGAGTACGAGCCGTTTATGATCGCACCGTATCTCATTCCGCTTCTGGAAAGCGTACCGATCGACAGCCCGTATTTCACCGAGGCTATGCGTCTCAGAGATAAATACCGCTGTGTCGAGAATGCCGTGATTTCCGCCGATCTTCTGCCGGAAAATTCCCTCTACCGCGAATTTCTCGGATAAGCGGGAAAATCTATCATAACACGGAGGAATCCTTTTGCTGAACCGTAAAAACTCTGCACCGAAAGTCAAAAACACGACGAACCTGTTCTTTTCGGGCGTGCTCGTTCTCACGATCTCGAATTTGATTATCAAGGTCATCGGTATGCTTTTCAAAATACCGATGAATCACTATGTGGGCGATACCGGCATGGGATACTACTCTCAGGCGTATACGCTCTACACTTGCTTTTTCATGATCGCCACGAACGGATTGCCCGTTGCACTTGCCAAGATGCTTTCCGACAGCCGATCCAAGGGACAGCTTAAGCAGGCCAAGCGGATTTTCCGCATCGCCATGATGCTGTTCTTTATCGTCGGTCTTGTCAGTATGCTGATCATGCTGTTCGGTGCCGGTGTATATGCCTCTGGCGTTCTGAAGGTCGATCAGGCATATTATTGTATCCTTGCCGTCGCGCCTACGATCTTTTTCATCAGCATTTCAAGCGCGTACCGCGGCTATTTTCAGAGTTATCAGCGGATGCTTCCGATTTCGGTTTCCCAGCTTACCGAGGTTCTTTCCAAGCTGTTTCTCGGTGTGTTCCTTGCTTTGTATGCGAAACGGCAGGGATACGGCATACATATCGTTGCCGCTTACGCTGCCGCCGGACTGACGATCGGTGCGGCACTCGGTATGGTTTTTCTGTTCTTTGCCAAGCTCGCCTTCCGTGCAAGGGAAGAACAGTACAATGCGGAGTTTTTGCAGGAAAACGATGTGTCCGATGAGACGGAATCCACGAAGACGATTCTCAAGCGGATTGCCGTCATCGCCATTCCGATCACACTCAGCTCGTCCGTCATGAGTATCACGAATCTGATTGATTCCGCGCTGGTATCCACGGGCTTGCAGGCGATCGGTATGTCGGCGGAGGCGGCCACAAAGGTCTACGGAAACTATACCACCCTCGCTGTTACGATGTTTAATCTCCCCCCGTATCTTGTCTATCCGATTTCCTATTCCATCATTCCGATTTTGACTATGGCACTCAGCACCGGCGATCGTGTTCGCGCCGATCGCATTATGGAATCCTCCCTGCGTGTCTCCGTTTTGATCGGTCTGCCGTGTGCACTCGGTATGTCTGCGCTGTCTAAACCGATATTGAGCCTTCTTTTCACTGAGGAATCGGTGGAAATGGCATGGCCGCTTCTGTCGCTCCTCGCCCCGTCATCGTTGTTCATTTGCGTGCTTTCCGTCACGAACGCGATTTTACAGTCGTGCGGATATGAACGCAAGCCGCTGTATTCCATGCTGGCGGGCGCGATTGTCAAACTTGCCTCAAACTTTGTTTTAATCCGTGTGATCGGCATGTACGGAACACCGATCAGTACGTTTTTGTGCTACCTGACCGCCACCGCGATGAATCTTTACTTTGTAGTGCAAAATGCAGGTGTTAAGCCGTCTGTTAACCGTGTGTTCATCCGTCCGCTTGTTGCGGCAATTCTGTGTTCCGCGGCGGCACTCGGCGCTCACCTTCTCTTTACCGATGTTCTGCTTATCGGCGGAAGCATCGCTACGCTCGGCGCAATTGCAGTAGCCGTCCTCGTATATGCCGTCATGATTTTCGCCATCCGCGCAATCACGGCGGACGATATACGTCTCCTCCCCAAGGGGGAGAAAATTCTCGCCGTTCTTGTCAAAATCAAACTCGTCAAGCCGTGAAGTGAAAGGAAGAAAAAATGAGCCGGACTGTGAATGATCTTCTGAAAGAATCCCGTCACGATTTTGAATCTCTGGTGAGCGTCATGCAGCTCCTTCGCGCACCCGGCGGCTGTCCGTGGGATCGCGAACAGACGCACGAGAGCATCCGTGCCGATTTTATCGAGGAGACGTACGAGGTGATCGAGGCGATTGATACGTCGGATCCCGTGCTGCTTCGCGAGGAGCTCGGTGACGTGCTTTTGCAGGTCGTGTTCCATGCACGCATCTCCGAGGAGGCAGGGGAGTTCAACATTGATGACGTGATCCACGATATTACCGCGAAGCTCATCCACCGCCATCCGCATGTGTTTTCCGATGTCGTTGCGGATACGCCCGATCAGGTGCTCACGAATTGGGAAAAGATCAAAACGGAGGAAAAGCAGCGGATCGGTCTTACGGGATCACTTGCCGCTGTACCGCCGTCGCTTCCGGGGCTTATGCGTGCGCAGAAGATTGTGAAGAAAGCCGGAAAGGCGGAGATTACGCCGGATTCCGGTGAGCTGGCTTCCGAAATTGAACGTGCAGGGACAGCTCTCGCCGAGGCTCTGCGGGATGGGAATTGTGAAAAACTCAGCACAAAAATCGGACGGCTCCTCTTTCTCACTGCTGCCGCAGGACAGCTCTCCGGCGTCGATTCCGAGGAAATGCTTGGTAAAAAATGCACGGAGTTTGTCTCTTTGTTAACAAAAAATGAAGAGGATTTGGGCGAGTTTTCGCAACTTGATGACGCCGAGAGACGAAAAATAGCGCAAAATGCATATTTTTCACACTAAATATTGCACAAAAATAAGAAAAAACGCAGAAACCTCTTGATTCTTTTCATATATAATGTTATAATATTTCTGCTAGAACAATACACTGCGGCCGTTATGTTCGGACCGCGAAAAATCGCAATGCGAAATAAAGAAAGGAATGAGTCCCATGAATAAGACACAGCTTATCGAAGTGGTCGCTAAAGAAGCAGGCCTCAAGAAGAAATCCGCAGAAGCAGCAGTATCCGCTGTTCTCGCAGCTATCGAGAACGCACTCGCTGACGGCGAGAAGGTACAGATCGCAGGCTTCGGCACGTTTGAGGTTAAGGAAAGAGGCGAGAGAACCGGCCGCAACCCCGCAACCGGCGAGTCTATCGTAATTCCTGCTTCCAAGCATCCTTCTTTCTCTGCCGGCAAGGCTCTGAAGGACAAGGTTAACAAGTAATTATCACAAAGAATCAAACATTTTGTGTGCAGACAGCTCCGGTGTACAACTGGGGCTGTTTGCGGCAATTTGTTTTTGTATCACAGAATGCGACTTGATAAATTTTTGAAGGTGTCCCGCATTATCAAGCGGCGCACCGTTGCCAATGATGCCTGCGATACAGAGCATGTCTCTGTCAACGGAAAGCGGGCAAAAGCCTCCTACGATGTAAAAGTGGGAGATGTCATCGAAGTCACTTTCGGTGCAAGAACGCTGAAGGTGCGCGTGCTTGACGTGCGCGAGCACATCGCTAAAGCCGATGTGACCTCTCTTTACGAGGTCTTGCCGAGCTGAGGCATACAATTCGCCCCCTCCGCATAGAATGAAGCAAATCGGCGGAGGTGTGTATCATGTGTGAAAATATTCAGTCCCACCTTGTCCTTATCAGAGACAGACAAAAAGCGGAGTTGAGCGGTGTTTCCGAGGTTGAGAATTTCAACGACACCGAAATCAGTCTTTCCTGTGTTGTCGGTGCTCTCGTGATTGAGGGTGACGGGCTCAAAATCGAAAACTTCTCGGTGGAAACGGGGAAGATGGAGATTACAGGGTGTATCACGGGGCTTTTTTACTATGAAAAATCAGACAAATCCGGGGCGCGTCGCGGCGGCTTGTTTGCCCGCCGTCAGAAATGACGCATGGGAATACCGCTTTCGCGGCAGCTTACCGCATTTGTTTATGCTATATTTACAGGCGCACTTCTCGGCGCTTTGTATGATTTCGTGCGCATTTGGCGCGTGATTTTCGGACTCGCCTCCTATACGCGGAGCGGTCAAAAACTGTATGCGCGTCCTTTGCCGTTGATCGGCACCGTTCGGCGCGCACCTTCCTCTGCACAGAAAAGTGCATGGAAGCTCGTTCGGCTGGCATTCGGCGATCTTCTTTTTGCCGTCTCTGCCGGGTGCGTGTTTTCCTTGTTCCTGTATCATGCGGCAAGCGGTTGTTTCCGTTGGTTTTATCTGTTTGCCTGTGCTGTCGGATTCTTTGCATACTATTTTACCGTTGGCAAAATCGTTATGCTGTCCTCCGAATTGTTGTCGTTTCTTTTGATCGCCGCTGTGCGGTATGTGATCTGTCTTCTTTTATTGCCGTTGCGCGCTGTCCGGTCGCTTTTTCTCTGTATGCTTTCTCTTTTGTGTAAGCATATTCTGATGCCGGTTTTCTCCGCGTATCGCCGCCGCAGACGGCTCACATATACGAGGCGCGTTCGAGCCGGACTGACGGAGCATATCCGCAGTATGCTGGATTTACAAAATTCTTGATTGGAGTTGAAACAGATGCACATCCTCAAAAACAATTTCTTTTTCAAATTGGCTCTGTTCTTTGCGGCGATTTGCTGCATCGGTCTTTTTGTCGTGCTCCAATTCAACAACAATGCGCTTCGTGAGGAGCGAGACGATCTTTTGGCGGATATTTCCGCCACAGAAGAACGGATTGAGGCGGTGCAGGCAGTTCTGGATACGCCGTTCGATCATGATTATATTATCAAGATCGCTCGTGAGAAGCTGAACCTTCGCCTGCCTGAGGAGATCGTTTTCTATAATGATATGAACGACTGATCTCCGCACAAAGTGAAAATGTGCTTTGTGCCGTGTATACCGAACGGTATCGCGGCACAATCTTATTGTATAGAGGTGATATAATGAAGAGCTATACAGGTGATATTGCCGTAATCGGCGGCGGACCCGCCGGACTGACTGCCGCCCTTTATGCCGCACGTGCGGGATTTTCCGTCCGTGTGCTGGAGGGGAGTGCTCCAGGCGGACAGATGCTGTCCGCACACATGATTGAAAATTATCCCGGCTACACGTCTGTCAGCGGCATGGAGCTTGCTGATTCCATGACTGCACATGCAACCTCTCTCGGTGCCGAGATTGCTTTTGCCAACGTGACGGAGGTTGTGCCGCACGAAAACGGTTTTACGGTTCGAACGTCTGAGGGCGAGGAGGAATATCGTGCCGTGATCGCGGCAAGCGGCACAAAATGCCGCAAGCTCGGCGTGCCCGGCGAGGAGAAGCTGATCGGACGCGGCGTGTCATACTGCGCTGTGTGCGACGGTCGCTTCTTTACGGGAAAGGACGTCGCCGTGATCGGCGGCGGAAACACCGCGATCGGTGACGCACTGTATCTCGCAAAATTTTGTAAATCGGTAACGATTGTACATCGGCGCGATCGGTTCCGTGCGGAGAAAATTCTGACGGACAGGCTTTCTTCCTTTGAGAATATCCGAACGGTTATGAACGCGCGCGTCGAGAAAATCGAGGGCGATACACGCGTGCTCTCCGCAGAGCTTCTCAGCACCGCACCCGATTCACTTTCGGAGAGATTCGTTCTTCCCGTGGACGGCGTTTTCGTTGCCGTCGGCAATATTCCGTCAGCGTCGTATCTCTCGGGGATTGATGCCGACCTGTTTGACGAGAACGGATACATTCTTACGGACGAGCACTGCGCAACGAAAGTGCGCGGTCTGTATGCCGTCGGAGATGTACGGGCAAAGACGCTCCGACAGATCGCAACCGCCGTTTCTGACGGTGCAGTAGCCGCCGTGGACGCGGCGGAGTATCTCACTGCCCGCGGACAAGCCGACGGAAGTTTTGTTTGATTCAGTCTTACGGGGAACATTTCTTCGTTTGTATCGTCCAACGTATGAAAAAATAACGGTCATGCCAAAGCTGACCGAGGATAACAGGTTTACATTTCATGCAGAAAAAAACAGCAATTATTTTGACGACCGTTCTTTGTCTGATTATATCCGCACAGGCTGTTCTCGCCGGCTGGCTGTATGCTGTCTATGAAAGCCCCGAGGAGCTTGCCGCCAAGGAAAAAGTGCAATCACTTTCTTCCGAGCTGACTGCGGCTTCGTCGGAATTAACGCAGGCAGGCATCCGCATTGACGGGCAGACTGTGACGATTTCCGATTTGCAGGAAGAGCTGCGCCTCTTGCAGACAGATGTTGCCGCAAAGACCGCGGAAATCCAAAAGCTGATGTCCGATATAGACGTGCTTTTGAAAGAAGGTGCGTCGTCTGATGCGTATCAGCAGATTCTGTTGGAACGGCTCGACACGCTCCATGCGGATTTGGATGCCGCGAATCTGCAAATCGAAACGCTCAGCTTGCTTATCGAGAATTATCAGAACATGACTACGCTCGATTTCGGCTTGCAGGCGCAGAAAATCAGCGAACTGCTTCTGTATCTCGCACAGGACAACCGTCCGATGCACATCAATCGCACCGAGATTACCGATGAGGAATCGGGTGAGGTTGTCGAAACGGTCACCGAGGAGGTGCCGTCGAATATTTCGTTTTATTACAGAGATATTGCGACAGGCTATACGCTTTCCTATAATGCCGAAGATATTATGCTTTCCGCAAGCATCGTAAAAGCACCGTACGTATACATACTTCTGAAATCCGTATCCGAATTTGAAAATCGGAAGATGAACTTCGACAGCGATGGCAATCCGTTGTTCGATGAGGAAGGCAATCCTTTGTTTGAAGGTGCGCATCCGAATCTGGACGAGGACGGACGCATTATCTACGGTGAAGGTGAGGAGAAGTACGATCTTTCCCGCGTCTGGACGTTCGATAAGGAAACGATGATGATTGAAGGCACCGGCATCATCTGCAATATGGAGGACGGCACCGAGCTTACGTATCTTGAACTGATCGAATATATCCTCAAGTACAGCGATAATATTGCTTTTAATGAGATTTCCCGCCTTTTCGGCTATTATGATTACTACATGGCCGCCCGTGCACTCGGTGTGAATGCAATCTCCAACGGTTTTTTGAAAATATCGGCTGAGGAATGCGGTCTCTTCCTTATGGAGATCTACAACTTTATGGAAACGGATGAAAAATACGGTCCGATCATGAAACAGGCGATGATTGACTCCAATTATCCCGTTTTGATTCCGTACTGTGTATCTCCCACCCCTGCTGCGCACAAATACGGTTGGGATCTTGATGCGTACAACGATATAGCGATTGTGTATGATGAGCATCCGTATGTTTTGGTTATCATGACCGATCTCGATACGGGCGGCACGACTGTCAATCGTTACGTGCAGAGTGTCGTGCGTATGATCCACTCGATTCATGAGACGTTCTACGAAGGTGTGCCGCTGCCTCCGATTGAAACCGAAACGGAGGCGGAAACGGAGCCGGAAACGGAAATCGAAGTTGAAACCGAGATCGAAAAAGCGCCTGAGACTGAGCCGGAAACGGAAATCGCAACAGATGCCGAAACGGAAGCATCAACAGATGCTGTGTCCGAAACCGGAATTGAAACCGAAACCGATACCGAACCGGCAGAAACAACCGAATAAAAGGAAAACGTGCGTTTATCGCACGTTTTTTTATCAAAAATTTTATAAAATGGCAGAACTTTTCAAAATTCTTAACCCGAAATGAAGATAGTTTTCAGAAATATTTCACCTCGAAAAAATCTATTGCGCCGGATTTTCGCCTGTGGTATCATATCGTTGCGAGAGGCGAGATGATCTCTCGAAAGAAAAACACAGGAGGAACTCATTTATGAGCAAAACCCGAAACGGTAGTTTCAAACGAATTCTTTCTGCGGTATTGGCTTCTTTGATCGTATGCGCTGCAATTCCCGCAGTCGCTGCACGCAGTTTTAATGATGTAACCGCAGAGCACGCGGCAAAGGACGAGATCGACATTCTCTCCGACATCGGCGTTATCGTCGGTACATCCGAGAATGAATTTTCTCCCGAGCAGAACGTAACGCGCGAACAGATGGCACTCTTTCTGTTCCGCCTTATGCTGAATAAGCAGAGCGGCGGTCGCGTCAACACCTCACCTTTTAAGGATCTGTACGATGATACCTATCACGGTGCGATCTCGTGGGCGAATGCATCCGGCTACATACTCGGTACATCCGCTACGACGTTCGAGCCGCTCGACGGCATCACCCTCCAGGACGCAATGACGATGCTTGTCCGCGCCCTCGGTCAGTCCAACACAGCGATGAACAACGGCTATCCGTGGACGTACATCGACGCAGGTATCAAGCTCGGTCTGGATCGCGGTCTTGAGCACTTGGCGTACACCGAGACGCTCACACGCGGTGAAACGGCGATCATTCTGTATAACGCACTGACGTCTGAGTATCTCGTTCAGAAGAATCTCGCAGGCGGCAATGCCGTTTACGAGAAAACGACGATTATCGAGTACGTATTCGGCTACGAGATGGAGGAAGCAACGCTTGTTGCGTCCAACGATTACTCCCTCGGCGGCTCCACCGTCGTTAAGGACGGTTATGTAACCCTTCGCTACAAGGATGAAAGCGGCTCTGTCCGCATGATGACCGTGAAGTTTTCCGAGCTTGGTCTGGCAGGCGAGCCGAATGACTATCTCGGTCATACGTTCAAGGTCATCTACACCGTAAACAACGCAAGCAAGCTCATCAGCGTGCTGAGTGCGATTGAGGTCAGTGAGATCGAGACTCACACCCACGCTGAGGTCAATGCAAGCAAGGGCTACGTCACGATCGGCGGCACGAATTACACCGTTGTGGAGTCCTTCTCCGATGCGCTTGCAACGAACGCAAACGAGCTGATGGTCTACGCATACGAGAACGACAAGACGCTCACCCAGCTCACCACCCTTGATGCACTGAACGCACGTCTCGGTCTGTATTCCATCGATCTGATCTTCTACGGCGAGAACAGCGCGGCATCGATTGCAATCCTCAGAAATTTCAGCTTCGGTAATCTCCAGGTGGATCAGGCAGGCAAGATCAATCTTGCAGGCGGTCTGACCGCGGCTGAGCTGACCGGCGGTTACACCAACGAGCCGAAGGCAGAGGCAGGCGAGTATGTTCTGTACTACTTCAACGCACAGACGAAGGAGCTTCACATTGCGGAGGTTCTGGATGTTCTGTACGGCACGGTAACCCGTATCACCTCCACGACTGCGAAGGTCGCAGGCGAGACCTACACCCTCGGTAACGAAAAGGGCGGCATCCCCGCATCCTCCATCGCTGCACTTCTCACGATCGGTGCTAACGCACAGGTTGTTGTCTACGACGGCGCAATCCTTGCCGTTATCGGCGAGACGGTCGTTACCGACCACTCCGAGTACCTCGTTGCGATGAGCAGCGCACTCCCCGTTTTCACGAACGGCGTGTTCCGCTACGTTGTCACGGTCAACATTGACGGCGTGAACAAGAACATCTACACCGCGAACGCAGACATCACCGCAGGTGAGGTATACCGCTACACCGTAAACGGTGACGTATACACCCTGATCGCTCCCGAGGTAAGCGAGGGCGTGATCCTCTCCGGCATCAATAAGTTCGTCCAGAACGGCTACGGCACCAGCGAGATTGCTGTGATTCTGGGCTCTGCAAGTGGTACGACGATTGAAAAGGGCGCAAACACCTACTACACCTTCAATGCAGGCAGCGCATCTTACCTTGCATCCAACGGCGGTGCATCTGAGATGAAGTTTGTCACCGACGCAAATACCAAAATCGTCGTGGTTGACAACGGCAGAATCCAGGTTAAGGAAGGCGCATACCAGTCCGCCTTCAACATCAACGACGGCGCGAAGGTTGTAGCAGTCTTTGCGAACGAGGTCGGCTCCGTTGAGACGCTCCGCTACCTTTACGTAAGCGACGGCAGCCTCGGCAACTACGATTCCGCGGCACAGCCGGTACGTCTTCTCTCCATCGCAGGTATCGTGTACGAGAACAACCTGACCTACATCGAGTACAGCGTGTTCAACTACGCAACCGGCGCGATTGAGAACAGACTGACCACGTTTGTCGGTCTCACCCTCGGCGAAGTTTACCTCATCGGCTCCGACGGCACGATCGTGGACGCAGCAGGCGAGATCCCGACCGGTGAGCTCAGCGGTTACACCAATTCCACCGTTACGATCGGTGAGAACACCTATACCGTTAACGCAAACACGAAGGTTGTCACCGTAGAGGACGGCGAGGTTGTCGCAAAGATGATTGCTGACGCCTACGGCAGAAATGTCGAGTACGTGCTGAACGGCAATGTCGTAACCCTCATCGTGATTCACTAAATCCAAAACAGAAAGGGCTGTTGCTTCGGCAACAGCCCTTTTTCTCAGGTTGCAAATCCTGCAAACTGATTCTGATACAGTGTGTAGTATTCGCCTTTTGCCGAGAGCAGTTCTTCGTGACTGCCTGCTTCGGCGATCTTGCCGTCCTTGACGACAACGATCTTGTCCGCATCGCGGATCGTGGAAAGACGGTGCGCGATAATCAGACTCGTGCGGTTTTCCATCAGCGCGACGAGCGCGGATTGAATATGCATCTCCGTGCGCGTGTCGACGCTGGAGGTAGCTTCATCGAGAATCAATATTTTCGGGTCGGACAAAATCGCACGGGCGATGGACAGAAGCTGTCTCTGCCCCTGACTCAGATTGCTGCCGGATTCGGCAAGCACCGTTTCGTACTCGTCGGGCAGACGGTCGATAAACGATGCCGCATTTGCCATCGATGCCGCTTTTTGCATTTCTTCATCCGATGCATCTGTCTTTCCGTATCGGATGTTTTTCGCAATCGTGTCGGAGAAGAGCACTGTGTCCTGCAAAACGATGCCGATTGCGCCGCGCAGCTCCTTCTTCGGAATTTCGGTGATGTCCACCCCGTCGAGATAGATCGCGCCGCTGTCCAGCTCGTAGAAGCGCGTGAGCAGGTTTACGATCGTCGTTTTGCCGGAGCCGGTCGCACCGACGATGGCGATTTTTTCGCCGGGCTTCACAGTCAGATGCAGATTTTTCAGCACAGGCTTTTCCGGCGTGTAGGAGAAGCAGATGTCAGAAAATTCGATCTCGCCGCGGATGTGATGAGGATCCAGCGCACGCTTTCCTTCGTCAATCTCGTCCGGTGTGTCGAGAATGTCAAAGATGCGCTCCGCGCCTGCGATTGCCGTCATAATCTGCGCATACAGATTTGCCACTGCGTTGATCGGCTGGGAAAGCTGACGGGAATACTGCAAAATCGACTGAATATCACCGATCAGAATTTGTCCGCGGATCGCAAAATATCCGCCGCACGCCGCAACGATCAGGTAGTTCAGGTTGTTTATGAGGTTGTTGCACGGACCCATGATGCCGCCCCATACGTTCGCTTTGATACTGCATTTTCGGAAATCGGCGCTCGTTTCGGCAAATCGGTCGCACGCCATCGGCTCTTTGCCGTACGCCATGACCGTTTTGTAGCCTGTGACCATTTCCTCCACCTGTCCGTTCAAACTGCCAAGTATCTTCTGCCGCTGTACGAAATACTTCCGCATCGCTTTGGAAAGTGTTGCGGAGACGAAGACAGTCAGCGGAATCGTAACCATGGCAATCAGTGCCATTTTCCAGCTGTAGGAGATAATCATCACAAGCGCACCGATCAGCGTCAGTACACTGGAAAAGAGCGACGCAATTGCGGAAGAAATTGTATTTGAGATGTTGTCCACATCGTTTGTGATGCGGCTCATGATGTCGCCGTGCGGATGCGAATCCAGATACTTGATCGGCAGGTGTGAGATTTTGCGGAAAAGCTCCTTGCGCATGGTGTATACGGTCGATTGCGAGATGTGCGCGGAGAGTATGCCTTGGAAAAGCTGGAGCAGGGAGGAGCCGATATACACGATGCCCATGACCATCAGCGTTTTGACAAGCGCATCAAAATCGACGGACAGCTTGTCAAGGGAGGGATCGATCGTGATTGCATTGATCGCCTCACCCTGAAGCGCAGGACCTGCCAGACTCAGAAGCGTCGATCCGATGACAACGAGCATCAGAAGGAGAATCAGATATTTGGAGCGTCCGATGTATTTGACGAGCTTCAATATCGTGCCCTTTGCGTTTTTCGGCTTTTCGCGGTTCATTCTGGCGTTCATATTGCGCGGACCGCCGCCGCCCGGACCGCCGGGACCGATGATCGGACGGTTTTCACCGTTTTTCGGAGGCTGTTGCGGTGCGTTCATGCGTTATCAACTCCGTCCTTGATCTGCGACGCGTAGATGTCGCGGTATGTTTCGCTTGTTTTCATCAGATTTTCGTGCGTGTCGCACGCGGTGATCGTGCCGTTTTCGATGACGGCGATACGGTCGGCGTGCATGACGCTTGCGATACGCTGTGCGATCTTGATAACGGTCGTGTCGCCGAGATTTTCACGGAGTGCCGCCTGTAGCTTCGCCTCGGTGGCAAGATCGAGCGCGGAGGTGCTGTCGTCAAAAATAATGATTTCCGGCTTGCGCACAACAGCGCGCGCGCTCGCCATGCGCTGCTTCTGACCGCCGGACAGGGAAGTGCCCTTCGCCGCGATCCAGCCGTCGTACCCGTTCGGGATTGTGCGGATGAACTCGTCCGCCTGCGCGACACAGGCGGCAAATTCGATTTCCTCATCAGTCGCGTCATCCTTGCCCCAGCGGATGTTTTCCTTCACGGTGCCGGAGAAGAGCTCACTCTTTTGCAGAACGAAGCTGATCCGCTTTCGGAGCGCGTGCAGATCCCATTCGCTCACGTTCACGCCGTCTACAAAAATATCGCCGTCCACCGCATCATAGAAGCGCGGAATCATGCTGACGAGCGTCGATTTACCCGATCCCGTCGCGCCGATGATGGCGAGCGTCTCCCCTTTTTTCACCGATACGGTTACATTGTTCAGCACATTTTCGCCTGCCGAGCCCGGATATTTGAACGAAACGCCGCGAAATTCGACCGTGCCTGTTTCTGTCCCCTCTGTTACCTTGCCGCTGACAACGGCAGGATCGGCAGCGAGCATTTCGCGGATACGCTGTGCGCAGGCACGTCCGCGGGCAAGCTGCTGAAAGATCATACTTACCATCATGATTGACATGAGCGCCTGGGTTATGTACTGCGTAGCCGCCATGACGTCACCGACGTTCATCGCCTGCGCCTGCACCTGCCAGCCGCCGATGTAGATGATGGCAATGACGCTTACGTTCATGACGATCATCAGAAGCGGCATGATTGCCGAGGTCAGCTCAAGCACCTTGAGATTTGTCTTTTGAAAATCGCGGTTGGCACCGTCAAAGCGTTCGTTTTCGTAATCCTCGCACGTGTACGCTTTCACAACACGCGCACCGGATACATTTTCATGTACGACCGAGTTCACGCGGTCGATTTTCGACTGCACCTTCGCAAACAAGGGATTTGCCTTGACCACGAGAAGAAACACGATCAGTGCTTGCAAAGGCAGAGAGATCAGCATAACGTAGCCGAATTTGATGTTCAATGAGAGACACATATACAAGCCGCCGAGCAGGTGAATCGGTGCACGGACGAACATGCGCAGAATCATCTGCACCAGCTCCTGCATGGAGGTGATGTCGTTTGTCAGTCTTGTGACAAGCGAGCCGGTCGTAAATTGATCCGTTTGCTGGAGAGACAGCTTCATTACGCGGTTGAATGCGTCTACCCGCAAATCGTTACCGAAGCCCTGCGAAGCAACGCTTGCGGTGTACGCACAGAGACTGCCCATGATACCGCCGATGGCGACAAGTATCAGCATTTTTACGCCAGTGGTCAGGATCACGGAGAAATCGGCGCCGAGGACGCCTTCGTTGACAATTTTCGACATGAGCTTCGGCTGCTGCAAGTCGATCAGCACCTCGCCGATCATCAAAAGCGGCGAGAGCAGGGCAAAGAGCCGGTACGGTTTCAGATACCGGCGGAGCTTAATTTTATTCACGGTCTTCGGTGTCTCCTGTCAGATAATTTTTGAGCTTCAGAAGGATTCTTTCCAGCGTTTCCGCTTCCTCCGCGGTCAGCTCACTTTCCATGCGCCGTTCTTCCTCGCGGAATCTTTCGAGAATCTGCGTGTCCATCTCGCGTCCCTTTTCCGTCAGCGATACACGCGTTGCGCGCAGATCGTTTTCGTCGGGACGGCGCAAAACGATGCCGTCCTGCTCCATTTTTTGCAGTGTGACGCTGATCGTCGGCGGCTTCAGATGTGTTGCGCGGACGAGATCGAGCTGTGTCACGTTATCCCGTCTGGCAAGCTCCATCATGATAAGCCTCCAGCTTCTCTGCATATCCGGACAGTCCGCTTTGATCTTCTGATGTGTCAGCCGTGAGATCTCATGAATGAGAAACATAAGATGCGGCCGGTGCGGTGTTTTTTCGTTATGCATTCTGTACCTCTCTTGTTAGTTTATAAATAAATTATATCATGTCCGACATAAACTGTCAATAGATATTAAGGCTTCCATTTGGAAACAATCTATGGACAATTCGGCGAATAAACAAATATCTCCCCGTATCCGTGGTACGGGGAGTGAGGTTAATCGTTTGTCAGATCGCCGTTTCCGCTTACGGGAATTGCGTCACCGAGATAGGTCGGCTCCGGCTGAAAGATACACATAAAGAAATCCTTTGTTCTCGCGGCAATCTCGCGTATATCCCGCATATCCTGCCCGGAATATGTGCGGAGATCGGCGGAGACGCCGACAGCATCAATACCGAGTGACTGTGCAATATACAAAGCGCGGTACAGGTGGTAGCCCTGGGATACGATCACGATTTTTTTCGCCTTGAAAACATCCCGCGCACGGTACAGACTTTCATAGGTGGAAAATCCCGCATGATCCATAAAAATGTTTTCGGATGCGATCCCACGCTCCAGCGCAAAGTCTTTCATTACGGAGACTTCGTTGTAGTCTTTGCTTCCGTGATCGCCGCTCATAAGAAGTTTCGGCGCCGTACCGCTGTCGTACAGAGCGACACCGGTTTTCAGTCTGTCCTCCAGCATATGACTGGGCGATCCGTCATCGCGCACACCGGCGCCGAGCACGAGAACGCAGTCAGCTCCCAAGGAGGCTGCTTCCTCAAAGGAAAGAATCTGCTCAGAGGTTTTTGTGATGATGCGGTAATTGGTAAACGCGACGATTGCTGCGCAGAGAATGCCCAAAATCAGAATCGTCAGAAATGCGTTTCGGAATATGTGTTTTTTCTTTTTGTTAGCCATAATTTCCTCCGTCTCAAGTATGATTATTTAGTATTATACCATGTTTTTGGCTCGGTATCAACACATAATCAGCAAAAAAGAACGGACAGATTCACTGTCCGTTCTCTGAAAACGTAATTTTTACGCAATTTTAATTACGCGGATGATGCCTTCAACGGCGGCAATGTTCAGAAGCATCGCCTCGGTCATGGGCGTGTTCGTCTCCGCAATCGTGCAGGCGAAATCGCCCTTGGATGCGTTGACAAGATTCTCAATATTGATGTTCTGGGCGGCCATAGCACCCGTGATCTGGGAGATCATGTTCGGGATGTTCTTGTGGAGAATCACAACGCGGTGATCTGCCGTGCGCGGCATCTGTACGTTCGGATAGTTTACGCTGTTCTTGATGTTGCCGTTCTCAAGGAAGTCCATGATCTCACGGGCAGCCATGACAGCGCAGTTGTCCTCGCTTTCCTCCGTGGAGGCACCGAGATGGGGGATTGCAACGATACCCTTGACGTTGATGCTGTCCTCGGTCGGGAAATCGGTGACGTAGGAGGCAACCTTGCCGGAAGCGAGCGCTTCCTTCAGATCAGCGATGTTCACAAGATCGGCACGGGAGAGATTCAGGATGCGAACGCCGTCCTTCATCTTGGCGATCGTGTCCTTGTTAATCATGTTTTTCGTCTGCGGAGTAGCAGGAACGTGCAGAGTGATGTAGTCGCTCTGCTCGTAGATTTCGTCATAGGTAGACGCCTTCTGAATCGCACGGGACAGATGCCATGCGCCGTCGATCGTGATGTACGGATCGCATCCGACGACGTTCATACCGAGAGACTTACCTGCGTTTGCAACAAGACCGCCGATCGCACCGAGACCGATAACGCCGAGCGTCTTGCCCATAACCTCACAGCCTGCAAAAGCAGACTTGCCTTTCTCAACGGATTTGGCAACATCCTCCGTGAGGGTGGATGCCCACTTCACACCGCCTACGATGTCGCGGGAAGCGAGCATCAAAGCGGCGATCGCAAGCTCCTTAACGCCGTTTGCGTTGGCACCGGGGGTGTTGAATACAACGATGCCCTTGTTGGCGCAAGCCTCAACGGGAATATTGTTGACACCGGCACCGGCACGGGCGATTGCCTTCAGCTCAGGGCCAAATTCCATATCGTGCATAGCCGCGGAGCGCACCATGATTGCGTCGGGTGCGGTCACTGCATCGCCGATCTCATAATCAGCCGTGAACTGGTTGAGACCGATCGGCGAAATTTTATTGAGAAGCTGAATCTTTGCCATTGTTCTTTCTCCTGTACTGATTATTTAGGGTTGTTCTTCGCGAAATCCTTCATGAAGGCAACGAGTGCTTCGACGCCCTCATACGGCATTGCGTTGTAGATGGAGGCGCGCATACCGCCGACGGAGCGGTGACCCTTCAGGTTCTTGAGACCGACCTTGCCGGCTTCGGATGCGAACTTCTTGTCAAGCTCGGCATCACCCGTGACGAACGTTACGTTCATCATGGAGCGGCTTGCCTTCTCAACGGGTGCGATGTAGTAATCCTGGCTGTCGAGATAGTCGTAAAGCAGGTTTGCCTTCTTCTCGTTGAGCTTCTGCATCTCGGTCAGACCGCCGAGATCGAGAATCCACTCATATACGAGCTTGGCGATGTAGATCGGCCAGCACGGCGGAGTATTGTACATGGAGCCGTTGTCAGCCATCAGCTTGTAGTCAAGCATAGCGGGGGTCTCGGGACGTGCGTTGCCGAGAAGATCCTCACGGACGATTACAACGGTAAGACCTGCGGGAGCCATGTTCTTCTGCGCACCTGCGTAGATAACGCCGAATTTGGAAACGTCAACAGGCTCGGAAATGATGCAGGAGGACATATCGGCGATCAGCGGAATGTCACCCGTATCGGGGATGTAATTGAACTTTGTGCCGTAGATTGTGTTGTTGTAGCAGATATGTACGTAATCCGCATCGGGACGAAAGGAGGCACGGGTAGTTTCGGGAATACGGGAGAAATTTACGTCCTTGGAGGAGGCGACGGCAACGACGTCACCGTACTTCTGCGCTTCCTGATATGCCTTGGTCGAGAACTGACCGGAGAGAATGTAGTCCGCCTTCTTGTTCTTGTTCATGAAGTTGAGCGGAATGGCTGCAAACTGGGTAGAAGCACCGCCCTGGAGGAAGAGAACTTTATAGTTGTCCGGAATTTCCATAACAGCGCGGAGCTTGGCTTCCGCGTCTGCAATAATCGGTTCGAAAGCCGGAGATCGGTGGCTCATCTCCATAACTGACATACCGGTGTCACCGTAAGCGAGAAGATCCTTCTGTGCGCTTTCGAGGACGGAGAGGGGGAGCATGGAGGGACCTGCCGAAAAGTTGTAAACCCTGTTCATGAAAATAATCCTTTCTGATTATGAGGTGAATTTTGTGCGTGCCCAGGCAAAACTGCACACGTCTGCATTCATTATACAACTTCGGGAGAAAATTGTCAATGAAAAAACATCACAAATGTTCAATTTTTTTACATTTATTCATTACAAAATCACACATGTGAAAATTTTTGCGTTTATGTGTAACATTTGCAGTTTTTCTTCGTCTAAATAGGTGAACGGTGCAGAGTGTGTGCCGAAACAACACAATCTTACGGAGGGAATCTTATGAAACACAGACAATCCGCAAAAGTTCTTGCATGTCTTGTCCTCGCATGTCTCATGATTTCGCTTACCGCGTGCGGTGCGTCATCCAAAGCGGAGAACAGCGACAGCATATTCGCACCGGGTGCTGCTCTCAAGGGCGAGTACGATTACGCAACAGGCGCAGATGGCAATTACGGCTACGCCGCGGACGAATCGTATAACTATACGGAGGCGCCTTCGGAATCCGTGCTTGAAACCACACAGCAATCCGTTCCGGACAGTGCGCGCAAGCTGATTAAGAACGTCAGCATGGATGTCGAAACGCTCACCTTTGAGGATTTCATGAAGGATTTGTACAACCGTATCGACGCCGCAGGCGGCTACGTGCAGTCTTCCTCGGAAAACTCAGGAAACTATAACAGCAGCTACACCTATATGCGCAGTGCCTACGTGACGGCAAGAATCCCGGCAGACCGTCTTGATTTCTTTGTCAGCGGTGTGGAGGGCGTGTGTAACGTTGTATCCAGACGGGAGAATACAACGGATGTGACGCTCGATTATTACGATACCGAGAGTCATATGCGTGCGCTCCAGAGTGAGTATGATACTCTTGTCGGGATTCTCGAAAAATGCACGAAGCTCGACGACGTAATCAGCGTACAGAGCCGCATCACTACCGTTTTGTACCAGATCGAATCTCTGAAAAGCACGCTGAACAATTATGATAACCTTGTTGCATACAGTACGGTAACGATGAATATAAGCGAAGTCAAGGAGCCTACCGTTGTTACGGAGCAGACACTCGGTCAGCGCATTTCGACCGGCTTCCGTTCTACCATGACGGATATGCGCGAGGGCGCAGAGAATTTCACCGTCGGGTTTATTGCGAATCTGCCGTATATTCTCATCTGGGCGATCATTATCGTGCTTGCCGTCCTTGTGATCCGCGTTTTCATTCGCCGCATCCGTCGCAGACTCGCAAAGAAGGTTGCAGAAAAGCCTGTAAGCACACCCGAGACAAAAGAATAAGAGCTGTACGCGCATAATTTTCTCCCTTACGCGGTATGCTATCCGTGATATTAACGCGGATAGCCGCGGCTTCGGAGGGAATTATGCGCAAACTTCTTTCATGGATTTTATGCGTATCGACTGTGTGCGGTACGCTTTTTTCTCTTGCATCGTGCAATAAAGCGGACGGCGGTGTTCTGAAAATCGGCACAACTGCGCATCTGACGGGCGATTTTACCCCGTGGTGGACGGACTCCATGGGTGACAGAGAGGTTGCGAGCCTGATTGAAGGATACGCAACCGTTGTAGCGGATAAAGACGGGAATTTTATTATGAATCCGCAGATTGTTACCGATCTTGCCGAGGTTGCAAATACAGACGGCACGAGAACGTATACACTTACCTTTGCAAAGGATCTCCGCTTCTCGGACGGCACGCCGATGACGGCAGAGCACTATGCCGCATGGGTGCTTTTGTTCTCCTCGCCCGTAATTTTAGCGTGCGGCGGAAGCGGTACGGCGGGGATTCATTTTGAGGGATGGCAGTCGTATCTGAGTGGCGAGACGGACACGTTTTCCGGTGTGCGCCTCCTCTCCGAGGATCGGCTTGCGCTGACAGTCACAGCGGAGGACAGCGTCAACTATTACGGACTGTACAATATTCTCCTCGAGCCTCTCGCGCTTCACGAATGGCTGCCCGAGGGGATCACTGTCGCGGATGACGGCAGCGGCGCGTATCTGAGCGGCGATTTCACGTACAAATCGTGTGCCGAGGCAATAGAGGCGGCACGATGGGATACAACCGATCGCGTCACAGCCGGTCCGTTCCGTCTTGCGTCTTTTGACACAGAGCGGCGCGAGGCGATACTTGAAAGAAACGAATATTTCAAGGGAACGTGCGACGGGACGAAGCCGACGCTTGATCGGATTGTGTACAGGGAAGTAAACACAGCCACAATGTTTGCGGAGCTGCAAACGGGGGAGCTTGATGTCCTGCACGGAATTACGGGTGCGTCCGCGGTAAACGACGCGCTGGCTGTTGAGGATACGGGCGATTACAAAACGATCCGCTACGACAGCGACGGCTGTGACGCGATCCTTTTCCGCTGTGATTACGGACCGACGCAGTATGCGGATGTCCGCCGCGGCATTGCGTACCTGCTTGACCGAGAAGAGCTGACGGACAGCCTTTTTGATGATTATGCGGAGACGGTCGATGCGCCTTACGGTCCCGTTTTGAAGGTCTATGACTTTATCGACGATTACGCAGACGTAAGGCTCGATTCTTATGAGAAATCTACCGAGATGGCTGAGGGGTGTTTTATCCGTGCAGGATTCATTTTGGGTGAGGACGGACAGCCGTATCTCAGTGGAATCCGCTATAAAGAAGTAACCGCAGAGGAAGCCAAAAGTGCGCCGCGGAGCATCTACACGGACGGGAAATACCTGATGCCGCTGATTATTGATTACTGCACCTATACGGGCAGTACGCTTTCTCAGTTTCTGCGTGCTATGCTGACGGATACAGCGGAAACGCAGAAAACAGGCATCTCCTTTGCAAGAACGGAGCTTTCCTTTGATGAGTACCTCGCCTACGTTTACCGTGACGGCAGCCAAGGGGAAACGTATCTCACCTCGAAATACTGTATGTTTGACGTATTCTATTCGTTCGGCACGGTGTATGACGTCCGTATGCTGTATGCGACCGATCCGATCGCGTGGGAAAACCTCAGCGGTATCCGCGATACGGCGCTTGCAGAGGCGGCGTTCTCCCTTGCCGCAGGGATTCCGTCGGGGAATGACAGTCGGTACCGCGAGCGTTTTGCCGAGTTTTGTACGCTCCACAATCGGATTTTACCCGAGCTTACGCTGTATGCCGCTGTGACGGTGGACGTGTTTTCCACAAAAGTCAACGGATATGACGCAGGTGCTATGAAAAACATCGCGCAGTCTGTGCTGAAATGCAGTGTAGGTAAGTGAGTTTGAAAGACCGCCCTCTGCGGCGGTCTTTTTCTGTCAGGACATCCTTTCGGCACATATACTGTACACAGATGCAGAGGCGAAAGGTGACGAATATGTGTATACTGACTATGAAATCCATTACCCATGCCATCCGCGCGAAAAATGTGCTGGAGTCGCGCGGATTGTCCGTGACGATTGTGAGCATTGATCCGCGTTTGACCGCGCGCGGATGCTCGTACGGTGTTCGCTTTTCCTGCGCGGATACCGATCGGATCAAAGGAACACTGGATGCAAAAGGCGTGTTGTACGGTGTACTGCTTGGCGGAGATCATCATGAAAGCCGCTGAGAAAGTGCTCTATTTTGATAACGCCGCAACAACGTATCCGAAGCCGGAAACGGTGATCCGTGCGGTCACACGGTGTTTGATCGAAGCAGGCGGCAATCCCGGCAGAGGATCGCACGTGATGGCGCTTGCCGCGGCGGAGGAGATCTATGCATGCAGAGAAGAGGCGGCGGATTTGTTCGGTGCGGAGAGCCCGGAGAGGGTGATCTTCACAATGAACACGACGTATGCCTTGAATCTTGCACTGAAAAGCACGGTGCGCCGAGGCGATCATGTGCTGATCGGCAGTATGGAGCATAACGCCGTTTTGCGTCCGATCGCCGCCCTTACGTCGGCAGGGAAAATTTCGTACAGCACCTTTACGGCGCGCACAACGGATGCCGAAATCCTTGCCGACATTCGTGCGAAAATCCGCCCAAACACACGTATTCTCGTCACGGCACACGTTCCGAATATTGCGAACGACGTGCTTCCGATTGCCGAGATCGGTACGCTTTGTAAAAAGCGGGGGATCACATTCATTGTGGACGGTGCGCAGAGTGCAGGGCATTTGCCGATCGATGTCGGAGAGATGGGAATCGATATGCTGTGCGTGCCCGGGCATAAAGGTCTGTACGGTGTGCAGGGATGCGGCATGATCGTCTGCGGAAGCGATGTGCTTGCGCATGGAAAAACGCTGATCGAGGGCGGGAGCGGAGCGCATTCTCTTGATTTAACCATGCCCGAGGAGATGCCCGAACGGTATGAAGTAGGAACACTTCCGACACCGGCAATCGCAGGGCTTGCGGCAGGGATTCGTTTTGTGAAACAGCAGGGAATTAGCGAGTTGCACCGCAGAGAGTGCGAACTGTGGCGGATGCTGTACGCCGACCTTGCATCAATGAAAACGGTGCGCCTGTACGACAGTACGCCCGGGTCTGTTCTGCTGTTCAATATTGACGGTCTGCCCCCCTCCGAGGTTGCCGAACGGCTGAACAGACGTGGCATCTGCGTGCGAAGCGGATACCATTGCGCACCGATGGCGCACAAAACGCTCGGCAGTATCGATGACGGCGGTGTGCGCGTCAGCTTCGGTGCGTTCCACGCGGAGAGGGATGTGCGCAGACTGCGGGATGTGATTTGGAATATTGCGCGCCAATGAAGTGCGCCCCGACTGAAAACAGTCGGGGCGTTGGTCATTTGTCTGCCTGTTCAAAATTGGCGGGATCCCAGTTCTTTGCGTGCTTTTTCAAATCATCTCGAATTTTTGCAAATTCCTCCGTATCGCGTATGAAATCGTATTCTGCATCGTCCATGTGAGTGAGAATTTCCAGTGCATCATTTTCTTTGCTACCGGTAGAAAAGCAGACGGTGCTTGTATCATATTCACGGAATAAAAGGGAAGTGTGAACGTACTTGTTATCTGACGCATACTCTACAAATTTAATTGCGTGCTCGGCTGCCTTTGAAAGATGGTACAGCGTATTTTCGGCATCCTTTTTCCGAGCGAAGTAGATTGATTGCCATGCGTGCGTATCTTTCAGATGACAGTGGTAAAAACCCATGTTTCCATCTTCATACATAAGATTCAAAAAAGCAATTCGCTTCTCTCTAAGGTCGGCTCTGTCTTCATCGTTGTAGTACAGCTCGCCGTTTTCGCGCTGACGTCCATAGGACACGATTTTGTTTGAGAGAAACTGGATCAGATCATCAAGGAGCATCTTATCATGCTGATACCCTTTTTCCTTTTTGTATATATGAGTGAGGAGAAAACCGTTGGATACAACCATTGGCGGCATCTTATTGGCAATTTCCACGGCGCGCTCTGTTTTTCCAAGGTTCGGGTATAGCAAGCACAACTTTTGTATGGCACCGTGTCGAAGCTGATCGTCGGTGCATTTTTCTAAAATTTTTTCTGCCAGGCGGACGGCTTCGTTCGTGCAGTTCTTGCGATCTTCTTCAATGAGAAACATATCGTGTATTCTGGTGTTAAAGAGGGTATGCATGAGAGCGCCCATGATCTTAAAGCTGTCGGGGAATTCTCGCAGTCCTTCGCGCAGAATATTGTACGCTTCGTCTGTATATCCGCGGCTTTCGTACGAATGGGCTTCATCCGTGATCTCCCGGATCCGTTTCTCTTTAGTTTCCAAATCAACCCCGAGAAGTGTGTCTGCCGAAACGCCGAGCAGATTGCACAGCGGCGGGATCAGCGACAGATCGGGTGCGGTTTTCTCCAGCTCCCACTGCGATACAGCGGATACAGATACGCCGAGCGCCTCAGCGAGATCTTCCTGCGTCATGTCCTTTTCACGGCGTAGTTTTTTTATGGTCGATCCGATATTCATATGTGTCTCCTTGCTTTAATGAATTCAAAAGCGCTTTTGTTGATTCTATTGTATCAGATACGGCCGCTGTTTTCAACAGAGAAATTCTTGACAGAAAGTGAAGCGTGCCTTGAATTTTTACAGTAAAAAAGGAAGTACGCCGGGCGTGCTTCCTCTTTGTGATTAAACGTTAAATCTAAACAGAACGACGTCGCCGTCATGCATGACGTACTCTTTGCCCTCGCTTCGGATCAGTCCCTTTTCCTTGGCGGCGACCATGTTGCCACACGCAATCAGATCGTCAAATGCGATGACCTCCGCACGGATGAATCCGCGCTCGAAATCGCTGTGAATCTTGCCGGCTGCCTGCGGTGCCTTTGTGCCGCGGCGGATCGTCCACGCACGGACCTCCTTCGGTCCTGCGGTAAGATAGCTGATCAGACCGAGCAGGGAATAGCTTGCCTTGATAAGACGGTCAAGACCGCTTTCGGGAATGCCGAGATCGTCCAGAAAATCCTTTTTCTCCTCGGGTGACAGCTCGCTGATCTCCGCCTCGATCTGTGCGCAGACGGGGATGACCTCAGCCCCCTCCGCTTCCGCGGCGGCTTTGATGCGCGGGAAGTACGGGTTGTCGGCGGACACACCGCCGGCCTCACCTTCGCTTACGTTTGCAACGTAGATAATCGGCTTGTTCGTGAGCAACTCCAGTGCCTCCACAAGGGCGGCTTCGTCCTCGGTATACTCAAGGGAGCGTGCCGTTTTCCCTTCCTCAAGACCTGCCATGATCCGCTGATACAGGGCAAGCTCACCGGCGAGCGTCTTGTCGCCCTTCATGAGCTTCTGCGTTTTGTCAATGCGTCTCTCCAAAACCTCCATATCGGAGAAGATCAGCTCCATGTTGATCGTCTCAAGATCGCGGATCGGATCCACATCGCCGTCCACGTGGATAATATCTCCGTCGTCAAAGCAGCGGAGCACGTGCACGACCGCATCCACGTCGCGGATGTGAGAGAGGAATTTATTGCCCAGTCCCTCGCCCTTGGAGGCACCGCGGACAAGACCTGCGATGTCCACAAATTCGATCGTTGCGGGGGTGTAGAGCTCCGGCGAGTACATCTCGCTCAACACGTCGAGGCGCTTGTCCGGGACAGCGACAACACCCACGTTCGGTTCAATGGTGCAGAACGCATAGTTTGCACAGGCGGCACCTGCGCCTGTAATTGCGTTGAAAAGTGTACTCTTTCCGACATTCGGAAGACCGATAATACCAAGTTTCATAGCGGATATATATTCCCCCGTAGGGGCTCCTTTCCGATTTTACGGTGCTTTTTTGCATCTTTTTCTATTATACAGGATTTTCGGGAACTTTACAAGAGTTCTTTCGTCAAAAGTACGGAAAAGATTTTAAATTCGACACAAATTTCCCTCTGTATCACCCGAAAATCACAAAACCGTCACTTTTCGGTGGTATACTGATGCTGTAAAACGGCGAAACATGTACTTTAGAAAAATATCTGAAAAACTGTTTACATCTTCTCAAAAAAATGGTATAATATACTGTATTCATATGTACATCGACCAATTCGGATAAATATAGATGAAATTAAGCGGAGGATAAGACATGGGAACGAAAATTCTTGTAGTGGATGACGACCTTAATATTTGCGATCTGCTTCGGATTTATTTTGAAAACGAGGGCTATGAGGTAAAGACGGCAAACGACGGTGCCGAGGGACTCAGTTACTTCAAAATGTATGAGCCGGATCTTGTTCTGCTCGACATCATGCTCCCGAAAAAAGATGGCTGGCAGGTCTGCCGCGAGATCCGTGAGTCCTCCTCAAAGCCGATCATTATGATTACGGCTAAGGGTGAGGTTTTTGACAAGGTGCTCGGACTGGAGCTCGGTGCGGACGATTTCGTTGTCAAGCCGTTTGACATGAAGGAGCTGTCCGCGCGTGTGAAGGCGGTGCTTCGCCGTTACAGTGCGCATGACAACCAGAACGATGACGAGGTCATCAAATTTGACAATATCGAAATCAGCCATCAGAAATATGAGCTGAAGCTGCGCGGTAAGGCGGTCGATATTCCGCCTAAGGAGTTGGAGCTTCTCTATTTCCTCGCCTCTAATGTCAACCGTGTCTTTACGAGAGATCAGCTTCTTGACAAGGTGTGGGGCTTTGATTATCTCGGCGACTCCCGTACTGTTGACGTGCATGTAAAGCGTCTGCGCGAAAAGCTCGAGGGTGTTTCCGATAAATGGGCACTCCAGACGGTTTGGGGCGTCGGCTATAAATTCAAACTTGAGTAATTGAGTGAAAATGGGCGGCATGTGCCGCCTGTTTTGATTTCCTTATTCCACTGAAAGGACGGACGGTTATGTTCAAAAGCGTGTTTACCAAATATATTTCCGTCTTTATGCTGATACTGATTCTCAGCTTTTTGGTGCTTACGTCTATTCTTTCCACGCTTGTCATTACGTACAACACGGACGTCAAAATGAATTCCGTGGCGGATGCGGCGTATTCCGTTTCCTTTACGATGCGACAGGGGTATCTTGACTCACCGACGGAGGATTTCACCGAATACCTTTATGAGGCGAAGGACGACATTCTTCCGCTGGTGCGTGCTCTGCGCATTAATATTGACGATCTTCTCGTTTTTATCATTGATGCCGACGGGCGGATTATTTTTACAAACGGCACGGACATTTCCGAGAAATTATCGGTAATCAACGCGCAGTATGTACCTGAGACTGTAGTTTCAAGCCTTGCCGAGACAGGGAAAGTGACGGACAAAGAACTGCTGAACGGTTTTTTTGCAATTCAGCAGTGTACGTACGGTATCTCACTTGAGGATCAAAAGGGAAATCTTCTCGGTGCCGTCCTTGCCTCCACGGGAAGCGCAGGTATGAGTGAATTGCTTGAGGCGATGAACAAAACGGTTCTCATGTCAACCTTGTGGGTTATGCTTGCCGCTCTCGTTGCCGTGTATTTTATCACGGAGCGAATGGTCGCGCCGCTTCGCAGTATGAGCCGCGCCGCGAAATCCTTTGCGGCGGGAAAATTTGACGTGCGTGTGCCTGTTACAGGATCGGATGAAATCTCCGAGCTTGCACAGGCATTCAACAATATGGCGGAATCGCTTGCGGCGACGGATGAGATGCAGAGGTCTTTCGTGGCGAACGTATCGCACGATCTCCGCACGCCGATGACGACAATCTCCGGCTTTATTGACGGGATCCTTTCGGGTGCCATTCCCGAGGATAAGCGGTCGTATTACCTTGATGTGATCGCATCCGAGGTGCGCCGCCTTTCACGCCTCGTTAATGCGCTGCTTGATGTTTCCCGTATGCAGGCAGGTGAGCGGAAATTCACGATGACGAATCTGGACATTTGCGAGATGGCGCGGCAGATACTCATCTCGTTTGAAAAGCGGATTGAGGAGAAGAATCTGAACGTCCGCTTCGAATGTGACAGTGACCGTATGGAGGTGTTTGCCGATCGGGACTCTGTCCATCAGGTTCTCTACAATATCTGCGATAACGCCGCTAAATTTTCCGCTGAGGGAGGCGATTACGAAATCGCCATCCGTGAGCGCGATAAAAAAATCACCGTGAGTGTTTACAACACGGGCGTCGGTATTCCCGAGGAGGATCTACCGCACATTTTTGATCGGTTTTACAAGAGTGACAAGAGCCGCGGACTGGATAAAACGGGCGTTGGGCTCGGTATGCACATCTCACGCGCGATCATTGAAGCGCACGGCGAGAGTATCCGCGTCGAAAGCGAGTACGGCAAATGGTGCCGCTTTACGTTCACACTTCCGAAAGCGTCTATGCAGAAAAATCAAAGTAAACAGGGGAATGATTCCGTATGATACAGTATACCGCAACGTGCCTGTTCGGGCTTGAGGCACTGCTCGGTGCCGAAATCGATGCATTGGGATACAAGCGTCTCGAAACGATCGATGGTCGTGTGACATTTGAAGGTGATGCGGCGGCCGCGGCACGGGCAAACATTGGACTTCGCTTCGCTGAGCGCGTGTACATCACGCTCGGGACGTTTGAGGCACGATCGTTTGCGGAGCTGTTCGACGGTGCGCGCGCACTTCCGTGGGAGGATTACATTGGAAAAGAGGATGCGTTTCCCGTCAAGGGACACGCGATCAAAAGCGCACTGTACTCCGTGCCCGACTGTCAGAAAATCATCAAAAAAGCAGTTGCTGACCGTCTTGGTGAGAGATACGGGATCAAAACGCTGCCCGAAACAGGTGTGAAGTATCAGATAGAGTTTTTCATACTGAAGGATAGAGCCTCCCTTATGATCGATACATCGGGCGTACCGCTTCACAAGCGCGGATACCGTCCTGAAACGGTTGCGGCTCCGCTTCGTGAAACACTTGCCGCCGCGCTGGCTGCGTTCTCCCGTCCGAGAGAGGACGTGCTTCTGTGCGATCCGTTCTGCGGATCGGGTACGATCGCAATCGAGGGTGCCATGCAGATGTTGAAAATTGCGCCCGGTGTCAACCGCACATTTGCCGCCGAGCTGTATACCGCGTTTCCGACGGAGCTTTGGACGGCGGCACGGGAGGAAGCACGCGATAACGTCGTGCGTGACAGCAAATTTGAGGCGTACGCCTCGGACATCGATCCCGAATGTGTGCGTATTGCGCGGGAGTCAGCCGCCCGTGCCGGTGTAGGCGGAGCTGTCAAGGTCTTTGAGGCGAATGCGCTCGACATCCGAACGGACGAAAGACGCGGTACGGTCGTAACAAATCCGCCGTACGGTGAGCGTCTGATGACGCTCGACGAAGCAGAACGCCTGTACACCGATATGGGACGTGCATTCTCACGTCTCGGAAAGTGGCAGATTTACATTCTGACGCCGTGTGAAAAGTTCGAGCGCCTCTACGGTAGACGCGCCGATAAGGTGCGCAAGCTGTATAACGGCATGATCCCGTGCCTGTTTTATCAGTATTTCAAAAACAAATAACGTATAAAAATGTACGCTCCTGTCAACACTTTCCGTATACGGAAACAGACGGGAGCTGATTTTTTTGCAGGTATACAATCAAAAACTGACCGCGTCTTTTGACGAAAATACAGCACTAATGGATCGCCTTCTTCGTGTGGAGGAGAGCTTTGATTTGATCCGCCGTCCGCTGACGGTGGACGGCGTGCGAATGGTGCTTTACTACATTGACGGATTCATACAGGGGGCGAGTATGCAGAAACTTTTGATGCATTTCACCTCCCTGAAGGCGGCAGATTTCGGGGATAAAAGCACAGACGCGGCACAAAAATTTGCGGAGACGAACGTGCCTGCGGTCGAGGTGGATGTGTCCGATTCGGTGGATACGCTGATTCTGATGACGATGTCCGGCTGTGCCGCGATGCTTTGCGAAGGATTCGGCGCGGGCGGAATTGTTGTCGATCTGCGCACGTATCCTGCACGCGAGGCGAGCGAGCCGGAGAACGACCGCGTCATGCGCGGCAGTCGCGACGGCTTTGTGGAGACGCTCATTTTCAATACGGCGATGATCCGCCGCCGTATCCGCGATACTTCGCTCACCGTACAGTATCTGAATGTCGGCACAAGCTCGCGCACCGATCTTGCATTGGTGTATATGGCGGACAAGGCAGATCGAAAATACGTCGAAGAGCTGACGCAAAAGCTGCAAAATCTCAAAACGGATTCTCTGACGCTCGGTCACCGAAGTGTGTCCGAATGTCTGATCCGCACGAACTGGTATAACCCGTTTCCGAAAATTCGGACAACGGAGCGTCCCGATGCCGCTGCCGCATCGATTCTGGAGGGGTCTGTTATTCTCATTTGCGACAACAGCCCCGAGGCGATGATCTTTCCCACGTCCATCTTCGATTTTTTGGAGGAAACGGACGATTTCTACTTTCCGCCGCTTACCGGATCGTATCTGCGGATTCTCCGGCATATCGTTTTTTGGATGACAGTCGTTCTCACGCCGACGTGGTATCTCCTGCTCGGGCATCCCGAGTGGGTGCCGGAGTGGCTGTCGATGATCTATCCCGCCGACCCGGGCGCACTTCCGATTCTCGCCCAACTGCTCCTTGCCGAATTTGCCTTGGACGGCTTGAAACTCGCCTCGCTCAATACGCCGAATATGCTTTCAAACTCTCTCTCC
Organism: Eubacteriales bacterium; assembly: GCA_045577175.1. Classification (GTDB taxonomy): domain Bacteria; phylum Bacillota; class Clostridia; order Oscillospirales; family CAG-272; genus SIG701. Next base: position 11,792 of record JAZNHT010000005.1, on the reverse strand, counting down.
GTCGTCGGCGGTCTCCTGCTCGGTGATTTCGCCGTAACGGTCGGCTGGCTGTCGCCCGATGTGATTTTTTATATGGCGTTTGTCGCCATCGCAAACTTCACGCAGTCGAGCTACGAGCTCGGATATGCCTTCAAATATATGCGGATGATTCTTCTTTTGCTGACTGCTGTTTTGGATATATGGGGGTATATCGCGGGGATTATTCTCACGCTTGTTCTCGTCGCTACGAACAAAACGGTCAACGGAAAGCGGAGCTATCTCTATCCGCTGATTCCGTTTAACGGGCGGGCACTTGCTCACCTGTTGTTCCGCCTGAAAAAGGACACGTAAGGATGCCCGACAACGGTCGGGTTACATATTGCGTCCACGTTTATGCAATCGGCTTAATGTGATTTTTCTCCGCTTCATGCCTTGAAAGCTGAGCTGACCTGCGGTATAATTATTCTGCATAACAGTTTCGCATACTGCGAACGGTTTATAGGGGTGGACTTTGAAATATTTGACGAAAAAGTATGCGTCGCTTCTCATATTTGGCTGTTTTCTTGTCTATACGGCCGCATACGTAGGCAGATTGAATTATTCCGCAAGCATGGTGCGGATTCTTTCTGATCTTAAAATCACAAACGATCAGGGTGGGCTCGTGTATTCCGCCTTTGCGCTCTCTTACGGCATCGGTCAGCTTGTGAACGGTCTGCTTTGCAGACGGTATAATCCGAAATTTGTGATTGCGGGCGCGCTTGCTGTTTCCGCCCTTGTCAATATCCTGATGCCGCTGAGCGTCGATTATCGTATCATGGCGGGACTTTGGTTTTTGAATGGTGTCGTGCAGTCGATGCTTTACTGCTTGATTATCCGCACGCTGTCCCGTAACGTGAAAAGCGGAAGCATCAGCGGTGCGATCTACGTCATGAGCACGACTGTTGCCGTCGGCACTGCGCTCGCTTACGGTATTTCCGCTTTGTTTGTTGCTTTGGATATGTGGAGGGTGACGTTTTTCATCGCCGCCGTACTCCTGCTTGCCGCTGGCGGCTTCTGGATATACGTTATGACGCAGGTGGAACGTGCTCGGACACGTGGGGAAGTCGAGGCAGATGATGCTTCTGCCTCGGGACTTGCGGATGAAAGAAAAAACAACCGGGTCGGTTCCGCGTTTGCCGCAGTGCTCACACTGATCGCGCTGACTGCAATTGCGAACGGATTTATCAAGGATGGCGTCAACAACTGGCTGCCGAAGTTTTTGCAGGATGAATACTCCGTGGATGAATCTCTGTCGATTATCCTGACACTGCTGCTTCCCGTGTTCTCGATTCTCGGCTCCATCCTATCACGTAAGCTGTATCTGAAACTCAAGAGCCACCTGCTCGTGAACGGGATTCTGTACGGCGCCGGTTTTCTATTCAGTTTGGGTGTCTATTTGATTTATCCTCTCCGTTCTGTCGCTTTCACAATGGTGTTGTTCATCGGACTTGCGGCGATGATGGCGGCAGTCAATAACGTAATCACAAGCATGTTTCCGCTGGATAACCGTTCCAAAATGGATTCGGGACTTCTGGCTGGTCTTCTGGATACGCTTTGCTACGTCGGCAGCTCTGCGGCCGGTGTTCTCCTCGGCTCCATGTCGCAGGGGCTCGGTTGGGAGAGCGTGCTTGTCACGCTGTTTGTTATGTCGCTGGTGGCGGCGGTTCTGTCAGTTGCCTTTTCATTCGTTGGCAGAAAATAAAAGCGAAGCCTCACCGTTTGGTGAGGCTTTTGCTTATTTTGCGCTTTTTCCCGGAGCTTGCTGAATCTGTTTCGGCTTTCTGTGTCGGGCGTGTTTTCGAGTGCGGAGTGCACGCTGATACGCACCGATTTGCTCCTCTGTTGCCGTATCAAGCTGACGGGTGGCAAACACATGATCGCTTTCGTCATCCATCTTCCAACGGACTTTCAGAATGAATTTCTCGCCGCAGACGCAGGATGCCAACGTAATCCGTTTGCCCGGTGCACGGCGCACCCACTTGCCGAGCACGAGATCATTTCCGCAGGCAGGGCAGGGGCTCGGCGTTTCAAACTCCGTCTCCGCCATCTCGGCATATGACTGATAAATCGTCCGCGGCAGATTGTCATCATCCGCAGGGGATTTTTTTTGCTGCGGAAACGGATCGTCATAGTGCGCAATGCCTGCTTCCAAATCAAGTTTACGGCAGACCTCAGCGGTGTTCAGCGCATCGTTCAGTGCGTCGTGTGCCGGTATCGTTTGCGGAATACCGAGCTGTTCCATCGCATCGGAGAGAGAAAACTGCTGCTTCTTTCCGGCGATCTGCCGCGCGAAGATGCGTTGCAGATCAAACGAGGAGGGCAGCGACTGCACACTCATGTTGTGCAAACGGAGATTGTCGCGGAGCATGGGAAGATCGTCCGGTCCCCACGTCAAAAACGTGACATCCTCACCGCACCACGTCATAAACTGCGTATAGGCATCGGGAAAGGGGAGACCGCTTTCGAGACTTTTTGTGCTGATGCCTGTCAGCTTTCTGACGCTCCAGTGGATTTTTTTATAATATTTCGGTGCGACCACAAGACGGATCGTGTCAGTCTTGCCGCTTACGCCGTCAAGACGGACGGCACCGATCTGAATAATTTCGCCAACGAGAGTAAAACCTTTGCGGCGCATGGACTCGCGTGTCAGTGCCTGGTTCCACTCCAGATCGAGAACAATATACTGCATTTCAGGTTCCTTTTTGTGTAATTGCGTATATTATAGCAGATTTCTTCCGCGCAATCAATCCCAAATGCAAATCTTTTTTTCTTTTTTCAGAAAAACTGTTTCGGCGCGACGCTTGTCAATGCGTGACATCCGTGTTATAATTAAATCAGCAAAAAATGCCACAGGAATCTGTGGCATTTCCGATCAGGGCTTCCCCTTGAATCCGTGTATGAAGCCGTTCACGTCGGCAGAGCATATATCGCCGCCGATTACGCGGTTTTTATAGATCAGCACGTTGGCGTATACCTTGCCTTCATAATTCGGATAGTTTGTGATTTCGTAGGTGTACCGCGTCACGGTTTTTCCTCTGTATTTCGTCAGATCCAGTCCTTGCTGCTTCTGTACCTCGTTGTACGTTTTCAGAATCTTGTCAAATTCGTCGGGGATTTTGATTTCATTTTCCGTGATCGGTGTTTCGTTCACCTCCCAGCCGAACTGGGCAAGAAACGCAATCCTGTCCTCGGGCGTTTTGATTTTGTCGTACTTGATTTGCTCTTTTTCTGCCCGGATGCTGCTTGTCGTGGTGATCTCATATCCCGGCACGAACAGGATAAGCGATACAAGAACGATCAGTGCGATGCCTATGATGCTGAAAAATCGGAGCGTGTTCGCTCTAAGCGCGTATACAAACATGGGATCCTTTCTCCCCGCGGCTTTTTGCCGTGCGCGCGGGGGAACGCGACCGGCGCGGACTTTGCCGCGCTACATATATATGAGTCGGTATAAAAATTATGACAGAAGGAGACGCGCGTATGATTGCACTTTTTACTGCACGGGACGATTTGCATATGCTCCATGTCCGTGACGTTCTGCGTGCGGCGGATATTCCGGCGATCCTTGTCGGTGTCGAGTACGGCTTTGCGGATGTGATCGCACGTATGCCGTTTGTGGCTATCGCGCAGAGTGCGTCCGTGTTTGCACACTCACTTTTAAGACATATTCCGCCGGCGAAGATTGTTGACATTCCCGAATCCTTCACGGATGAAGAAATCGTCTCCGCTGTACAGCGGCGGTTTTTCCTCCGCTTCGGCTGTGATATGGAAACGGTGCACGAGCGCGGCATCCGTTTTGACGGGCGGCGCGTGTTCTTCCGCGCGGTTGAGATGCATCTGACGAAGAACGAATACATGATCGTGCGGTTTTTGTTTCAGGGAAGCGGTGGGTATTTTACTGCGGATGAGATCGCGGCGGCGTGCCTTGCGGACGGTACTGGCGGTGTCGCTGTCCATATTTGCAATATCAACGGGAAAGCGAAACGGGCGCACGGGGTTCCCCTGATTGAAACAAAGCGGTACAAGGGGTACAGAATGTCCGTGTAATAACCAATCCCTGCTGTCACAGACAGCAGGGATTTCCTTTATTTTAGCTTTGCGAGCAGGTGCACGAGCAGATCGTACACGCGCACAGAGGAGGAGATTGACAGCTTTTCGTCCGGCGTGTGGATGTCGTACATGTTCGGCCCGATCGATATGATGTCCATCTCCGGAATGACTTCCTTTATAAGTCCGCACTCCAGCCCGGCGTGGATTCCTGCGATTTTCGCTTCCTTGCCGAATCGATCGCGGTACGTTTCAAGATACAGCGGCTGGAGGCGCGAATCCTGCGTGAACGCCCACCCGGGATAGCGTGAGTGGTGATTTGCGGTGAATCCGGTTACAGCGGCGGCGATGTCGATCACCGACATTACATCGTCGAGCTCTGCTTCCACCGAGGATCGCGAGGATACGGTGATCTTGATCGCCGACGCATCCGCGCGGACGATTGCCGTGTTGGAGGAGGTCTCCACCAGTCCTTCAATATTCGGACTCATGCGGATGACGCCGTAAGGAAGGAGACGGATGAGGGAGAGCAGGGCGTCGGTGTCTCTCTCGGAGAGTGCAGGGACATCCGTCTCGACGTGCGAGAGTTCGGCACGAAACGCACTGTCCTCACCGATCAGCGTTTCGCGGATGCACGCCTCCTCGTTGCTGATGGCGGCTTTGGCGAGCTCGGCGTCTCCTACGACAAACACCGTGTCACATTCGCGCGGGATTGCGTTGTCCTTGTTGCCGCCCGTCATTTCAACAATCTGCACGGACGTGACCTTTTTGACGGCGGTGAGCAGGCGCGCGGTCACTTTCAAAGCGTTAGCAAGTCCGAGATGGATCGACGCGCCCGAGTGTCCGCCGGCAAGACCGCGCACGAGCAGGCAAAGAACCGTGCCGCCTGTGTGAGCCGCAGTCGGTGTGCGCGAGAGATCGGTACGGACACCGCCTGCACAGGCGACGGTGGCAATGTTTTCTTCCTCCGAATCAAGGTTTATCATGATTTTTGAGCGAAGCTGCGATTTGTCAAACGCCTGCATTCCCGTTAGGGCTACCTCCTCACCCGTTGTGAAGAGACATTCCAACGCAGGATGTGCGAGCGTATTGTCGGCGAGTACGGAAAGCATCGCCGCGACGGCGTAGCCGTTGTCACCGCCGAGTGTCGTTCCGTCCGCACGGAGAAAATCACCGTCTTTGATGATGCGGATGCCTTCATTATCAAAATCGTGCGCGGTGTCCGCATTTTTTTCGCAGACCATGTCCGTGTGTCCCTGGAGAAGCACGGATGGCGCGCTCTCATATCCTGCGCTTGCATCCTTGCGGATCAGAATATTGTTTTCCGCATCGCGAAGTACGGTGAGCCTATGCTCATTTGCGAACGCTTCGAGATAGTCCGCGATTTTTTCTTCTTTACCGGACGGGCGCGGAATTGCACTGATTTCGTAAAAATATCTGAAAAGCGGATGTGTCATGTAAGTCTCCTTTTGTGAACGGTTTCTTCAATATATAATAGTACCACTTCTCAGCCGCCCTTGCAAGACTTTTTCTCCGAAAAAGCAAAAGAAAAATTTGCAAAGTGGTTTCTTTTGGGTGAAAAGTGTGCTATAATATCTGTGTACGCTAAAGAGGAGGGAGAGCCATGGACTCGATTGTATCCAAAATTGCAGATGTTCTGCGTGCGTTTTCACCGAAGGAATCACAGCGGCACTTTACCTCGGCGGTTGTTCTTGCGGCAGGAAGCGGACAGCGCTTCGGGCAGGAGCACGGACCGAAGCAGTTTCGTCTGATCGGCGGAGTTCCCGCGGTTGTCCGTTCTCTCCTTGCGTTTGAAAAATCGGAGTATATAAACGAGGTTGTCCTCGTCACAACTGCGGAGGATGTTGCACGGTGCGAGCGATACTGCACCGAATACGGCATCACGAAGCTCGCGAAAATTCTCCCCGGCGGTGCGGACAGACAGGCATCCGCCAAGATCGGCTTTGACGCGATCTCTCCGAAGGCGAAGTTTGTCGCAATCCACGACGGTGCGCGCTGTCTGATTACATCCGAGATGATCCGCGACACGGTACGCGGCGCGTATGAATACGGTGCGGCGGTCGCGGCTGAGAAATCGCGCGATACGGTAAAGTGTGCAGATGCGAACGAGTGCGTGGAGCAGTCTCCCGACAGAAACACGATCTGGCTTGCCAAAACGCCGCAGATTTTCCTTGCGGATATGTATCGGGTTGCGGTCTATACGGCGGAAAAGGAAAACATTCGCGCCACGGATGACAGTATGCTCGCCGAACGGCTCGGATTCAAGGTTCGCCTTGTCGATTGCGGATCGGAGAATATCAAAATCACCGTCCCGATGGACGTAACGATCGCGGAGGCGATTCTCCGTGCACGGGGGGAGGAATTTTGATGCGGATCGGACATGGCTATGATGCGCACCGCTTCGGCGGAGAGCGTCCGTTTGTGATCGGCGGCGTCCGCGTGCCGCATACGGAGGGAATTTCCGCCCATTCCGATGGCGATACGCTCGCCCATGCGGTGATCGATGCGCTGTTCGGCGCGGCAGGTATGCCGGACATCGGTGCGAATTATCCGGACAGTGCCGCGGAATTTGACGGGGCGGACAGCCTCGCGCTTCTTTCCGACTGCGCATCCAAAATCCGCACGGCAGGATTTGCCGTTGAATATATCGACTGCACGGTTGTTGCACAGGCACCGAAGATGTCGGCGCATATTTCCACGATGCGTGAGAATCTCGCTCGCGCTTGCGGCATCGACGTTTCCCGTGTGAACGTCAAGGCAACCACGGAGGAAAAGATGGGCTTCACGGGAAGCGGACAGGGAATTGCCGCGCACGCCGTCTGCCTTCTTACGGAATAAACGCAAATACAGGATGCACCGGGCGGCGCATCCTGCTATGCGAATCGGCGTCTGCGGCGCGGTTTCTCTTTACGTCCTTTTCTGTCACAGTCCGTGCGCCGTTTCATGCCTCTTGTTTTTCCGGGGTATATCCCCTAATCATAATATGAAACAGACGGCAAAATGCCACGTGTCGCCCGACTGCACAGAGGCGTGTGCTTTGCCGAAATCCGTAATATACGTATATTTTGCACCGCCAACAAGCGGAGCATGACAATATTCTAAAAGGAGTTCCCATAATGAAAAATTTGAAGATTCAGACATCCCCCTCCATCCTTGCCTGCGATTGGCTGCATCTGGAGGACGAAGTGCGCCGCGCGGAGGCGGCAGGGGCAGATATGCTCCACTGCGACATCATGGACGGTATGTTCGTGCCGAACATGAGCTTCGGCTTTGACATCGTGAAGCTGATGCACGGAGTAACCAAAATGCCGATGGACGTACATATGATGACCTCTGCGCCGCAGAAGTACATCGAGGTTCTCCGCGATGCGGGTGCCGCTATGGTGACGATTCACAACGACATCGGTCTGTCCGACGAGGAGCTGATCGAAGCACTCAAGAAGATCCGCGAGTGCGGCATGAAGGCGGCAATCTCTCTTCGTCCGAAGATTCCGGCTGAGAGCATTTTCCCGCTGCTTCCGTATGTTGATATGGTGCTTGTCATGACAGTTGAGCCCGGCTTCGGCGGTCAGAAGTTCATGGCTGACATGCTTCCGAAGATTGCCGCCATCCGCTACGAGGCGGATCGCCGCGGTATGGATCTCGACATTCAGGTGGACGGCGGTATCAATGAGGAAAACGCCGCACGCACCGCCGCTGTCGGCGCGAACATTTTTGTTGTCGGTACGGCATCCTTCCGCGCACCCGACATGAAGGAAGCACTTGATAAGGTGAAAGCTGCCGCAGAGAAGTCGTTCCTCAGCGGACTTTGATACGAAATTTTATAAAAAAGCAAAATGCTTTTGCATTTTGCTTTTTTTAGCGGAATACACAAAGGCTTTGTTTGCATTTTGTTGATTGTGTTAATGGACAAAAGAATGGATCAGTGGTATAATTAACTATGTAGCCAGCAAATTTCCATGTAGAACAGACAATTCTGTTTCTGTGGATTTTGTAAACAATATTGACTTTTTTGAAAAAAATTTAACAAAGCTATGTTGTTTTTGCTATACTTTTGGCATACCCAGGCGAAATTTTTTAAAATCAGAAAGGAAACCTCCCATGAAGAAAATCGTATCCCTTTTTCTCTGCTTTGTGATGGCCTTCTCCGCTGTTTTTCCTTGCTTTACAGGAAATTCTGCGGCAAGAGCCCTCACAAGCGTCTCGGCTGCGTCCTCATACACGGAGCTTGAGCTTTCCGGCACGGCTCTCGGGGCGTTTGCATCATCTTCTTCCATTACGGAAGTGCGGTTTGACGATCCGGAGATCGTAGCCTATAACCGTGACACGCTCGGCAAGACGTTTACTGTTTACACACAGGAAGCAAACGGTTTTGAGGGCGTCAGCACGCCCGCAGGCGGTTACGAAGCAAAATTCACGGCACCGTACACCGGCACGTACGACTTCCGCTTCGACATCGTTGTTGACGGCAACGGCCGCGGTGCGTACGTTCAGATCGACGACGGTGAAATTTACTACGCATATTCGAAGGGCACATTCGGTCAGGTTATCAATTTCTACGGCTTTTCCGCTGAACTGACCGCGGGTCGGGAGTATACCTTTAAGGTTATTCCAAACACTCAAATTAACGGTTACTCTGTCAAAGACGCGTATCTTTTCGGCTTTGCGTATGCGCTCAAGTTTGATGAGCTGGAGATTTCCGCTGAGGCACAGGGGGCTTTTGCCGATTCTCTGTTTGTGACAGAAGTAAAATTCTACGACGAAGAGATCATTTCCTATAACCGTGACACTCTCGGTAAGACATTTGCTGTTTACAGTACGGCATCAACCGGCTTTGACGGTGTCAGCACGCCCGCTGACGGTTATGAAGCCAAATTTACGCCGCAGTACACAGGTACATACGATTTCCGTCTGGACATTGTATGTGATTCCTACGGTCGCGGTGCGTATGTGCAGATCGATGACGGTGAGATTTTCTATGCGTACAGCACGGGTCGTTCTGTAAGCTTCTACGGGTTTTCTGCCAGACTGACTGCAGGTCAGGAATATACGTTTAAGATAATTCCGAACACGGCGTACGGCGCTCCCGCAGGTACAAATGCGTACCTCCACGGCTTTGCGTATGCACTGCAGGTCGGTGAGCTGGAGCTTTCCACGTCTCCTGTCGGTGCGTTTGCGACCTCCGACACGATCGGTACCGTGAACCTGTATGATGAGGACATCGTTGCCTATAACGAAGCGCTTCACGGCAAGGATATTACCACATACAGCACGGCGGCAGGCGGTGACTTCAACGGTCTCAGCATTTCCAATCTGGATTCCGCATACGTTGCCGAGTTTACCGTTCCGTATACCGGCGCTTACGAGATCCGTTTTGATTTTGTTACCACGACCAGCGGTCGCGGCGCATACATCCAGATCGACAACGGCGCGCTGTACCACGCTTTTGATTCGTACACATATCCCAATACCGCTTCCTTCTACGGCATGGAGGTTAATCTGACGGCAGGTACGCATACGTTCAAGGTCATGCGTGAGCCGTCTCGCAGTACGGGTTATATTCAAGGCTTTGCCTATGCATTCTCCATTGGCACGATGGAGTATTCCGCTACTCCTGTCGGTGCTTTTGAAAATGCGGCACCTTCCGCGATCACCACTGTGAATTTCTATGATTCCGACATTATCTCCTATAATAAGGATACGCTCGGCAATTCTTTTACGGTATATGATACGGCTGCCGGCGGACAGTTCAACGGCGTTTCTATGCCGAATGTGAATCCCTACTGTGCGAAATTTACCGTTCCCGAAGACGGTCTGTATGCCTTCCGCTTCGATTTTGTTACCACGACCAGCGGTCGCGGTGCATATTTGCAGATCGACGACGGGAAGATTTTCGATGCATTTGGTACCGGCACGTATCCCAACACCGTTTCTTTTTACGGCATGGTTGTCTATCTGACAGCCGGTGAGCATACGTTCAAGTCGTACAGAAACTGGAAGATGGACGGCACCCAGCCGCGCAGTAATGCGTACATCCAGTCCTTTGCGTACACACTGTCGACCGAAACAGTGGATGAGGAAATCGATCTTTCGGATTATCCCGCATTCACGAACATCGTCCTTCAGCTCGGCGCGGATGAATCCAAACTGAATTTCACATGGTTCTCGCTTGACGAGGGTGAGGGCACGATCACGTTTGCCAAGGCATCCGAAATGGCTGACGGCGCGTTCCCGGAAACGGCAACCGTTGTTACCGCCGCGCGAACCGATTCCGTAAAGGAATACTACTTCGCAAACAAGGCAACGATCGAGGGACTTGAGGCTGAGACGGATTATTACTATCAGCTTGCAAACGGTGAGAGCACGTCTGAGATCATTCCGTTCTCGACAGGTTCCTCCGGCGCATTCAGCTTTGCTGTTGTCGGTGATCCGCAGGTAGGACGCGGAGACAACCTTGATCTTGACTATGAGACGTGGGGCAGAACGCTCAATCAGCTCGTTACCGCTGATGAGTTTGCCTCCGCAGATTTCATGCTCTCCGTCGGTGACCAGATCAATCAGTTCGGTAATACGTTTGAGGCTCACGAGGCGCAGTTTGATGCTTACTCCAACCACGATGAGCTCCTAAGTATGCCGACCGTTGTTACCCTCGGTAATCACGATAACTACGATCATTGTATGCACTCCTACCACTTTAACGAGCCGAATCTTTCAGGCATCGGTGCAACCAATGATCCGACAACCGGCATAGCGAACAGCTCCGACTATTGGTTTGTGTACAACAATGTCCTGTTCCTCGTTCTGAATAATAACGATTTCCTTGACTATACCGGCTCCGATGCAAGCAGAGCCACCGATAAGGCTGCGGCAGATGCGCACGGCGCATTTATCGAGAGCGTAATGGAGGAAACGAAGGATCTCGACATCGATTGGAAAATCGTTGTTTATCACCGCTCCCCCTACGGCTCCAGCTATCACGGTAATTACACCGTCAACAGCTCCGGCGTGTACAACAGAACGGAGCAGTACAACTTCGTGAATATGCGCGAGTACCTGATCCCGTACTTCTATGAGAACGGTATCGATCTCGTCCTTTCCGGACACGATCACTGCTACACGCGTACACACATCATCAAGCCGGCGCAGGATGAAAACGGCAACTACATCGACGCATCTGTGATTACTCCGTATGCGGACGGCTCCTATACCTACGCAGACGGTACGAATATGCCGACGTACGTATCCTGGACGGATGACACCGGCGTTACGCATACAGATCTGAAGGTTGCCTCTACGCCCGTATCCGTTACAAATCCCGACGGTATTCTTCATGTAACCGCCGGCACTGCCTCCGCTACGCAGGTCAATGTCGCTGAGCATGAGAATCTGTACACGGCTGTCAACGCAACTGCAAACACCCGTCAGATGATGCGTATTGATGTAACGGATACCTCGCTGACGCTTGTGAACTACAACCTCGGTACAGGCACTACGGATGAGATCACCGTTGTGGATACGTTCACGATCAACAAAACGTCCGATGTTGCAGAGCCTGATGCGCCCGAGATCGAGAAGTTCGACCTGTCCGGTGCGAACATGAAGCTGGGTAACGCACTTGACATGAACTTCTACATTCCGAAGGCAAATCTTGATGGCACGGACTACTACGCAGTTATCACGAAGTACTACGCAGACGGCAGAGATCC
>JAZNHT010000004.1:0-14215 GCA_045577175.1 Eubacteriales bacterium | reverse complement strand
GAAAGCCCTCTGAAACATTTGACACTTGCAAACTCGCCCTACCGCCACAGATGTGGCTACTTTGCTGTGACGAAGGGATTATAAAAAAGCACTCTCAAACAACCTCTCAGTCAGCTTCGCTGACAGCTCCCCTTACACAGGGGAGCCTACCGCTGCGGCGGGTTTTCTCAACGGCAAAAGCCTCTTTGGAACCACCAGCTTAGCTGGTGCTTTTCTTTTGACCAAAAAAATCGGGAGGCTTCTGCCCCCCGATCTTCCGCTTGTAAGAAATTCTTACTTGCTCTTGATGTCGTTCTCGTACTTCTCGACCATCTTCTTGATCGTGTGACCCGTACGACTTTGAGTGTCTGATACCCCCGATTTTGTATCAAAATCACCCGTTTTTGACACGTTTTCGGCATTTTCTGTGGTTCGGTCAGATGGCATAGTGATGATACAAGCACGACCTTTGAGTTTTTTGAGGTATCTTTCGGTGGTTTCTCCAGTGAAGATTTTGATGCGAAGCTCCATGGTTTTGTCCTCAAGAGGTGTGACGAAAATCTTATCAATAAAGGTGTCAATAAAGTCCTTGGAGATCTCTCCTTTTTCAATATCGCGCTCGGCGGCCTTGAGAACGGCACGCACCTTTTCCATATGCTTCTTAAATTCCTCGCTGGACTCCTGCTGATTCTTCAGTTCAATCAGCTCTGCCTCGGCATCGTGAATCTCCTTGTTGCACGCTTCGGTCATATCCTTAAAATCCTTGCCGTTGATATTCCCCTCGGCAATGAGCTTCAGAAGCGCCCCCTTTTTCTTATTGGCAAGATCAATGATGCCCTCCTGCTTGGCGATCATCTTGTCAAGGGTGCCGTTTGCGGTCATCGACAGATAAAGCTTTTCGTATTCGAGCATCATTGCGGCGGAGCTGTCCTTGGTGTCCTTGAACACCTCGAAAAGAACCGGCTTGATCTCCTCCTCATATATGGGTAATGAAGCGCAGGCATCCTTGCCGCTGTTGATCTTATTGGAACATACCCACTTGCTGTTTTTGTTGCCCTCCTTGTCCTTGGATTCTCTGCGGTAATAGGGCGTACCGCAGTCGGTGCAGAAAAGCTTTCCCGTAAGCAGATTGGCGTGATTGCAGATGCCCTGACGGTTCTTCACGTCCTCGCTTCTGCGGCGCAGAACGGCGTTTGCACTCTCCCAAAGCTCCTCGCTTACGATAGCGGGCACGATCTCACCGGTTTCGTCCTTGAACATCACCCATTCCTCGGGCGGCAGGAACTTCTGCTTTTTGGTGAACATATCAACGATCTTGACCTTGTTGCCCACGTAGTAGCCCTTATACTTCGGATTTGCGATCATGTTCGCCATGGTAGAGTGTGCGATCTTCTTGCCGTTGAGATTACGGTAACCCTTGTCCCAGAAGATCTTTTCGATCTGCTTCATACTGTAGTTATCGGTTGCATAAAGTTCAAACAGCTCTCTGACCATAGGAGCCTCATCCTCGTCAATTACAAGGCGTTTGTTGTTCTTCTTGTAGCCGAAGATACGGCTGTTGCCTAAGACCACGTTCTGCTTGATCGCCTGCTGATGACCAAATTTTACACGGCTCGAAAGCTTTCTGAGCTCGTCCTGCGCGATAGAGGCCATAATAGCCAGTCTAAGCTCGGAATCCTCGTCAAGGGTGTTGATATTATCGTTCTGAAAAAATACGCCTACGCCGCAACTGAGAAGCTGACGGGTGTACTGTATGGAATCCAAGATGTTACGGGCAAAACGTGATATTTCCTTTGTGATAATCAGGTCGAATTTATCCTGCGCCGCATCATCGATCATACGGTTGAAGTTCTCGCGCTTCTTCGTAGATATACCCGACAGACCCTCGTCGATATATCCACTGATAAACACCCATGCGGGATTCTTCTTGATGAAGTCCTCGTAGTAGCTGATCTGGTTGCCGAGAGAATTTAACTGCTCGTCCGACTCGGACGAAACACGGGCGTAGTAGGTCACGCGCAGCGGCACGTCATATATGGACTTATATCGAATTTGCTGACGAATATTATGTATATCCATAGTTATCTCCTATCTTCAAAAAAGTTCGTTATATCATCATTTGTTTCATTATATCATAAAACTTTGAATTTTGCAATAGGCTTCACAAAAAAGTCACGGGCGGCAAAATAAAATTCGCCGCCCGTAATACTTACCTTTGTTGCTCTAGACGAAAAGAGCGGTTTTTAATGATCACACGCATTCTCTCGTGCTCCTCTTTCGTAATCGCACCGTTCTTCAAAAGACTGTCGTTGAAATAGGTGAGCCATAGCTGTTCCATAACAAGATTTTTCTTTTTCTCGCTTATATTAATAGCGTTAGATTCCGTAGCCACAGCACCTCTCTTTCATAAGTCTTCCGCGTCAAAATAGAATTCTTCATAGTAAATCCTTCCTTTCCATTATTGCCCGAAAACGTTTTTTCTAATCGGGCAGCGTCGTTTTCGTTATTATCACCGTTCGTACAAATTCCAAGAATTTTCGTCCTCAGAATCTTCGTCTTCATTTGAATTCCGCCTTCATAAATATAAATCAATTTTGGTCACGGGAATTTTCGCCATCCGTATTTTTAGGCAGCAGTCGTCTGACTTTTTGATGACGAAAATCCCCGCTTTGCCTTATTCGGTCTCCGCTTTAGGATCCTGCGCGTTTTTGGCGCGACTGTTAAGAACCTTGGCTCTGACACTCGACGTGTAGACGGCACCGCCCTCAAGCAGGATCATACTGCGAGTTTCCTTGTCCGACGAGCAGTTGAAATAGAGCGTCGAATTCTTATCGATCCCGCGGTCGGCGCGATACTTTCTAACCTTGTCGGCATTTGCCGCCGTGATGAGCATCACCTTGTCAAGGTTCACGTAGTTGTCGTTGCCAATGTGAAGAAACGGATCTTTCATATATTTTCACCTCCCTTCTTTTTTTGTTAAAGCAACAAATGGGCTCTTCATAGCTTAAGTCGTAAATATACGTCCATTTGCCGTTATCAAGATCGGTAACGCTTGTCAGCTTAACGCTGATACCTTTTCTGAGCAGATTGAATCTGCCCCGAAGATCGATCCAGTGATCCACCTGCTTTTTGACCTTCTCCACCACCTTGCGATTGGGGCATACGATGTGAATACAATCGGTAACGCGAGAAAGCTTATCAAGCTTCTGATCAAAATCTGCCTGATGGTGATTGCCGCACTCCACCTCGAAAACATCCACCTGACCGACGCGAATCGCCCTGATATCGGGAATGCATCTTTGCCCGTCCACAAGCTCAATGGTGTTTTGGATACGGTCGATGCAGACGCAGCGATATCCGTGCTTGTCCTCCAAAATTTTGGCAACGTCGCTGATGATATAGCCGTGCTCTGCGTTATCGTGTGCCTTGGCAATGATCTGATGCTCAAACTTGGCGGGGTCTTTTTTGAAGATAGACATATAGACCCGCTATCCAAGGTCGGTGATGCGCAAGATATTAAAGCTTCTTCTGCCCGTGTTGATCTTTTTCGTTGTAAAGAATCCGATGTCCAGCAAATACTTGACGGTACGCCAAGCTGCGGCATCGCTTGGATAGTGCTTATCAAGAAGCATCGTCTGCTCTCTAATACTCCGAAGCAACGAGGAGTTTGATAAGTGCCAAAAATGCAGTTTATAGCAGCAAATCTGATATTAATAATGCGGACCTCTTGACTTTTGCATCGTTATGGTGTATAATAAGTATGGATTTTGCAGAAGATAACAGCAAAGTTGATATATAAAACGGGAGAATCTGCATGGAACGTACTCTTATTCACGAATTGCTCGTGTGGAAAGAAAAAGAAAACCGCAAGCCTTTAGTCCTGAAAGGCGTCAGACAGTGCGGCAAAACATATCTGCTCAAGGACTTCGGCAATCGATATTATGATAACGTTGCCTACTTCAATTTTGAAGAAACCGATTCTTTAATCTCAGTATTTGAAAAAGACTATGATACCAAGCGAATCATTTTAGAGCTCGAATTGTTTTTGGGTAAATCCATTAAGCCGGGCTCAACCCTTATTATTCTTGACGAGATTCAGGAATGCGGCAGAGCATTGACCTCTATGAAATATTTTTGCGAGAATGCGCCGGAGTATCATATCGTCTGCGCAGGTTCTCTTCTCGGCATAGCATTACAGAAGCAGTTATCCTTCCCTGTAGGTAAGGTCGATTTCCTGACGCTCTACCCGATGAGCTTCTCCGAATTCTTACGTGCCTGCGGATCGGAAACACTTGCCGATTATGTTGATAACTTCAAAAAAGGCGATACCGTTCCCGAGCCGATCGGTGATAAGCTTACGACATTCCTAAGGCAGTATTATATCACCGGTGGTATGCCCGAGGTCGTGTCTACTTGGCAGAAGACAAACAACATTGAAGAGGTTGAACGTGTACAACAGAATATCATCAACAGCTACGAGCTTGATTTTGCCAAGCACGCTCCCACCAAGGACTTCCCCAAGCTGACGGCAATATGGAGATCTATCCCCGAACAGCTTGCAAAAGAAAACACCAAATTTATCTTCAGCCATGTAAAGAAGGGTTGGCGCTCCAAGGATCTTGAGGACGCTCTTGAATGGCTCATTGCTGCAGGACTTGTATACAAGGTATGCAAGATCGAAAAGCCGTTTATCCCCCTTTCCTCTTACGCGGATGATACGTCGTTCAAGCTGTATATGGCAGACATCGGTATCCTTCGTAAGCTCTCAAAGCTTCCGTATGAAGTTATCCTGGATGCAACGCCCAACTACAAAGACTTCAAAGGATCGCTTACCGAAAACTACGTTCTCTGCGAGCTTGTAAAATCGGTAGATGAGACGCTTTATTACTGGTCAAGCGGAAACACTGCCGAGGTAGACTTCATCCTCCAGAGCGGCTCTGAGATCGTTCCGGTCGAAGTAAAATCCGAGCGCAACGTAAAGGCGCGCTCTCTTGCAGAATACCGCAAGAAGTACACGCCCAAATATTCCGTTAAGACCTCGATGAAGAACGAAACGAACGGCGAAGAGGTGCTGAATATTCCGTTGTATCTGATCTCCGCATTGGAGCGGTTCACGGTATAAGGAGCCTACACACAACTTATAAAAGGCGATGAGCGTAATGCTCATCGCCTTTGCTTCAAATATGACTGCTTCTTTGCCGTCAGGGGTGTTAACCGGGGTACTAACTAGGGTATTATCTTGACGGGGCATTGCAGTCTCCGCAATCGGCAGCACCTGTTTGAAGATATGTTTTGCACATTTTTTCAAGTTTTACAAGAGGTGTTTTGCACATTTTTTCAAATTTACACATTTTTGCAAATTGAAAAGTGTCTTTGACACACATTTTTACAAAAAACAACCCTCCCGAACGGCAATACCGCTTCGGGAGAGTTTTCTGTTAGATCGTCAGCTCCGCTATAAAACCATTTGGTTCACAGTGCACATCATGCATCTCGCATCTTTCCTTAGCAAATATCGCAAAAGTCTCTTTCAAAACAACGCAAAAGTCTCCAGCGAAACACCACAAAAGTCTCCAACGGTATTGACAAATTTAAATTTTTAGGGTATAATAGTATCAAAGGTGGGGGATCGATAATGAGCGAATATATTAAAAGAATCTGTGACGATGAACTCGAATTAAAATTAGAAGCATTTGGGGCGGTTCATATCGTTGGTCCTAAATGGTGCGGCAAGACCACAACGGCAAAGCAATTTGCCAAGAGCTTTATTGAGATGCAGGACCCTGATAAACGAGACATGTATATTCAAACCGCAAAAGTAAAACCGTCCAATCTTCTGGTCGGCGAAAACCCTCGCTTGATCGACGAATGGCAAATCGCCCCTAATCTTTGGGATGCGGTCCGCGTATCCGTTGACAGGCGAAACGAAGAAGGTCTTTATATTCTGACCGGTTCAAACTCTATCGACAAAACCGAGATCATGCATACCGGAACGGGCAGAATCGACACCTTGGTCATGTACCCAATGAGTCTATATGAATCGCAGGAATCAAACGGTTCAGTTTCGCTCGCAGAGCTATTTAAGAATCCGGATGCACTTAACGAAGGTTGTGAATCTAACCTAACAATCGACCAATTGATTTTTGCCGCTTGTCGAGGCGGCTGGCCTTCTTCTCTGCAAAAAAAGAGTGATAAGGCAAAACTGCTGGTTGCACGAAGCTATTTTGACAGTTTGTGTGCAGAGGATATTTCCAATGTTGACGGTGTGATGCGCGACGAAACCACAACGCGCCTTTTGCTTCGTTCCTATGCACGTAATATTTCTACAATGGTTACGAACCGTGCCATCATCAATGACGTGAACGCAAATATTGAATTTAGCGAGTCTTCTTTCTACAGCTACGTGAAGGTTCTTAAAAAGCTATTCCTTATTCAGGATGTGGAGGCTTGGTGTCCTGCGATTCGCTCAAAGAGCGCTATTCATGCAACCGACAAGCGAGAATTTGTAGATCCGTCTTTGGTTGTAGCTGCGCTTGGCGTAGATCCGGAATATTTCAATCTTGATTTAAAAACATTTGGATTCATCTTTGAAACGCTCTGCATTCGCGATCTAAAGGCTTACTCCGCAGCCCTCGGCGGTCGCGTGTCTTATTATCACGATCGATACGGCCTGGAGGCCGACTGCGTCCTTCATCTTCGTGACGGCAGATATGCACTCATCGAATTTAAACTTGGCAGCGCAGATATCGATGACGGCGCAAAGCATTTGATTGAACTTGAAAACCTGATCAAGGAATATAACGAGAAAGAAACTCAGTGCAGACTGAGACTTCCCGATCTCAAGATCGTAATCACCGGCACCCAGTACGGATACAAACGCGACGATGGTGTCCTGGTCGTACCCATCGGTTGTTTGAAAAACTAATCCTATGAAATAACACTGCCCTTGCAGAGAATCACTTCTCCATAAGGGCAGTGCGTTTTTCTTTTACATATCACGCATTTTTATAAATAACACTTCGGGAGGGTTTTCTGTTAGATCGTCAGCTCCGCTATGTAACGAACGGTGGTTTTATGCCCGTCTACGATACGGTTCGTTCTTTCAAAAGAGACCTGTTTCATAGTTCGTATGGTAGGCATATTCTTAACCATCTGACCGCCGATGGAGCCAGCCTGACGGGAAGTGAGATCGCCGTTATAACCCTGGTTCAGCGTAACGCCGACTTCGCTTGCCGCCTCCATCTTGAACTGATCAAGTGCCTTCTTTGCTTCCGGTACAAGTGCCTTATTGCTTGCCATAATTTTTTCTCCCATTTGTTTTTGATTCATCTATATCATTGAGGTACGCTCTCGCGTCCTCTGCTATTATTATAAACTCAGATGCATCGTTTATGAATGGGAGTTTTTTGTTTTTTCATCATTTGTTCACACGGGAACTTATATTTCTGTAATCATAGCTTATACAGTATCCACGAAAAAAACCGCGAGATTTCATTACCTCACGGTTTTCTTCATTTCACACAAGCAGAGCATCCGGCGATCGCTTCGGCACATGATGCACACCGTCCGCATCGCGGAAATACGACGTTTCGCCGTCCTCGCCCACCGTTTCGAGAATGATCTCCTCATCCGGCTCACCGATGGCGATCACAAGAACGGGAACAAGATTTTCGGCAAGCGCCAAAGTTTTTGACAGCGAGGCGCGGTTGAAATTGCCGATCATACAGCCGCCGAGTCCCTTTTCTGCCGCGGCGAGAAGCATCGTCTGCGCGACAATGCCGACATCCGTTGCGCTGACGATTTCCGACTCCACCACAGACCGATCATGGCAAATCACGATTGCCGCAGTCGGCGCGTGGCCGCGCGGCGGAAACGTCCATTCCGGCAAAGCCGCCGCCCAACGGGTGTACGACAGCACAGCTGACATCTCCGAAGGCGTATTGACGAGGCGATACCGCAACGGCTGGCGGTTTGCCGCCGACGGACAAACGCGCGCACATTCCACAAGCATACGGAGCTCCTCCTCCAAGACCGTCCGTGCCGCATTGAACGAACGGTAGCTTCTGTTTTTCAAAACAAGATCGTAAAACTGCATACAAGCCTCCCACACAGATAATTCACAGAACGAACAGCTTCACCGCTTTGATCGCGGAGCCGTCCGCATACTCGGACACACGCCCGAGCGCAAAAAATTCGTTCCCGTCCGCCGCGTGCCGATACAGGCGCACAAGCGCGCCGTTATCAAAATGCGTGCCGATCTTCTTTTGATAAATCTCGCATCCGTTCTGCGCAAGACGGGCGTAAAAATCGGGCAGCGCAACCGCAGGGCAGTCCGCAAAAAACGATTCCAGCGGCAAAAGACGCGACACGCGCTCCTCGGGAGTCATCTCCTCCAATTCGGCGACCGTAACCGCCTCATAAAGCGTAAACGGACCGCTTTCCGTACGGATCAATGAGGACATCGCCGCACCGCATCCGAGAGATGCCCCAATATCGGCGCAAAGCGTCCGTATGTACGTCCCCTTCGAGCACCGCACGTCGAGTCGGTAAAGATCGTCCGCTTCTCTGACTGCGGTGAGCGAATCGATACGGATCGGGCGCGGCTTTCGCTCCACGGTGATCCCCTCACGGGCAAGATCGACCAGTTTTTTGCCGCCGACCTTCAAAGCACTGTACATCGGCGGAATCTGCTCAATATCCCCGACAAATTTTGACACAGCGGCAAGCACCTCATCTTCGCTCGGGAGCGTTTCACTCTCCGTCAGCACCGTACCGCTTGTGTCCTCCGTATCGGTTGTGATGCCGAGACGCATCCCGGCGGTGTATCGCTTATTCTCCGCCACGATGAAATCGGACGCTTTGACAGCCCTGCCGATCAGCACGGGCAGAACGCCCGTCGCCATCGGATCGAGCGTGCCCGTATGCCCGACCTGCTTCGTACCGAACAGGCGGCGCAGTCGGTTGACAATATCGGATGACGTAACACCCGCGTGCTTATTGACCACGATGATTCCCGAAAGCGGCACGCTCATGTGGCATCCTCCGCACCGAGCAGCCTTCCGAACGCTTCGGTCACAATGGCAATCGCGCTCTCTGCATCGGGTGCCGTGACCGTGCATCCCGCTGCGCGTCTGTGACCGCCGCCGCCGAACGATGCGCAAACGGAAGCGACATCGAGATCCTCCGTCGCGCGGGAACTGATACGAAAGCTCGTCGGATCCGTCTCCGACTGCTTTACCGACAAAGCAATCCGCACGCCCTCAATCGAACGCGGAATCCCGACAATATCTCCGAAATCCTCTCGGCTGAGCCCGTTTTGTGTGAGCATCTCCTCCGTCAGCAGAACGACACCGAGTGCGCCGTCAAAAAACAGGCGAAGCGAGTCGATCGCCGTGCGCTGTGCATACAGCTCGGACAGTGTACGGCACGAAAACAGCCGGTGATTCAGCATGGCGAGATCGTCCCCGCCGTCCTCGGCAGTGCTGATCGCCTCCAAAAGCTCCGCCGCCTTCAGAAGCGTCGTCTTTGTGGTATTGGAAAATTTGAAGCTGCCCGTATCGGACACGATTGCGGCATAAAGCAGGCGCGCAATATCCGCCGACGGCGTGAGCTGCCCCTCCGCAACGAAAAGCCCGTACAGATCGAAAAGAACCTCCCCTGCCGCCGATGCGGTCGGGACGGTACAGTGCGCACAAAACGGATCATTCTGCTCGTGATGATCGAGGCTGAGCGTGATTTTCTCCGCAAGCGGAGACAGCGCACCGAGCTGTGCCGTTGATGCCGTATCAACCGCGCAAAGAAGCGCGTAGTCGCTCTCCATCCCTTCGGTATAAGCGCAGTCGTCCTGTCCGCGCATCAGAAAGCAAAGGCGGTGCGGAATCTCATCCGCGCAGACGACACGCGCCGTCTTGCCCATACCGCGGAGCATCTGTGCGAGCGCAAAGCCGCTGCCGAGTGCATCCCCATCCGGATTCTGATGAATGAAAATGAGCACGGACGGTGCGTCTGTGAGAACCCGTACCGCCTCGTCAAGCGTGACGGCGATGGCTTTACTCTCCGTCATCGTCTGCCTCCGCGGTATCATCCGACGGAATATCCAAAGAACTGAGGAGCGACGCGATGTGCGCACCGTGGCTGACGGAATCGTCGTACACAAACGTGAGCTCGGGCGTAGCGCGCAGATTCAGTCTCTGCGCAAGCTGCGAACGGATAAAGCCGGACGCGCTTTTCAGTCCCTTAAGCGTCTCCTTCACGTCCCCGTCAAAGGCGGAAAAGTAAATCTTCGCATATTTGAGATCGCCGCTGACGGACGCGCCCGTAACGGTAATCATCCCGACGCGCGGATCCTTGACCTCACGGAGAATCATGGATACCTCCTGCATCACGGAATCGTTCACGCGTTCTTTTCTGTAATTCGGCATATGTGCCTCCCATGTTGTAAATCTCTTATAAAACAGTATACCACATCACTTGAAAAATTACAATCGCTTTTTTTACATCAGGCATCCCGTTTTTGACAAAATGCGGTTTATTTCGTTTTTGCCCTTGCTGATTGACGCGGGACATGGTATAATAGTATTGTAAATATTTTTGAATGAGGAGGACCGTGCACTTGAAAATCCTGCACACCGGTGACATTCATCTCGACAGCTCCTTCTCCCGTTCGGATGTCGGGAGCGCATCATCCCGCCGCGATGAGCTTCGCACGACGTTTATTCGCATGATGCGCTACGCTCGTGAAAACGGCATCGATATGATCCTGATCGCGGGAGATCTGTTTGAAGATTCCTTTATATCGCGTGAAACCCTTGCCATGCTGATCCGTGAGTTTTCTGCGTTCGGAAAGCCGATCGTCATTTCGCCCGGCAACCACGATTGCGCCGCACCGGGCAGTATCTGGGAGAAAAACGTATTCCCCGAAAACGTGTATGTTTTCACCGAGCCGACGCTGTCGTATTTCGCGTTTGATCAGTACGGCGCGGACGTATACGGATACGCCTTCACCGCACCGAGCCGCACGGACTGCCCGTTGAGCGGTGCGCACGTCAATAATCCCGACCGGATCAATCTGCTCTGTGCGCACGGAGATATGTCATCTCCGCTTTCCTCCTACTGCCCGATCACAAAAGCGGATCTCGCCGCCTTCGGTGCAGAATACGCGGCACTCGGACACATCCACAACCCGGAGGGAATCGTCAGCGACGGAAGCCGCGCGTATGCGTACTGCGGCTGTCTTGAGGGACGCGGACCGGACGAGGTCGGACCGAAGGGTGCGGTCGTGGTCGATATTCAAAAGAAAAACGGTATGGCGCACGTGACGGCACAGCGCGTCCGCTTCTCCTCGCGCCGCTATGAGCGTCTCGCCATTGACTGCACGGGCGCGGACACACTCACATTGATTGAGGACGTACTTGCAGAGGAAATCGGGAAAAACGCACTCGGCGCGGACACGTGCCTGCGTGCGGTTTTGACGGGCGCGGTCTCCCCTTCCCTCGTGATCGACAAACGCTCCCTCGCCACACGCTTCTCTCAGCTTTTGTCCTTGGAGATTCTGGACGAGACAATCCCACGGCTCGACGCACAAGAATTTGAAAACGACCGCACGGTACGCGGTGCGTTCTACCGCGCTATGCGGAATAAAATCGAAACCGCCTCTCCGCGAGAGCGGGAAATCGCGGTGCGCGCGCTCCGCTTGGGACTTGCCGCCATCGCCGGCGAGAATATCAGCGATCTTTGACGGAGGCTTTCGTATGTACATAAAAAATCTGAACATTTCCGCCTTCGGTACGCTGAGAGATCGCGAAATCGATCTGACCAACGGTTTGAACATTATCGAAGGCGATAACGAATCCGGCAAAAGTGCCGCCGCCATGTTTATCAAATTCATGCTGTACGGCCTCTCCGGGAAATCCACGGGCGGTGAGCTGACGGAGCGCCGCCGCTATGTAAACTGGAGCACGGGCACGGCAGGCGGCTCCATGACCGTCGCGGACGGCGAGAAGGAATACCGTATCGAGCGTTTGCTCACCGTAGCCCAGACGGAGGACGGCGGCAAAACGCGCGAAACGGTACGCGAAAGCGTCCGCATGATCGATACGGAGACAAACACAGTCGTTCTGAAAGGCGCGAATCCGGGCGACACACTCCTCGGCGTGCCGGAGAATATTTTCATGAACACCGTTTTCGTCCGGCAGATCGACGGCGCACGCATCAGCAGCACAGGCGTCCTCGCCTCGATTGAGAACCTGCTGTTCAGCGCAAACGAATCGGTCGGCACAAAGAAAGCCATCGAAAATCTGGACGAGGAAACACGCCGCATCCTGCACAAAAACGGCGGCGGCGGACTACTCCACGATCTCCGCACCGAGCGAAGCGATGCGGTCGCCATGCTCCGTGATGCAGAGGCTCGCTCCGGCTCCCTCACGGCATCCGAGGAGGATTTCGCGACCGCCAAGGCTCAGTGCGAAGCATTGCAGGAGAAAATCCGTTCGCAGACGCTCGTCTGCCGCTACGGTGCTTTGAATGTCATCCGCCGCCGCTTTGACACCGCGGCAGCGGCGCGAAAGAAAATCGCCGAAACGGAAGAAAAAATCGCCGAAGCGGAGGCAGGCGGACCGAACGCTGCCTATCTCGCCCAGCTGAAGGACGCCGGACAGCGGCTTCGCTCGCTCGGTGAGATGACGGACAAGCTGAAAACCGCACGCACCGAAGCGCACGCGCAGTGGAAAGCGGCGTATCAGACCGTTACCAACGTCCATATTGATACGGAGGACGCCACGCACACGGCGGTATCCCTGCGCAAACGTATGCGCGGAATGACCGCTGTCGGAATTATTTTTCTGCTCCTCGCCGCCGCGGCAGGCGCGGCAGCGTGGTTCTTTTTCAAGGGAATCCAAATGTACTTTACAGCCGCCGTCGCCGGTGCCGCACTGCTTGCTGTGCTCGCTGTCGTGTTCTTCATTGTGCGCGGCAGTGCCAAACGGAAGCTCATTCGGCATCTGACGGAATGGGGCGCCGATTCGGTGGAGGATATTCCTGCCGCCGTTGTCAGAAAGCACGGCGAAGCGGATGATCCCGACAAGCTGAAGGCGGAAGAACAGCATCTGGACGAAGCATACGACAACACCTGTGAACAGCGGCGCACACAGGCACTGGAGGCACTCCGCCTCGCGGAGCGTGTGATCGGCGAGGACAAAAAGCCTGTCATCGACACGGACGACGGGGAAAAAGACACCGTTTTGGCGGATCGCGCCCTTGCCGCGCTTGCCGCCGCCACGGAGGAAGCGGAGAAGCACTGCGCCTTTGTGGATTCACTCCGCAGTGAGGCAGACGCGCTGCGCGGACGGCTCTCCGTTTTGGAGGAGCAGCTCTCCACAGAGGACGAAACCGCCGTGCGCGAGGCGTTTGCGAAAAATATGCAGACGGCGGAGGGACGGATCGCCTCGGGCATCGATCAGCCGAGATTGGAGGCTGCCCGTGCCGCGCTCGATCAACTGAAGGAAGAATACGCCACCGCGGAAAAACGGATGCACTCGCTGGAAACAGGCATCGCCGCCGCACGTGCCGTATCCGTATCCCCTGCGGAGATCGCGGACAAAATCACCGCGCTGGACGTAGAAATCGAAGAACTCGCCAAACGGCACGAGGCGTACTGCTTGGCGATTGATATGCTGAAAAGTGCCTCGGAAGCCATGCGTGCAGGCGTTCTGCCGCGCGTGGTGCGTGAGGCGTGTGCCTCCGCCAACCGATTCGCCGGTGGCTCGTTCGACGCGATCGGCGTGGATGAGTCCCTCTCCATGAACTTCACCCGCGGCGGTCAGACACACGAGGTGGAATACCTCTCCGAAGGCACGAAAGACATCGCCTACGTCAGTCTGCGCCGTGCGCTCACGGGAGTGCTGTTTGAAAACTTGCGTCCGCCCTTGATCTACGACGAGAGCTTCGCCCGTGTGGATGAGGTGCGACTGGAGCGAATCCTTGCTCTTTTGGCAACGGGAGAGGACGGTGCACAGAGTATTTTGCTCTCCTGCCACAAGCGAGAGGCGAACATCGCGCGAAGGCTTGGGAATGTGAATATCGTGGAACTCGAATAACAGAATCATAACCACCGGCTAAGCCGGTGGTTTGCTCAGCCCTATAAGGACCTGTTACCGGCAGGGCTGAAAGCCCTCTGAAACATTTGACACTTGCAAACTCGCTCTACCGCCACAGATGTGGCTACTTTTCCGTGACGAAG
>JAZNHT010000003.1:0-7176 GCA_045577175.1 Eubacteriales bacterium | reverse complement strand
ATAAGATGAAGAAAGAGTGGTATGTTGTCCTGCGAGGTTCCCGGTTTTCCGCGAAAGCGGAAACGACCGCTTAGGCGGTCGAGGGAATCCTCGACGTAAATGCCGCGCCTCAGCGTGGCATTTGCACTGAAGAAACGCTATGAGGAGAGAATGGGGGTATCGGGGGAAAGAGAGGATTCTTCCTCCTCTTTCCCCTGATCGTGGCGGTGGTATGGAGGCGCTCCGCGCTAAGCGCCTCCATAATCGTTCCGGACGCGAAGCGTCCCTGATTATCGTCCCCTGCACGGACGGTTCGTGCATCCTATCCCACTGTTTGCAGATAGTAGTATATGAAGAAGAAAGGAGCCCCCCTGCCCCTATGTTCACCACAGTCGCCGCCGTATCAACCCCGCCGGGCAAGGGCGGAATCGCCGTCATCCGCATAAGCGGCGCGGACGCCGTCTCCGTCGCGGAGCGCGTGTTCGTCCCCGTGGGAAAGCCGCTTGCCGAAAGACGCCCCCGTGAGGCCGTATTCGGCAAAATCGTCTCGGGCTCCGCCGCCATCGATACAGGCATCGCCACCGTTTTTCGCGCCCCTGCCTCCTTCACGGGCGAGGATACGGTCGAAATCTCCTGCCACGGCGGTGTCTCCGTCACGAAAGCCGTGCTCACCGCGGTGCTCGCCGCCGGTGCATCCCCTGCCGGTCCCGGAGATTTCACGCGCCGCGCCTTCGTCAACGGCAAGCTCACCCTCACCGAGGCGGAGGCGGTCGGGCTGCTCATCGATGCCGATACCGAAAGCCGCCGCGCCCTTGCCTCCGGCGCTCTCGGCGGAAATATCACCAGAGAAACACGCGCGATCGCGGACAGCATCACCGATACCCTGTCCGCCCTCTACGCCGCCATCGATTATCCCGATGAGGACGTCGGCGACGAGGGCGAAAGACAAATTCTCTCCGTGCTCACCGAGGCGCACCGCCGCCTCATTAAACTTTGCTCCACCTACAAAACAGGACGCGCTGTCGCATACGGTATCCCCACCGTGATCGCAGGCGTGCCGAACAGCGGCAAAAGCTCGCTCTACAACGCCCTCGTCGGGCAGGATGACGCCATCGTCACCGACATCCCCGGCACGACACGCGATGTTCTCACCGCCACCGTCGATGTAGGCGGTGCAACGCTCCTCCTCGCCGATACCGCAGGCATTCACGATACCGACGATACGGTTGAGCAGATCGGTGTGGCACGCGCCCGCGAAAAGCTGTCCGATGCCGCGCTCATCCTCCTCGTCGCGGACGGCTCCGCCCCTCTTTCCGAGGAATGCCGCACCCTGATCCTCGAAATTCCCGACGGCATCACCGTGATCGCCGCCGTCAATAAATCCGACAAGGGCTCCGCCCTCACCGAGGACGATCTCGCCTGCCTCCGCGCACACGCACGCGCGGTCGTGCCGATCTCCGCCAAAAACGGGGACGGACTCGATGCACTCAAAGAGGAAATCCGTGCCGCCGTCGGCGCGGACGGAGTCGATTTTGCGACCGATGCGATTTTGTGGGACGCCCGACAGGAGGCTGTCCTCACCCGTGCCGCCGAAACGCTCGCCGAGGCGATCTGTGCCCTCACCGCGGGCGATCCGCCCGATGCCGTCTGCACTTTGTGCGAAAGTGCTGTCGCCGACATCGCCGGCGTGGACGGACGCGCCGTGGACGAAGCCATCGTGGCAGGAATTTTTGCCCGATTCTGCGTCGGAAAATAAGCGCATACTCCCTCTTCGGGAATCATATACTATCTCTATAAAAGGAGTTCCCCATGAAAAAACTTCTCACGCTTCTCGCCGCCCTCTGCGTGCTGACCGCTTCGCTGATGCTCTCCGCGTGCGGCGCATCCGGTCTTTCCGAGGACGAGATCCGCACAACCGTTCAGTCTCTCGTGGAGCAGTCCTACGTGCTGAATGACGTCTACTACGGCGACGGACTCCCGTACACGAAGGATGACGCGATTTTGGAGGAGCTGCTCGGCGTATCGCCCGACGATGACGGGCTTGTGCTCGATTACTATCCCGTGACGGCGGATGCCGCTTTCCAAAGCGAGGACGAGATTCGCGCCGCCACAAACGCCGTTTTCTCCCCCGCCATGTGCGAGATGCTTTTTGAGATCGCCTTCCAAGGCGTCTCTACCGAGGACGAAAGCCGTGTCGCCTTCGCGCGCTTCCTCCAGCAGGGCGATTACCTGACCGTGCGTGTCGATCTCGCAGAGGATGCCGTGGATGTCGGACGGACGTACAATTTTTCCAAAATGACCGTCCTCATCGATGAAGCGGAGCGCATCCGCGTGGAAATTCCGAGCGAAGCGGACGGAAAGCCGTCGGTAAATGTCAGAATTACAATCATAAAAACCGCGGACGGCTGGAGACTCGATTCGCCAACCTATTGACAAACGCACAATTTTCGTATACAATAAAGACAGCAAAATTTCAGAAAGAAAAAGCAGGAGGTCACTATGGCTGACGAAATCAAGGATATGGAAAACGCCGCTGAGGAAATGATGGAGGAAATCGACATCTATACCCTGACGGACGAGGACGGCAACGAAAGCCAGTTTGAGCTTATTGATGAGGTCGAAATGGACGGCGTAACGTATTATGCGCTGACCGAGCTGGATGCCGAGGGCAATCAGGTAAGCGAGGAGTACGTCATCCTCCGCCTGGAGCGCGAGGAGAACGGCGAGGAGATTCTGATCTCCATCGACGACGATGAGGAGTTTGACAAGATCGCCGACTACTTCGACGACAAGTTCAACGCCATCGACTACGACAACTGATCGGTAGGTCACGCACTTCTGCCTTCGGGCAGAGGTGCACCCGGCCTGCTTTGCTCGTGATGGATGAGCATGTAAACCCACAACTCACAAATGGAGTCCGGACTTCCCGACCGGGGATGCAGACCTCCCGCCTGCCGCTCTTTTGACCGGCAAAGCGGACGTTGGGAGCACAAAGGGACGGAGAGGACACCAACCTTGCTACAAGCAGGGTTTCTATCTACTCATTCACACGGCACGGCGGGTTATTTTTACCTGAAAATCGAAAAAAGATAAAAAAATTGCAAAAAAGGCTTGCAATCGGCAAACGAATGTGATATAATATTCGAGCATCATGCAAAGGTGGCTGAGCTGGTCTAAGGCGCACGACTGGAAATCGTGTGTTCGGCTAATAACCGACCGAGGGTTCGAATCCCTCCCTTTGCGCCAAAACATAGGGCATCCCATTTGGGATGCCCTATGTTTTTTGGCTTAAGTGGGGATTCGAACGGGCGCGTGTTAGAAAACCGTCCGGGGGACGGTTTTCCCGCGCCCTGACCGAGCCCGCCGCAGATCGCTTGCGATCTGCACGAGACACGAATCCCTCCCGCACAATGGATTTAGCCGAATCCCTCCCTTTGCGGTTTACGTTTCGCTTCGCCAAAAGGCGGGACGCCGAGGACGTCGTCCCCTACACGGTTGTGCAAGCCGCGAGACCGCCCCCTTTTTTCTTCCCTCCCTATTTTCGGCGGAAGCAAGCCCCCGCCCTACCACGGACGGCGGCGGTATCCCCCTCTTTTGTGTCATCCTGAGCAGAGTCAAAGGATCTCCTGCATGGAGCGTTCCCTCCGCCGAGATCCCGCCTGCGGCGGTTTTGCTCCGCAAAACTTCGACCTCGGGCGAACGCCCTCCGCTCAGGATAACACGGCGAGAGTGCAAATGCGGCGAAAAACACCCTCCGCACTCCCTTGCATCTTTTCCTTATATATGATATAATGAACACAACATCATCTCTCACAAAGGAGTCCGACCGTGAAAGAAAGAAGCTCATTCTGGGATAATTACAAAGGTATCCTGATTATCCTCGTCGTGTTCGGCCATTTCATCTACGAATACGCAACCGGTCTCAGCGCAGGCCTTGCCAACGATCTCTTCAAATTTATTTATGCGTTCCATATGCCGGCATTCATTTTCTGCTCCGGCTATTTCAGCCGATCCGAAAAGGCGCGCTCTGAGCGATCTCTCATAAAGCTTTTGCTGTATTACCTCGTTTTCAATACGGCCATGATGCTGTTCTTCCGCGTGACAGACGGCACATCCATGCAGCTTCTGACACCGTACACCTCGTACTGGTATCTCCTCTCTCTCATCACATGGCGCATCGTTATCAAGTATACCGCACACATCAAGGGCATCGTCCCGATCTCCCTCGCCGCCGCACTGCTCGTCGGCTTTTGGGGCGAGTTCACCAATACCCTCTCCATCGTGCGCACAGTCGCGTTCTTCTTCTTTTTCCTGCTCGGATACCGCTTTACGGAGGAGCACCTTGCACGACTCATGCGCGTGCGCGACCGCATCCACCCGATTTTTCGCCTGCTTTTCGGCACAATCGCCGCCGCGGCTCTCTTTGTCATCATGGCAGAATATAAATTCAGCGTCTTCACCCTCACCATGATGCCCTACTCCTCCTCCCGTGAGTTCGTGCTGCGGATGTTCCTTTATGCCGCCGCCGCCCTCGCCATCCTTGTCATGCTGATGACCGTTCCCAAGGCAAACGTGCCGTGGCTTACGGAAATCGGCAGAAATTCCCTGTTCATCTATCTCGCACACCGCTTCATTACGCTCATCTTTTCGGATCTGCTGCCTGTCTCGTCTTATTCCCGCCTGTACGTAATTTACGCCGCCGCGGCTACGATCATTACCGTAGTCGTTTTGGGCAGCGATCGGCTGAATGCATGGGTCGGCAAGCTGTTTGATCGGATGACCGATGCCGTACTACTCCCCAAAGCCCGACTCGCAAAGGCAGGCGTGTCGCTCGTGCTCATCGGTGCGATTCTGCTCGGATGCACGCCTCTCGCCGCGCGCGTCATACGCCGTCTCACGACCACCCCACAGCCGACAGAAGAAACCGTTCGCGTGGAGGACGCAATCGAAAACACGGCGGTCATCTCCTTCGTCGGCGATCTGACTCTTCTGAAGGATCAGGTTACCGCCGCCTATGACGCGGAGACGGGCGAATACGATTTCTCGCACATGTTCGAATACGCCGCGCCGTATCTCTCTGCCGCCGATCTCGCCATCGGCGTGCTGGAAGGACCGCTTGCCGGTGAGGAGAAGGGCTACTCCACCAGCAATTACGACGACGGGTACGCCTTTTATCTGAACTTCCCCGACGCCTTCGCCGAGGCAATCCGCGACGCAGGCATCGATCTGCTCACACAGTCGAACAATCACCTTCTGGATATGGGCGCAGACGGCGCGATGCGCACGCTCGATACACTGGACACCATCGGCATCGCGCACACGGGCTCTTACCGCAATCAGGCGGAAAAGGACACGCTCTGCCTCGTGGAGGCGGAGGGCATCAAAATCGCCGTTCTCTCCTATACGCAGTTTGTCAACCTCCACACAAACGATGAAATGATGACGGAGCTTTCGTACATCACCTCGTTTCTCCCCGAGCGCACAAGCGAGCACTATGACCGAGTTCTCGCCGAAATCAAGGAGGATTTCGCCGCCGCAGAGCAGTCCGGAGCGGATCTGATCGTCGTTCTGCCGCATATGGGAACGGAGTTCTCCCACGAAACAAACGATTTCCAGAAGGAATGGAACTCCGTTTTTGCCTCCCTCGGTGCGGACATCGTATTCGGTGCGCACTCCCACGTCGTCCAGCCGATCGAATACATCGGAGATACCCTCATCGTTAACTGCCCCGGCAATTTCACCGATTCCTACATCTCCAGAGACGGCGACGGCACCGCCATCGTCGAGGTCTACGTAAACAAGGACACGAAAGCCGTCACCGCCGCCGCCGTCATCCCGCTGTACAGCCAGGAGATGTCGCCGGAAAATTACCGCGCACTCCCCATCTACGAGATACTGTCCAAAAGCGAGCTGCATGCACAGATGTTTGACCGGGATCTGGAACGGATCAACGAGCTTGTTCCTCTCATTACCGAAGTGATGACCGGCACGGCAGTGAACGCCGCAAACGCACAGCCGCGCTACTACTTCATAAACGGGAAATACTGCGAATACATGAAGCCCCTGACGGCGAATACGTCCTCATCCCTGTATGAACGGATGGCGGCGGCGGAAACCGTTGTCTTTATCGGGGACGGCGTTACAAAAGGCACGTACAACGGCGGCTATCCGTGGTACAATCCGCTTGTCGATCACTTCGGATTCTCCTCGGTTTACAACATCTCCGCCGCCGGATACACCGTGCGGCAGGCGGCAGCCGCGGCGGCTTCTGCCGAAACGGACAGCGCGGATCTGTACGTGATCGCCGTCGGCGCAAACGATGTACGGGCGCGAAACCCCGCCATCTGTGCAATGACGGCGGAGGAATACGTTCGGGAGATGGATACGCTTGTGTCCGCGCTCCTCGCGCGCACGCCGGAGGCGGAAATCGTACTGATCGCACCGTGGATCACGCAGGAGAATGACACCTACTGCACGCTTTCGCACGCGGAGAAATCGGCACTGATCGAGCAGTACGGCGAAGCGCTTCGCTTGTATGCCGCAGAAAACGGATACATTTTTACAAATCCCAACCCCACCATCAACGAACGCTTCGTGACGGAGCGCGTCAGCTTCTACGTGCGCAACGGCATCTATCCGAACGCGGCAAAAGGACTCCGTCTGTATTCCGAAGCCGTGCTGGCAGGCTGTCCGTAATCCGAATAAACACCGCCGCGGGTGCTTACTCATCCGCGGTTGTTTTGTATTGCGGGAACGAACGGACGCCCCCCACACAGGCGATCCTTCGACTCCGCTCAGGATGACACAAAGACGATTCGCCTCCCCTGCCGGAATAGCGGTAAGGCTTTCTGTTGCCCGTCCGCGTGTTTGCTCCACACAGATACAGCCGCGAAAAGACAAGACCGCTCGTTTTTTTGTCGGAATTTTCGAAAAAATATATATTTTCTCTTGACAAATTATGAACGGTGCTGTAAAATATAATCTGTAGAGATAAATCTTTCTCTCTATCTATATTATTTTTGAAAGGAAAACCCATCATGAAGAAACTCTTTGCAATCATGCTGTGCGCTCTGCTCGCTGTATGCGCAGTCGTTCCGAGCTTTGCAGCAACCGTGATCTCCTCCACGGAGATGAGCGATCCCTTTGTTGAGGCAGACGTTATCACCTGTAATTTCATCGATTACATGGACGATCAGC
>JAZNHT010000002.1:0-5303 GCA_045577175.1 Eubacteriales bacterium | reverse complement strand
TGAGGCGCGGCATTTACGTCGAGGATTCCCTCGACCGCCTAAGCGGTCGTTTCCGCTTTCGCGGAAAACCGGGAACCTCGCAGGACAACATACCACTCTTTCTTCATCTTATTAGGAGAGTTATGATCGGCGTGCAGTGCATCCATAGCATAAACGTCACAGTAATAGACGCGCTCCCGCGCGGGCGAATAGGGATATGGATGGGTACGAATCTCGCGCGGATTGCACGTACAAATCATGATCGCAAGCAATACGCGGAGGTGAAGTTTGATACGGGAGAATGTTGCGCGATTCTGCAAACTCTCTGTCTGCCGGTGCAGGTGGGGGTCTAAAACGCGACAGTTTCGCTTCAGTTAAAGTGGTAGGTGCGATACAGTTACCGCCGCACCCCAGGGGATGGTGGTGTCGGAGGAAGGGGATCTTTCTCCCCTTCCTCTGACGCGGGGTTGCCACGAAGGGCTCCGCGCGAGTCCTTCGTGCGGGGCGCAGGGGCAGAGCCCCGCATCATTTCATGGAGGCGTTCCACGTTTAACGCCTCCTAATCCTTCTCCCTCAAAGTTACTAAGAAAAAGAGAATAACAAAGAAAAAGGGGGTTCCAGGGGAGCCATCCCCTCCCACGCAAACGCGGCACCCGCGAGAACGCAGGTGCCGCAAGCATGTTTTATTTTGCGTAATCCGTGGCGCGATTCTCGCGGATAATACTAACCTTGATCTGTCCGGGATATTCAAGCTCGCCCTCAATCTTCTGCGCAATCTCGCGCGCAACGAGCGCCATATCGTCGTCCTTCACCATCTCCGGCTTCACCATAATGCGAAGCTCACGGCCTGCCTGGATCGCAAAGCTCTTCTCAACACCCTTGTACGAGTTGGCGATCTCCTCCAGCTTCGTAAGCCGCTTGATGTAGTTCTCCAGATTCTCACGGCGTGCACCGGGACGTGCGGCGGAAATCGCGTCTGCCGCCTGTACGATCATCGCAACAAGCGTGCGCGGCTCCACGTCGCCGTGGTGCGCCTCGATCGCATGGATCACGTCGGCGGATTCGCGGAATTTCTTCGCAAGCTCCACACCGAGCTGGACGTGCGATCCCTCAACCTCCTGCGTCAGCGATTTGCCGATGTCATGCAGAAGACCGGCACGCTTTGCAAGCGTAGAGTCACAGCCGAGCTCGTCGGCGATGATGCCCGACAGCAGGGATACCTCAATGGAGTGCAGAAGCACGTTCTGCCCGTAGCTCGTGCGGTATTTGAGCCGTCCGAGCAGCTTAATCATCTCCGGCTGGAAGCCGTGCAGACCGGTATCGTATGTAGCTCTCTCACCGGCAGCCTTGATCTCGGCATCCACCTCGCGGCGTGCCTTTTCGACCATCTCCTCAATGCGCGTCGGATGAATACGTCCGTCCGCAATCAGCTTCTCAAGCGCCAGACGTGCAACCTCACGGCGCACCGGATCAAATCCGGATACCGTAATCGCCTCGGGCGTGTCGTCAATGATAAGATCGACACCGGTCATCTGCTCGATCGCGCGGATGTTTCGTCCCTCGCGTCCGATGGTGCGTCCCTTCATATCGTCATTCGGCAGGCTGACAACGGAAACCGTCGCCTCCGCCACCTGATCGGATGCACATCTCTGGATCGCCAGCGCGATGATGTTCTTCGCCTTGGCGTCCGCTTCTTCCTTGAATTCGGCCTCCAGCTCCACAAGGCGCATCGACTGCTCGCGGCGGACTTCCTCCGTCATCGCCTCAATGAGCTGTGCCTTTGCTTCCTCGGCGGAGAGACCGGCTACCTTCTGCAGCATGTCAAACTGCTCGGCGCGGATAGCCTCCGCCTTCGCCTGCGTCTCGGTCGCTTCTTTGATCTTCTGCGTCAGCGTCTCGTCCTTCTTTTCGAGAGCCTCCATCTTCTTGTCAAGCGTCTCCTCCTTGCTCGCGATGCGTCTCTCCTGACGGGTGATCTCGGCGCGGCGCTCCTTCAGCTCCGCATCAAATTCGTTTTTCGTCTTGAGAATTTCTTCCTTGGCTTCGAGCAGGGTTTCTTTCTTCTTGGTTTCGGCTGCTTTGATTCCGTCTTCGAGTATTTTTCTTGCCTGAGCCTCAGCGGAGCCGATCTCGGCCTCCGCTACGCGGCGACGGTACTGTACGCCGCAGAAAAATCCGATCGGAAGCGCAACCACCGCCGCAGCTGCGACGGAAATGATGATCTCTATCATCATGGCACCTCCTGTTAAGTGAAATGTAGTGAAATATGGTAATCGCGTGACCGATTTGCATCGGTGCGGGGCAAATCATGTAAAAATATGGAAAATCCGTGCAAAAATGGGTGTGAGATGCGCGAAAAGATACTTTTACATATTATAATATTATATCATTTTTATACGGTGTGTCAAGGGGGAATTTGTTAAGAATCATAAAAAAGGGAGGTTACCCTCCCCTTTTTCTTATTTCCGCTTCGGCATCAGCACAATCACCAGCGCGATCACGGCAAGGATAATCAGAATAACGATCACCACGCCGAACACGGACATGCCGTCATCGCCCGTCCCGTCCACGGATGCCGATCCGCTGTCCGTACCGGGATCGCCCGTGAGTGCGCCCGTGTCGCCCGTATCGCCGCCGAGCATATCCGAGCCGTCTGCGCCGCCCGTGCCGCTGTCCCCCGTTCTGCCGCCGCGGTCATTTCCCGTATCGCCGCCCATCAGCCTGTCCGTGATCTCTCCCATGAGTCCGCCGTCGTGCGCGCTGTCCGTGCCGTCGATCATGCCGTCCGCGTCCCCGATCCACTCGTCCTTATAGCCGCCGTCCGTATCGCCGAGATTGCCGTCATTCGCCAAAACGGAAACGGTGAGCACCAACGCAAGAACAATCGCCGTCAGAAGAAAAAATACTCTGTTTTTCATAAAAATCGCCTTTCGGTTTTCAAAAATCGGAGCGGAGTCCGTCTCCGCCCTGTCGGATTCAGTATGCGCCGAGACGGGCAGGATTATACATCCGAGCCTTTCGCGTGAGATTTGCACAAAAATTTACAATCGGTACTGGAATTTTGCCGGGAAGTAGTGTATACTGTAAAGTAGATTTTTATACCTCGGAGGTTTTTCCATGAAAATTTCCCGCTTGCTTTCCGCTTTTTTGGCGGCAATACTGCTTTTCTCGCTCGCATCCTGTGCGAAAACGCCCGGAGCTGCCCCGTCCGGCATGATCTCCGCCTCGCCGGAGGCTGCCGATTTCGATCTGTTCGTGCCGAAGGAATGGATCGTCACGGAGACAGGCAACGCCGCTTCCGCGTATAAATCCGATACCGATCCGACAAGCGTCTCCGTCATGAGCTGGTCGATGCCGTACATTGATTCCGCCGTGGACGAATGGTGGAACGGCTATGAGACGGAGTTCACCCTCATTTTCAGCGATTTCACCGTAGAGGTTGAGGGAGAGGACACGCTGCTCGGTGCGTCGGGCGCAAAAAAATACGTCTACACGGGCGTGCTCGGCGAGAATACGTACCGCTACACGCAGTACGCCACCGTGCGCGCAGGCGTGCTCTATCTGATGACGTTCACGGAGCTTGCCGAGAGTACGGATCACTCGACGGACTTTGCCTCCATCGTGGAAAATTTCGCTTGGCGGTAAAAAGATGATCTATTTTGACAACGCGGCAACGACGAAGCCGTGCGCCGAGGCGATCTCGGCGATGACGGACGCGCTGACGGCGAGATGGGGAAATCCGTCCTCCGTCCACGCGGCAGGCAACACGGCGAACGCGCTTCTCGCAGAGGCACGGCGCACCGTGCTCAGATCGCTCGGCATCCGCAGAGAGACGGAAGGGCGGATTTTCTTTACGGGATCGGGCACGGAGGCGGACAACCTCGCCCTGATCGGCACCGTGTACGCCAAAAACCGTCCCGTCCGAGGGACAAGCCGCGGTCGGATTCTGATTTCGGAGGGCGAGCACGCCGCGATTGAGCAGACTGCCGCCCGACTGGGGGCGGACGGATTTGAAATCTGCCGCATCCCGACCGTCGGCGGAGAATTGGATTTTGACTATATCGAGGCGCACGCCGAAGGCGTGATCCTTGTAAGCGTGATGCTTGTGAATAACGAAACGGGTGCGCTCTACGACGTGAAGCGCGCCTTTGACACGGTGCGGCGGTACTCGCCCGACGCCGTCACGCACACAGATGCGGTGCAGGGATTCATGAAAATCCGATTTACGCCCACCGCGCTCGGCGCGGATCTCGTGAGCATCAGCGCGCACAAGATCGGCGGACCGAAGGGGATCGGCGCGCTTTACGTATCGGAGCCGATCGTGCGGGCGAAAAAGCTGATCCCGACCGTCACGGGCGGCGGACAGGAGGGCGGCTTCCGCTCCGGCACGGAAAACGTGCCCGGGATTGCGGGATTTGCCGCGGCGTGCCGCGCTATGACGGAATCGTTTGCGGATCGCTGTACGGCAATCGCTTCCCTGCGCGCGAGACTTACGGAAAAGCTCTCCGCCACCCCCGAAATCCGCATAAACGTCCCGAAAGCGTCGGCGGCGCATATTGTATCCGTCACGATGCCCGACATCCGCAGTGAGACGGTGCTGAACGATCTTTCCGCGAAAGGGATTTGCATCTCCGCGGGATCGGCATGCTCCGCGCACAGCGCGAAGAAAACGAGCCGTGCGTTGGTCGCGTTCGGGCTGACGCCGGAGGAAGCGGACACGACCGTGCGCGTGAGTCTTTCTCACGAGAATACGGCGGAGGAAATTGACGCTTTGGCGGATGCCCTCGCCGATGCGGCGGCACGTCTCGCACGAAAAAATAAGCGAGGGGCGAAGGCAGATTAGGAGGGGCGCATCGCGCAGCCCCTCCTAAAACCTCCTCCGCGGCAAGGGGAGAGGGGGGAAGATCCCCTCTCCCCTGCACCCCTTTCCCCTGGGGTTTAGCGGTAAATGTATGCCAACGTACCACTTCCTCCAAAGCTGTATCGCTACGTTTTGTATCCCTTCTGCTATCGCTGACAGTACGTTTGCAAAATTGCGCCACATTCTCCCGTACCAAACTTTATCTCCGCATATTGTAAGCGATCATGATTTGTATGTACAATCCGCACGAAATTCGTACCCATCCATATCCCTATTCGCCCGCGCGGGAGCGCGTCTTTTGCGGTGTCGTTTAGTCGTTGTTTGCACTGCACGCCGATCATAACTCTCCTAATAAGATGAAGAAAGAGTGGTATGTTGTCCTGCGAGGTTCCCGGTTTTCCGCGAAAGCGGAAACGACCGCTTAGGCGGTCGAGGGAATCCTCGACGTAAATGCCGCGCCTCA
>JAZNHT010000001.1:0-10305 GCA_045577175.1 Eubacteriales bacterium | reverse complement strand
TCCAGTGCGTTGCCCAGTGTCATCGAAGAACCGAACAGCTCGAACGGATTGCATACGAGACAGCTTGCATTGTCGGAGCTTTCAGCAGTGATCTGCTTCTCGCCGCACTCGCAGACGCCGTATACAGCGTGCGGGTGAGCTTCGTCCGTCTCGGTTGCGTAGGTGAAGTCACATACGTGCTCTTCTTCCATAGCACCGAGCGCGTAGTACTCAGCAACACCGTTGCCGTTACCGTAGTTCAGACCGTACATGATGTAATCGGTACCCTTGGAGGTCTCGGTGTTGGTGTTGGTGCCCTCTGCGGACGGCTGCGCGTCGATCAGCCACATATTGAAGCCGAGAACGCCTGCCTCAAGCAGATAGGTGTTGGAGCCCTCAATGGAGTGCAGAACAGCCACCTCAATTACGTAACCGGTGTCGGTCAGTGCAGTGGAGTACATGGATGCGTCAAGCTCGGTGAACGGATAGCGGTCGGCCCAGAGGTTGAACGCCTTGACACCGTGTGCGTCTACGGTGATCTTGAACTGGTTGGCAGCATTCTCCTCGCCGCCGAGATTCAGACGGAACTCGATACCGTCGATACCGTAGGAGTTTGCGACCTCGTAGTACGCGTCAGCGCGTCTTACAACATCGTCATCCGTAACAACTGCGTAGAAGTATACATACTGCTCGTCATACGTTGCGTAGACGGTAGCGGTTGCATCCTTCCAATCCCAGCTGTCCTTAAACGTGTTGTAGTCGTTGTTTCCGTCGTAAACGATCATGAGAGAGTCAGTGTAGACATCATCCATCACACCGTCGATAACAGCAGTACCGTAGTTGACGGTGCCGGTCGGCTTCTCTGCGATCGGATAGCAGATCGTGCATCCTGCAAGATTGCCGGTTCCTTCGGTAGCGATCTTCTCGCCGCATACACAAACGTTGTAGAGTACGTGCGGGTGCTCCTCACCGAGCTCAGTGCCTGCGGAATAGGTGTGACCGGTTGCATAAGCGAGAACCTCGCCGCAAAGCGTGCAGACCTGATCCTCAGTACAGGTAGGAGCGTCGCCTGCCTCGTGCTTGCAGACGTCGTGTGCGTCAACGAGAACGAGAGCGAAGCCCTGCGTATATGCAGCACCGATCGGGCTGGCAGGCAGGTAGAGACTCATGGTGTGCTCGCCTGCATACAGCTCAACGGTCATGCCGTACATAGAGATTTCCTGCGGCCAGGGAGCCTTGATGACTGCTTCCCACTTGTCGCCGCCATCTACCTGGAGGAGACCGCCGCGTCCGTTGTTATCGGAGATGAAGTCAAAGCGGATCTCATAGGTACCGGCTGTCTCAACTGTGAAGTTGAGGGTATATGCCTTACTGCCCATGTTGCTGGAGTTCAGGGTAAGTGCGTCGTAACGACCGCCGTTTGCAACGAGCGTTACGCCGAAGTCGGGCTTAGTTACGCCCTCGTCGCCGGTCTTCAAAAGACCGTTTGCAACGTTTGCCGCAACAACGTCGTCGTCGTAGAACTTGTACTCAACGATCGCGCCTTCCTCAGCATTTGCAAAGGCGTCGGTGATCGCGGTGGTCATTCTGAGCTCGCACTGATCACAGCCCTCAACGGTGCTGTAAAGAGACACGCGCTTCTCAAGACCGCATGCGCAGATGTAGTAAACGGGGTGGGGATGTGCTTCCGCGACACGGGAGCCTGCCTCGTACAGGT
Source organism: Eubacteriales bacterium (assembly GCA_045577175.1). Lineage (GTDB taxonomy): Bacteria > Bacillota > Clostridia > Oscillospirales > CAG-272 > SIG701. Next base: position 8,609 of record JAZNHT010000001.1, on the reverse strand, counting down.
GACCGGTAGCCTCGATTGCCTCGGTGACTACGTCGCCGCAGTTTGCACAGGTCTTAGCCTGCTCACCTGCAGTCTCACAGCCTGCCGGAGTCGTGACAACCCAATCGCCGTATGCGTGACCGGTAGCCTCGATTACTTCCGCATTCGTAGCACCGCAGACAGTACAGGTCTGAACCTGCTCACCTGCTGTCTCACAGCCTGCCGGAGTCGTGACAACGAACTCACCGTAGGGGTGATCGGTAACGGGAGCGATCACCTCACCGCACTCGGTACAGGTCTGCGGTGCGGTACAGGTTGCCGCATCACCGGGGATGTGCACGTGCTTCTCCTCAACGAGAACGAGAGCGAAGCCGTGAGAGTAAGCGGTGGACTTGCCGCCTTCTTCCCCATAGAGATAGAATTCGTGCTCGCCGGCATACAGATCGATCGTCATGCCGTACATGCTGACAACGTTCGGATAGCCGCCGGTACGGAACGCTTCCCAAAGGAGGCTGTCGTCAATCTTGAAGAAGTTACCGCGTCCGCCGCCGTCGGAAACCAGATCAAAGCGGACTGCATAGGTACCGGAAGTCTCAACGGTGAAAGGAACAACGAACGCATCCGTTGCGCCGGAAACACCGACAGCGTCCATCTGTGCACCCTCGGAAATCTTGTAGTAACCGGAGTAGTTGGTACCCTTGACGTTACCGTCGAGGTAGTCAATAAACTTATATGCATCGATGTCCTCGGCAGCTGCGTTTGCAAATGCGTCGGAGACAGTCGTGGTCATGATCGGGAGATCCACAACCTTAACAAGCGTGAAGGAGGTGTTGTACGCGCCGCCGTTGTTTGCAACGGGATCGCCGTACAGCTTCATCATGTGCTCGCCTGCGGTCAGCTTAACCGTTGCGTAGCCGGACATAACAGGGCCGTGCGTATAAGCGAGCATGTAGTGATACGGAGTGAGCTCGTCGATCTGCATGAACATACCGCGCTCGGAGGTATCGGTGATGATGGAAGCGCGAATCTCGTAGATACCGTCCTCAGCAACCGTGAAGGGAACAAGATATCCGTCCGTGCAGTGACCGCTCACGGAGACGTACGGATGCGAACCGTATGTGTTGCTGTTGATAGTGCCCGCTGCGAACTCGTAGGTGCCGGTGTTGTATTTGCCGTTTGCATCGGGAGCCAGAATCTCACGACCGGCTTCGATGTTGTAATCCTTGTAGTCGTAGTAATTGTAGACAGCAAACGGGGTGATTTCGCTTTCGCCGTATGCGAACATAGGCGTAGCGGTGCCCGACATCTCGATTGCACCGTAGGTGTAATCCTTGTCTGTGCTTGCTCCGTTTGCAGCCTCGGTGAAGTAGAAGCCGTGGAAGTAGCACGTAGAGGGTGCGGAGGTGAGGTACATGTAGTGATCGCCTGCCGTGAGGTAAGCGGTCATGCCGGTGTAGTACTCAGCCTGCGGATACGCAACGGCACCGACAGAAACTGCGCTGTATGCAACGCCCTCGCCGTCGATTTGGATTTTTTCCATACCGCGGTTCGCACCGCCTGCGGAGTGCTTGAATGCAAACGCATACTCGCCGTCAGCGGGAACGGTGAACTTCAGCTTGAACGCGCCCTTGTCATGGCTGTAACCGATCGTGGTAACATCCAGCATCGTCCAGGTGTTGTCCGGTGCGACGCCGTTGTCTTCCTCGAAGCGGTCAGCCGCATGAACGTATGTAGCGTTCTCGAAGCCGGTCGGGAGGGTGTAGTAGGTAGGATCAAGAGCGATGCTCTTTGCAACCTTGATACCGCCGTAGTAACAGGTAGCCGATTTAGTACCGCTGATGAACTCAGCCTTGCTCAGGTGGAAGGTGTGCTCGCCTGCCCACAGCCAGATTTTATCCATGCCGTAGTACCAGGTGTTCATGCCCTTGTATCCGCCGGAGGTGTGCAGGTAATAGGTCTCACCGTCGTCAAGAGAGACGGGAACCTGATACTGCGAAGTGTTGCCGGGGTCCATACCGACTGCGATGGAGTAGTAGCCGGCCTCTTCAACCGTGAAGGTCAGGTCGTAGGTAATGTCAACCAAATCACCCCACAGGGTAATCATGGATGCTTCTTCATGCTCATGCGTGCCGCAAGAGAAGCCGTTCGTCGAGGCACTGATAGTGCCGCCGGTGTAGTTGTTGATGTGCGTGTTCTGCGCTGCGGCAGCCGCAAACGCATAGTAGGCAACGTCGTTGCCGATGGTGAAGCTGCTCTTTTCACCTGTGCTTGTCAGCGCGGGTGTAAGCAGCGTCGGGGTTTCTTCTTCCGTCGTTTCTTCCGCAAGCACGGGAAGAACGGCAGAGAAGACCATGAGGAAACATAAAACCAGAGAAAGCAGTTTCTTCATAACAGGGTATCCTTTCTTAAAAATAAAATATTAACAAACGGGGGGTGCAATTCCGTTTGTTCATTATATATTTCACATGACTTTCGTGGGACTGTCAAGTTGTTTTGTACATATTTTCATTATTTTGAGAAGTTTGGTAAAGATGCCAAGGCAATATTTTAACTATATTTTAACACTTTTTCACATTTTGCGTACGCAAGGATAAACGTCGCGCAAAACAGGGTAAAGCATCTTTTCCGCCGCGCTTACGCCCTTGATCTGATTTGTCGAATTTTTTGTAATGAAAAGGGAACCTTTTTCGGGCGGAGCCGTCTAATATATTACCGAAAACAGGGGGAAACCGTATATGAAAATGAAAAACACCGCCAAATCCGTGACGCTTTATAACGTTTTGTTTCCGTTTGGGATGCTGATGCTGTTTCCGCAGGTGTGGCTGATCGTCCTGCCCGGGAATTTTCTTATCGACAGCCTTGTCCTTCTGCTCGCGATGATCGCTTTGAAGATCGTCAACAAAAAGCAGTTCTACAAGCGATACATCCTGCCGATTTACGGCTTCGGTTTGCTCTCGGATGCGATCGGCTCGGCGTATATGCTTCTGATGGTCGTGCTTGAGCTTGGCAGAATGGGCGATGAATGGTATATCACAATCCCTGCGCTATTGATCTCCGCTGCACTGATTTTTGTGTTCAATTATTTTATCACATTCCGAAAGGTTGATCCGAAACTGCGGCGTGTCCTGTCCCTCATCTTTGCGATTGTCACCGCGCCGTACACGTTTCTGATCCCGTCAAGCTGGATGTACGGCTGAAAAAGAATAAAAAAAGAGACCGCATACCAAAGTTATGCGGTCTCACTTTTACAAAGGGGGAGAGATTACTTAATCTCGACTTCTGCGCCAGCCTCGGTGAGCTGCTTCTGGATAGCATCAGCATCAGCCTTGGAAACGCCTTCCTTCAGGGTCTTCGGAGCACCCTCAACGAGCTCCTTAGCTTCCTTCAGACCGAGACCGGTGATCTCGCGGACAACCTTGATAACGCCGAGCTTGTTAGCGCCGAAGGACTTGAGAACTACGTCGAACTCAGTCTTCTCCTCAGCAGCCGGAGCAGCAGCGCCTGCAACAGCGGCACCTGCAACTGCAACGGGAGCAGCAGATACACCGAACTCCTCTTCGATTGCCTTAACGAGGTCAGAAAGCTCAAGAATGGTGAGAGCTTTGATTGCTTCAATAATCTGTACGGACTTTTCGCTTGCCATTTTGTTTACCTCCAAATGTGTGTAATAGTTAATTTAATATAGTGAGGAGATTACGCTTCCTCAGCGGCAGCCTCTGCTGCGGGAGCCTCAGCTGCTTCAGCAGCCTCAGCGGGAGCTTCGCCGCTCTTGTCAATGATAGCCTGAAGAGCGAATGCGAGACCGTAAAGGGATCCCTGGAGACTTCCGAGGATCTTGCCGACGAGCTGTTCCTTCGGCGGGATGTTTGCCAGCTCATTGACGCCTGCTGCGTCGAGAACCTTACCGTCGACGTAACCGCCGCGGAGTTCGAAGGTCTCGATCTTGTCAGCATACTCTTTCAGGATCTTTGCGGGAGCAACCTGATCGTCGTAGCTGATTGCGAGAGCGTTCATGCCGGTGAGTTCACCCTTGAGCTCGCTGTAGCCTGCATTGTCACATGCACGACCGATGATGGAGTTCTTCAGAACGGTGTACTCAACGTTTGCTTTGCGGAGTTCTGCGCGAAGTTTGGTATCGTTCTCAACGGTGATACCCTGATACTTTACGAGAACACCGGAAACAGATTTGCCCATTTTCTCGGTCAGAGACTCGACAACGGCAATCTTCTGTTCCAGAATTTTTGCGTTAGGCATTGGTTTTCCTCCTTGTAAAAGTTTGCGCTAATACAACAGGGAAAAAGAAAAGTCTTTTTCCGGCAGTTCACCGAAAAAAGACGAAATACTCCTGTATTCAGTCTCCCCTCGGCAGGAAAGCATTCGCTTTTACCGTAACCTGCTGTCTTTGGATCAACGCTACTAAATATTATACAGATTTTTCAACCGTTTGTCAATACCTTTTTACAAAAATATTTATTTTTTCTTTCCGCCTTCTTTTTTTGCCCTCTCCCAGTATGCGGCGGCGGCGGATTCCGTCTTGTTATCGCCGAACGTGTAGTATTTTGCGCCCTTCAGATCATCGGGCAGATACTGCTGCGGTACGTAGTCATATGTAAAATCGTGCGGATAGACGTATCCCGGAAAATTCGGCGAGGAGAGATGCTTCGGCATCACGCGTCCCTTGCCGGCGCGGATGTCGGCGAGGGCGGCATCCATCGCGAGATATGCCGTGTTCGATTTCGGAGCCGTCGCGAGCATCACGGCGGCGTTTGCCAGCGGAATCCGTGCCTCGGGCAGACCGAGCTCCTTCGCACTTTCCACACATGCGCGCGTGATGACCGCCGCCATCGGATACGCCGCGCCGATGTCCTCACTTGCAATTACCATCAATCGGCGGCAGGGAGAGAGCAGATCGCCGCCTTCCAGAAGCCGCGCGAGGTAGAACACCGCCGCATCCGGATCGGAGCCGCGGATGGATTTCTGAAGGCCGGAGAGCAGATCGTAGTGCACGTCGCCGTCTCCGTCGAAATTTCCTGCGGATACGGACGGCACAAACTGCCTCACTACCTCAAGCGTGAGCACCGTCTCCGTTTCGTCACCGGATGCCACGTAGGCGACTGCCTGCTCCAGCATCGTGACCGCTCGGCGCACGTCGCCGCCGCATACGTTGGCGATATAGCGAATCGCTTCCTCCGCCGCCGTGATCTCACGTCCGCAATCTGCGGCGATAAGATCAAATGCACGCTTGAGCCGTACTGTCATTGCATCGGCAGGCACCGGCTTAAATTCAAAAACCGAACAGCGCGAGAGCAGGGCATCATAAATGTAATAGTACGGATTTTCCGTCGTCGCCGCAATCAGCGTGATGCGTCCGTCCTCAATGTATTCAAGCAGGGACTGCTGCTGCTTGCGGTTGAAATACTGAATCTCGTCGAGATACAAAAGGATACCGCCGACGCCGAGCAGACCGCCGGTCTCCGCCGCAACCGCGCGAATATCCGTGAGGGAAGCGGTCGTTGCGTTCAGATGGTGCATTGTCATTCCCGATGCTTTGGCGATAATGGTCGCCGCTGTGGTCTTACCCGTGCCGGGAGGACCGAAAAAAATCATGCTGGGAATCTTGCCCGATGCGGTAATTCGCCTGAGTACGCCGCGCGGACCGATCAGATGCTCCTGTCCGGACATGTCGTCAAAGGAATTGGGACGCAGGCGATCTGCGGCAGGCGAAAGGGAAGAGTGCTGCATGGCTGTCCTCCGAAAGTTCGTTTTTATCATTATACCGCAATCCATCAAAAAAAGCAAGATGTATGCGCACAAAGTCTGCCGCATAAGATAAGTAACGGACATAAGGGAGGGGATACCGTGACAGAAACCCGAAAATCGATTCCGACGGCGCGTGCGCGCATATGGTATCCGGAATTTGAGGATGCAGGTGCACCGGATCACGCACGGGAGATGAACGCGTTTTTTCTTGCTCTTGCAGATGCGGTATCCGCCGCTTCGGAGGAGATAGCCAAGCGGCGCACAGACGGCATCCGCATATTGACAGGAGATTATAAAATGAAAACGGAGGGGGCGCGGATCACGGTGGAATACCGCATCACTGTCCGCCGCCGCGGAAAAACGGAGACGGCAAAAACACTCGTCTATACGTGGGAAGACGGCACATTGATTCCGCCGCCGCGCAGAAGTCCTTTTTCACTTCGGAAGAGAAGTTGACGGGCGCGCGCGGATGATGTATAATGATAAGGAATAAAACAGGACGGTGGCTTATGAAAATCGCACTTTTCGCGCTTAATTCTTCCTATGTACATACAAATCTTGCCGTGCGCTGTATCGCGGATGCATTGGAAAAGCACGGCTTTTCGCCATGCGTGATCGAACGCTCCATGAAGGACCGTTCGCGCGAGATTCTTTCCGCACTTGCGAGTGCGGAAGCCGATGTCTACGGATTTTCCGTCTATATCTGGAACCGTGACGCCATGCTCGCCCTTGCCGCCGATCTCCGTGAGCTTCTGCCCGATGCAAAAATCGTCCTCGGCGGTCCCGAGATTTCGTTTGAGGATGAATCCTTCTTTGCGCGCTATCCGTTTGTCGATAATATCATCGCAGGGGAAGGGGAGGACGCGTTTGTTTCGTTCTGCACCGCATTTCCGCCGCGCCATTCGGTGGTGATGGGAACACCGTATGCCGATTTTGCGAAAACGGGGATTCTCTATGATTCGTATCCGCCCGATTCACACAGCGGAGGCATCCTCTATTACGAATCCGCGCGCGGCTGTCCGTATAAGTGCTCGTATTGCCTTTCCTCTGCTGTGTCCGGCGTGCGTGTCAAGAGTGCAGACGATACAATCGATCAGCTTCGCGCCTTTGAGAAAATTGACGGTGTGCGCGTAATTAAATTTGTCGATCGGACGTTCAATTTTGACAGGTGCCGTGCGGACAAGATCTGGCGCGCAATCGCGGGGGATTCCTTAACAAAAACGTATCACTTTGAAATCTGCGCCGATCTGCTGGACGAGGAGAATTTTGCGACGCTCGCCGCGATGCCGAAAGGGAAGATTCAGCTGGAGTGCGGTGTGCAGTCAACGAATCCCGAAACGCTTGCCGCCATCGGTCGCACATCCGATCCGCAAAAGATTATCGCCGCACTCAAGCGGATTCGTTCTGTCGGGAATATTCACATCCATGCGGATCTGATCGCCGGTCTCCCAAGGGAGGATTTTGCGCGGTTTGCGCAGTCATTCGATGCTGTCTACGGCGCGTGCGATCTTTTGCAGCTCGGATTTTTGAAGCTCCTGCCCGGTACGGCACTCCGCAAATCCTGCCGTGATCTTGGCTATAGGTATTCACAAAATCCGCCGTATGAAGTTCTCTCAAGCGATTCGCTTTCGTATGGGGAGCTCTGCCGCCTGCACGCCGTGGATGACGTGCTGGATCGGTTTGCAGGCAGCGGTCATTTTGCCAATACGCTCTTGTTTTTACTCCGCGATTATCCGTCACCGTTTGCATTTTTTGACGGACTTGCACAGTCGATGCAATCGCCGCGCGCTCTCTCCCAAAGGGAGGCGGTTTCCGCTTTTCGTGCCTATGCCCAAACTGTCACGGCAGATGCCGAAAAGCTCGATGCATGTCTTGCGCTGGATTGGTATTTGTGGGAGCGCGGCTCTCTGCCGCACGGACTGCCGGACTGTCGGCACCCGTTGGAGAACGATGTTCGCCGCGCTTATTGTGAAACGCACGCAGAAGTGCATCCGTCTGAGGTGATCGTGTGCCGTTTGCCGATTTACGCTGACGCGGCGGTTTTGATTGATCGCGTAAGGCATACGTTTGAGGTGATCCCGGAAGGGAAGTGAGTGGGATTTTGCCCGTACAAACGTAAATCTCTTGACAAATGAAGGAGATTCCGCTATAATATTGAGGCAAGGGTGTAATCCTTGCCTCAATTGAATCATCGGGGTGTGGCGCAGTTGGTAGCGCGCGACGTTTGGGAGCGTGCAGTGGTTTTCGGCTGCGGTTTCTGAATAAGCGAGCATTCGGGCGAAAAACGGCGGAAACGCGAGGAAAGTGTGATCGAGCGGTAAAGAAAAATGCGGCTTGACCACAGGTTTGACCATAGTTGAGAAAAAAACTGAATATTTCGGGGTGTTGCCTAATGGTAAGGCGCTTGGTTTGGGACCAAGATGGCGCAGGTTCGATTCCTGTCACTCCGACCAAAATTGCCGATTTGACTGCTTTTGGCGGTCAAATCGGCGCAAATTGAATATGTCACCGGAGGCTGTGTACCGTAGTACCGTAATGCCGGATTAGGTGTCGGGGTGAGCCTCGGTTATTGTGATGCAGTAGCCGAGGTTCTATTTTTATTTTGGAGGCAGACATGAAGAACACAAAAGTTACTCTTGTTCCTCTCACATCAGACGACCGCGAGCAATTCATTCTTGACAATCAGTGGGCGTTTAAGTACGGTGCGATCGAGGAATTCGGCATGCGTGATAACCATTTGGATTTTGACGGTGAGATCATCTCTCGCAAAACCATTGAGCGCTGTATCGACTCTCCCGACAGCGAAACCTATCGCATCGTTGTTGACGGCAAGCGCGTTGGTGGTGTCATTTTGAAAATCAACAAGGAGA